>DMTN01000065.1 GCA_003477305.1 Acholeplasmatales bacterium | reverse complement strand
AGATCCATTTCTTTACAGCCCCTTTTTTCGCTCTACGTCGTTCGACTCATGAATATCCGAAAAAAAAAGACGCGATTTTCACGCGTCTTCGACGAATCGATGACCAATGATGCAAATCAGCCGACGACCGTGATCCCGGCCGCGCCTTCCTGATAGAGGAATCCGTAACAGGAGGAATAGAAATAGTAGTTGGCGGCCTTGATGGTGACCGTCTGGCCGTCGAACGCCTTGAGCGCATCGTAGGAATCGTTGTAGGTCGACAGTTCGATGATGGCGATCCGGACCTGTCCGGAATACAGATAGACGATCGAGTCGATGACATGGACGGTGCCCGTGATGACCGAGATCTCAAACGGACGCGGGAAGCTGACGCCGAAGATGTATTCGTGGACAGGCTGTTCGTACGGATTGCCGGAAGAGACGATCGCTTCGAGAGACGGATACCAGAGTTCCCAACCGACGTAGCCGTTCACCATGTCGCCGCTCAGGAAAACCTCGTCGCCAAGCGCGATGCGGTCGCTCCAGTCGCCGTCGGCGTACACGTTCAACAGGCCCGTCCCGTCGAACACGAAGAAGCCGCGTTCATAGAAAAAGTAGACCGTCGCCTTGAGATAGACGTCGGGGACCGGATGACTGAGGAGGGTTTCGATCGTCGAATAGGGTCGGCAGGNNGAGCCACAGGGTGGCGAGCAGGACGATGATGTCGGTGCTGCCGATGTAGTGCAGCGTCAGGGTGTTGTCCACAAGGTCGGCGCTGTCGGTCGTCTGGAGCTCCCAGGTGATCGTCGACCCGTTCAAACCGCTCGTCGGCAGTTCGACCGTCGACAGCTCGACCATGGCGTCGAGCGTCAGCGCTTGCAGGTCTTCGGCCAAGAGTTCGGCCGTCGTCGGGTCGGTCTGGGTATGTTCCGCACGGACCAGCACGACGAAGGTCACGATCCTGGTCTCCGTTCCATAGGACAGCGTGGCGGTCAGCGTGACGGAAGCGTCGACCGTGTCCGGACGATGGATCGAGACGACGAACACCTGCGCCTCGCCGCCCATGAACCAGACGTCGATCACGTCGGAGTTGTCGCTCTCCCAGCCGCAAGTCACCACCCCGTCGGTGAAGAACAGGTCGAAGCCGGCCTCGCTCGTGACCTCCGCGGGTACAAAGAGCGAAGCGACCGCTTCGTCCAGGATCTCCTGCGCCGACTGCGTCGCGGTCGTTTGGACCGTCGTGGTCTCCGGTTCCGTAGTCTCCGGCTCTGTAATCGTCGTCGCCGGGATGGTCGTTACCGGGACCGTCGTCGACGTTTCCGATGCCGTCGTGACTGGTTCCAGGGTCGTGGTCGAAAGTAGGGAAGTCAGTTGATCGCATCCGGCGAGAAACAGGGTCAATGCGGATACCAACATCAAGATTGCCAATCTGGGTTTTCTCATCATCGAACGCTCCTTCTTGATCAAACCATCGTTATCATCATTATATCATTGCGCATGGCGGATGATAAGGGCTCGAGGAGGATAATGATCATGAAAATCGCAGCGGATGGATCGTCCTTCCCGCCGATCCGCCGTGGCGGCGCCGACCATCAAAAAAACCTGCCCGCGACGTCCAAGAGACGTTGCGGGCAGGCTGGCNNAAAATGCGATCGAATCAGGAAAGGTCGGAATGGATCCCGCCGTCGGCGTCGATCCGATAGACGTTCATCTTGCCGTCGTAGGTGCGAAGCGCGAACAGGCAGGTGTCGCCCGCGGTGTTTTGATAGAACCGGACGACGTTGTAGCCAAACGCGACGCCGTAGAAATCGGCGACCGGCCAGTAGGTGCGGTCGACAATGACGCCGATCGTGCCGTCCGGGTTGATGCGGTGGATCCGCACTAGACCATAGTCGTCGGCGCCGATCCCGCTTGCATCGAGGACCCCGCTTTTCGCGATGAAGAGGAAGGTCTCACCGTCGACGGTGAAGGGGATCAGATTGGTCCAGCCCTCGCTCCAATGGTAGGTGGCGATCCGTTCGCCGAATGAAAGCGAGGCGGTGAGGGCATAGATCATGACATCACCGCTATTGCTGTCGGAGTTGATCAGGTAGGTGTTGCCATAGGCTTCGAAGATCGTCGCCTGGGTGAAGGCGTAGGTGAGCATGCGCGTATCGTGCGCCAATTCGCCGCCGAAGACGCCGCCGTCCAGCAGGTCGTAGAGGAAGTTGACGGCGAAGTCGTCGTTTGCGCGGTACGCCGCCCCTTCGAGATAATAGCTGCCGCCGAGCTTGACCGCGTTGATCATCGCAGGGTTGCCGTAAGGCGAGGCCGGCACGGTCGTCTCGGTCATAAGCGTACCGACGCTGCCGTCGGCGTTCATCGCGCGGATGTGCAACAGCCGGTTCGACGATTTGAACAGGACCAGGTAGGTCGTCCCGTTCTCTTCATAGAAGGAGACGTTGTCCCATCCGTCCGACCAGGCGTACGTCTGCGCGAGGGCGCCGATCGTGCCGTCGGAGTTCACGTGGTTGATATGGATCGTGCCGTCCGGCTTCGACAAAAATACATAGGAAGCGCCGGCGACCGTGAAGAATTCCGCGCTCGACCAGCCGACGCTCCAGTTTTCCGTTTGGATCGCATCGTCGCGGCGGATCGTGATGATGGTGTCGACGTAGGACGTGTAGTCCATCGCCCGCGCAAACTCGGCGTCCCAGTTGTCTTCGAAGAAGTAATCGAGCTGACTCCAGCTGCGGTAGCTCGATCCGCCGTTGTCGTGGATGAGGAATTTGGCGGAGACGATGTCGCCGTCGGCGTCGCGGACGACGATCGATTCGGAGATGATCTGCCAGTGGCCGCCGTCGTTCACGAGGATCGCGACCGGGAAGCCGTCGGAGAGCGCGCTTTCGATCATCGCGATTGCCGCGGCGGTCGATTCCGGACTGCGGCGGATCACGTCGTACCCCGTGAAATCCGCGTCGATCAGGTCTTGCAAGCCGGTGACGAGCTGCGCCGGGGTCGTGAAGATGGAGGGGTCGGCCCAAGTGTTTTCGGTCAGCCATTCGAGGTATTTCCCGAAGTCGGTCGTCTCGACCGAATCGTTGATCCGGGACAGCGGATGGCTCTGCCCGAACCATTCCATGAAAATCTGCCCGGCATTGACGCCGCAGCCGCGGTAATCAGTGCCGGTCGGATAGGACACATAGTCCCAAAAATATCTGTGTTCGGCGCTGTACGAGCCGCTTAAGGCGATGTTCGTCGTGACGTTGGAACCGTTCGGGGAAGCGACGGAGGTGAGGACGAAGCGGTCATAGACGCGCGCGTTATCGTCGGTGAGGGAAAGCGCGTCGACGTGGAACCAAGTCTCGTTCGTCGCCGAAGCGTTTTCCGCGAGGTCGATGGTTCGGGCTTGAACGATCGTGCCGTTTTCGACCACGATGTCGAGGTTGGACGACGTGAAGGGAATCCAGACGAGGTCGTCGCCGATCCGGTACTCGTGACGGAGGACGCCGCTTCCGGTGTCAACCCCGCCGACGATCGTGATCGTGAGCATCCCGCCGGAAAAATCGCGGATCAGGAATTCCGGCCGCGACGGACGGGATCCGTCGATGTTGTCGATGACGAACGGGGCGAAGGCGATCCAGTCGCCGCCCTGGTACGCGATCCGGCCGAGGATCGTCGCGTTGGCGGTAAGGTACTTGCTGCTACCAAGAACGTAGGGGACGTACACGCCGGTCCCGTAATCGATTTCGATCGTACCGCCGTTTGACGTGTCGACGGCAATCCAGACGCCTTCGGAGGTCGACAGCGACGTGCTTGTGGTGATCCGCGCCCACACCGGGACGACGTTGATCGAGGAAGTGATGAAATCGAGATCGGCGCTCCAGGCGACGAACAGGGAGCCGNNCGCCACGACGGCGTCGCCGTAATGGACATTCTGGACGAGGTCGCCCCCGCCCGTCACGGTCCATCCGTCGATGACGAATTCCACCCGATAAACGGACACTTCCCATTTGGCATACAGAGTCGTATCCTGTTTCGATTCGGGGTAATAGGGTGCGCTGATAGGGGTGCCGGCATATTCAGCCGTCTCATACCATCCGAGGAAGGTATAGCCCGTGCGGACGGGGATGGGGAGGAAGGCGAGGAACACCGTGCGGATCGGATCGATCGGACTTCCGCCCGTCGTATCGAAGGTGTACGTGAAGGCGTAACTCGGGCTCATGCAGTTCCAGAAGACGGGACGGTCGGTATAGTTCCACCAGACGTTCCAGGTCGTTGGCTCCGACGCGACTTCCGCGTACAGGTCGAGGACGGTGTTGAGGAAGGCGAAAGCGCCGATCGCGGTGACGTTTTCGGGAATCAGGAGCATCGTCAGGCCGGTACAACCGGCGAATGCCCCCTCGCCGATCGACGTGAGCGATGAAGGCAGCTGGATGCCGACGAGGGAAGTCGATCCATCCGGGGCGTAGAACGCGTAATCGGCGATGCCCGTCGTCCCGGGAAGCAGCGAGAGCGTCAAGCCTGCCGGCATCGCGCCCTTGTAGGCGTAGGCGATCGGGCCGACGTAAACGACGCCGTCCAGCTGTTCGGCATACCAGGCGGTTCCTTGGAACGCCTGTGCGCCGAGCCGCTCGAGACTTTCGGGAATGTTGAAGTTGGCCAGGTTGACGCATTGTTCGAAGGCTTTCGTGCCGATCGACTTCAGGCCGTCGGGGAAGATGACGCCGGTCAGATGATCGAGGCCGGCGAAGGCCTGGCTGCCGATCGCGATGAGCGTATCGGGAAACTCGATCGCGACGATGCCGTCCTGGAACGCGAAGGCCTCGCCGCCGATCCCGATCGTGTCGGGCGCGAGCGTGATGGTCGTATCGGCCGGAATCACTCCGACATAGAGGTAGGCGACCTTGCCCGCATAGATGAGGCCGTCGGGCTGGGCGTCAAGCCAGGCGGTATGATAGAACGTGTTGGCGGGAATCTCGACGAGCGTGTCCGGAAAGTCGATCTCGGCCACGCTAAGGCATTCGACGAAGGCGAGGGTCGCAAGCTTCACGACGCCTTCGGGAATCGTCACCGGTCCGGTCTTGCCCTGCGGACAACGGATCAGGAAGGTCGCGGATGCGTCATAAAGGATGCCGTCGATCGAGGCATAGGCCGGATTGNNCGAGGTTCGTCGCGCCGAGGAACGGATCGATGCCGATGGAGGTGATCCCGGCGGGAAGTTCGAGGACTTGGATCGTCGTATTGTTCTGGAAGGCGTTGTTGCCGATGCGCGTGACGGGATGGCCGTTGTGCATGGCGGGTACGATGACCGTGGTCGCGCTTCCCCAGTATCCGGACACTTGATAGGTGTAGGTGAAGGGATCGAGGGTGTAGTCCAGACCTGCGGTGCCTTGCGACGGATCGATCCAGCGGGCCGTGACGAAAAGATCGGACGTGACGACGTCGAATGCGACGTCGAACCCGTCGAACAGGAAATCCTTCTTCGTGTAAACCGGCGCGACGGCGCCTTCGCCGTGGTGAATCGACTGTACTTCATCGCCGTTCACGAGCTGTCCGCCGGCCCCGTCGAAGGTGACGGTCCAGACGGCCTCGCTGAGCGGATGGACCGCGATCGCAACGGAAGCGGTCAGTCCGGACGGGATGTGCGTGACGACGACAAACGCATCGGTCGTCGTAAGCGGCGTCATCGAAAATGACACATCGTTCGTGACGGCGGTAGAGGCATCGGAGTAGGTCACGGTGACGACCATCCCGGCAGAATCGAAGGATTGTCCCTCGAAAAAGTCAGTCTTGGCTGGGGCGGTCGTGATCTCGATGCTCACGGCGGTCTTCGCCACGGCGGTGACCGTGACGGTCTTGGTCCGAACGGCCTCGTCCTCTACCCAAGCGGTGATCGTGACCGTATAGATCCGCCCGGAAACGACTGTGAACGATGTCCCAGTGACATCAACGGCGGTGCCGTCCTGGTCGACGGCGGATAGTGTCACGAACAGCCCATAGGTCGCGACATAGTCGTTGAAGTCGTCAATCGTATAAGGTACGGTGTACGTGCCGGCCGGGACATCGAACTGATCGACCGCCGAAATGGCGAGTTGTTCGAGGTCGAGGGTGGTCGTCGCCGTGCATCCGGTGATTCCGAAAAGGCTCAAAGCGAAAAACATGGTTAAAATCAAGTGTAACTTTTTCCTGCGCATCGTGGGTGTCTCCTTAATTCAATGAAAACATTATATCATCAACAAACGATTAATGAAAGCGGGAATCCACGCGTTTCGATCGCCCGCAGGAGTATCTCCGATGCAAACGTCGGCGGGTGTGCCGATTCCGTCGATTTCCGATGAAATGTCGTTCCCAATCGGCCTGGAATGCGATATAATGGAATCGGTTGAAACATGGAGAGGCCGCGATTCCGGCGGCATCTTTAAAAAAAGAAGGAAGGGATACCATGGACAAGAACGACAAGGCAAAAAACGACAAGTTGACGATGAAAAAAAAGGCCGACAAGAACAATCCGAAACTCAAGAAACCTTTCATCGCCGGCGTCTCCGAACCCGAACCGGTTGCCAAGAAGCCCAAAAAAACCTATTGATCATCGCTGATCCGGCATCGCGCAAGGCGTTCTCCCATCCAACGGGGAACGCCTTTCGTTTTCCAAGAAAAAAACACCGTCCGATCGTTGGATTGGGCGGCAGAGCGAATCGGATTCATTGGATTCAGGAACCCCGGACGAGGTTCTTGCCTTCCTTCTTGGCGAGATACAGGTTCT
Organism: Acholeplasmatales bacterium; assembly: GCA_003477305.1. GTDB lineage: Bacteria > Bacillota_I > Bacilli_A > Izemoplasmatales > Hujiaoplasmataceae > UBA12489. The sequence goes on along the minus strand of DMTN01000065.1, from coordinate 12,590 downwards.
TGTCGGCGGTCCCGACGAGTTCCTCGAGCGAAGCTTCGAGGTCAAGCGACTTGAGGCCGATGCTCACGGTGAGGCGAAGCGGGACGATGCCGGTGATGGCGAGTTCCTTGATTGCGACAGCCTGTTGGATCTTTCGGGCGAGAAACATGCCTGACTTCGCATCGGTGTTCGCAAGTCCGACGACGAATTCATCGCCGCCGTAGCGGCCGAGGATGTCGCGCGAACCGAGTTCGTCCTTGATCAACCCGACGACCCATTTCAAGACGGCGTCGCCCGCCGCGTGTCCATGGCGGTCGTTGATCGCCTTGAAGTCGTCGATGTCGATCATCAGGACGCAAAGCGCATCCTCCCGATCGCGTGAATGTTTGAAGAGCGTTTCGAGGAGTTGGAAGGCGTACTGGCGGTTATAGGTATTGCAAAGGAAGTCGTTTTGGGCCATGTTCATCATCAGGCGTCCCTCGATCTTCTCGGTGACGTCCATGCAGGAACCGATGAAGCCGACGAACGTGCCGAAGTGATCATAGACGGGGACGCCGCGGTCGTTGATCCAGCGGTATTCGCCGTCATGGCGTTTGAGACGGTAATCCATCTCAAACGGCTGACGGGCATGGAAATGGTCGAGGTAGATTTTCACGCAGCGGTCGAGGTCGTCCGGATGGACGCCCGTCGCCCAGCCGAACCCTTTTTCATCCGCGTGCGTGCGTCCCGTGAAATCGAGCCAGGTCTTGTTGAAATAGTCGCAGGCGGTGGACATATCCGCCCGCCAGATCATGTTCGGGGATGATTCGACAATCAACCGATATTGTTCTTTCGTCATCATGGCGAAGTCCTCCTTGGCGTCTGAAAACCTTTTCATACATTATAGACGGTTATGCTGTGAATAGCAAGCATTATCGATCAGGATGGGAGGCCGTCGTACTGCGCATATCCGCGGAAAGCCGCCGTTCCACAGTTTCACGAAATTGACACCCCTAAGACATTTACTTTTCACACGGATATGCTATAATGATACTTGGAATCGATCGGATCGCCCTTCCGGCACCCGATCCGCCGCTATCGGAACCTTTGACCGGTAAGGCGATTCCATCCGAAAGGAATGACATCCATGGCCATCACGTTGGTCCAACTCGAACCGCGTACCCTCGCTTGCGTCAGCGATCGCGACGAAACCCTGGCATTCCAGAAACTCGAAACGTTCCTGTCCGAAGCCGGCATCACGCCGGAACATCGCTATCAAAACGAGATGGTGATGAAGAAGAACGGGGTTCGTCTCGCCCTGTACATCAAATATGCCTGCGTCCCCTCTGGCATGGCGAAGACCAAGGAAATCAAGGTCATCGATCTGCCTGGCGGACCGGCAATGTCCTATCGGGTGTCGGAAGCTGGATACGTCGCCCTCATGGACGGCGACGGCAGAGGGGCTCTCGAGGAATTCATGAAGGAAAACAACCTCTGGTGGGATCTCCGCCAGATGATCGCGCTCGCCGAACCGAAAGACGAAAACGGGGCCGTCGTCTACGACATCCTCTTCCCCGTCAAACGCAAATGAACCCCGTCTATTCCCGCGAGGACGTTCGCGCGATCCTCGAAAAAACGCTCCTTGACATGCCTTCGGTGATCGCCGCCGTCGAAGGCGGTTCCGCCGCGACCGGATATCTCGATCGTTACTCCGACCTCGACCTTGAAGTCGTCTGCGAGGACGACGCCGTCGAAACGGTCATCGACCGGATCACCGAAACCCTCGCGGAACGCTTCGGGATCCTCCGCATGTTCCGCGTCCCCGAACCCGCCTGGCACGGGTTCTCGCAAGTGTTCTATCAGGTCGACCGCGTCCCGCCCCTGTACTACATCGATTTCGCCGTGATCAAACGGTCGATTCCCGACAAGTTCACGGAAACGGACCGTCACGGCCACGCCGTCGTCTGGTTCGAGCGGGAGCATGTCCTGGTCGAGACACAGTCTTCTTCATCCGACATCCTCGCCCGTGGGAAACGTCTCTTCAAACAGGCGACCTCGACCGATTTTCTGATGGTCCTCGAAACCCGGAAGAACATCGCCCGCGGCAACTTCACCGAAGCGTTTCCGAACTTCTATCGATTCCTCGCCGCCCATCTGGGCGTCCTCCTCAACTTGAAGCATCGCCCCGCCAAAGCCGACTTCGGTCTGCGGTACAGCTACCGCGACTATCCCGAAGCGGACCATGCGCTGGTCCAGGCGGCCATGCAGGTTTCCAACCTTGCCGAACTGTCGGCGACGTTCGATCTGCTCGTCTCCCGCTTCGAAGCGCTCAAGGCCGAACTTGCGGCCGACTGGAGTTGATCACCGAATTACCCATGTCTTTCGCCCCAGGAACCGTTCGTCCTCTTTCACAATGTCACTAGATACCATGGAGGTACCCGTATGTCCCAGTGGTGGGAAACATTGACCGTATTCCAGCAATCCATGTTCGTCGTCGCGTCGATCGCGACGATCATCATGACGATTTTCCTGATCCTCATGCTCTTCGGGATCGAAGGCGGCGAAGCGTCCGCCTACGCCGGCGACGTCGACGTCGACGATGTCGACCTTGACGGCGAACCCGACGTCGACGGCATCAACGACGAACCGCTTTCTTCGTTCAGCGGCCTCAAGATCGTGACCGTGCGCGGCGTCCTCGCCTTCCTCGCGATCGGCGGCTGGACCGCCTNNGGACCGCCTTCTCGCTCGGCGAAGTGATCCAACCGTGGCTTGCCTCGCTTCTCGGCGTCGTCGCCGGCGGGATTGCCGCCTTCCTCCTCGCCTATGCGATCCGGGCGGCGTACAAGCTCGAAAACGAGGGAAACCTCGATTATCAGAACGCCGTCGGAATGACCGGGACCGTCTACATCCGCGTCCCGAAGGCACGCTCCGGATCCGGCAAGGTCAGCGTCCTTGTCCAGGAACGGCTGTCCGAAGCGGACGCCGTGACCGACGACTTGGATGATCTTTTGCCCGGCGAAGCCATCGAAGTGCTTTCCGTCGATGGCGAGACGACTCTCGTCGTCAAGCGCAAGTAACCTGTTTTCCGTGTATTAGGCAATAAAAATATAACTAAAGGAGATCCAAATGACACCCATTTTTCTCGCCGATTTTCCAACCGGTCTCGTCGTCACCATCATCCTGCTGTTCTTCACCATCCTGATCTTCCTCGTCTCGCGGATCAAGAAATGTCCGTCCGACAAGATCATGGTCGTCTACGGCAAGGTCAAGAACAACAAGGACGGCACCAGCCGTTCGGCCGACTGCGTCCACGGCGGTACGAAGTTCATCATCCCCGTGATCCAGGCCTACCAGTTCCTCGACCTCACCCCGATGTCGATCCCGGTCGACCTCAAGAACGCCCTCTCCCGCCAGAACATCCGCATCGACGTCCCGTCCCGCTTCACCGTCGGCATCTCGACGGAAGTCGGGGTCATGCAAAACGCCGCGGAACGTCTCCTCGGCCTCGGCCTCTCGGAAATCCAGGAACTCGCCAAGGACATCATCTTCGGTCAGCTCCGTCTCATCATCGCGACGATGGACATCGAAGAGATCAACACCGACCGTGACAAATTCCTCGAAGCCGTCTCCCGCAACGTCGAGACCGAACTGAAGAAGATCGGCCTCCGCCTCATCAACGTGAACGTCACCGATATCAACGACGAATCCGGCTACATCCAGGCCCTTGGCAAGGAAGCCGCCGCGAAAGCGATCAACGACGCGAAGAAATCCGTCGCCGAAAAGAACCGCGACGGTTCGATCGGCGAAGCGAACGCCGTCCGCGACCAGCGCATCCAGGTCGCCTCGGCGAACTCGACCGCGATCACCGGCGAAAACGAATCGCTCGGACTCATCTCCCAGTCCAACGCCAACCGCCGCGAAATCGAAGCCGAAGCGCTCCGCCGCGCGATGACGACCGAAAAGATCGCCGCCGCCAAGGCGCTCGAAGAATCCTACATCGCCGAGCAGACCGCCGAAGCCGCCCGCGCCGCCCGTGAAAAGGCGACCCTCGAGGCCGACGTCATCGTCAAGACCGAAATCGACAAGCAGAAGCGCATCCTCGAAGCCGAAGCCGTCGCCGAAGAAATCCGCCGCCGCGCAAAAGGCGAAGCGGACGGCATCTTCGCGAAGATGGAAGCCCAGGCCCGCGGTAACCATGAAATCCTGACGAAACAGGCGGAAGGCTTCGCCGATCTCGTCAAGGCCGCCGGCGGAAACCCGGACGCCGCGATCAAGATGCTCATCGCCGACAAGCTCGAAGCGCTCGTCCGCACCCAGGTCGACGCGATCAAGAACCTCAAGTTCGACAAGATCACCGTCTGGGACGGCGGCGGAAAAGACGGCACGTCCTCGACGGCCAGCTTCGCCTCCAACCTGATGAAGTCGATCCCGCCGATGAACGACCTGTTCAAGATGGCCGGCATGGACCTCCCGAAATATCTCGGCGAAGACGTGAAACCCGAACCCGAGCCGAAGCCGGAACCGAAGAAGTAACCAGAATGCAAATGCGCAGCCCTCGCGGACTGCGCATTTTTTTTCAGAATTTCGCCTGGTCGGGATCGCTGCCGAAGCGGCCGACCGATGCGAGCGTCTTGATCTTCTCGTGATCCTCGGGGTCGAGGCGGAAGGAGAAGACGTCGAAGTTGTCGGCGATCCGCGACGGCGTGACCGACTTGGTGAGCGGATTGACGTTTTTTTCGAGGACCCAGCGGAGGACGATCTGCGGGATCGTGCGGCCGTGCTTCGCAGCGATTTCGGCGAGCACGGGATAGTCGAAGACATGGCCGCGCATCATCGGACTCCAGGCCTGGACGAGGATGCCCTTGGCGCCGCACCAGGTGAGGACGTCGTCGGCGGGATTGCCGGGATGGAGTTCGACCTGGTCGACCATCGGCTTGATTTCGGCCTGTTCCCAGAGCGGTTCGAGATGATGGGGCAGGAAGTTGCAGACGCCGATCGCCCGGACCTTGCCGTCCTTGTAGAGCCGTTCCATCGCCCGCCAGGTCTCGAGGTTCTTCGCCTTGTAGTCGAAGAAGCGACCGACCGCCGGCCAGTGGATCAGGTAGAGATCGAGGTAGTTCACGCCGAGTTTTTTCTGGCTCGCGTCAAATGCGTTCAGGGTCGATTCGTAGCCCTGGTCGTCGTTCCAGACCTTGGTCGTGAGGAAGATGTCCTTCCTCGGGATTCCGCTTGCGCGGATCGCCGCGCCGACGCCGGTTTCGTTTCCGTAGATCGCAGCTGTGTCGATCGCGCGATAGCCAGTGCGGAGGGCGGACAGGACGGCGTGTTCGACGGGATCGCCGTCGGGGATCTGCCAGGTCCCGAAGCCGATCGCGGGGATCATGACACCGTTCGTGAGTGTGAAGGTTTCGTTCATAAGGATCTCCTTTCAGTATTCGAGAATGGGCAGATCGTTGGAAAACAGCAGTTCGTTCACGACCGCCAGATCGTAGTGTTTCGTTTCAACGCAGTACTTCACGACGAGATCGAGCTTGGATGCGCGCGAGAAGGAGAAGCCGGCGAATTCCAGCAATTCCTTCGCTTCGGGAAGCGAAAGTTCGAGGGCGAGGATGAGCCGGAAGACGGTTTCTTTGCCCGGTGTGTAGTTGTCGCTGCGGATCTTCGCGAAGAGGCGGCGATCGATCCCCGCCTTCTTGTAGACTGCGACGTCGGTCAAATCCCGCGCGTCGATCAAATCGAAGAGCGCGCGCGAGAATGATTTCGGTTCAAAGGATGGCAGCAGTTTGCTTCCCCGATCGACGGATGATTCGGGCATCGCCATCGAGGCGGCCATATCATCCATCCGCCGCATGGAGGCTTGATTGAATGTACGGAAGGGTTCCGGAAGATAATTCTTCTCGATGTACTTTTTGACGTTCTCAAGCAGTTGCTTGAAGAGTGTCGATGTCGCTTCCAAAGCGACCACTTCCTTTCGCAGGGGACCTATAATGGTGGCATAAGGGGTGAAACCAATGAAAAACAACCAGATTGAACTCGTATTCGTGCTCGACCGGAGCGGCTCGATGAGCGGCCTCGAAGAAGACACGATCGGGGGGTACAACGCGTTTCTCGACAACATCGCGAAGGAATCCGACGTCAAGGTGACGACGATCCTCTTCGACCATCTCGTCGAAACGCTTTACAACGGCATCGCCGGAAGACATGCGCGGCTTTCGGCGCGGCAGTACTTCGTCAGAGGCTCGACCGCCCTGCTCGATGCCGTCGGGAAGACGATCCAGTCCGTCGACAAGCGGCAGTTGACGACCGAACCGGATGCCCGGCCGGCGAAGACGATCTTCGTCATCACGACGGACGGGATGGAGAACGCTTCGACGGAATTCAGCTATGACCTGATCCAGAAGATGATCAGCCGTCAGCGGACCCGAGAAGGATGGGAATTCGTCTTCATGGGAGCGAACATCGACGTCCGCGCCGAATCGCAGAAGATGGGGATCGACCCGAACTTCGCGCATTCGTTCGAAAGCACGAAGAAGGGGACCCGCATGGCGTATTCGGATGCCTGCGACTGTTGCGCTAGGATCATCCACGATAAGTAAGAAGTTCCGGAAAACGCCCCGAAACGGGCGTTTTTTATTTTCCGTCCCATTCCTTCATGAATTGCTTCAGGTAGCCGAGCAGGAAGCGGTGACGCCGCGCAGCGATCCGCTTCGCCGTCTTCGTATTCATGAGATCTTTCAGTTTCAGGAGTTTTTGATGGAAGTGGGCGAGCGAGGAATCGTCGTCGACTGCACCGGCATAGATCGGCCGCCCCTTCTTTCCGCCATAGGCGAACGCGCGGGCGACGCCGATCGCGCCGATCGCGTCGAGCCGGTCGGCGTCCTGGACGATCATCCCTTCGATCGAAGGCGTGACCGCCCCGGCCGTCTGGGCGGAATAGGACATCGTCAGAAGGATCCCGAGAACGGCGGATCGGATCGGTTCGGCGACGCGCTGTTCGCGCAGGAATCGTTCGGCGCGGTCGCCGGGACCGCCGAGCTTCTTGTCGTCGACATCGTGGAGCAACGCCGCAAGAACGACGATGAAGGGATCGGCCTTTTCGTGCAGGAGGATGCGTTCCGCCATCAGGCGGACGCGTTTCACGTGTTCATAGTCGTGTCCGGAGGAATCGTCCATCATGATCGTCCTGGCGAAGGATTCCGCCTTCGCGATGACGGAGAACTGTTGATCGTCCATATCGAACCTCCGCAATGATATCTTTCTTCCATTATACCATGAAGTAGGCGAAGAACCATTCCGTTCCGGCACGCTGTGAAACCCGGTTCCCGGCGATTGAGTCGATGGATGGCGAAAAACCGTTTTTGACAGCATATTTCGCTTGCCAAATCGAGCGATTTCGTGTAAAATCGTTCTTGTCAGCAAAGATGGGACTGTAGCTCAATTGGGAGAGCACCAGCATGGCATGTTGGGGGTCGCGAGTTCGAGCCTCGTCAGTTCCACCATCGATCCATCAGCGGCGCGACCGGAAACGGACGCGCCGTTTAAATTTTTTGAATATCTTGAATCACCGCGTCTTTTCAATCGGCATCTTGAAAAAACCCGATGTCGGTGATACGATGAAGCCGATGATTCACGCATGAACCATGCGTCCTTATTCGAACGGGACCGCTTTGACGCACCGCGATGGTTCATGATCGACGTGATTTGATGACGGAAGATATGGTTTGAAGAGGGGGATGTCGCGTGTGAAGAAGCTGCTCGCAATCATGATTTCATCGATGATCCTCGGCGGGTTCACCGGATACGGCATGTCCGGTCCGCGCGACGACTCGATGCTGAATTGGTTCGATGTCACAGAGTATATGGGGGAACTCGTGGATTATTGTTACGGAGACGGGTATGTGAATTACGTCAACGGCGATCCCGGCTACTGCCCCCCCTATACCTTATCCACGTTGAACGCGAAACTCGAAACCTATATGACGAAACTTGGGCTGACGTTCGTCAAATATCTCGGGAGAAGTTATGTCGCCACGGCGATCGAATCCTTGCGTGCCGACTATATGGAAGGCGTGACCGATTCGGAGGTCTTGTCCCGCGTGATGAACGTTCAGTTGGTCACGTGCCTCGTCCTGGATGGCGAAGGTAAGGAGAAAATCGTCTATCTGCCCAGTTACGTCCCAAAGGGATCGACGATGACTTTCTTCATCTACGATCTGGTTTTCGGTGTCACTTATGCGGAACTTGCGGCGATGATCGCGGAAAACGCCGATGCGTGCATCGTACGCATCCTGTCGCTGAACGTGGGAGGTACCACCGTGGATGCCAGGTATTGTCTTTCCGTCGGACTGCTTGACGATCTCCGTCTGTGGGGTACCGACGGGAGTATCGACGATGAGATCCAATTCATTGCCTTCATCGACACCTATGTTATGGAGAACGGCATCTGGACGAAGGTGGACAACGTCCACATCTTAGCACAATGCGTCTATCTGCGGTGTACCGACGACGGGATGACCGTTTCTTACAATACGTATCAATATGACCAGGACGGGAATCCGGCATACGAGCTGCTCTTCACGATCCCGTATCCGGCGGACCCGGACGTCTGAAGGCATCCGATCCATCATCGATGCATCGGTGTTACTGCATCGGCATCCAATTTTTGGATGCCTTTTTATGTTTTCGGCATCCCGATGCAATCGTGAATGGAAACCAAAACGCACGAAACCGGGTTTTATCTGATCGCGATGGTAAAATCGAATCGTTTCCTTTATAATGGAAACTAGACATTGTTTTTAGATGAGGAGAATTCACATGGCTCGAAACGATTTGGGAAAGAAACTCGCTTTTGCTTCGGCGGACATCTTCGGTGGAGGTTCCTTCAACATCATCAACTTCCTGTTGCCCGGATTCATGGCGTTGACCGTCGGAATCAGCCCCTACTGGATCAGTTTCATCATGCTGATCGCACGCTTCTGGGACGCCATCACCGACCCGCTCATGGGGTATCTGTCCGATCATACCAAATCGAAACTCGGCAAGCGGCGGATCTATCTCGTGATTTCCTCCCCGCTGGTCCTCGTCGGGATGTACTTTCTGTTCTTCCCCTACAGTTTTTCGAGCGAAGGACTGCGCGTCGTTGCCGTTCTCGTTTCCTATCTCATCTTCACGATGATCCAGACCAGCGTGATGATCCCCTATTACTCGCTTTCAAGCGAGATCTCCAGCGACTATCAGGAGCGGGCGTCCTATAATTCCTATCGCCTCGGCTTCAGCATCTTCGCCTCGATTCTCTGCGTCGCCGTTCCCGGCATCATCGTCTCCCTCTACGCCGACGCGCGCGTCGGCTATCAGGTGATGAGCCTGGCGTTCGGTCTGTTCTTCGGATTGAGCGTGCTCGTCACCGGGCTCTTCGCGAAAGAAGAGATCACGACCCCGGCGGTCACATCGAAGTTGTCGTTGAAAGAACTGATCAAGCCGCTCGGGCTGCGTCCGTTCCGGCAGTATCTCGGGATGTTCCTCTTCCTGCAGATGTCGATGGCGGTGATGAGCGGGCTGTTTTTCTTCTATGTCGATTTCTACATCGTCAAGGACCTGACCGCAAGCGGCACTTCCTCGATGGTCGGTTTGATCGCGGCGGCCCTGATGTTCGCGATGCAGATCGTCGCTCTGCCCGTCTACATCAAGATGATCGGGAAAAAGGGGAAGACCTACGCCTACCGCTTCGGGGCGATCGTCTGGATCGTCACCGCCCTCACCCTCCTCGTCATTCCGGCGAACGTGAACCCGGTCGTGATCTATCTGGTCGGCGCCTTGATGGGCTTCGGGATCAGCGGTCCGGGCCTCGTTCCGCACACGATGTACGGCGATGTCGTCGATGCCGGCCAGCTCAAGTTCAAGGATCGTCTCGACGGCCAGATGAGCGGCTTCACGAACTTCATCAACAAGGTCGCGCAGGCGATCGGCCTGGCGGGCGTGATGGCCCTGATCGGGCTTGCCGGCTTCCAGTCGCAGGACTTGACCCAGCCCCCGCTCGTCAGCCAGCCGGATTCGGCGATGCTGGCGATCCGCATCATTANNCCTCTTCATGGGGATCGGCATCTATATCTCGCTTCGCTACAAGATCGACGGCGCGAAGCAAAAGGAAATCGCCCAAGCGATCAAGGACGGCTCCCGCCAAGAAGAGCTGCTCAGCCAGCTGTAGGCCATGAAGCGCCCCAACTGGCTGCTTTACGGAACGCTCGGATTTTTGGTCAAGATCTTTGCCTTTTTTAAAGGGCAGCGCATCCGTCGCCTCGCGAAGATCAAAGGACCGGCGATCGTCTTGTCCAACCATACGTCCTTCTACGACTTCATCTACACCACCGCAGCGGTCTATCCCCGACGTGTCAGCTATATGGCGGCGGGAAAGATGTTCTACGATCCCTTGCTCGGTTTTTTCCTTCGGATGGCACGGGCGTTTCCCAAATGCCTGTTTCAAAGCGACCCGGTCGCGACCCTGAACGTCTTCCGCATCCTAAGGCAGAAGGGGATCGTCTCGGTCTTCCCGGAAGGGCAGATCTCGCCGATCGGCGTCACCCAGCCGATCAGCATGGCAATCGCCAAACTCCTCCGGAAGGCCAAGGTCGACGTCTATGTCGTCCGCCATCGGGGCGCCTATCTCGTCAATCCGCCGTGGTCGAAGAAGAACTTCCCGGGACGGATCCTGACGGACGTCGAACGGGTCTTGACAAAGGAACAACTGGCCGGCTTCACGGATCAGGAAGTCCTTTCCGCGGTCGTCGAGTGTCTCCGCTTCAACATCTCCGATTTCATCGAATCGAATCATTTCCGCTATCGCCATAACGACATCGCCAATCTCGAAAGCGTCCTCTACCAATGTCCGCGATGCGGACATGAGGCGCTTCAAAACGACGGGAGGAAATTGATCTGTCCCGCCTGCGGAAACGAACTTTCCTACGACCGGTACGGGCATGTCGGCGGCATGCGGATCGACGACTTGTATCACGCGCAGGAAGCGAAGATGCGCGAAAAGATCACCACCGATCCGGCGTTTCTATTGACCGCTCCGGTCAAACTCGAAAGTTTCCGCGACGAGCGGCTCGTCGAAGTCGGACGCGGACGCTTGACGCTGTCGAAGTCCGGATATGTCTATGAAGGATCCCTCGACGGGAAGGATGCCGTCCTCACCTTCGATCCGAAAAACGTGCCGACGCTGCCAAGCGACCTCGGTCGCAACGTCCAGATCTATGAAGGCTATCTCATCTATCAGTTCGCCATCGAGGAAGTCACGCTACCGACGAAGTTCGTCATCGCGTCCGAAATCATCCACGAATTGAGTCTCATCGCACCGGTCTCTCCGTCCTTGCCCGAGCGCGTTAAATGATGCGGCCGATCCCGAGCAGCACACCGGCAAACGATTGTATGGGCAAATTGCACAAAACAAACGGAAAATCGCCGGAATGCAATGTACAAACCTTTTTTGCGGTGATATAATAAACGCAAAAAGGGGGAATCAAACAGTATGGATAAGTACATGAAACTCTACAAGCAGTTTTGGATGGATTGGAAGAATTATCAAGGTGTGACGAACCTGAACGATTTCTGGACGACCTTCGTCATCCATTTGATTGTCCAGATGCTCATCGGCATCATCATCGGCTTCATCCCGGTTCCGATTCTCACGTACATCGTCAGCATCGTCCTGTTCGTCCCATTCGTCGCGATGGGCGTCCGTCGTCTCCATGATGTCGGCGAAAAGGGCACCTACATGCTTTGGTTCTTGCTTCCGATCGTCGGCTGGATCTTCGTCATTCTCAAGTGGGTCAAGCCCACCAAGGTCGTCGCCTGATTTTTAATTCCGAATCCCACCAAGACACGGACCCGTTCCGTGTCTTTTTGATGACTCGCTTGACTTCAATGTCCGCAAACCCTTGACGAAACGGCATCCATCAAGTATCATCAAGGTTGCCGCATCCCCGCAGGAGACACGATGGACAAAAAAACCCTGATCTTCGAAAAAATGCCGGTCTGGAAGGCCGTCGCGACGCTCGCCGTCCCGGCGATTTTGTCGCAGCTCGTGACGATGATCTACAATCTCGCCGACACGTTCTACATCGGCCGTACGAACGACCCCTACATGGTCGCGGCGGTGTCCTATTCATTCGGCGCGTTCGCGCTCCTCGCCGCGATCGGAAACCTCTTCGGCATCGGCGGCGGGAGTCTGATGGCGCGGATGATGGGAGCGAAACGGCTTGACGATGCCAAAAAGGTGTCCGCCTTCAGCCTGTATGGGACGATCGTCGTCGCCGCCGTCTACGCGATCCTGCTCGCCATCTTCATGACGCCGATTTTAAGACTCCTCGGCGCCAGCGACCTCACTCTCCAGTATGGCCGCGACTACCTCTTCTGGACCACCGTGGTCGGCGGCGTCCCGACGACCCTCGGGATCGTCCTCGGGCATTTTCTCCGCTCCGAAGGCGAATCCAAGCTCGGGTCGATCGGCATCGCCGTCGGCGGTCTCCTCAACATCATCCTCGACCCGATCTTCATCTTCGTCCTCGATCTCGACGTCGCCGGCGCCGCACTCGCGACGATGGTTGCGAACACGGTGGCACTCGGTTACTATGCGA
>DMTN01000004.1 GCA_003477305.1 Acholeplasmatales bacterium | reverse complement strand
AGCTTGGAAGGCTGAAGTTCTACCGTTGAACTACACCTGCGGCGCAGTGCAAAAATATTCTATCACAACGCCTCCGGGGTGTCAAGGAAATGAGACGGACCGCCTCAGTTTTTCTCGGCGGCCCGGAGCTTCGCGCTCTTCGCCCGGTTGTTCACGGCGAGTTCTGCTTCCGTGGGCAGGATGACGTGGTCGTTCACCAGTTTGAGCGGCGGCGTTTCCGTCACGATGATCGGCAGCCCCTTTGGGATGTCGATCGTCGACTGCGACCGGAAGAACTGCTTGGCGATGCGGTCCTCGAGCGAATGGAACGTGATGACGACGATCCGTCCGCCCTTTTTCAACATGCCCGCGGCTTGCGACAGCGACGAAGCGAAGACGTCGAGCTCGTCGTTCACGGCGATCCGGATCGCCTGGAACGTCTGTTTCGCCGGATGGCCCTTCTTGGCGAGGATCTTGGCGGGCAGGACACCCTTGATGAGGTCGACGAGTTCGAAGGTGGTTTTGATCGGCTTGAGTGCGCGCGCCTTGGCGATCGCTTTGGCGATCGGACGGGCAAAGGGTTCCTCGCCGTAGCGGAACAGGGCTTCCGCGATCCGCTCCGGGGTCCACGTGTTGACGAGGTCGTAGGCGGAAAAGGACGCGTCCTTGTTCATCCGCATGTCGAGCGGGCTGTCGTGCTGGTAGGAGAAACCGCGTTCCGGCATGTCGAACTGGAAGCTCGAGACGCCGAGATCGTACAGCACGCCGTCGACGGCGTCGATTCCGCGCTGTTTCAGCTCGGTTTCGAGGTCGGCGAAGTTGGCGGCGACATATTCAATGTTTGGATAGGCAGAGAGACGTTCTTTCGCCTTGGCGATCGCGTAGGCGTCCTGATCGAAGGCGTAGAGCGTGCCGGTCGTGAGCCGTTTGAGGATCGCGAGGGCGTGGCCGCCGCCGCCAAGGGTGGCGTCGACGTAGACGCCGTCCGGACGGATCGCGAGGGCATCGATGGCTTCTTGAAGCAACACGCTGGTATGGGTGTACTGGTCCATCGGTCTGCCCCCTTTCCGGGATAGGACCATTATAACACGGACGCCGGAAAAAGAAAAACGCCGACTGCGTCAGCGCTTCTTTTACATGCTTATTTCGCGTCTTTCTTGTCGGTCTTCTCGGTTTTCTCGGGTTTCGGTTCGACGACCAGTTTGCCCTTGTAGAATCCGCACTTCTTGCAGACCTGATGGGAGAGGGTCAGTTCGCCGCAGTTCGGGCAGACGACCATCGTGGGGGCGTTCAGTTTGAAATGCGTTCTTCTTTTCCGTTTCGCGAGCTTACTTGTTCTTCTGAAAGGAATTGCCATGTTGTTTCACCTCCTGTTCGGTTGTTGTCAATGTTTCAACTTTGCGAAGGGATTGGCCGCATCCGGTTCGTCCGCTTCGATCGTCACGTGGTTTTCGCTGTAGTTGTCGTAGGCGTTTGCGGCGACCACGCGCATCGGCTTCTCGACGAGGATCTCGCCCCAAAGATAGGCATCGAGGTCGATCGTGATGCCGTCGATCGGGAGAACGTCGTCATCGACGAGTTCGGTGCCGAAGACGAGTTCGGTCTCAAACGAAAGCGGCACGTCGACGTCCGCGAGGGTGATCGCGCACGCCATCACGAGGGTAATGTTCACCTGCACCATGAAGACGAACTGCTCGGGATCGCGGAGGACCTGGAAGGACCCGGTGATGTCCGCGGGAGAGACGGCGAGGATGTCGTCGTCATCGCGCAGGAAAGCGTCGAAAACCGCGGTATAGGCGAACTTGTTGGCGGTGGTGCGGAGCTTTTTCAGCTCGGGGATCGTCCACTTCATGACTCCACCTCGACACAGCATATAAATTATACTAAAAACGGGTGTCACTGTCAAGAAAATGTTCCCTGAAGGGAAGGCGGATTTCAGTACTGCTGGATCTCCGGAAAAGCATGCTGGTGGAGCGGCGCGAAAACGCAGAAGCCTTCGGCGAACCGCTTGAACACGCGGCATCCGAACCGTCTTGCGCGCAGCGCGAGATAAGCCTTGAGAAGCCGCGTCTCGTCGGTGGCGCCGATGGGAAACTGGCTCTCGTGACAGGCGATCGAAGCGAGTTTCAAAGCGAATTGCGCCTTCGTCAACCCGACGATCCGGTTGGTCCGGTGGGTATAGTAGAAACAGAGCGTTTTACGCGGTTCAAGCGGGATCGTCTCATCGAACGGCACCTGGTTCCGCTTCATGATGAGCGGGAAGCCGGACATCACGACGGCGGTATTGACCGCCTCGCCGCACTTGATGTGGTCGGGATGGATTTCCGAGGGCAGCCGCGGGTCGGGCGCGAAGACGATGTCGGGCGAAATCCGCGCGAACAGCTCCGCGAGTTTCTTCGCGAGTTCCCAGGCGGAATATTCGCCGCCGTCGGGGAAGTCCAGGAACACGACGTCGTTGACCCCGAGCAGCCGCGCCGAAGCGGTCGCTTCGCGTTTGCGTGTCGCGATCAGCGCGGCCATGTCGGTCGATCGCGTCATCGCGCCGGCGCCGCCGTCCGTCGTGACGACGAACGTGACCCGCGCGCCGGAAGCCGCGAGTTTCGCGGCCGTGCCGCCCGCGCCGACTTCGATGTCGTCGGGATGCGGTCCGACGAATACGGCATTCTTGTGACCTTCGATCTTCGGAATCGGCGCAAGCATCTTGAGGATCGGTATGCCCATGTCACCACCGCCTTGTCTTAAGGTCATTATACCCGTTTCCCGACGAGATGTAAAGAAGCCGCGGCGTCCGAGACATTTCCGGCGCGCCGCGGCCCACATTCGGTTATAATAAGGTTGTGAAGAAAGAAGGTCCCCTCATGCCCGATACCCTTGAACTATTAAATGCCGCGCTCGGCGGCATCATCGATCCGAGCCGTGAAAAAACACTTGGCGAAACCGGGGCGATCCGCCATCTCGGCATCGATCCGGAAACCTCGACCGTCAAGATGCTCATCGAAGTCGGCGTCAAGGCGCCGGAATTCACCCAGAAGATCACCCGCGCCGCGGCGAAGATCGTCAAACTCGATCACGGCTACAAAAGCCTCGTGATCGAATATGAGGAAAAGCCGTCGTACCGCCCGATCACGAACCGCCACGTCGTCGGGATCGCTTCCGGCAAGGGCGGCGTCGGGAAGTCGTCGGTGACGGCGAACCTCGCCTACGCGCTCACCTCGATCGGCAAGAAGGTCGGTGTGATCGACGCCGATGTCTACGGCGCGAATCTGCCGATCATCTTCGGGATCGACGGCACCGCAATCGGCGGCACCGAGGACGGGAAAATCTATCCCGTCAAAAAAGACGGCATCGAAGTCGTCTCCGCCGCCTTTCTGATGGAGCCGGACAAGGCGCTCATGTGGCGCGGTCCGATGCTCACGAAAATCTTGAAGATTTTCTTCGAGGACACGCTTTGGGATCCAAAGCTCGACTATCTGTTGATCGACCTGCCGCCGGGAACCGGCGACGTCGCGATGGACATCAAGACCTTCGCCCCCGACGCGAAAATGGTGATCGTGACGACGCCCCACGAAAGCGCATCGGCGGTCGCGATCAAGGCCGGCTATGCCGCCCGCCAGCTCGGTCAGGATCTGCTCGGCGTGATCGAGAACATGGCGTACTATGAAACCGCCGGAACGCGCCACTACATCTTCGGGAAAGACGGGGGGAAGGCCGTCGCGATCAAACTCGGGATTCCCGTGATCGGCGAGATTCCGATTTCCCAGCCGCAAAGCGGACATCATTCCGTCTTCGCCGACACCGAGGAAAACGGCCTGATCTATCTTGCGATCGCGCGCCGCATCATACGCTCATTCGATCTTTGATTCGTCGTCCTCCGGCAGTTCGTCGGGCATCTCGCCACAAAACGCCTTCGCGACCGTGCGCATGAACCGCCGCGCCTTGATCGCGTACTGAAGCGCGTCCTTGTAACGCTTCCGCTTCACGAGGATCGCCGTGATCTGATCGGTCGCGCGATTCAAAAGCGAGAAATCGCAGATCTGCTCCGCATAGGGCAGGACTTCCGCGATCAGATAATCTTTATAAGCAACTTCATCACCCGCGCCGAGGCGCTCGAGCCATTTGGCATAATCGAGCGCGTCGGCGCGTTTTTCGATCGCGTTGAGTTCATCCGATGCGACGCGGAAGCCGGCTTCGTCGCCGCTTTTGCGGCAAAATCCGGCGATCAGAAACAGGCCTTCGCCGCGATGCCGCGACGCCGGCCGGATCAGCCCGACTTCCGTCTTCGGATCGATGTTGGCTTTCGCGCGGAGGAGATGATAGCGGTCGCGGAAACACGGGTCGAGGACCTCGAGCAGCGACCCGTCGTCCCACGCGATCGGATGCCCCTGGACCTGGTCGATCTCCATCCGGATCACCGCCAGTTCGGCGAGCCGGCGGTAGTTCTTCTGGTTCAAAAACGCGGTTTCGGCAGCCCGAATCGCGTCGTACGCCTTCCCGTATCGTCCGGTCCGGCCGTAGCCGACCGCTTTCAGGTACTGGATCATCGGTCCAAGCTTGATGCTTGCGTATTCGGTCGTTTCAAACTCCTCAAGCAAGTCGATCGCATCGCCCGGCCGGTCGATGGCGACGAGCCCGGCCGCGGCGTAGAACATGAAGACGCCGAACGCATGGTGGTCCATTGAATCGAGGCAGCGGGAGAGGTTGTCGGTGGCCGAAACGATGTCCTTCGCGGACCCGCGGACGATGTCGCGGACCAGCCGGCAGAGGTCGGTGAGGATCGCGAAGGTGACGTTGCGGACTTCGTAGCCGACCTTCTCGACTTCCTCGTAGTTGCCCGCCAGAAAGGCGTCGAGGGCGCGGTCGAAGAGGTTCAGCTGTTCGTCCACGTTCATCTCCAGCGAATAGGAGAGTTCCATCCGTTCCATCACGAGCATCAGGCTGTCTTCGTTGACGGCGATCGAGTTGGTCTCCATCTTTGAGATGTAGGTGTTCGAGCAGATGCCTTTGGAGAGGGATTCCTGGGTCATTTTGAGGGCTTTCCGGCGCTTCCGGATATGCATCCCCACGGCGCGGAAAAAATACCGGATCTTTTCGGCGCGTCGGCGCGCCACGTCTTTTCTGAATCGGAAGACCATATCGGTTCGTCCTTTCTCGGCTCGCACNNCACGAATCCATCCGGAATGGCAGAACGCGAAAAAGCGGGTGAACCGCTTCCGGAAGGGAATTTGAGGATGCCGCAAATCATTATATCGTAAGCGGACATATTTGTGAATTGCTTTTTATTGATAAAATAGTAATTTTTCATCAACTGATATTGAAAAATGCGACGAGATTCACAACCACCTCGTCAAAAGATCAAAAACGCCGACTCGCGTCGGCGTTTTGCATGGTTCCGGAAGCTTCACAATCGGGGTTCGACGCAGCATCCGACGAACGGACAGATCCCGCAAGACGGCTTGCGGGCGGTGCAGAAATAACGCCCGAAGAAGATCATCTTGTGGTGCAGGTCGCTCCACCGCTCCGCCGGAAATACTTCCATCAGCCGCCGTTCCGTTTTTGCGGGATCGTCGCCCTTGGGGGCAAAGCCGAGCCGATAGGCGACGCGGCCGACATGGGTGTCGACGGCGATGCGGGGTACGTGATACCATTCGGACAAAAAGACGTTCGCGGTCTTCCGTCCGACGCCGGGAAGCCGTTCAAGATAGTCCTGATTGTTGGGAATCACCCCGCCGTCAAGCGCGATGATCGTGGCGGCGGCCCTGATGTTCTTCGCCTTCGCGCGAAACAGCCCGAGATGCCGGATCGTTTCTTCGATCTTTCCCTCGGGTGCGGCGGCGTAGGCGGCGGCGTCCGGATACATCGCAAACAGTGCCGGTGTCGCCGCGTTCACGGCGGCGTCGGTGGTCTGCGCCGAAAGCATCACGGCGACGAGCAGATCGATCTGCCGGACATACCGGAGTTCGCACTTCGCTTCGGGGAACAAGCGGCCGAGCTCGCGATAGACGTGCTCGGCGCGTTCGATCATTTTTTCGGCCATGAGTCGAAGAAATTCTTCAGCGCCTCGGGCTGGCCGGCGTCGTACTTGACGGCGCCTTCGCCTTTCGCACGCGATTTCCGCCGCACCAGGAGGGAGTCGACGTAGGAGAGCGTGTGCTTGTTCGCCTTGACGGCGTCGAGCACCGCCTTCTTGATCTCGAGTAGGTCGAACTTGTCTTCGCCGACCCATTTCTTGATGATTTCGATTTCCAGCGGCGTCAGTTGCTTCTGGAAACCGGTCTCGAGCATGTCGACGAGTTCTTCGATCGTGGTCGCATAGATCTTCGGCGTGACGGAGGTGATCGAGAGCTTGCGTTCGATTTCCGAAAGGATCTTCACGATCGCCTTGTTCATGTTGTAGGTTTCGTGTTCCTTGCCGTTCGGACCGGTGACCATTTCGATGGAGAGCAGGTCCTGCTTCATCAGGCTTTCGAGGACCGGGGCGACGAGGTCGACGGAGATCGAGAGATCCTTCGAGAGTTTTTCCGGATTGAGCAGGCGTTCGCCTTTTTTCGAGCGGTTGTAGAGTTCGATTGCGATGAAGGCGCCGGTCTCGCCGAGACCGATCGACTGGTAGTTGGCAAAAAAGAGTTTCTGGATGTCGATGACGCCGTCATCGAGCAGTTTCATGAAAAGCGGATAGTCCATCTGGATCGTCTCCTTTCCCGCTTGGATCATTCGCCGTCCGACGGATCGTCGGCGGCGGCGAGCAAATCGAGCGCCGCCTTGGCGGCGTTCTGTTCGGCTTGTTGCTTCTTCGTCCCACAGCCGCGGCCGAGGATGATGTTTTCATCGATGAAGCGCACGCAGGCGACGAACTCGCGAGCGTGGGCGGGACCGGTTTCCGATTCGATCACATATTCGAGGGTCCGTTTCTCGGACTGCACGAGTTCCTGCAGGGTGCTCTTGTAGTCGTCATCGGCGGAATCGAGGTCGGCCTCGATCGCCGGAAAGACGGCCTTGTCGAGGACCTTGTAGACTTCCTTCAGGCCCTTGTCGAGGAAAATCGCGCCGAGGAAGGCTTCGAACGCATCGGCGAGGACCGCCGGACGGTCGCGGCCGGCATTCTTCTCTTCGCCCCTGCCGAGCAAAAGATAATCACCCAGACGGAACCCGCGGGCGAACGCGGCGAGACTCGCTTCGCAGACTTCCTGCGCCCGTTTCTTCGTCAGGACGCCTTCGTCGTCGGGCAGCCGGTCAAACAGAAAGCGGCCGACGGCGAGGCCGATCACGGCGTCGCCGAGGAATTCGAGGCGCTGGTTGGACAACATGCCGTGCTCGTTGGCATAGGACGTATGCGTGAGGGCCCGTTCCAAAAGCGCGGGATCCTTGAACGATAGACCGAAATAATCCTGGAGTTCCTGGAGGCTATTCTTCATTGCCCAACGCGACCCCGGCTTCCTTCACGTAGGCGGCGACCTTCGGATACACCTGGGCGCGGACCACGTCGGCCGCCTGGCGGATGCCGTTGTAGAACCCGTAGGCATGCGAAGCCCCTTGGGCCTTGATGACCGGGGCGTAGAGGCCGAAGATCATCGCGCCGCCGACTTCCTCGGCGGACATCGCTTTCTTGAATTTTTTCAGGTTTTTGGAGGCGAACAGCGCGCCGATCTTGCCCAGCAGGGTCGACTTCAGTTCGCGCTTCAGGATCGTACCCATGCCCTTGGCGGTGCCTTCCATCGTCTTCATCACGATGTTCGCGGTGAAACCGTCGGAGATCAGGATGTCGCACGGCGGATTGAGGACGTCCTTCGGTTCGACATTCCCGTAGAACTTGAAAAGACCGGCATTCTTGAAGAGCTGGAAGACTTCCTGGTCGAGTTCGCGGCCCTTGCCTTCTTCGGTGCCGATGTTGATGAGACCGACCACCGGATCGGGACGCTTGAGGACTTCCTTGGCGTAGACGACGGCGAAATACGCCTGCTGCAGCATATGCTCGGGACGAATCTCGAGATTGCCGCCGGCGTCGAGCAAAATCGTGCCGCGGCCGTCGACCGACGGGATCATCGGGGCGATCGCGGTGCGCTTGAAGCCGGGCATGCGGCGCACGAGGATGTGCGCGCCGGCGATCAACGCCTGCGTCGCGCCGGAAGAGACGACGGCATCGTTCTCGCCCTTGCGGAGGCTTGCGAGGGCCGTCGCCATCGATCCTTCCGGATGTTCCTTGATCGCCTTGATCGGATTGTGTTCTCCCATCGGGATCACGTACCCGGTCGGGATGACGGTGATGCGTTCGTCATTCGTCAGGTATTTCGCCACTTCGGCGGGATCGCCGTAGAGTTTGATTTCGATGTCCGGAATGCGTTTGATCGCAAGCATCGCGCCTTCGATCTGTTCTTTCGGGGCGTAGTCGCCGCCCATCGCGTCAACCGCGAGTCTGATCATGATTAACACCTCTCGAGTAGTATATCATACATTCAATCCAAATGGTATGCGTCGATCGCCGACGCGGCTTCGCCTACGAGGATGCGGGCGAGATGATCGGGATCGTCGAAGAGCGTGGATGCGTCCGTAAAAGCGGCTTCGAGCAGGTCGCGGTCATCGATCACGTTCGCCGCCTTGAACGCCGGCATGCCGGTCTGCGCTTCACCGAAGACGTCGCCCGGACCGCGCCGGCGCAGGTCTTCCTCGCTGATCAAAAAGCCGTCGTTGGTCTCCGCAAGGATCGCGAGGCGACCCTCTTCAAGACGCGCGACATCGGTGACGAGATGGCAAAAACTCTGAAGACCGCCGCGTCCGACGCGGCCGCGAAGCTGATGGAGCTGCGACAGTCCGAAGCGGTCGGCGTTGAGGATGATCATGACGGTCGCGTTCGGCACGTCGACGCCGACCTCGACCACCGTCGTCGCGACGAGGATGTCGGTTTCCCCCGTGCGGAACGCATCGATGATCGCATCCTTGTCGGCGCTCTTCATCTGGCCGTGCAGACTGGCGATATTAATCCCGGAAGGCATGTGACCGCGCAAGAGTTCCACCGCCTCGGGGACGCTGTAGGCATCGCTCTCGGCATCGGATCCGACGAGCGGGGCGATCACGTAGGCCTGCCGACCCGCCGCGATTTCATGGGCGATGGCATCGGCGAGCCGCTGGAAATCGGTGAAGTCGGTGACGTCGGTTTTGATCGGCTTGCGGCCAGAAGGCAGCGCGCGGATCGTCGAAACGTCCATGTCGCCGAAGAGCGCGATCGCGAGGGTGCGCGGGATCGGCGTGGCCGACATCACGAGCACGTCGGGATCGTATCCCTTCTCGCGCAGGATTTTCCGTTGCGCGACACCGAAGCGGTGCTGTTCGTCGATCACGGCGAATCCGAGCCGCTTGAAGACGACCGGTTCTTGGATCAATGCATGGGTGCCGCAAACGACGTGGAGGGTGCCGGAGGCGAGTCCGTCGATGACCCTTTTCCGCTCGGCGCCCTTGACGGCGCCGGAGAGATAGGCGACCGTTACGCCGAACGGGGCGAACAGGCGGGTCAGGTTCTGGGCATGCTGTCGGGCGAGAATCTCCGTGGGTGCCATGAAGGCGGTTTGTTCTCCCACGGTATGAACGGCATAGACGGCGATCGCGGCGACGACGGTCTTGCCGCTACCGACATCGCCCTGGAGCATGCGGAGCATCCGCCGCGGTTTCTTGAGATCGAGGAAAATCTCATTGGTCGCCTGCTTCTGATCATCGGTCAGTTCGAACGGCAGCGCCGTGATGAAGGCGCGCACCCGTTCGATGTCATATTTCTTGGGAATCGTCACGACCGCGTCGTTTTTCCGCTTCTGCGTTTTCACGGCAAGACCGAAGCGGAGGAGTTCTTCGTACTTGACACGCCGGGAGGCGGCGGAAATCTCCGCTTCGTCCCGCGGTTGGTGGACATAGGCGAGGACCTCCTGCATCGGCGCGAGGCGGCGCGATTGAAGGATCCGCGCCGGCAGGGTCTCCTTCGCCGCTTCGGGCGAAAGCGGGATTGCCGCGGCGACGAACTTGGCGAACAGCCGGTCGGATAGCCCTTCGAGTCCATACACCGGAACGATCCCCTCGCGGTAGTTTTTGGATAAGACGATGTCGTTTGCAAGGAACTGCTTCCGCCCGGTTTCGAACCGGCCGGTGGCGACGAGCTCTGCCCCTTTGGCGAGCGCCGGACGAAGGAACTCGCGGTTGAAGGCGGTGATCCGGAAGACGATGCCATCGGAAAGGACGTCGAGCGTCAGTTTCGTCAGGCGTTTGCGGATGTAGGCGACGGAAGCCGATTGGACGACCACGCCTTGGATCGCGACCGCGGTGCCGATCGGCGCCGCCTTGGCCGGGGTCAGAACGTGACGCTCGTATCGAACCGGAAACGTGCGGATCAGGTCGCAAGCCGTACGGATGCCGAGGACCGCCAGTTTCGATGCGGTCGATGGTCCGATTCCCTTGATTTCAGTCAACTCGTTCATCCTCGGTTCACCTCCGGTTCCGGTTGAAATGTTCATTCCTATTTTATCACAAAAACGGTTTTTGACCGCATCGTCCGGGAAAAGCGACACGAGCCGAATGAAAAAAAGAGACTCTGAAATGCATCAGAGTCTCGCAGATGGTTCTGCAATCGGGTATGGTCGAGATCGCGCATGGCAATCGC
This sequence comes from Acholeplasmatales bacterium, assembly GCA_003477305.1. Lineage (GTDB taxonomy): Bacteria > Bacillota_I > Bacilli_A > Izemoplasmatales > Hujiaoplasmataceae > UBA12489. The sequence continues at coordinate 2,296 of DMTN01000004.1, read as the reverse complement.
GACATCCGTAATCATCCGATCAGCGATCGAACGGGTGACTTCATTTGTCGGAATCGTGATAGAGTAACGCGGTACCATTGTCGATAAAGGATTGAAGATCAGCGTGTTTGACTCGCCAGTATTTACCGATTTTGACTGCTTTCAACCCGCCACTGTTGATATAATTATAAACGGTCCTTTGGGTTACTTTCAGGACGACAGTAATTTCATCAATCGTGTAAAGCTTGAAGTTTTCGATACGGCAGCCCTCCTTTTTCTTATGCGATTCCGATGGACAGACGTTTGGGCCAATCGTGAACAGCATGGTTTCCTTTCGATCGCACTATCAGAACTGCATCATGACGCTCGTTTGAATGAGTTCTCCGAATAGGTAAGCATAGGGATGAGAACCTAACAGTGGTGCTGCATCATGATTGGTCTGTTCGAAGAAGCGTCTCATCGCCGTCGATTAAGCAGGCATCATATGATGGTATCTACAGTATATCATCGTTTTTTCATCTTGTCAACCATATATTCATATATTTGTTGTTATTTTCATATTTAGTATTATTCGTTATTTTTACTGATATACCGACTTACATATAACTAGATTCATCACCATCATACAGAAAAACGCAAGATGAAAAACCGCGATCCCGTCGTCGATTCATGATACAAAAATCGAAATTTTGCAAAATCATGAAAATACCGTTGCCGACCGATGGACCCGGTCGCGATTTCCTTTCGAGTAAGCAAACTTCGGCGGAGTGGTGCGAAATCGTCACGGCGGTAACGTTTTACCGCGGAAGGCGACTTGCGTTAGGATCGACGATGTCGAAACGGACGTACGTTGCAAACGTCAGCCGTTCTCGGCATTCATCGAGATGTTGACGAAACTGAATACCGCGCCGACGACCGACAGCACAATCGCCGCGATCAACCCATAGGCGAATTGCCAGTCCACATCCAGATCGTGCGAGGTGCCCAAAATGGTGACGGTGGTCCGGGTCATTTCGGGAATCAGGAATAACAGGATGGCGCCGGCGACGAACAAGAGGGACGCGAAGATCGCGCCGCGTTTGAGGAAGATCGCCATCATGAATGCCGCGAAGGGAAGCACGTAGGCAAGGATGCCGAGCAGATTCAGTTCGATCTGTCCGCTGGCGATGCTGCCGATGTCGACGATGGTCACGCCGAAGACGGATTCATACCCCGTGAACGCGTTTTCGGTTTCGGGGTAATGCAGGGCGGGAAGGAAGATCATGGCGGTGGCGGCGATGCCGCAAAGCATGATCATAAGTCTGATGAGGCTGTTGCGATTGTTGTTCATATTCGGTATTCCTCTCTTCTTTCTGTTCATTCTCGAATCGCGGATTCGGAATGATGAAGCGCGGTGCGTCGGTCGGTGAACGCCCTCTGGGGCATGGTTGTTTTGTTCCGCAGGAAGCGAAACGGCAGGCGTCTCGATCCGGTCTCGGAACCCGGCGCGTCCATTGCAAAATGACATATGATAAGGAATAAAATTCATTTAGATAATCCTGGTGTTTGTTTTTTCATTGATCAATCAAATCAGAATATGTTGCCGTTTTCGATATTCACAAAGGATCATGAATTATCTGGATATTTTCGAATCGAATGGATACCCTTATGCCCCAAAGGGGGCTTTAATCGTCTTTTTTCCTGTAAATAATTGATTTTGTGTCGCTGTGATGAATTATTCATATATTTTCATACAATTGTTATGGACATTATGAAAATATTGTATTAAAATAGTACTTGTAGTGATGTGATGATCAACGCGTCGCTGCAAATACGTCATCATAAATGGGAGGAAGTCAGGTAACATGGAAGAATTCATTTTGTATACCGTCGAGGAAATCACCGAACTCCTCAAAGTGACACAGCGTACGCTTTACAACTACATCAAGAGCGGATCGCTCAAAGCCATCAAAATCGGGAAATACTGGCGCGTAAAGCACGCGGATCTTCAGGATTTCATCAACAACGGTACCCGTAACAACCAATCGCTTTCCAATTCCGTTCGGGCTACAGCCGGCAACTAGCATTGTCGATTCATTCTCGTCTCATGCAATGCCACGCCATAACGGTGTGTCAGATAGCACGGATCCAGTAGAAACGATTCATTCCCCGAACCCCGCATCCAAGGTTGATCCCTTGGCTGCGGGTGTTTTTTTTATCGCAAAGTTCCGGACGCCGAAAGCCCGGAGGGGATGTGTGGTGATCAGAGATCGATGATGCGGGCCCCGAGGGCGAAGCGGCGGACGGAATCGAGGGCGGAGACGCAATTGTCCTTGGA
>DMTN01000054.1 GCA_003477305.1 Acholeplasmatales bacterium | reverse complement strand
TTACACAAGATATTGTACACTCTCCGAAAAAGTGATGAGAGGTTTGAAACAAGATGAAGGTAATACTCCTTATAAGTTATTTTAATTACCAATATAGTTTATAGCCATTACAATTTCCTAATGAAACGAAAAAAAGCCGCCCTTCGGAGAGGACGGCTTTCGATGCGATTGCGTGATTTACTTGATTTCGCCTTCGGCAACGGCTCCGAACAGAGCTTCCAAAACCTGGAAGTATGTGGCCGTCTTGATCGAGACGCCGGCGCAGGCGTCAATCAGGGTCGTTCCGTCGAGCGAGACGCCGCGATCCGCGATCGGGGCGAGATCGCCGTTCCAGCCGTTTTCGAGGATGTAGGCGGTGATCAGGTTGGCCTGTTCATACCATTCGAGCGTGGACTTGTCGGCACCGGCAGTCCAGACGCCGGCGGCGAAGGTGTACTTCGTTCCGGTGTTTTTCATGCCATAGGCATCGCCGAGTTGCTGCTTCGTCTGGGTTTTCCAAACGAACGTTCCGGCGGCGGTGTCCTTGGTCGGTTGAAGCGTGTCGAGTTTGAGTTCGCTGACGACGCCCTTGGCGCTGACGATCATCGAAGCGCTGTAGAGATCGGTGCCGGAGCAGACGATCGACTGGAATTTGCCGAGTTTGGCATTTGCGACGGCTTCCGCGGCGAGCGCGACATAGCCGGAATCGGAAATCGTGACGCCGACGGCGGCCGGGAATTCACCTTCGACGAGAACGATCGAGTCATAGCCATTGGCGAGCCAGTAGGCTTCGATGACTTCGGCCTGTTCGAACCAATCGAGTTTGTCGTTGGCATCGAGCCAGGTGATGTATTCCTCATGGGTCGGGGTCGTATCCGTTGCGGCGTAGGTATTATAGTGCATGTGGTAATTGTAGCCGAGTTCCTTTTTGGTCTGCGTGTTCCAGGCCCAGCTGTAGACGGCCGGATCGCCGGTCGCGGTTCTGGTTCCCTGACGGACGTCGATGTCGTAGCCGACGATTTCGCCGTCTTCGATGGTCACGGTCACCATCGTGACCTGCGGCTTGTTGCTGGACACAGAGGGCAGGTACGCGGTAAATTCTCCGTCGACTTTGAATTCACTGGTATTGCAGCCAAGCAGTGTGAACGATCCGATTAAAACGAAAAGCACTAAAATCAATTTCTTCATGTCATTTCCTCCTATGATTGAAATCCAAAAACATTATATTACATAACCGCTTCGAATGCAATCAATTTTTGACACCCGGTGAGCGCAGATGCGCGCAAAAAAACGAGGCGAACAATCATTCGCCTCGTTCGTTCATTTCACCTCGGCGGGAACCGGTGTTCCGGTCTTGAGGGCTTCGAGATACTTGTTGAGGATTTCGATTTCTTCCTTCTTGATCGGCTTGCATTGCGCCGGAACGGCTTTGCCCGAAACGAGCGCTTCGGCCATGCCCTTGCATCCGGGATAACCGCAGGCGCCGCAGTTGTAGTTCGGCAACAGATGCTCGATGTCCCGGACCGTGTGATCTTCCTCGACGCCGAATTTCCAGGCGACCAAATAGATCAGAAAGCCGAGGATCATGCCGAGGCCGCCGAGAACCAGCGGCGGGATGAGAATACCCATATTAGATCAGGCCTCCGAATCTTGAGAAGATGATGGCGAGGAGCGCCGCGAGGATCATCGCGATCGGAATCCCCCGGAACGCCTTCGGTACCGGGTTCAGTTCGAGCTTTTCGCGGATGATCGCGTAAATGTACATGACGAACAGGTATCCGAGCGGAATCGCCGCGGAGTAGACGAGCATCTCGGCGAAACTGTAGTCGCGGGTGATGTTCGTGATCGCGACGCCGAGGACGGCGCAGTTCGTGGTGATCAACGGAAGATAGATGCCGAGCGCCTTGTACAGGGCCGGCGAGAACTTCTTGATGATGGTCTCCATCATCTGGACGAGCGCGGCGATGACGAGGATGAACACGATCGTCTTCATGTAGCCGATGTCGAGCGGCTCCATGACGTAGCGGTAGATCGCCCACGTGGCCATTCCGGCGAGGATGATCGTGACGACGACGGCGAGCCCCATGCCAAGCGACGAGCTGCGCTTCTTGCCGACGCCGATGAACGAGCAGACGCCGAGGAACTGGTACAGAAGGATGTTCTCGATGAAGAACGCGGTAAACGCGATCGTTAACAGATTGGTCATTTTTTCACCCCTGCGGCGGCGAGTTTCGCCTTTTCCGCCTTTGCGTTCGCGCCGGCGGCGAGAACCGCCAGGATCAGCCCGAACATGACGAAGCCGCCGACCGGTTTCGTGAACATGTCGATCGGGGTGATGCCGAGGAAGTCATAGATGAAGTGAAGATCGAAGACGAGATCGGCGTTCCCCTGGGTCCAGACCGTGATCATCCCGGAGCCGAGAATCTCCCGGAAGAAACTGATGATGATGATCGCCATCGTGAACCCGAGCGCCATGCCGGCACCGTCGACCACCGAATCGAGCGGCTTGTGGTCGCTTGCATAGGCTTCCGCCCGGCCGAAGATGATGCAGTTGACGACGATCAGCGGGATGAAGACGCCGAGCGTCACGTACAGCGGCTGCAAAAACGCCTCCATCAGCATCTCCGTGATGACGACGAGAGTCGCGATCAGGACGATGTAGACGGGAATGCGGACCGGCATCACGAGGGCGCGCAGTTTCGGTTTGAAGGTGACGAGCGAGACGAGCAGATTCGAGAGGATGAGGACGAAGAACAACGCGATGCCCATGCCGACGGCGTTCTCGACCTTGGTCGTGATCGCAAGCGCCGGGCAGGTGCCGAGCACGGTGACGAAGAGCGGGTTTTCCTTGATGAAGCCTTTCAGGAAATTGTCTCTGACAGCCTTGATGTCCATCGTCAAACCCCCAGTCCTTCAGCCGCGATGCGGGCGGCTACCGCTGCGAAGCAGGCGAGCACGCCGCCGCTTGTGACGGTGGCTCCGCCAACCGCGTCGAACGCGGTTTCATCGCCGACCAAAGCGTCGGTCATGCCGAAATCGAGGTTGCCCAGCACCAGGCCGAGACCTTCCGTGCCGCCGGTGCCGATGAAGGCGTACCCTTCGACGGTGCCGTCCGCCTTGACCGCGATCAGCATCGACACATCGGATTTGTATCCCATCTTCGCCACGCCGTAAACGGCGGCGACGACGGTGTCGGTTCCTTTGGTTTTCAGGACATAGATGCTTTCGATGCCGTTTTCGTCGACGATCACTTCGGTGACGTCGTAGGCGGTATTGATGTCCGGATAGAACACTTCGAGCGCGGTCAGCCTTTCACGCAGTTCGTTTTCCGCGATGATCGGGGCGGTGATGGCGTTCACGACGCCGAGCAACAGCCCGGCGATCATTCCTAGAACGAGAAGAACGAGTCCTGAGGTCAGTCCTTTTTTCATGATCAGTCACCTCCGCCGATCTCGATGAGGAACAAGTCGAGGAGCGCGATCAATTTCTGCATCGCGGCCGACGTCACCGTCGCGCCGGCGATGCCGTCGATCGTGACTTCGTCGGCGAGATACTGGTCGATCATGTGATTCTCGACATAGGGGGCTTCACCCAACGCATGGTTATACAATTCGTTGTAGTCTTCATGATAGGATTCGTCGGAATCGACTTCATACGATACGATGCCGTCGAGAGTGGCGTTGATGACGAACGTGACGGTGATCGCATCGAACGAATAGCCGCGCGACCGCATCACGAGTTCGCGCGAATCGGCATCGTATTCGACGAACGACACGTTCGCACTCACGGTGCCGGCGTTGGATGCATACGCCTGGATCGCCGACTTGACGTCGGCTGCGGGTTCGACGCCGGAAACGAGACCGGCGTACGTGAATGTCGAGTCGAGATAGACGACGACGTTCGTGTCATCCTCGCCGTAGGTGACATCGGCGATGAACGGCATTGCGACGAACGTGGCGGGATCGAGATTGTAGGCGACGGAATTCAGGGTCATGACGATTGTCGGAATCTCGAAGCCGAAGTCGGCCGCATATTGTTCGCGGGCGAAAAGCAATGCGATTTCGAAGGATTTGCTCGAATAGGTGGCCCCGGCGACGGCGTCGACCGTGAGGGCGATATCGTCGAGGGCTTTGTTTTCGAACTGGGCGAAGAAGGCCGTACCGAGGGTACCGTAGTATGACGGGGTCTCCGACTGGGCGATCACCTTGACGGCGACGACGGTGTCGGTCGCAAGGTCGAAGGCGAAAGCGACCTGCACACCGGCGAATTTTCCATAGGATGCGACGACGTAGATGACGCCGACGGCGGTGTTCACGTCGCCTGCATAGAGCTTGTAAGCGGCGATGACACTCGGCGTGAAGTCGCCGCGGCCGTCCGCGAGGGGATAGGATTTCAGGGCGATGTCGGCGATATTGAATTCTTCGACGCGCGTCGCGCCGTCGAACATGACGAGCCATTCGGCGTTCGCGCCGTCATTGGCGCGCGCTTCGATCTGCGCGGTCATGTAGCGGCTGTAGACGCCGCCGAAGACGAAGACGAGGGCGAAGAGGAGGACGATGCCGGCCATGAGGCCGTGCTTGGCAAGGATGTTTTTCATTTAGAACAACCTCCCGACCGTCGGCAGGATCCAACCGGACGCGGTGAACATCCCGCCGGCCTTGAGCACGCCGTAGAGGGCGATGAGCAGGATCAGCGCGACGAGGATGATGCCTTTGATCGTCGCCTTGCTGATCGGCTTCTTGACTTTCGGCGCGCCTTTGACGAAGATTTCCTTGCCACCGAGTTCAGAACGGATGATCGCGGTCCAGTTGTCGATCGGCATCGTGAAGATGTTCATGAACACGATTGCGGTCGCGACGCCTTCCGCGAAGTCGCCGACGAAGCGGAACAGCACGGTGAAGACGCCGAGGAAGAGCGCGAAGACGACCTTGCCGAGCGGGTTGCGCGGCGTGGTGACCGGTTCGGTCGCCATGAACACGGCGCCGAAGATGAGACCTCCGGAGAGAATGCTGTAAAGCGGGAACCAAACCCCTTCCGCACCGGCGATCATGCCGATGAACCAGGAAAGGACGAAGACGGTGCCGACAAAAATGACCGGGACGAACCACTTGATCACCTTGCGGGCGACGAGCCAGACATAGGAAATGAGAATCGCGAGCGCGCTTGTTTCGGCGAGGGCGCCGGGGATCGTGCCGACGAAGAAGTCGAGAAGGGTTCCATACGGCGCGACAAGCGCGTTGTAGGAAAGGCCTTCGCCTTCGATGAGCGCGCCGAGGGGGGTTGCGCCGCCGACCGCGTCCGCGAGGACTTCGGAGGCGTTCAAGGCGCCGCCGGCGTTCTGGATCACGCCATAGAGCGTGAAGGCGACCGCGACGTAACCGATCAAAGCAGGGTTGAAGATGTTGTAGCCGAAGCCGCCGAACAGCATCTTCGCGACGAGGGTCGCGGCGATGCAGCCGAAGATCAGGACCCAGACCGGCGTGTAGAGCGGCAGGATCATCGCCAGCAACAATCCGGGGATCGCGGCGTAGGAGACGGACAGTTTCTTGCCGAGCGTCTTCATCGTGCGGACCGACTTGTCGGTGATGACGAAGAACAATGCTTCCAGCAGGGTCGACATCAGGCCGCCGATCAGGATGAAGACGAGCGGGTAGAACATTTCCAGGAAGGAGATGTTGCCGTCGAGATAGACCTGGAGGCCGTTCTTGTAGAAGGCAAACAGGATGACCGGCAGGAGCGCGATCAAAAAGTCGCGCTGGATCGCGCCGGTGCCGAAAGACGGGTTGTCCGTCATCCGGAGATAGGGGGCTTTTGCATTGGCGAATCGTGCCATGTCATCACTTCCTCAGAAGCTCTTTCGCCCGGAAGACGAAATCGCTGATTTCAATGTGCGAGGGACAAACGTAGGAGCACAGCCCGCACTGCATGCACTTGGATGCGTTGAGCGACCGGACGGCGTCCTTGTCGTTCATCTCGAATGCGCGCTGGATCTCCGTCGGCGCGAGGAAGACCGGGCAGACGTCGGCGCAGCGGCCGCAGCCGAGGCAGGCCGGATGATTCCGCTCCGCGGGCATCGGTTTGACGATCACGGAGCCGAGCGTATCGTTGACGATCAGTTCGTCGATCATGATCGCGCGTCCGGTCATCGGACCGCCGGCGATATAGTATGATTTGGCCGGATCGAGGCCGTCCGCGTAGCCGCCGCAGAGAGCGATGAGTTCCTTGACCGGCGTGCCGATCGGCACGAGGAAGTTCTTCGGTTCCTTGACGCCTTCGCCGGAAATCGTGATGGCGCGGGAGATGAGCGGGATGTTGTGTTCGACGACGTCGGCGTAGACGATCGCGGTTCCCGAGTTGTTCACGATCGCTCCGGCCTCGACGGGCAGGTTCGGATAACTTCTGCCGGTGACCTGCTGGACGAGGTATTTTTCCCAGCCGGCCGGATACAGGTCCTTGACCGGAAAAAGCGTGATGTTCGGATAATGCGAAAGAAGCGGCTTGAGCGCTTCGATGATCCCGACGTTGTAGTTTTTGAAACAAATCACACCGCGCTTCGCATCGGCGGCGCGCATGAAGTATTGGAGCCCCTTCAACAGTTTTTCCGGATACTTCTCGATCATCACGTAGTCGCAGGTGATGTAGGGTTCGCACTCGACGGCGTTGATGATGACGACGTCGATCGGCGTTTTCGCCAGATACTTGACGTACGTCGGAAAACCCGCCCCGCCGAGACCGGAGAGACCGGCGTTCACCATCTTATTGACGAGTTCTTCCCGCGTGAAAAGCGAGGGGTCGGGTTCCGGACGGATCGCATCGTCGAGCGCGTTCTGGTGGTCGTTTTCGATTTCGAGCGCATCGACCATGCGGCCCGACGCGTGCCAGACCTTTTTGATGGCGGTTACCTTGCCCGAGACCGATGCGTGAATCGGCATCGCTCCGAAGCCTTCCCTGAGGGCCACCGTCTGTCCGATCTTCACCGTGTCTCCGACTTCGACGGTCCGCTTGAGCGGGCTGTTCTGCTGGATCAGGGGAAGGTAGACGAAACGCGGATTCAGGTATTCGTGCATGGGCGTCGTTTTCGACATGTGCTTCTTGCCGTCGATGCGGATGCCCGTCGCTTTATTGAGAATCATCGCATATCCTCCTGTATGTACATTTCATGCTTCATCACTCGTTCGTTTGAAAGCCAAATGATATTATATCATAGCCGCCTGCGGGCGATGCAACTATTTTTTGTCGTTCGCGGATGAAGTCGAAGCAAGCATCTTCATGAGGCCGGACGTCTCCGCGGCGGACAAGTTCCGCCAGATCCCTTCGGGGAGCGAACCGAGCGAGATGTTCATGACGCGGATACGGGTGAGCGAAACGACGTGACGGTTGAGCGTCGCGCACATCCGCCGGATCTGCAGGTTCAGTCCCTGGGTGAGGATGATGCGGAAAGTCGTCGCATCGAACGGGATGACCTTGCACGGCAGGGTGGTCGTCTTCTCGTGCTTGACCGGGTTGTAGATGACGACCCCCGCCTCCATGTCGCGGACGAACGCCTCGTCGATCGGCACATCGACGGTGACGACGTATTCCTTTTCATGGGCGTGTTCGGCGCGGAGGATCCGATTCACGATCTGCCCGTCGTTGGTGAGCAGGATCAACCCCGTCGTATCCTTGTCGAGCCGACCGATCGGAAAGATCCGCTCTTTATGGCCGATGAACGAGATGATGTTGTCCTTCTTCTTCGCTTCGGTCGTCGTTTCGATCCCCGCGGGCTTATGGAAGGCGATGTAGACGGTCGGCCGGTCGTGCTTGACGGGCTTGCCGTCGACGGTGATCTTGTCACCCTCGGCGACGTCCATCCCGATCACGGCCTTGACGCCGTTCACGGCGACGCGGCCGGCTTCGATGAAGCGGTCGGCTTCGCGACGGGAACAGAAACCGGTGGAACTGATATAGACATTGATTCTCATGGGTTCTTCCTTCTCGCGGCGAGCAGGCGCAGGACCGCGGTTTCTCGTTTTTTCCAAGGGATGGCGGGATCGTCGGGGACACGGTCGTTTTCGTCCGCGGCCGCATCGGGCGTCATCCAGATCGGTTCGTATCCGTGTTCGATCTCGTACGCAGAGAGCCGTTGGACTCCCGGGGTCGGATGGACCGTGCAGACATAATAATGCGATTCGTTGCAAAACAGTCCGTTTCCCCCGTCGCCTTTCCCGTATTCGCGCGTCACGCCGAACGGCTTGATGCGGGTTTTGAGTTGATAGCCGGTTTCTTCGGCGGTCTCGCGGGCGAGCGCCGCGAACGCGCGCTCTCCCGGTTCGGCGCCGCCGCCGGGGAATTTCCAATCGCCATATTTGCGCGACTTGATAAGCAGGACGCGGTCGTCGTCCCAAATGATGGCGCGATAGGCCTTGCGGGCCCGATGCGGGATCGCAAGGTCGAGATCCGGCGAACGGACGATTGTGAACAGATGTTCCACGTCAGGCGAAATAGGCGCGGAGGAGGCCGGCGACGCGGTCGAGGTCCGCTTTCGTCACGTCGAGATGGGTAACGAAACGGAACGTTCCCTCCCAGGGAAGGATCTTGACGCCGTTTTGGAAGAGGTGGTCGAGCAAGCCGTGCTTGCGCTCGTCGGCGATGTCCCAGAAGACCATGTTGATGTCGCGTTCCGCGGGATCGACGGTGATGCCCGGAATCGCGAGCAGGAGTGTTTCTAGATACGCCGCATGCTCATGGTCGACCACAAGCCGTTCGGTCATCTTCGACAGGGCGACGATGCCGGCCGCGGCGAGGAACCCCGCCTGGCGCATCCCGCCACCCATCAGTTTACGACGGTCCTTCGCCCGTTCGCAGAAGTCGTGCGGTCCGACGAGGACCGTGCCGACCGGCGCGGCGAGCCCTTTCGAGAGGCAGATCGAGACCGTGTCCGCATAGCAAGAAAGCGCCTTGACGTCGCAATGAAGCGCGGCCGCCGCATTGAAGATACGGGCGCCGTCGAGATGGACCGCGAGTCCGTGGCGTTTGGCGATCGTGAATACTTTTTCCATATACGCAGGGCGAAGCGCATGGCCGTTGAACGCATTCTCCATGCAGACGAGTTTCGTTCCCGGCGTGAAGCGGGACTTCGCCTTGATCGCGGCTTCGAACTTGACGAGGTCCCAGACCCCGCCGTCGCCGTCGAGCGTGAACAACTGGACGCCGGCGATGATCGACGAGGCGCCGGATTCGTGGATCACGATGTGGGCGTTCTTATCGAGGATGACTTCGTCGCCGCGGCTGCAGTGGGTGAAAAGGGCGAGTTGGTTGGAAAACGTCCCAGAGGGGACGAAGACGCCGTCTTCCTTGCCGAAGCGAACGGCCGCGAGGCGTTCGAGCTCATTGATCGTCGGATCGTCCTGGAAGACGTCATCGCCGACTTCGGCGCAATACATCGCATCGCGCATTTCCTGGGTCGGCTGGGTGACGGTGTCGCTGCGCAGATCGATATACTTCTTCATAGCGCGCTCCGGACGATCGACTTCTGATATTCTTTCGACAGGAGCATCACGGTCTCAAGGAACGTTTTGTAATAGTCCGCGTACGGCGAGCCCGCGATGCGGCTCAGATTCGCGGCGATCACCTGGAGTTCCCGTTCGCGGTCGTAAACGGACAGATCGTGAGCGATTTTGACGTCCGCGATCGATCGGACGGTTTCCATCCGGGCGATGAACAGGCGTTGCAATTCCTTGTCGATTTCGTCAATGGATTGACGCAGTTGCGCGATTTCTTGCATGATGAATCCTCCCAAGCGGATGATTTGCGGTCAAAAATTATTATAACATAAAAAACCGGCCTTGAGGCCGGCTTCCGAACACCGAAAAGAAAAAGTCCCGACGGCGTCAGGACTTGATCGATTTGAGATGTTTGTGGATCGTGATGCCGGCTTGCGCGCCGTCCGCGACGGCTTTGGCGACCTGCGCGAGTCCGCCGATGCAGTCGCCTGCGGCGAAGAGCCCTTCGATGTTCGTCATGAAGTCAGCGTCGACAACGATCTTGTTGTTGTCCATCAAGGCGCCGATGCGGATCGCGAAATCGGACGCCGAAGCCGTTCCGATCGCCACGAACAGAACGTCGAGCGGATACTGCGACGTCGATGTCGCGATGCCCGACAGGCGGTCGGTGCCGAGGATCTCCACGAGGGGATCGGCGACGATCTTGACGTTTTCGGGGGTATGGACGAGTTTCTCGCCGTTGGTGAAGACGGTGAGGTCTTTCGAAAAGTTGCGGAGTACGTCAAGCTCTTCGAGCATGAACTCGCCGTTGCCGACGATGCCGATTTTCTTCTGACGATAGAGGAATCCGTCGCATACGGCGCAGAAGGATATGCCGCGCCCGACAAAGTCGTTGTACCGGCGGACCTTCAGGTTGGTCCGGCTCATGCCGGTTGCCAAAAGAACCGCTTTGGCGGTGTAAACGCCTGCGGCGGTCTTGACGCTGAAGCCGTCGCCCGCTTCGATCGCGAGGACTTCTTCCTTGCGCACCTTGACGCCGAGGCGTTCGGCCTGGGCCACGCCGCGGGCGATCAATTCCGCGCCGCTGACGGCTTCGACGATGCCGTAGTAGTTCTCGATGGAATCGGCCTTCCCGAGGGCGCCTTGGTCTTTCATCAGGACGAGGACGTCGCGTTTGAACCGTTGCAGGTAGATGGCCGCGGAGATCCCCGCGGGACCGCCGCCGACAACGATGACGTCGGCCATGATTACAGTCCCAGTCGCTTGAGGATGTTTTCCTTGCTCATGAGACCGACGACCTGGCCGGCGGCCTTGCCGTCTTTGAAGAGCATGATGGTCGGAATCGAGGAAATGCGGTACGCATTGGCGAGGGCGGGTTCGTCATCGACATTGACCTTGCCGACCTTGACCTTGCCGGCAAGGTCGACGGAAATCTGTTCGATCGTCGGGCCGAGGGCTTTGCAGGGGCCGCACCAGATCGCCCAGAAATCGACGATGACCGGGAGTTCGGATTGAAGGACTTCTTGCTGGAAATTGCTGTTCGTTAATTGGATTGACATTGATGGATTCTCCTTTGGATTGATCTGTTGTTTCCGAGCCTATTGTACCAAAGAAAGCCGAAAAACGATATCGATTTGCTTGTCAATGCTTAAAAGCCTTCTTCTTCGGGAAACAGCTGCATCTGTTCGAACGGATTCTGCTTTTTGCCGAGGAGGAACTTGTAGTTTCCATAGATCATGTCCGCAATGTCGGAAGCCGACATGTTCGTGGTGTCGATCACCATGTCGACATGTGCGATATGCGTCAAATCGAAGCGTTCGCGGTCCGAAGCGAGCCGGCTTTCCGCTTCTTCCTTGGTATCGCCGCGATACCGCATGCGTTCAAAGCGGACCGATTCGTTCGTCTGAAGATAAATGGCGACGATCGTGCAGACACGCAATTTGGCAAACGATGCGAGCCCGCGCGGTTCGAGGATGATGAGTTTGTCGTCCCGAAGCTGATGGAGCGGTGTGCCGTAATGAAACCCATTGTAGATCGCGGTCTCGGCGAAATACTTGGTCTCGACGAGGCGGTCGAACTCTTCTTCGGTCACGAACTGATAATCGAACCCTTCGATCTCGTTCACTCGTTTCGGACGCGTGGTGCAAGTCACGACGCGCGAAATCGGATATCTGTTCAGCATGATCTTCGCCGATTCCGTTTTTCCCGATGCGCTCGGACCGAGCAGGATCAACATATGTGCCACCGCCTTTAAACCGTATATTAACATTATATATCATACGCCGGATCCGGTGTATTCGGCAAACGAAATTTCCGATGATTTTTCGTTTCGCGGAAAGCGACGTTTGCATGAAGGGCGAAATCGTAGTATAATACGTCCGATAAGCAATCGGGAAGGAGGAGATCGCCATGGTGATTCATTCGGATCATACCAACATCAAGAAGAAACGCAAACTCCCGCCGCTGCTCATCATCATCCTCAGTTTCCTCGGGATCATCGCCCTCGGCTCGATCCTGTTCTCCTTGCCCATCGCGGTCAACGAAGGGCGTCTTCCCTATCTTGACGCGCTCTTCCTCTCGACCTCCGCCATCTGCGTGACCGGACTTTCGACGATCGCCGACCTCGGCGCGACGCTCTCCGTTTTCGGCAAGGTCGTTTTAGCGCTGATGATCCAGATCGGCGGACTCGGCATCGTGACGCTGGCAATCTACATTCTCACGATCCTCGGCGTCCACATCGGCGTGATGGAACGCGTCGTCGTCCGCGAAGCGCTCAACCAGACTACCTTGCAAGGCATGGTCAAACTGGTCAAGGCGATCGTGTTGACGTCGCTCACCTTCGAGTTTGTCGGGATGTGGTTTTCGATGATCGTCTTCGTGCGCGACTATCCGTTCTGGCAAGCCCTCGGCATCAGCGCGTTTCACGCCATCTCCTCGTTCAACAATGCCGGCTTCGACCTGCTCGGTTCGAGCAGCCTGATTCCCTACGCCGACAACATCCTGCTCAATTTCACGACGGCCATCCTCGTCATCTGCGGCGGCATCGGCTTCATCGTCATCTTCGATTTCATGAAGAAACGTTCCTGGAAACAACTCACCAATTATTCCAAGATCGTCATCAAGACCACCGCCGTCCTGCTCATCGCCGGGACGTTGATCCTGAAGTTGACGGAAGGATCGAGTTTGTCCTGGATGCAGGCGTTCTTCCAAAGCTTCACGGCGCGCACCTCGGGCTTCTCGACGGTCGAGATGACGCGCATATCCATTTCAGGCGCGTCGATTCTGATTCTGCTCATGTTCATCGGCGCCTCGCCGAACTCGACCGGCGGCGGCATCAAGACGACGACCGCGTACGTGATCATCAAATCGACCTTGGCGTTTTTACAGGGAAAAGCCCCGCTCACGAAGAACCGCCGGATCGACGACGAAACCCGCATCAAGTCGTTCACCCTCGCCTTTCTCGCCCTCGTTTCGATCTTCGTCGCGTTCCTCGCCGTCGAGGCGTTCGAACGCAACAGCCCCCTCTTCGAAGCAACCGCGACGAACGTGCTCTTCGAAGTCGTCTCCGCCTTCGGCACGGTCGGCCTCTCGCAGTCCGTCACCCCGTATCTGGCGTCCGGATCGAAGATCGTGATCACCGTGATGATGTTCCTCGGCCGCCTCGGTCCGATCACCATCTTCGGCTTCTTCAACCGGAACTGGGGTCATCCCTATGCTTCCGCGGCGGAATATCCGCAAGAAAAAATGCTCATCGGCTAAATCGTCCCGAAGTCCGCTTCGGGATTTTTCAACCGCCGGGAAGGAATAACCATGCGCACCTACGTCATCGGCTCCAACGAACACCATCTGACTTTCGAATCATGGTTCCGCCGACGTCTCGCGGCGACGATCCCGGGCACCGCCGGCGCCGCCCTCGCGGCCGGCCGGTTTTTGTTGAACGGCGTCAAACTCGTCGACCCGCGTACCGTCCTTTCGACCGGCGACGAAATCACCGATGTCCGGTCGGAAAGCGTCGAGAAGATCCCTCCCGCGTCGCTTTCGGTCGTCTATGAGGACGAGGATCTTCTGATCGTCGACAAACCCGCCGGGATGCTTTCGCATCCGGAACAGGGGATGCGGGAAGCCGACGTCCTGACGGCCCTCAAGTCGCTGCGCGAAGCCACCGGCTACGCCCCCGGCAACCGGCTCGACTTCAACACGACCGGCCTTCTGATCATCACCAAGCATAAACTCGCGGCGGGACGTCTGGCCGCCGCGATGCGCGAGAACCGCGTCCACAAGAAGTACTACTGCGCCGTATCGGGATACCTTCCCGAACCGGAAGCGACCCTCTCCGCCTATCTTCTGAAGGATGAGGCGAGTGCGGTCGTCCGCGTCGCCGACGTGCCGTTCGAAGGGGCGAAACCGATCGCGACCTGGTACCGCGTGCTGTTCGAGAAGGGCGACATGAGCCTCCTTGAGATCGAGCCCGTCACCGGCCGGACCCATCAAATCCGCGCCCACATGGCCTTCGTCGGCCATCCGGTGATTGGCGACCCGCTCTACGGCATCGCTTCCCTGAACCGCCGCTACGGCCTCCGCCGGCAAGCCCTCTGTTCC
Organism: Acholeplasmatales bacterium; assembly: GCA_003477305.1. Taxonomy (GTDB): domain Bacteria; phylum Bacillota_I; class Bacilli_A; order Izemoplasmatales; family Hujiaoplasmataceae; genus UBA12489. Next base: position 52,887 of record DMTN01000054.1, on the reverse strand, counting down.
CGCTCGCTTGCCTTCTCCTTTGCCGAACCCGACCATCCGTGGCATCGGCTCGATGGTCGCACGTTCATCAAAAAAGACGTCGATTTTCTCGACGTCCTGCATTTTGGGCAGCCTTGACGGCTGCTTTTTTTTTGGTCAGCGGATGACGACGCCCTGGCAAATGACATGGGAAACGACCCCGGCCGCATCGAACACGACGAGGTCGGCGGAACCGCCGATCTTGATCGCGCCGACGGCGCCTTGGCGCCCGAGGAGCGCCGCGGGGGCCTTCGTCAGCATCCAGACGGCGTCGGTGACGGGAATGCCGAGCGAAAGCAGGTTCTGCAGGAGAGCATCCGATGAAACGATCGACCCGGCGAGCTTGTCCGTCCCGGCGACGAAGGCCGCTTCGCGGACATCGACGTCGATGCCATGATCGGCGCCGCCGAGGCGAAACCGCCCGGCTTCCATGCCGGCGGGGGAGAGGCAGTCGGAAACGGCGACGAGCTTTTCCTTGCCCTTGTTCCGATAGGCGAGCAAGACGAGTTCGGCGGGGACGTGGCGGAGGTCGGCGATCACTTCGGCGTAGAACCGGTCTTCGAGGAGGGCCGCTTCGACGACGCCGCCCTGTTTGCGGCCGTCGCGTTCGCCCGCCTGCGACATCGCGTTATAAAGATGCGTGACGCTCGTGAACCCGTGGTTGGCAGCTTCGAGGACGGTCGTCGCGCACGCATCGGAGTGTCCGCACGAGGCGTTGACGCCGTGGCGATGAAGATACTCGCCGAGGGCGAAGGCGCCGTAAAGCTCCGGGGCGGCCGTCATCCGCAAAAGACAGGGATAATCGGCGACGAGGCGCTCGTATTCGGCGGGATCGGGATTTTTCAGATAGTCGGGGTGATGCGCGCCGGCCTTCTTCGTCGAAAGATACGGTCCCTCGAGATGGGCGCCGAGAATGCGGGCGCGGATCGCGCCTGATTCGATCGCGGCGTCGCAGGCGGAAAGGAACCGCTTCAGATCGGCGATCGGCGCGGACACGGCGGTCGGGACGATCGCCGTCGTGCCGTGCCAGAGATGATGTTCGGTGGCGGCGATGAACGCCGGGAGGGTCGCTTCCATGAAGTCGCGTCCGCCGCCGCCGTGGACGTGGACGTCGACGAACCCGGGAGCCACATAGGCGCCCTGGGCGTCGATCGTGACGTCGGCGTCCGATGCGGACATACCGAGCGCTGCAAAACGGCCGCCATCGATCAGGATGTCGGCCTTGATGATGTCGGAACCGAGGATGCATTGACCGTTTTTGACGCGGATGGTCATCGGCCGTTCCTCCTCAAAGATGGAATCGCTTGCGGATTTCTTCCTTGATCGATTTCGGGAAGAAGAAAATGATGACGAGCAGGATGAACATCGCCGCTCCGAAGGAGGCGATCGACGGCCACGCGAAATCCTTGGGGATGGTCCCGACCAAGACGAAGACGAGCGGGATCAGCGAGAAGACGAGGATCGTGAGCAGATAGACGATGTAGTCGCGGTGGTTGATCCGCTTGATCCAGATGATGAATGAAATCGCCAGGTTGCAGGCGAGGAGGGCAAGCGGCGTGACGTAGCGAAGCGCCCAGCCCTGCGGGCCGTCGATGAACTCGTCGAAGCCGTTCAGGATCAGGATCAGCACCGTCGTCAGAAAGGCGATGCGGAAGGCGATGTTCTGCTTCGTCAGGATGCCGTAGCGGACGAGCAGCCAGAAATACAGGATCGCGCCGATCGGGATCGGACTCCACCACTGGTCACCCGGCATGCGGGTGAACAGATTGACGAAGAACAATGTGGCGATCGAAACGAACGTGACGAACAACAGGACCTTTTTCGTGATGGGCAGGACCTCGCGGTGCGAGGGGATGCACTCCGGGTAAACCTCGGCGAAGTTCGGCTCGTCCTCACCCTGGAGCACCTGATGGCAGAGCGGGCAGTACTTGAAGTGGGTCCGGATGTCGACGTTGCACTTGTCGCAGTGTTTCATAGATATTCCTCCACGAAATTGCTTTCGACTTCGACGTCGATCCCGCGGGCGGTGAAATGGCGGAAGAATTCGCGTTCGGCGTTGGTTTCGAGGATCGACCGCGTGAACGTGATCTTGAACTTGTCGCCGATCGACATGATGCCGATGTTCAGCGTGTTGTATTTACCCGAATAGACGGCGCAGGCGACGTTGTCGATATACGGTTCCATCGACACCGGAATCTCGAATTTGCCCATGTTGGACATGCTCAGGGTGTTGAGCGAGAGGCCCATGATCGCGTATCCGATCTTGAGTGCATAAAGTTTGATGAAGTATGGCGTGGCGCGCAGGAAAACGTTCTTTTCGAAGTGGTAGTTTTCCGACATCTTGCGCTGCAGTTCGGACTTTGTCATGCCGGCGGCGAACTGCTTCTTGACGAGTTCGAGGATCTCGTCGAAGGTGATGTCGGAGCGGTTCATCCGCATGTCCGACTTCGCGAAGATCGAGAAATTGCGGAGCGTCTGCGACGGGAAGTGCCGGCGCAGGTTCACCGGCACGAAGATCTTGACCGGTTTCTGGTTTTCCTTCAAATGCTCGCGGTACTGGATCTGCGTGACGTAGATGACATGCATCATCAACGCCGCGAGATATTCCGTGGCGGTCGCCTGGCGGGAGCGGGCGAGCGATAGCATCTTTTCGGTGGAAATCGTGCCGGCAATGAGGCCGATGTAGTCGTTGGGGATCGGCGTCCCCTTGACGAAGAACGCCTTGTCTTCTTTCACATGGGCGTGGTTCTTCGGGTCGTAGTAGGTCGCCTGGCTGTCCTCGTATTCCGCTTTCGTCGGCTTCGAATCGCGCGTCAGGATCAGATTGTCGGGGGTGATTTTCTTGCCGATCGACGTCAGATACTCATAGAGGATCGTCTTCACGAACATGATCGCGCCCGATCCGTCCGCCAGCGAATGGAACATCTCGAGGACGAACAACGGACCGCGATAGTAAATCTGGAAGAGATAGCCGTTGTGTTCCTTCGGCAAGAGGCTGCCGCAGACGATATGCGGGAGCGGCTGGACCGTGAAGGGCGCGTCGTTATAGTCCAGGTATTTCCAAAAGAAGCCGTTTTTCAGACGGACCTTGAAAAGCGGATAGCGTTCGATGGCGGCGTCGACCGCCTTTTGGAGACCTTCCGGGTCGATCGGTTCCGTGAGGGCGATTTGGATCCGGAAGGTATTGGTCTCCTTCTTCGTCGAAATGGCCGGGAAGATCTTCGCGGCGTTGTCGAGCCTGAACCATTCTTTGGTGTCGGTCATCGTGCGTGTCGTTCCTTTCGAATCCGGCGCGGATTCCGCGCCGAAGATCGTTTTGATGAAGCCGCCGGTCGCCGACCATGCCTGCTTCGCCTCGGGGACGAGCCCGAAGCCGAGCTGAAAGCCGTGGAACATGCCTTCGTAGCGCATGACCGTGACATCGACTCCCGCCGCGTCCGCCTTGGCGGCGACGTCAAGCGTGTCGGAGAGGATGATTTCGAACCCGCCGACATGCATGAGCAGGGGCGGAAAACGCTCATATGTTCCATATTTGGGCGATACGAGCGGATTGCTGAAGGACGTTGAACCGGCGTAGCGTTCGGGATGCAACGGTTCGGAGCCCTCGCCGAACATCGGATCGCGGCCGGCGTTGGTTTGGATCGACGAACCGGTCATGGCGAGATCGGTCCAGGCCGAGAAGGTCACGATCGCCCCGGGAAGCGGAAGCGACAGTTCGCGCAGGCGCATCACGAGAGAAAGACTTAACCCGCCCCCGGCGGAATCGCCGATGACCGCGATGCGATTGCCGGGCACGCCGTCGGCGAGGATGCGGCGGTAGGTCGCGACGGTATCGTCGAGCGCCGCCGGATAGGGATGGGCGGGCGCGATCCGATAGTCGGGTGAGTAGACCGTCATGCCGGTGCGGTCGAAGATTTCGAGCGCGGCGCGGCGGTAGGTATCGTTGTAGGGATAGATGAAGGCGCCGCCGTGCAGATGCAAGGCGGCTCCCGAAGCAACCGCTCCGGATGACCCCCGCAACACTTCGACGCGATTCTTGCCGACATCGATCCAGACGGCCTCGACGCGCCGCGGATAGGAAAAGCGCTCGGACAGCGTCGAACGGTAGATGCGCCCCAGGGCGACCCGGTCGCGGCGCCTGATGGCGGGGATGGTTTGACCCAGGCGGACGATCCGGCGGGCGAGATTCCCGCGGCGGGTCGCCGCAATCGTGATTTCTTTCATCATGACGGCACTTCCTTGGTTCCTTTGATGTATGACTATTATATCATAACTTGCGCAGTGGGTGCGAAAACCGCAAGCGATTTGTGCGATGCGAAAATCGACGCTACCGGCGCATCTTGCATACGCGATTCACCGGATTTGTACTATAATATGGTCAAGCACCCCTTCTGGAGGATCCCCATGAAAGCATACGAACGCCTGCTGCAGTACGCCGCCTACGACACCCAGTCCGACCATCACGCGACGACCTATCCATCCACCGCGAAGCAATTGATCCTGCTCGAGGCGCTGAAAGACGAACTGCGCGGTTTCGGCATTGAAGCCAATATCGATTCATACGGATACGTCATCGGCACGCTTCCCGGCAGCGCCGGAGTGTCCGCTCCGACGGTCGCCCTGATCGCCCATGTGGATACCTCGCCGGATGCCTCCGGCAACCACGTGAACCCCCGCATCGTCCAAAAGTACGACGGAACGCCGATCGTCCTCGATCCCCGCAAGAACCTCATCCTCGACCCGGCCGTCTTCCCCTGGCTCAAGGACAACGTCGGACAGGATCTGATCGTCACCGACGGATCGACCTTGCTCGGCGCCGACGACAAGGCCGGCGTCGCCGAGATCATGACGGTCGTCGAACGCCTCATCGCCGACCCGACGATCCAGCATGGAACGATCAAGATCGTCTTCACACCCGACGAGGAAGTCGGACAGGGGACGACGCATCTCGACGTATCGGCCGTCGGCGCCGACTTCGGCTACACGCTTGACGGCTCCAAGGTCGGCGAGATCGCTTTCGAAAACTTCAACGCCGCCGGCGTGACCGCAAGCTTCATCGGCAAGTCGGTCCATCCCGGATCGGCCAAAAAGAAAATGCTCAACTCGATCCGCCTTGCCTCCGAATTCGACGCGCTGTTGCCTTTGTCCGACCGTCCCGAACTGACGGAGAAGTACGAAGGGTTCAACCATCCGACGGAACTGCACGGGACCTGCGAGAAGACGACGGCTGAGTACATCGTCCGCAACCATGACGCCGCCTTGTTCGAACGCCAAAAACAGGACTTCCGAAACGCCGCGGCGTATCTGAACCGAAAATACGGCGAAGGCACCTGCGTCCTCGAGATCCGCGAACAATACCAGAACATGCGCGGGTTGCTCGAATCCCGGATGGAAATCGTCGAGTTCGCCCTTGACGCGATCCGGAAAAACGGTCTTGAACCGATCGTCGAACCGATCCGTGGCGGCACCGACGGCGCCCGCCTCACTTATATGGGACTGCCCTGCCCGAACCTCGGCACCGGCGGATACAATTACCACGGGCCGTACGAATACGCCTCGATCGACGAGATGGACCAGGCCGTCAACGTCGTCATCACGCTTCTTTCCGACATCGCGGCTTTGAAAAAATGATATCAATCAGAATGAAGAAGACGAAGCCGGCGGCTTCGTCTTCTTATTTATGGTAGGTCTGATGGTGAAGGATCGTGAAGGCGCGATACAACTGTTCGATGAAGAGCAGCCGCATCAGCTGGTGCGGGAAGGTCATCGGGGAAAACGAGAGGAGCCGGTCGGATGCGTGCTTGACGGCCTCGGACAAACCGAGCGATCCGCCGATGACAAAGCAGATCCGGGAGGTCCCGCGGTTGGCCGCTTCGCCGATCAGATCGGCGAACGCGGGGCTCGACAGCGGTCCGCCTTCGACGGCGAGTGCGATGACGAGGGTATTCTTCGGAAGCCGCGCGAGGATCGCCGCCCCTTCCGTCTCGAGCACCTTCGCCGCTTCCGCAGGCGACGGATCATCGGGAATCTTGACATCGGCGACTTCGATCGAATCGAAGGTGCAGAACTTGGCAAGGCGCTTCGCATATTCGGCAACGCCCTCGCGCAGATAATTTTCTTTGAGCTTTCCGACGGAAAGCAGCGTGACGGCGATCATCGTTCCGCCTTCTTCGCCCGCGGATGGCTTTTCGCATAGACTTCACGCATGCGCTCCGTGGATACCTTGGTATAAATCTGCGTCGTCGACAGACTCGCATGACCGAGCAGTTCCTGAACCGTGCGGAGATCGACGCCGTGGTCGAGCAGATGCGTCGCGAATGAATGGCGGAACGCATGAGGCGACATCTGCAGCGTCGACGCCTGACGTTCGAGTTCCTTGGTCAAAATGTCGCGCACGCCGCGATCGGTCAGCGGTCCGCCTTTGAAATTGACAAAGAGGGAATGGTCGTCGATCGCGACGGTGCGGGTCCGGAAGACCGGACGAACCAGCACGAGATAGTTCTTCAGTTTGTCGATCGAACCGTCGTGCATCGGCACATACCGGTCCTTCGACCCCTTGCCATGGACCAGCAGGGTCTTGGTTCCGAAATCGAGATCGGTCGTCTTGAGGCCGACGAGTTCGCCGACGCGGATTCCCGAGCCATAGAGCAATTCGAACATCGCCGCATCCCGGCGGCCTTTCAGGGTCGTATCGTCGATTCCGTCGAGAAATCCGACGATTTCGTCCTCATAGGCGAATTTCGGCAAGGTTTTCGCGACTTTCGGCAGCGCCGCTCCTGAAAACGGATTTTCGTGGACCGCGCCGTCCTCAAACAAAAGCCGGTACAGCGTGCGGACGGAGGAAATCTTCCGCCGGATCGATCCCGGCGTATAGGTGCCGTGCAGATGGGCGATGAAAAACTTCGCGATGCGGTCGGTGACGTCTTCGAGGGTGCCGAGATCTTCATGTTCCAGAAACCCGACGAGCGTCAAAAGATCGTCCAAATACGCCGTCACGGTGTGCGGCGAATAGTGCTTCTGATCTTCCAGATAGCTTCGGTAAAAATCGATGATCTCACGGTTTGTCAAGGATGCCGTCTCCGATCATTTGACGGATCGCAGCGAGCGCGCGTTCGCCATAGATGGTCTTTCGCTGTTGTCTTTGCGTTCTGGTTTCAAGTGGAGGAAAAAGCCCGAAATTGGCGTTCATCGGCTGAAAGTCGGAGATCGCCGTATTGGCCAGATATCGCGCCAAGGCACCGATCACGCTTTCATCCGGGAAAGCGATGGGATCCCAGCCGCGGATCTGCCTCGCCATGTTCAGGGCGGCGGCCAGGCCGGATCCGACGCTTTCGACGTAGCCCTCGACGCCCGACAGTTGTCCGGCGATGTAGATGCGCGGGGTTGTCTTGACGCGATAGTACCGGTCGAGAATCTTCGGGGCGTTGAGAAACGAATTGCGGTGCATCACGCCATAGCGGGCGAACCGGGCGTTTTCGAGTCCGGGGATCATCCGCAGGATCCGGCGCTGTTCGGGGAAGGTCAGATGGGTCTGGAATCCGACGATGTTGTACAGCGTCGCGGCGGCGTTGTCGCGGCGAAGCTGGACGACGGCGTGGGACCGCTTTTCATGCGCGATCTCCAGCCCGACCGGCTTCATCGGTCCGTAAAGGAGCGTTTCACGACCGCGTTTCGCCATTTCTTCGAACGGCATGCACCCTTCGAAGACTTTCAGTTCGAACTCCTTCGCCTCGACGCATTCGGCCTTGACCAGTTCGTCGTACCACATATCATATTCGGCTTTCGTCATCGGACAATTGATATAGGTGGCTTCGCCTTTGTCGTAGCGGCTTTTGAAATATGCCTTCGACATGTCGATCGAATCGAATTCGACGATCGGCGCGGCCGCATCGTAGAAATAGAGGGTGTCTTCGCCGGTCAGCTTTTGAAGCGCCTCGAACATCGCGTCGCTGGTGAGCGGACCGGTGGCGATGATGACATGTCCGTCCGGAATCGACGTGGCTTCTGCGTCGATGATTTCAATCAGCGGTTCGCTTCGGATCGCAGCCGTCAGACGCTCGGAAAAACCGAGGCGGTCGACCGCGAGGGCGCTGCCGGCGGGGACCCTGACTTCGTCGGCGATCTTGATGACGATCGATCCGAGCAGACGCAGTTCTTCCTTCAGGATGCCGTTCGCGTTTTGAAGCGAATCGCTTCCGAGCGAGTTCGAACAGACGAGCTCGGCGAATCCGTCGAGCATGTGCGCCGGGGATTTCTTGATCTTCTTCATTTCGACGAGCCGGACGCGGATGCCCCGTCTTGCGAGTTGATACGCCGCTTCGACGCCGGCCAGGCCGGCCCCGATGACGGTCACGAACGGGGAAGTCATACAATCACCTGCTTCGTTCCCATTATACCAAAAAAGGGGCCATTATCCCAAGTAAAAAAGCGGTTGCCCGCTCTTTTACTTGGTTAGTTTGACGATGACTGGAACGCGCGTGAGGACGACGGACCCGTTTACGACCACGACATGCTTTCCGCCGAGGACGTTGCGGTGCTTCCCATTCGGCAGCGGGACGGCGACGGACCCGGCGGATTGACCGAGGTTGAAGATCCCGACATACGCTTCGCGATCGTTTTCAAATGACGTGATCGCGACGCCGTCGATCTCCGGAATCGTGATTTGATACTTGCCGGTCGCGAAAACGGGGCGCTTCTTCAGCTTGATGAGGGTGCGGATGAAATCGGAGATGTCATCCTTCTTGACGACCGGATCGCGGTCGAAGAGGTCAGGACGGGCGTCGGAGGAATACTCCGCGCCGGCATACACCATCGCGCTGCCTTTCAACATGAAACAGAAGGCATGCCAGTTCTGGATTTTCGCGGGATCGTTTCCGACCCAGAAGGCGATGCGGGGATTATCGTGGTTTTCGACGTTGTGCATCTTCACGTAGTTCCATGGATAGATTTCCTCCTGGCGCTGAAGCGCTTCGAGGAATTCGCGGAGCGGCCGCTTGCCTTTCAGATACCCTTCCATGAAGGGTTGCGCGTCGTAGTCGTAGGCCATGTCGAAGGCCTCGTAGATCTCCGCTTCCGACCAGGCGTTGAAGCCGCGGTCGCGGATGTATTTCACGAATCCGCCGTGCACCGACTCGGACAACCAGACGACTTTCGGATTCACCGCGGCGACGACTTTGCGGGCGTACTTCCAGAAGGCCACGGGGACGAGGCTCGCGACATCGCAGCGGAACCCGTCGACGCCGCGTTCCGCATAGAACCGAAGCGTATCGGCGAGTTCGACCCAGAGCGCCTTGTCTGAACCAAAATCGAAATCGGTGACGTCCCACCATTCACCGACACGATTGGCAAACTCGCCCTTCTCGTTTTTGTAGAACCACTCCGGATGTTCGGCGAGCAACCGCGAGTCGCGCGAGGTATGGTTGTAGACGACGTCCATCATCAGCTTCATGCCGTGCGCATGGACATCGTCGACGAGCGCCTGAAAATCGGCGAGCGTGCCGTATTCGGGGTTGATCGCACGATAATCGCGGATCGAATACGGGCTTCCGAGGGTCCCCTTGCGGTTCTTGACGCCGATCGGATGGATCGGCAGGAGGTAGACGAAATCGGCGCCGAGGTCGCGGATGCGGGCGAGGTCGCCGCGGAGACCGGCGAAGTTTCCTTCCGGTGTATGGTTGCGCACGAAAACCTGATAAAGGACGAGATTTCTCTGTTTCACGGAAGTTTGTTTCATGTTGGGCTTCCTTTCTTGCCGGACGGCGGCGTTCCAAAAAAGAGTATACACCATTCCAGACGACATTTCGAGTCCGTCGTGCGGTTCATGGGATGTAAAAGGTTGCATATTGCGTTTCTCGGTGTTTCCGCCTGTTTCGCTGTTCGACGGAGAAGGTTGAAGGATGATGTGAAAATGGCGTTACACATCAGGAAGGATATGACGTGCCGTATGTAATTTTTCGTCAAACAGGCCTTTTTATGCTTTTCTTCCCTATGAAAATGGCGTATAATGAAACCAGTGATTTATGATAAGGATGTGAAACCATGGCAACGATCAAGGATGTCGCAAAAATCGCCCACGTCAGCGTCGCGACCGTCTCGCGCGTCATCAACAAAAAGGGGTATGTGAACGAAACCACCAAGGAACTCGTGCTTGACGCCATCAAGGAACTGCAGTACGTCCCCAACGAACTCGCCCGATCGCTATTCAAGAAGCAGTCCCGCATCATCGGCATCATCGTGCCGCATCTCACGTCCTATTATTTCGCCGAACTGCTCGAAGTCATCGAGGACATCACCGTCAACCACAACTACCGCCTGATGGTTTGCAACTCGCAGGACAACAAGGAACGCGAAACCCGTTACCTACAGGTGTTTCAGCAGTACAACATCGACGGCATCATCCTGATTTCCAACACGACCCGCATCCAGGACTACAAGAGCCTGAACATCCCGATCATCGCGATCGACCACAAACTCACCGAAGACGTTCCCTCCGTCACTTCGAACAACGTGATGGGCGGCCGCCTCGCGGCCCAGAAACTGGTCACCTGCGGATGCAAGAAGATCATCCACTTCCGCGGACCGTCGGTACTCATGCCGGTCCAGGACCGTACCGCCGGCTTCAAGTCGGTGCTCGAGAAGAACAAGATCTACAACTTCAGCTTCGACCTCGACTTCAAGAACCCGTCGCAGGAAGACATCCAGAACGTCGTCAACTCCAACCTTGATTGCGACGGCATCTTCTGCGATTCCGACATCATCGCCCTGAACGTGATCCAATCCCTCAAGAAAGCCGGGCGCAGCGTTCCCGACGACGTCCAGGTGATCGGTTTCGACAACATCGAACTATCGCGCATCTTCTCCCCGAAACTGACGACGATTGCGCAGTCCTCCGAGAAAATCGGCCATTACGCCGTCGAAACGCTCGTGAAACTGATGAACAAAGAACCGATCGAGCGGTTCCACCAGCAGATCGACGTCACGTTGATCGAACGCGAAACCACCAAGTAAACGAAAGTCCGCCCTCAAAGGCGGACTTTGTCATTTTTTGGTCTGTTCTTGAAGAAGTTTTTCGAACCGTGCAAGCGTATCGTCGGAGATGTTGTGCTCGATCCCGCAGGCTTCCCCTTCGGCCACGTGTTCATCCACGCCGAGGACCTCGACGAGCAGCCGTTTGATGACGAGATGCTTCCGCAAGACGTTTTCCGAGGTGACGATCCCGGCCGGGGTCAGGCTGATGTCGCCGTAGGGTTCCTTCGCGACGAGGCCGTTGGCGATCAGGGTGTTCACGGCGCGGTTGACCGATGCCTTCGCGACGCCGAGCTTGTTGGCGATGTCGACGCTCCGCACGTTTTTGCCGCCGAGCATTTCGATCGCTTCGAGATAGTCTTCCAATGATTCGCTGAAACGCGGACAGATCGTCGTCACGGAGTTCACCTTTTTCTGGATGGGATAAAATCATTATAGTACGGACGCCGCGCATAAACAAGCGCGGCGTCATTTTTCATTGACGACGTTCGTCTTCGCAGGCCCCCGAAGCCGAGCAGCCGTAACAGGATGCGCAAGAGCCCTTGCGGCGGATCGCGCCGCGGATCGTTCCGAAAACGATGAAGGCCGCACCGATGAGAAACAGTGCGGTGAAGATCCCGCCGCTGCCGAGCGAACCGATCTGGTAGATCGCGAGCGAAACGAGGTAAGCCACGGCCATTTCATAGGCGAGGATGAACAAGAACCACTTCCACGCGCCAAGTTCCTTCTTCATCGCGGCGAGCGCGGCGATGCACGGAGCCGAAAGCAGGGCGAACGCCATGAACGAATATGCCTGAAGCGGCGTGAATGCGGCGCGGATCGCCGGGTACAGAAGCGCGCCGTTGACGACGGCGTCGCCCGCGACGCCGTAGAGGATGCCGAGGGTGCCGACGACCGATTCTTTGGCGACGAAACCGGTCAGAACGGCAACGGTCGCACGCCAGTCGGTGAAGCCGATCGGACGGAACAGCGGCAGGATCGCCTTTCCGATCGCGCCGAGCAGACTGTGCTCGATTTCCTCCGCCGCAAGCAAACGAAACACCCCGTCGACGGTTCCGAAATAGGAAAGAAACCAGATCACGATGAACGCTCCGAGCAAAACCGTTCCCGCTTTGACGACAAATCCCTTGACCCGTTCCCATGTGTGTAGAAAGGTGTTCTTCATAGTGGGCATGCGGTACTCGGGAAGTTCCATCAGATAGTTCGCTGAGGCGCTCTTGAGCACCGTCTTCTTGAACAGCACGGCCGAGAACAACGCGACGAGGATGCCGAGAAGATACATCGAGAACACGACGTAGTAGGCGGATGCGGCGAACAGGGCGCCGGCGATGACGCCGTAGATCGGGGCCTTTGCGCCGCAGGAGACGAACGGAATGATCATCGTCGTGATCTTGCGGTCTTCCGCCTGGTCGAGCGTGCGCGTCGCGGCCATCGCCGGGACGCTGCAGCCGAAGCCGAGCAACATCGGGATGAACGATTTTCCGGACAGCCCGAATTTGCGGAGCGCGCGGTCCATGATAAAGGCCGCCCGCGCCATGTAACCGGTGTCTTCAAGGACCGAGAGAAACAAAAAGAGAATCGCCAGCTGTGGCAAAAATCCAAGGACGGCGGCGAGCCCGCCGAAGACGGCGTTGTTGACGAGACTGGTGACCCATGGAGCCATTCCGAGAGCGTTGATGCCGTTTGCGACCAACCCGAAAAGCAGATTGACGAGAAAAACGAAGCCATCCGTCACGGCGGTTCCGAGGGGACCGAAGGCAAGCCAGAAGACCGTGAACATGATGATCAAAAACAGCGGAATGCCGAAGAAGCGGTGGGTCAGGACGCGGTCGATGCGATCGGTCGAGGTGAGTTTCGTCACATCCGCCTTTTTCATCGTATCGCCGACGATGGCGATGATTTGATCATATCGATCGTTGGGGATCACCATGTCGAAATCGATCGTCGAGGCATTTCGCGCTTCATCCAGGAGCGCCGTGAGACGTTCTTTCCGAGTATCGGACAGGACTGTCTTCGCAATCGCTTTTTCACCGTCCTCGATGCATCGGACGGCGGTCAAACGGTCGCCCGTGACAGCGGCGAACCGCTCGATGAGAGCTTCAATCGATGGCGAATAGAGAGCTCGAGGTTCCGGCACCGCCCAGGCGTAGGTGCCGATCCGGCGGATCAATTCGCCGAGACCGGATCGTTTCGATGCGGTGATCGGAACCACCGGGACGCCGAGACGCTGTTCCAGCTTCGCGATATCGAGCCGATCCATCCGCTTTTCGACGATGTCCATGCAGTTCAGGGCGATGATTACGGGGACTCTCGCGTCGAGCAGCTGGAATGTCAGGAATAGATTGCGTTCGAGATTGGAGGCATCGACGATGTTGACGATCAGGTTCATTTTGCGGGCAGCGATGAAGTCGACCGTGATTTCTTCCTCGAGCGATATCGTCGACAGCGAATAGATGCCGGGAAGGTCGGTGACTTCCGCGTCGATGTCGCCGATCGAAACCTTTCCGGCTTTTTTCTCGACAGTCACTCCCGGCCAGTTGCCGACATACTGATTGGAACCGGTGAGCCCGTTGAAGAGCGTGGTCTTGCCGCTGTTCGGATTGCCGACAAGGGCGATTTGAATCGCGGCTTTTCCGTCGGCGGCCGCGAATCTGCGGCGACGACCGTTTCCGTGACCGTGAGATTCCCCATGCTCAACGGCCGGTTCGACGCAATCAACGCATCCGACCCGCCCATGGCGTTTTTGGGCGCCGATGGTTTCATGGTCGTGGAAAGATGGTTTCGCGCTTGGTTTTTTTTGTGCTTCGCTCATGCTCCCGCCTCCTTCCGCACCACTTCGATGTGGCGCGCCTCGGTCTTCCGAAGCGTGAGCAGATATCCTCGGACGATGATTTCCATCGGATCGCCGAGCGGTGCGAGTTTCTTGACCGCGACGGTCGTACCCGTCGTCAGTCCCATATCGATGATCCGCTTGCGCAGATTGTCGCAGCGGATCTCCGTAATCACGCAAACTTGTCCCGGCTTGATGTCCTGTAAAGTCATATCGATTCCCTCTTTATAGTTAGCGTGCGCTAACTCACATTTGAAAAAATAAGGACTACTTTGTTAGTCTACGCTAACATTATAGTCCTTACCCATGACAATGTCAAATCGCTTTTGCGGCGATTCGTCGGAAAGGAACCGTTTTCTTCAACGATCCCGATGCTCCGCTTCAAAGGCAAGCAGCATTTCCTTGAACGATTCGCCGCCGCCGTAAAGGCCCGTCGCGCCACCGCTTTTCACGACGCGGTGACAGGGAACGAGCAGATGCATCTCATTGGCGGCCATCACGCTGCCGACGGCGCGGAAGGCGTTCGGATGTCCGGCGGCGCGGGCGATTTCGGCGTACGAGCGAGTCTCGCCATAGGGAATGCGCGTGACCGCGATCACGACGCGTTTTTGAAATTCGGTGCCTTCGATCGTAAACGGCAAGTCGAGACGCTTGCGCTTGCCGGCATAGAATTCGTCGATCTGGCGCGCCGCTTCCACGGCAAGCGGCACGGCCGGGTCCGTCGTCGGTCGGGTGTCGCCGACCTTGATCGCGAGAATTTCATGGTCGTCGGTTTCGATCCCGACGGGACCGTGGACGGTATCGTGGCGATAGTGCGACATGGCTAACGTTTGGGGATGTCGCGCGTCGCGATGAGCGCGACGCCGGTTCCGCCGAGATCGGCGACGATCACCTGGCCGATCGACACGGGCGCGTCGATGCGGATCGTCTTCAGGCATTCCATGCACTTCCTGATGTCGCCCTTGGGAATGTCGGTGGCGGTTTTTACCGGTGCCATGGCGTAGATCCCGCCGTCGACCGGAAGGATCGAGGTGATGATGCGGCGGGGATCGACGACTTCTTTGGCCGCATAGAGTTCTCCCTTTTTGCAGGTGGCTCCCGCGATCGATTTGATCACGCCGTTTTCCAGCGTGACCTCCATCTGGCAGCCCATCGGACACCCGATGCAGGTCAGTTCTTTTTTTTCGCTCATCGGTGTCACTCCTTCTCGACCAAAATGGTGATTTTTTTCAGTCCGGGGCGCGTCAATAGCCATTTGGCGGGAATCAGGACTTCTTCCATCTCGCCGGGCGTGAGGATGCGCTTCTTCAGATGTTGGACCCGTTCGTCGTCAAGCAGGACCGAGAGATAGCTGTCCCGGTAGACGTTGTCGGTCCGGAAGCGGATCGTCGTGATCGCCGTCGCCGCCGCCGGATGGACGCGCGACGGAACGGTATAGCGGACGCCGAAGCCGGTTTCGATAGCGACGGCGGAGGATCCCTTGTCGAGGCCGCGGATGAAACGGACGGCATTTTTGCCGGCGAGTTCGGCTTCCGTCGAGACATGGTCGACGAGGTCGTGGACGTGGAGGACGTTGCCGGCGGCGAAGATCCCGGGAATGGTGGTCTCAAGACTTTCGTCGACGATCGCCCCCTGGGTTTTCGGATTGATCGCGACGCCCGCCTTGCGGGTCAGTTCGTTTTCGGGGATAAGCCCGACCGAAAGCAGGAGGGTGTCGCAGGAAACGAATTCTTCGGTACCGGCGATCGGCATGCGATTGTCGTCGACGGCGGCGACGCTGACACCTTCGACACGGTCTTTGCCATGGATTTTCGTCACGGTATGGGAGAGTCGGAGCGGGATGTCGTAGTCGTCGAGGCACTGCACGATGTTGCGTTTGAGACCGCCCGAATAGGGCATGATTTCACAGACCATCCGGACTTTCGCGCCTTCGAGGGTGAGCCGGCGCGCCATGATGAGGCCGATGTCGCCGGAACCGAGGATGACGATCTCGCGGCCCGGCATGTAGCCTTCGATGTTGACAAAGCGCTGCGCGGTCCCGGCGGAAAAGATCCCGGCCGGCCGGGCGCCGGGGATGTTGAGCGCGCCGCGCGGACGTTCGCGGCAGCCCATCGCCAAAATGACCGCCTTGGCCGCAATCCGGAAGAGACCGTCGGTCTCGTTGATCGCGGTGACGATGCGATCGTTCGACAGGTCGATCACCATCGTATCGAGTTTCGCTTCGATCTTGCGTTCTTCGACTTTTCGCACGTAACGGGCGGAATATTCCGGACCGGTCAGTTCTTCTTTGAACGTATGCAGGCCGAAGCCGTTGTGGATGCACTGGTTCAAGATCCCGCCGAGGACACAATCGCGTTCGAGAACGAGGATGTCGCGTTCTCCGGCGTCATAGGCGGCGATTGCGGCGGCGAGCCCGGCGGGTCCGCCGCCGATGATCACGAGGCTTTTCGAAATCATCTCCGCCACCTCACAAATCGTCCTTGTCGAAACCGACAAGGAGCGTGGAATGTTGATCGTATTTGGCGATGTCACGCGGATCGAGGCCGCATTCCGTCGCAAGCAGATGCATCACCCGCGGCGAACAGAACCCGCCCTGGCAGCGCCCGGATCCCGCCCGCGAGCGGCGCTTGATGCCGTCGATCGTGGTCGCGCCGAGCGGACGGCGGATCGCGTCGAGGATTTCCGCGGCGGTGACGAGTTCGCACCGACAGACGATCTTGCCGAAGGCCGGATCGCGACGGATCGCCGCCGCCTTATCGTCAAATGACATCGATTCGAAGCGGACGACGGGGGGCCGTTTGCATAGCGGCGCCGACTTCAGGGACACATGGAGCGCTTCCGTGATTTGCACGGCGAGATCGTCGCCGATCGCCGGGGCGCTCGTCAATCCGGGGGACTCGATGCCGGCGGCGTTATAGAAGCCTTTCGCGTCGGGCGCTTCGCCGATCACGAAATCGCCGCCCTTTTCCGTCGCGCGGAGTCCGGCGAAAGCCGTGATGACGAACCCGGTCGGAACCGAAACAACGCTTTGCTTCGCCTTTTTAACGACTTCCGCAAGCCCTTCCGCGGTCGTCGATACGTCGTTTTTATCGTCGATGTCGAAGGCCGTCGGACCGATCAAGAGATTGCCTTCGGCGGTCGGCGTGACGAGCACGCCCTTGCCGAACTGCGTCGGCAGTTGGAAGATCGTATGGTCGACGAGCGTGCCGACCTGTTTGTCGAACAGACAGTATTCGCCTTTTCGCGGTGTGATCGAGAGTTTTCGGGACGACACCATGTTGTTCAGTTCATCGGCGCGGACGCCGGCGCAGTTGACGACGATCTTCGCTTCATAGACGCCGCGATCGGTGGAAACCCGGTAACCGTCCGGAATCGGATGGATGCCGCTGACGAGCGTATCGAAACTGAACTCAACGCCGTTCACGGCGGCGATTTCGGCTTGGGCGATCGTCAGTTCGAACGGATCGACGATCCCTCCGGTCGGTGCCAACAAGGCGCCTCTCACCTCGCTGTTCAGGTTCGGCTCGAGGCGTTTCGCTTCTTCGGCGGTCAAGATGCGAAGGCCGGCGACGCCGTTTTGCGTCCCCTGTGCGCGCAGCGCCTCGAGTTTCGGGAGGTCTTCTTCCGCGAAGGCGAGGACGAGCGATCCGTTGTTCCGGTAGGGAATCTGATGTTCATGACAAAACGCGGCCATCATGCGGCTGCCGCGGAGATTGTATTTGGCTTTGTTGGTTCCGGGATGCGCGTCATAGCCGGCGTGGACGATCCCGGAGTTGGCTTTGGATGTTTCCTCGCAGACGTCGTGATTCTTCTCGAGCACGATCGTCTTCGCCTCGTAGGCCGACAAGGCCCGCGCGACCGACGCGCCGATCACGCCGGCGCCGATGATGATGATGTCATGCATGGCAATCTCCTTCGGGCGGACGAGGTCCGCCGTATCCGCCGCGATGCCGCGGGGAATCTTCACTGATTCAGTTTGTTCTCCGTCATGAAACGATGCACGGTTTCAAGATATGCGGTCCGGTTCTTGCGAAACGACTCCGCATGACGGGCGCCGTTTCCGGCAATCCATAGCATTTTCGGGGAATGGCAGGCTTCATATAGCAGCGTCGCGTCGGATGTCGGCACGTAACGGTCAGCCTCGCCGTGGATGAACAGGATCGGCACGGTCGCGCGGGCGACGGCGTCGATCGGCCGGACGGAAGCCGGATCGACATGGGTGACTTTTTTGAAGATCCAGGCGGAAATCGGCAGCGATGGCCAGAGCGGAATGAATTTGGCGCGTTTCACGAGATGGCGGAATTGCCCGTTCAGCGTCGCGAAGGCGCAGTCGGAAATCACGAAGCGGACGCGCGGATCGTCGGCCTGTTCAAGCAGCGCCGTGACCGCTCCCATCGATTCGCCGACGGTGCCGAGATCGAGATCGCCGCCGAACCGCGCGAACGTGTCGTCGATCACGGCGCGGAGGTCGTCTTGTTCCATCCCGCCGAGGGTGCAGGATTTCCCGCCCGACTCGCCGTGATACCGTTCGTCGTAGAAGACGACGTGATAGCCGAGGTCCTTCATCATTGCGGCGTATTTGATCGAGCCGAGATGCGTGTAACTGAAGCCGTGCGCGATGACGGCGAACTTGCGGTTTTTCTTTTCGGCGGGATCGTCGCAGGGAACATAATACGTCTTCAGCCCGTAGCCGTGGGGGGAGGGGACGATGTAGGATGTTTTTTCCCAGGCGTCGTACTGCGCAAGCAAATCCGGTGTCCGTTCCTGTTCAAAAGCGCGCGTTTCCAGAAGCGACCAGCGGAACGGATGCATGCCGCCACGGGCGATGCGATATCCAAGAAGCAGGAAGGCGACGGGGATCGTCGCGAAAAGGATCAAAAGAAGCGTCTCGTACCAGTTCATCGGATCCCCCCTCAGGCGTAGGAGCGGAGCGTTTCCGCCGCTCCGGTCGCAAGCAGGTCGCGACAAAGTGCGACGGCCGCCTTTTCGTCGCGATCCTTCAGCGCCGCAAGCAAAAGCTGCTGCTTCTGGATGAGCACCTTGATGAAATCGAGATTATGGAACACCAGCACGACCAGTCCGTCGGCGATGTAGCGGAAATTGCGGTAGAGGAGCCGATAGGCATAATTGTCCCCGAGCGAAACGATCGTCTCGTGGAACACCAGATTGAGTTTCCAGTACTTCGCGTAGTCGCGCAGCGGATTGTTGAGCCAAAGCAGCGTCCGGTCCGCGACGCGGATCAGCGGAGCAAGCGAGATCCGCGGATTGTTGGTGATGGTCTTGACGGCGTCGAGCGTGAGCACCAAACGCAGCGCGAGCGCATCCTGGGTCAGTTTGCGTTGAAGCGGCTTATTGTCGCTATGGATCACGTCGCCGACGATGCCGAGCGTTCCGGTCGTGAGGAAATCGGTCACGACGATATGATGCCGCGGCACGACGCGCACATATCCCTGCGCCGAAAGCGTGCTCACGGCAGCGTTCACGACGCTTCGCGAAACGTGATGGGCAAGTGCGAGTTCGCGGAGCGGAAGGAGTTTGTCCCCCGCTTTCATGCGGCCGCCGATGATCTCGTTCTTCAGGACGGTGACGAGCTTCGATGTCATGTTTTCGGCTTTTGCCATCACGGAACCTCCTTCATCGTGTCAATAAGTGGTCATACCACACATTAATTATATGCCTTCCCCATCGCGAAAACAAGCGATCAAGCGGTGATTGCTTCAAGTCGCGAGAATTGGCTTGACAACGGTGTTTTTCTTCGCGCGGGCGGCGAAGACCTTTTCCAGCCGGAAGAGCAGGATGACGCCGGCGATCAAGAGAAAGCCGCCCTTGAACGCATCGGACAGGTTGAGCGCCCACCACACGCCGGCCTGGGCGAGCGTCGGGATCAGGAGTTTGGCAAGCGGGATCCGCAGAATGTTGCCCGTGATTCCGGAAAACGACGGTATCTTCGAGAGCCCGACGCCGTTGAACAGTCCGCCGCCGATCGCTTCGAGCATCATGAACGGCTGCGCGAAACTGATGAGCGACAGATACTCGGTCGAGAACGCGACCGTGTCGGATTCGTCGACGAACAAACGGACGAGCGATTCCGCCCGGAACGCGAAAAGGATCGCGATGAATGCCGCGTATGGCATCAGGATCGCACCGAGCCCAAGCGTGCCGCGCCGGATCCGGTCGAATTTGCCGGCGCCGAAATTCTGACCGACAAAAACGGTGATCGCCGTCTGGAACCCGCCGCCGATCATCCAGGTGAACTGTTCGATCTGCGATCCGACGCGCGACGCGGCCATCGCGACGGTGCCGAATTCAACGAGGATCAACCGCGCGATCAAAATCGAAATGACGGTGAAAAACATGCTCTGAACCCCGGCGGGGAAGCCGATCCTGAGAATGTTTTTGATCGCCTTGCCGTTGATCTGGCGCGGATGGACCAGAAAATAGCGCTTCGAATAGGTAAAATAGAGCACGAGATAAGTCGTCAGCGTGCATGCCTGGGCGATCACGGTCGCCATCGCGGCGCCGGCGACGCCCATCCGGAAGACGAGGATGAAGATCGGGTCGAGGATCATGTTCATCACGAGTCCGACCGCCATCACGCCGAGATTCACGACGGTCTTCCCAAGGCCTTCGTAGATCGCGCCGAACCCGGCCGAAACGAATTGGAAGAGAAGCAGTCCGCCGCAGATCGACACATAGGTGATCGCGAGGCGTTCGGTCTCCGGATCGGGAATGGCGAAGAGGCCGACGATCGTTTTGCGGAACGTGAACGCGAACACCGAAAACAGGACGCCGAGCACAAGCGCGATCAGAAGCCCGTTCGTCGCATGGCGTTCGACGCCCTCGTGGTCGTGCGCGCCGGTCGCATGGGCGACCTTCACGCTCGTGCCGATCTTGGCGATCAGGATCAGCCCGAAGGCGAACCAGGTGACATATCCGCCCGTGCCGACGCCGGTGATCGCGCTCTGCTCGGAAAGACCGATCGCATCGACGCGGCCGATCCAGAACATGTCGGTCAGGTTGTAGGCCATCTGGGCGATCGAAGAAAAAAGCACGGGTAGCGCGACGAGAATGATTTTTTTCAGAATGGAGCCTTGGGTAAGGTCGTTCGCTTTCATGGGACCACCGCCGTTAGGACCATTATATCACGTGCGTCATGAGCCGAACAAAAAAAAGGAAACCCCGAAGGGTTTCCCGGACGCTAGGGTCGCGCCTCGATATAGTAGGTGGCTTCCATGTCGGAAATCGACAGCGCGAGCGCGAGCGGGAACTGCTCGAACGCCTGCGAGACGTTCTGCTTCTCGCCTTCGGCGGAGAAGCCCATGTGGTAGCGGATCGCGAACGCCTCTTCGCGGGTCAGCTTCATGAAACCGGAGATGATGTAGACCGACTTTTCGCCGTGGCCGTAGGGAAGCTGGTCGCTGTAGTCATAGGACGGGACGGACTGCCAATTGCCGTTCTTGTCCTTGACGTTGCGCATCGACTTCTGATAGACGTTCACTTTGCATAGGTCGTGAAGCAGGCCGGAGATCGCGATCGATTCGTCGGTGAAGGCGAGTCCGTATTCGTTCTTGACGCGGGCCCGCAAGCAATACTCCTTCAGGCACGCGTAGACGTTGAGCGAATGTTCGACGAGACCGCCCTCGGTCGACAAGTGAAAGCGCGTCGAGGCCGGCGCGGTGAAAAAATCGCATGCCGGCGAGGTCAGATATTCAAGCAATTTGTCGGCGCCTTCGCGCTTGACGAACTGGTTGTACAGGCCGAGAAACTCGGCCTTGCGGTCCGTCGCCATCTAGAGCGCCTTGCACTTCACGGCCGTCGCCGGCACCTCGTGCTCCTTGTTCTGATACGTGACGCCCATCGTCACGGAGACGACGTTCTCAACCTGATACTCGGCGCCGTTCGACAGGTCCTTGAGGATGTTGCCGGCGAGGATGCCGGTTACCGACGGTTCGCCATACAGGACGAAGAGGTCGTCCTCGTCGTAGCGCTTCGCATTGCGTGCCGCAAGCCCCGTGAGCACGTTCGGTTTTTCCTTCGGGTCGCGGATTTCGAACCGGTACGGATTCTCGAGGTTGAAGCGGTGGCGCAGTTCGTTCTCGAGGATCGTATGTTCGATCCCCTTGCGCGTGTCGGTCACGCCCTTCTCGATCGTCTTGACGACGTTCAGTCCGAGCGTACGCAGTTTCAAAGTCCAATCCTTGATCGTTGTGGCCATGGGTTTCCTCCGTCAATAATTGAGCCGGTACATCGTTTCGATGTATTCCGGTGAAAGTTCTTCCGCGACAAGTTCGCGCGAGCTGACGGTGACGCCGCCCGCGATCGTTCCGTAACACAGGCATTTGGAGATCGGTTCGCCCAACAGATATCCATACAGGAATCCGGCAAAGAAGGCATCGCCGGCGCCGTTCGCGTCGACCAGTTGATAGGTGTTGATGATCGGCTCGTAAAGCATCGGTCCGTCCGCCGTCTTGGCGGCCGCGCCGTTCTTGCCATGGGTGACGATGACTGCCCGCTTCCCCGCGGCGATCCATTCGTCCATCAGGCGCAAATGATCCGGCGTTTGGTCCGACGACAGGAAGATCACCTCCGAGGCGGCGATGAAGTCGTCATAATACGGGTTGCCCGGGACGTAATCGTGCAGATCGGTCCAGATTTCTTTTTTCTGTTTCATGATCAAAGGAATCAGCTGCTTCGTATAGGGAATGATGTTGAGGACGATCACGTCGTGACTTGCGATCAGCTGCTCGAGCCGCGCTATGTCGACGGCGGGAATCTTCCGCTCCGGCACGGTGAAGATCGACAGCCGATTGCCCTCGCCGTCCATCAGATTGACATGATGGTCGGTGACGGGAACATCATCATAGATGGCGATAACGCCGCGGGCTTCGAGGAATGCGCGGATCGCGCGTCCGTCCGGATCGTCGCCGATCGTCGCATGCAGGGTGTTCGCAACCCCGAGTTTGGTGAGATTGAGGGACTTGCCGGCGCCGGTCGATCCGACCGCGCGCCAACCCGTGCCGAACACCGTCCGGCTCGATCCGTCGGGCAGACGATCGAGGCGGATGATTTCATCATAGGATACGCCGCCGAGAACCAGGACTTTTTTCATGGGGAATCCTCCTAGAACAAGCCGATGATGCGGTCGCCGACGACGTCCATTTCTTCGTAGGCGCCGATTTTGGGCAACCCGGGCATCGTCATCACTTCGCCGGTGAGGGCGACGAGGAATCCGGCGCCGATCGAGGGTTTAAAGGCGCGGATGGTGATCGTGAATTCGTGCGGACGGCCGAATACCTTCGGATCGTCGGAAAGCGACAGCGGCGTCTTCGCCATGCAGACGGCGAGATGCTCCCACCCGCGGGCGACGTATTGGGCAAGCTGCGCTTCCGCTTTTTCGGAATAGCGGACCTCGGCGGCGCCATAGACGGTCGTGGCGATTTTTGCAATTTTCTGCTTGATTCCGTCGGTGAGCGGATAGAGCGGCCCGGCCGCCGGATCGACTGGACCGTCGGCGAGTCCGAGGACGATCTTCGCAAGGTCTTCCCCGCCTTCGGCGCCGCGGGCGAAGACGTCCGAGATCGCCAACGCCTGATGGCGCTTGGCGGCCCATGCGGTGATCACGGCGAGTTCTTCGTCGGAGTCGGAGCCGAAGCGATTCAGCGCGACGACGGCGGGAACGTGGAACGCGGCGACGGTTTCGAGATGCTTTTCAAGATTCGGAAGTCCCGCGGAAAGCGCCCTCGGATCCGGCTTGGCAAGATCGTTCTTGCCGGCGCCGCCGTGATGCTTGAGGGCGCGGATGCTGGCGACGACGACGACCGCGGACGGCATCGTGCCGAGCACGCGGGTCTTGATGTCGATGAATTTCTCCATCCCCAGATCGGCGCCGAAGCCNNGCAGCCGTGGGCGATGTTGGCGAACGGTCCGCCGTGGATGATCGCCGGATTGCCCGCGAGGGTCTGGACGAGATTCGGCTTGATCGCGTCTCTGACGAGCATCGTCACGGCGCCGGCGACCTTGAGATCGCCTACGGTGACGGGATTGCCGCGGATATCATCGGCGACGACGATCCGGGAGACGCGGGATTTGAAATCCGCGAGGTTTTTGGAAAGACAAAGAACCGCCATGATCTCGGAGGCGACGGTAATGTCGAAGCCGTCGTCGCGCGGCGTTTCCTTCGCGGCGGATAGCCCGACCCTGATTTGGCGGAGGGCGCGGTCGTTCATGTCCATCGCGCGTTTCCAGGTGATCGTCGCGGGATCGATGCCGAGGCTGTTGCCTTGAAAAAGGTGATTGTCGATGACGGCCGAGATCAGATTGTTCGCGGCCCCGACGGCGTGGATGTCGCCGGTGAAATGCAGGTTGATGTCCTCCATCGGGAGTACTTGCGCATGCCCGCCGCCGGTGGCTCCGCCCTTGACGCCCATCACGGGGCCGAGCGACGGTTCGCGCAGGCAGACGATCGCTTTCCGGCCGAGCCGGTTGATCGCATCGGAAAGGCCGATCGTGGTCGTCGTCTTGCCTTCGCCCGCAGGCGTCGGGGTGATCGCGGTGACGAGGATGACCTTGCCCTGCTTGTCGAAGCGCGGACTCTCGATCGCGTCGAATGAAATCTTGGCTTTGTACTTTCCATATGGTTCGAGGTCGGACGCCTTCAGACCGAGTTTCGCGGCGATCGTCGTGATGTTCTTCAGTTTCGCTTTCTGGGCAAGTTCGAGATCGGTTTTCATGAAATGCCTCCCTGTGGACGGATGGGTAAGATGCCGCTTGCCGAACGGATGACGGACGCTTCGAGACGACTCTGGGCTGTCGGCTTGAACTTGTGCGCGCCGGACGTCATCAGGGCTTGCGGGTGAGGAGAGTGAGCGATTCGACGCCCGCCGTGTGCGGGAACATGTCGATCGGCTGGATGTAGACGATGTTGTAGTAGGCTTCGAGGTCGTGCAGGTTCTTCGCGAGCGTCGACGGATTGCAGGAGACATAGACGAGACGGGGAGCCTTGGCCTTGATGACCTCGGCGATCACGGCGTCCTCGATGCCGGTCCGCGGCGGGTCGAAGATGATGACGTCGGGGACGCCTTTCTTGGCGAGTAGATCGGGTAACGCCTTTTCCACGCGGTCCTGGATGAAGACGACGTTTTTGACGCGGTTGGCGATCGCGTTCTGCTTGGCGTCCTTGACGGAGGCTTCGGCGTAGTCGATGCCGACGACCGAGGCGGCCTGCCGGGCCAACAGAATCGAGGTGATCCCGATGCCGGAATAACAGTCGACCACGCGTTCTACGCCGGTGAGAAGAGCGGCCTTGCGGATTTCTTCGTACAACAGAAGCATCTGGTCGGTATTGAGTTGATGGAAGGCGTCGGGCGACAGTTTAAAGGAATAGTCGCCGATTTTCTCCTCGATCTGCGGCACGCCTTGAAGGAGTTCGATCGAATGGCCGAACATCGAGGTGTTCTTGGGCGCGTTCACGGTGAGAAAGACACTCTTCACCTGGGGCAGCTCGTGCATGATCTTCGAAGCGATCGCGGCGATTCCATCGGGTTTTCGCGTCACGACGAGCGTCACCTGGACCGCCCCGGTCGACTTCATATGGCGGGTGATGAGGTTGAGCAGGATGCCTTCGCGGTTCATATGGTCGTATGCGACGTATTTCGCTTCGGTGAGGAGCGTCAGGATCTTTTTGTTCACGGCGTTGACGACGGGATCCTGGACGATGCATTCGTCGATCTGGACGAACCGGTTGGAATTCACTTCGTAAAGACCGAGGGCAAGCCCGAAATTGGTGTTGGAGAACGGCATCTGCGCCTTGTTCCGATAGCCGAAGGGATTCTTCATTCCGATCGTCTTCCGGATGTCGATCCGGTCCGGATCCTGGGTGGTGTAGCGTTTGAGCGCCTGCTTCAGGAGATGGCGTTTGCTTTTCAGTTGCTCGGCGTAGTCGATGTGCTGCATCTGGCAGCCGCCGCACTTCTCGAAATAACTGCAGGGCGGGGTGACGCGCTTCTCGGAGGTCTTCGTGACGGAGAGCATGCGGCCGATCGCGAACCCGGGTTTCGTGTCGACGATCTCGACCTGCACGGTCTCTAGAGCGATCGCGCCCGGCACGAAAACGGCGAGCTGCTCGTGATAGCCGATGCCTTCGCCGTTGATTCCCTGTTTCTTGACGTCAAGCGAGATGATCTCGCCGACGGAGAGGATGTTCGCTTTTTCCATGGTCTCACCCTTCTTCATTATATCAAATCGGGCGAAAAAAAACACGCCGACGGCGTGTTTATTCCTTGATCGTATAGGTGGGGACGAACTTGTGGACCAGTTCCTTGATTTCGAGGTTGTCAAGACCCTCGAAGGCGGAGCGGATGAATTCGACTTCCGCGTCGATGTCTTTCGGATCCTGCGTACGCTCGATGAAGATCTTCTTGTGGGCGGTCGAGATGTGGTCCATCGTCTTGTCGACGAGCAGTTCTTCGAACAGTTTCTCGCCCGGACGGAGACCGGTGATCTTGATGTCGATGTCGATGTAGGGACGCCGACCCGAAAGCATGATCATCTTTTCGGCCAGGTCGATGATGCGGACCGGTTCGCCCATGTCGAGGATGAAGGTCTCGCCGCCGCTCGCATAGGTGCCGGACTGCAGGATCAGACCGACGGCTTCGGGAATCGTCATGAAGTAGCGGATGATGTTGCGGTCGGTGACGGTGACGGGACCGCCGGCTTCGATCTGACGCTTGAAGAGCGGAACGACCGAGCCGTTGGAACCGAGCACGTTGCCGAACCGGACGGCGGAGTATTTCGTTTCCGACTTCGATTCCCAGTGCTGCAGGATCATCTCCGCAAAGCGTTTCGTCGCGCCCATCACATTGGTGGGCCGGACCGCCTTGTCGGAGGAGACGAGAACCATCTTGGACACATGGAATTCATCGCAGAGTCGGGCGATGTTGTAGGTTCCGAGGACGTTCGTGCGGACCGCTTCGATCGCCGAATCTTCCATCAGGGGTACGTGCTTGTAGGCGGCGGCGTGGAACAGCAGTTCGGGCTGGAACCGCGTGAAGATCGTCTTCATGCGGTCGTAGTTGTAAACCGAGGCGATCAGGACGGTCCGTTTGATGGGCGTGACGCCTTCTTCGGCGAAATGCCGATTGAGCTCCATCTGCAGGTCGTAGACGCCGTTTTCATAGATGTCGACGAGCATCACTTCGGCGGGTTCGTACATCACGATCTGACGCACGAGTTCGGAGCCGATCGAGCCGCCGGCGCCGGTGATCATGACGCGTTTGCCCTGGATGAAGCCGCGGATGCCGGGGGCGTCGAGATCGATCACGTCGCGGGACAGGAGGTCCTCGACGTTGACTTCGAGCAGCGTTTTCGGCGATTCCTTCTTCAGTTCCTTGAACTTCGGAAGACGCTTGATCTTGACCGGACGTTCGGCGATGATCTTGATGATCTCCTGGAACCGTTCGGAACTGATGTTCGCAATCGCGATGATGACTTCTTCGATCTTCAGTTCGTCGATCAGTTCGGGAATTTTCGCGACCGGACCGTAGACCTGGAGTCCCGACATGATCTTGCCGATCTTCATCGGATCGTCGTCGACGAAGGCGACCGGATAGTTGGTGAGTTCTTCGTTGTTGCGGATTTCATCGCAGACGAGCTTGCCGCCGGCGCCGGCGCCGACGAGCAGGGTTCGCTTGCCGCCGTGCGGCTTTTGTTTATACGATAGATAGCGGATGATCCGTTTGAGCATGCGCGTCGCGGACAAAAGGATCGCTTCGAACACCGCCGTGAAGATGAACAGCAGGTCGGGAATGAAATAGAAGTCGCGGATGACGAAGAAGAACAAGAACACCGCGAGATCGGTGACGATGACCGCGATGAAGATGCGGAACACTTCGTCGAGGCCGACGTTGTCGAGCACGAGTTTGTACATGTCGGCGAAATAATAGACGAGGATCTTGAACCCGACGATGATCGGCAGGACGATGAGCGCCATCCGGATCTGTTCGGGGCCGATCGAGTCGGAAAACGGCGGAATGATCATTGCGATGATGGCAAGCGCATAGGTAAGAGCGATGCAGATGGCATCCGCGACCATGAACTGGATGATCCGGATGTTGCGCATATACTCGCCGTAAGCGAGCGATTTGCCTTTTCGCATGGATGTCGTTCTCCCTTCCTGCAGTTCTAGTACAAATGATTTTATCACAAAGCCTTCGTAAATACAAGACGATGTCCCGGCCTTTGTCGCCTTTTGACGATGTTTCCGCGCCGCCTCATCACAAATGGAAACCGCGTCCCGAGAGGACGCGGCCAGAGGATATCAGGATGGGACAGGCGGAAGGTCGAACCAGAACAGGACGCCGTCGGATTTGTTTTCGACCCCGTAGCCGGCGTGGAGGCTTTCAAGCAGGATGCGCACGATCGAGAGGCCGAGTCCCTGTCCGCCATAGGCGCGGGTGCGAGCTTTGTCCACCTTGTAGAAACTCTCCCAGATGCGGGACAGCGAGTCCTCGGGGATCGGCTTGCCGGTATTGTAGACTTCGACGCGGATCCTTCCGGCATCATCCGGTTTGACGGTCACTTTGATGCGATTCTCGCCTTCGACGTGGTTGATCGCATTGGACAGATAATTGCCGAGCACGGTCTGGACGGCGTCGTAGTCGGATTGGGCGTCAACGTCGGCGGCGTCGACTTCGACGTTCACGTTCTTCTCGGCGAACTTGATCGAGAATAGTTTCATCGTCTCATCGACGAGGCCCTTGACGGGGATCGCCTCGACGCAGAATTGCTGGAACCCGCTTTCGAGTTGGCTGATTTTCAAAAGCGACATCACGAGCCGGTTCATTTTGTTCGATTCGTCGATGATGATGTCAAGGTATTCCTCGACGGTCAGCTGGTCAAGCCCGGGAAGCTTAAGGGCTTCGGAATAGCCGAGGATGAGCGAAATCGGCGTTTTCAGTTCGTGCGAAGCGTTGGCGATGAATTCCTTGCGCATCGTGTCGATCCGATTCTTCAGCTCGATGTCTTCGGCGAGCTGCTGATTGGCGCGCTTGAGATCGCGAATCGAGGTTTCGAGCTGTTCGGACATTTTGTTGATGGATAGGCCGAGATCGCCGAGTTCGTCCTTCGTCGAAAGTGCGACTTTCTTCGTGAAATCCTGGGCGGCGAGGTCCTGGGTGACGGCGTTCATCTGCAGGATCGGCTGGGTGAAACGGCGGCTGAAGACGGCGACGACGACACCGGAGAGGATCATGAAGACGGCGGCGATGATGATATTGAAGGCATTGAAGATGCCGATCGAATCCTGGATCGACTGGATCGTCACGGTGAGGATGTAGTAAACGTAAAGACCGTCGTTTTGGACCTGTCCGACGCAAAGCGCAAGCAGGCGCGGATCTTCCGGAGCGTTGTGGCCGAACGCCATGACGATTTCGGTCATGTAGGCGACAAACGAATCGTCGTCCGACACGTCGACGGATGCGAAGCCGCTTTCGTCCCCGTCGTTGAATTGACGCATGATGGCGGCGATGACGCCGTCGCGAATCGCGAGGGAGTCTCCGTAGAGACGATCGTACATCGAGGAAAGCGGAACGCCGGATCCTCCCGGTTCGCCCGGATCGACGTCGGTCTGCTTGAGGATCTGAATGGCGACGTCATACTGGTTTTCGATGTCGGTGACCGTCTGGACGAGCCCGCCGTCCGAGAGCGAAACGGTTTCGAGTTCTTCAAAGGCGGCGACCAGCGTGCGTTCGCGGCTTTTGGTATAAAACCCCTCGAGGAAGACGGTATTGAGCAAAATCAACCCGACGATGAACGCCAGGATGATCCCGTAGATGACGAGAAAGAGGCGGTTCCTAATCGATGTTCTCATTCTCGATGTCCAGGCGGTAGCCGATGCTACGGACCGTCGAGATGTACGTCGAGGCGGTTCCAAGTTTGGCGCGCAGCTGTTTGATGTGCGTGTCGACGGTCCGCAGGTCGCCGAAATAGTCATAGTTCCACACCGCGTTCAGGATCTTGTCGCGGGAGAGCGCGATGCCCTTGTTGTCGATGAAGAACTTGAGGAGTTCGAACTCCTTCGGCGTCAATTCGATCTTCTGACCCGCCGTGAACACTTCGCGTGAGGCGAGCGCCATCCGGATCGCGCCGAATTTGAGTTCTTCGACCTCGACCTTTTCGCGTTTGACGATCTTGTTGATGCGGGCCATCAATACCGACGGCGAAAACGGCTTCGTGACATAATCGTCCGCGCCGAGCTTGAATCCCTTGAGCTGGTCGTATTCGTCGCTGCGTGCCGTCAGCATCACGACCGGGACGGTCGAGAATTCGCGGATCCGCTCGAGCACGAACCAGCCGTCGTATTTCGGCATCATCACGTCGAGAATGACCAGATCGATCTTCGCCTTGGCGTTGAACACCGCGTCGATCGCCTTTTCGCCGTCTTCCGCTTCGATCACGCGATATCCTTCGCGTACCAGGAATTCGGCGAGCAACTTGCGGATGCGGAACTCATCGTCCGCAACTAAAACATTTAAATTTTTCATATATCCATCACACATCCTTCTAAAATAAAAGACCATTTCAGTCTTCGGAATAACGGAGTCGCACGCGTCCGGACGCGTCCGAAACGCCCGGACGCGATGCGATGAGAAAGGGGAATCCGAGCAAAGCGTCGATTTCATCGATAGAGGGAGTTGGAGAAAGGCAGACCCGGATCCATATTTCCATTATAGGATGCGACTATGTTTTTTTTGTGAATTTTATTGCGCTTTGATGCGAATTTTTGTTTTTTTATGAAAAACCCCGCCGCAGCGGGGTCTTTCAGCGGAGTACGACGGGATTGGCGAACACGCGATCGGCGGTTTCGACGCCGATCCGCTTGACGACGGCTTCATACGCTTCCGCCAGATCGTTATGGCGAAACGTATGGATGTCGGATGCGACAAAGTCGACGAGTCCGAGTTTCAGGACCTGGAAACAGAACTTCTGAATCGTCGTGCCGTATTTGCCGGTGAGCGAGGAGGCGTTGAGCTGAATCAGTCCGCCCATCTTTTGGATGATCTCGAAATCGGCGACTTTCCCGAGATACGGATATCGTTCGGGATGCGCGATGATCGGCGTGTAGCCGATCGAACGGATGTTGTGGATGGCCTCGGCGATGTCTTCTTCTTCCTTCGCCATCGAAAACTCGATCAAAACGCATTTCGAATCGCCGAGCGGGAGGACGGTCCCCTTGCGGAGATCGCGAAGCGAATCGATCGTATAATAGATTTCGTTGCCGAGCCGGAGCGTGACGCCGATGCCTTCGGCGGCTTGGACGAACTCATTGAACACGGTCTGGTTGTCCGCCGCCGTGCGGTAATATCCGCGGGCGGGGTAATAGTGCGGCGTGAGGAAAAGATCGGTCACGCCGGATGCCTTCATGTCGCGTAGCATGGAAAGCGATGATGCGACGTCGGGCGACCCGTCGTCGACGAACGGCAGAACGTGCGCGTGAACGTCGATCATGCCGACCCCTCCTTACTTGCTTTTTTTCTCATCGGTACCGTAATAGTAATATCCGCGGTAGCCGTACTGCTTGGTTTTGCGGACGTCGATGTTGGCGAGCACGCCGCCGATCACGTTGGCGTTGTTCGCATGAAGGATCTTGAGACCTTCGCGGGAATCGTCTTTCCGCGTTTTGTTGTAAGCGGCGACATAGACGACGCCGTCGACGATCTTGGAAATGATGACCGCGTCGGTCACCGAAAGCACCGGCGGCGTGTCGATGACGATGAAATCGTATTCTTTGCGGAGATCCTCGATGAGTTGCGCGGTGCGATGGGACTCGAGCGCGATGTGCGGAAAGGAAATGCGCTTGCCCGAAAGGATGATGTCGATCTTCGATTCGTCGTGGATGATCAGATCATGGTAGTCGACGTTGTCGACGACATAGTCGTAGAAGCCGCGGTCGTTCGGCTGATGGAACGCGCGGTGGATCTTCGGGCGTCGGAGGTCGAAGTCGAGGATGATGACCTTCTTGCCTTTTTCGGCATAGACGGCGGCGAGGTTGATCGAGGTCGTGGTCTTGCCGTCCTCGGGGGTGGCGGAGGTGCACTGGATCACCTGCATGCGGCGATCGAGGCCGGCGAGCGAGATGTTCAGTTCAAGTTTGCGATAGGCTTCGGCTTCCGATGAATTCGGGGATTCGATGACGACGTTCTTATATTCAAAAAATTCCATCTAGTCCACCAGCTTCCGTTCCTTGATCGAGCCGGGCACGGCGGCGATCACGTTGATGTTCAGATATTTTTCCATATCCGCGGTGCTCTGGAACTTGTTGTTGAAGAGTTCCTTCACGAAGATGATGCCAAGCGAGAGGATGCCGCCGATGAGGAAGGAAATGATGACGTTCAGGACCTTGTTCGGAGAGGACGGTCCCGACGGTTCGACCGCGACGTCAAGGGTACGGAGCTTGTTCGCAAGAAGCGTATAACGCGGCTCGAGCGTGCCGGTTCCGTCGTCGACCAATTCGTTCGCGATTTCAATCGAATTTTCGACGAGCTGATTGGCGATCTCGGCCGCGAGGGCGGGGCTTTCGTCGATGACTTCGATGTAGATGATGAGGACCGATGTCGTCGTCGTCACGGAAATGGCACTCTTGAGCGAACCGAGCGATCGGTCGGCCAATGCGGGGATGTCTTCGATCAAGGTGTTGAGGACCTTGTCGGAGACGACGAACGCCTTGTAGGTGGCGATCAGATTCTGCGCGACCGTGATCGCGGACTGTTCGTTCGTGACGGTCGACGAAATGTCGACCTGCACCATCAGCGTGGTTTCCGCGGTATATTTCGGATTGACGATGACGAAGGTGTAGACGATGCCGATGACCGTGACCCAAAGGGTGGCCAAGAAGACGATCGTGATGTTGTTCCAGACGATCCGGACCAGTTCGGCGAGCGTGATTCCTTCCTCGACGGGTGCTTCGACTTGCTTGTACTCATCCATAATGACGAATCTCCTTCACTGTAGTACTTCTGTGATTCAGGTGGTTTCATTGTACACCAAGGGCGCATAAAACGCAACGATAAGCCCCGGCGTTAGACTTAGAACGACAATAGTCCCGCCACGAAGGCAATCATGCCGAGAACGAACGTATAGACGCTGAAGTAGATGAGTTTCCCCGCGCGGAATAGCCTGAAGATGAATTTGAGCGAGAAACGGGTCGCGATCAGACTGGCCAACAGCGCGATGCCATAATAGATATACTGTCCGAAATCGGAAGGATTGAACCCGAGCGTCGACGGATCGTTGACGATTTCGAGGGCATAGTAGAGCGAGGACCCGAGTGAGGCCGGGATGTAAATCATGAAGGAGAAAATCAGGACGGTTTCCATCGACAGTTTTCGGGCGAGCCCGGATGCCGTGGTGATGCCGCTTCGCGACAATCCCGGCACGACGGCGAACATCTGGCCGAAGCCGATGTACATGGCATCGCGATAGGTGACATCCTGACGGCCGTTCTTGTAAGACGAATTGCGTACGAGGTACAGCGCGGTGGCGGTCACGAGAAGACCAAGTCCGACGATGATCATCTTGTACATGTCATACACGTCTTCGATGGTCGCTTTGAGGGTCAGGCCGACGATGCCGAGCGGAATCGAGGCGACCAGGATCTTCATGCCGTATTGGAATTCATCGGCGTTTTCAAGACGCGTGGACGGTCGGAACACGTACAGCCAAACGGATTTGATCAAAGACCCGACTTTCTTGCGGAAATGGATGACGATCGCGATGAGCGAGCCGATGTTGACGAGGATGAGGAACAGCATG
Organism: Acholeplasmatales bacterium; assembly: GCA_003477305.1. Lineage (GTDB taxonomy): Bacteria > Bacillota_I > Bacilli_A > Izemoplasmatales > Hujiaoplasmataceae > UBA12489. The sequence continues at coordinate 19,208 of DMTN01000054.1, read as the reverse complement.
CCTTGATCGGTTTCGAGGGAAAAGAGGGTTTGCGCGATCGCGACATGACCGGACGATGAGATCGGCAGGACTTCCGTGATCCCTTGGATGACGCCGAGAAAGATGTATTTCAGGAATTCAAGAAATGAAAAACTCATCGGCGTTCAACTCCTTTTTTATTGTGTGTTTGCATGTTTATACGACCATGAAGAGAACAATCGACAATAACCCGACGCCGAAACAGTAGACGCTGAAGAGTTTGAGCCGGCCGGATCGGAACGCGTTGAAGATGAGCCGATAGGCGATCAAGGTGGCGAACATCGCGGCCGCGAGCGCGACGCCGTAACTGACGAGGGTCACAGCCCCCGGCAACGACCCGGGCTCCTCGGCGAAGTCCATGACCGCAAACAGAAGCGATCCGATCGAAACCGGGATGTACATCATGAAGGAGAATCTAAGCGCCGTGTCGAGACCGATGCCGCGTTTGAGGGCGATCGCGGTCGTCGAACCCGAGCGCGAGAGCCCGGGAACGAGGGCGAACGCCTGGGCGACGCCGACGGCGATCGCATCTTTGCAGGTAAAGTCGGTTTTGCCATGGCGGATCCGCAGTTGCGAAACCAGAAGCAAAATCGTTCCGGTCACCAGAAGGCCGATCCCGGAAAGGAGCGTACCGTACGCTTCGAGGGCCTCGTCGATCGCATCCTTGAAACAGATGCCGACGATCGCCGCGGGAATCGATGCGAGCAGCAATTTCAGAACGAAGACGAAGCCTTCGCGCGTCGTCTCGCGCCGGGAGGGGCGAAATACGAAGTGGAAGCAATCCTTCGCGAGTTGGACGATATCCTTGGCGAAGATGGCCAGAAAGGCAATCAGCGACCCGGTGTTCACGACAATCTGGAAAAGCAGGTTTTCGGTGATGTCGACGTTTAAAAGAACCATGAACAGCTGGACGTGTCCGCTGGACGACACCGGCAAGACTTCGGTGAAGCCCTGGACGATGCCGAGCAGGATGTATTTGAGAAAATCGATGATTGCCATCAGCTAACACTCCCCCGTCAATTCCCGGGAGTCTCGCCCCGGAATCATAGAATCGGAAAAGCGGCGGTTCAGCGCGAACCGCCGCTTTCCGTTGGATGCGTTCAATTCAATGTGGTGAGCCAAAGACCGTGCAGGTTGCAGAATTCGTACACCTTGACTTCGTTTCCGGGCTCGACGAAGAACGTCTTGGCCGGATGGTCGCCGGGTTCGAAGGTCTTGATCTGATAGGAGTGATCCTGAGCGACGAAAAGCCACTGGATGTAATGCTCCGGAGTCATCGGATGCAGGACGCTGCCGACGGTCACCTTGATCTGATCGGGAGCGATGCGCTCGACGACCGGCAGATGCTTTTCGTTTCCGACGTCCATCGATTTCGGTTGCAGAAGGGTCATTTCCTCGCCGCAGCAGGTCAACGTCCCGCCGCCGTAATACGTGTAGACGATGCGCTTACAATGCTTACAATAGAAGATGTTCATCAGGTATGTGCTCCTTTGCATTCGATTCGGATTCTACCGATTATCATATCATACAATCCCGATCATTGAAACAGCGAAAACGGTTTTCAACCGCATAATGCGGCAAAATCCGCCTGCTGGAAGCGACATCGTCCTTTAGTCTTCGGGGAGCGCGTTGAACGCCTCGATGACTTCGTCGAAAATGTCGTCCTCGTCGACCGTGGTGACGTAGATTTCACCCGTTTCATCGTCGCAGTCGAGTTCGAGCATGACCAGCCCGGCTTCTTCTTCCGTGACGTCCCGGCCGTCGATCTTCAGCAGTTCGAGAATGCCGTAGACGACGTCGTGCATCGGCATCGTGCCGATCTGGGCCATTTCGAACTGGTGCCCGTCGTCGTCCGTCATGGTGATGTTCTCGAGATTGTCGTCGTTTAAAATCGCATCGTAGATTTCTTTGTCGTTCATGGTATTTTCCTCCATTAATAGTGATTCGTTATTTTTTCGGCAAAGCCGAGCAAATCCTTGATTTCGAGGCGGGAGCCGTCGTCGAGGACGACCCACCCGGCAAAGCGGCCGAACACCTGGTGGCCGAGATTCTTGATGATGCCGAAATTGATCTCGTCCTGGCGGTCGACAAGCGGCGTCATCGTCATCTCGAAGCGGCCGTCGTTGGACGTGAAGGTCCACGGTTTCATCACGTCGGTGTCATCGAGATGGAATGTGACCTGGTCGAGCTTGTGTGCCTTGCCGTCGAAGAACATCATGTTTTCGGATGCCTTCGAGGTGTCGCCGAACCCATAGCCGATGTTGAAGCCGAACCGGCTGCCGGCGGCCATCCCGGAGGCGCTGCCCCAGTACCATGTGTTCTTATACGTCCACGCGCCGCGGCCCCAGTCGAGCACGCCGAAGGAAGACGCCGGATCGAAGGTGCAGATGCGGTCGCCGACCTTCACGGTTCCGGTCGCGGGCATGCAATTGATCTTCTGGTTGAGATAGAAACGCGGTTTCAAGGTCGGCCAGGGGGTCGCAATCACCATCGAATCGTCGTCGGGAGCCTCCAGTTGGATGTCGGCTGCGAGGTCGCCTTGTGCGCAAAAACCGCGGATCTGAACGCGCAGCCGGCGGCCGGCTTCATCGCGGTGAAAGTCGAAATCGAATACCTTGTCGTGGTATCCGACATTGCCCGTTTCCGATGTGGAGGGAAGCCCCATCTTGCCGAAGGTGAACCAGCCGATCTTGCTTTTGGTCAGGTAGGTTCCGGTCTTGAAATCGATGAAATTGGCGCTCACGAGCGAACTGTAACTCAAGTCGGCGATCGTGCAGGAAAAACCGAAATCATCGTTCAATACCGCATAATAATCCCATTCCTTGATCCGCCAGCCGGATGCCTTGACGTCTTTGCGTGCGTACTCGAACAGCATCCGCTTGGCATACCCGGGATTTGCGAGATGTCCCGAAGCGTCGAACAGCGGCTGTTTTTCCTTGATTTCGTTTTGCATCGTTTCACCATCCTTGACCCTATCGTCCTTATCACCATTATAACGCGAAAGTCATCAAAAAAGAAAAAAATTAGCCCGTGAAGGACTAATTTTTAGCGGTTGCTTTGGCGGTCGTTCCTTCGAGGCGCATCGCCTTGCGCAGAAGCGACGGGGCGAACGGGAAGAACAACAGGAGCGCGGCGATCACGAGCATGAACGCCATGTACGCGAGACGGCCGTTTTGCTGGAGGATGAACTGGAACGGGTTGCCGGCGCCGGTATTCAAAAACATCATGTCGGTGCCGAAGATGGCGTTGGTGATCATCGCCAGGACGCCGAACGCGATGAGCGTGGCGTAGGCGCGGGGATAGTCCTTGATGTCGGGCCGGTATTCGTGCGAGAAAAGCAGATACAGCGAGAAGAAAATCATCGTGCCGTGGTAGATGAAACTATGATACGGCAGGATGTTGTCGACCGTCATTTCCCAGCCATACGGGCCGCCGAGGACCGTGACCGGATACGCAAGCGTGATGAGCCCGGCGAGAAATCCGACGGCGAACGTCGTCGGCAAGAAGAACTGCTTCACCTTGCCGTTGCCGAAAGCGACGATCGGCATCAGATAGAGCGAGAAACTGCAGAGCTGCATCGGAATGAAATGGGCCGGAAAGCTGCCGTAGACGATGAAGGCATACGTGTATTTGATGGCTTCGAGCGTCAGGATGAGAATCGCCATCGTCTTGAGGGCGCGGGACCGGTTGTGTTTTTTGAATACCGTGAAGAGCAGAACGAGGATGACGGCGATCGCCGCGAAGATGAACAGCATGCCGCTGATGTGTTTGAAACCGAATACTTCCGGAGAGGCGTTTTCAAGCCCCAGTAAATCCAGATACATAGTATATCCCCCTTGGATGAATCAATGCAATTGCCATTATACCGCTTTGGTCGTCGGAAAACAACCCCAAATGAAAGTCGGACCCGGAGGTCCGACGGTAAATCAGATGTTTTTCGCTGCGACTTTTTTGCGGGACCGGATCATCAGGATGACGACCATCATGACGCTATAGGCAAGACAGCCGAGAAGCGTGATCCAGTTGAACAGGACCTGGTTGGCGGTTCCCTGTCCCAGCTGCGGCAACATGAGGATGGCGAACAGCGGCAGCGCCATCGCGATCGCTGTGCCCGATCCGAGCACGAGCTCTTCGGCGACGGGGGTCTCGAGATTGCGGTCGAGGCCTTTCAACAGCGCGATGCCGGTCGAGGCGACGCCCGTCAGCATGCCGTAGAGGGCGATGAAATATTCATCTTTATATTGCGTGTAGACGCGGTAGGCGATGAATCGGGTGTAAAAGAAGGTCGCGATGCCGCCGACGGTCGTGACGACCAGGAGCAGCCAACCGAATTCCGAAAGGAAACTCGCGGTGATCGTCAAAACCGAGCCGGCGATCATGTAGTTGAAGCAGGTCGAGGAAATGTTCGAAAGCAGATAGTTGTTGGTGATGAGTTCGGCCTCCGGATTCTTCTTCTGAATCACCTTCAAAAGCAGTTTGTACAAAACCGCATACCCGATGCCGATGATGAAGTTGAAGCCTTCCATCAGGTTGTAGACAGTCTTGCCGATACCGCCGAGTTCCGGTTTCAGGATCAGGCCGAACACGTACAGCGTGAGCCAGACGAGCCCATAGATGATCGAGATGATGACGAGCTGCACGGTGAGGCCGTCGAGCGTGCTGATTTCCCGGACGGTATCGATTTCGATCGTCGTCTTCCCGACCGACCGGTCTTCGTACTTCAATGGCTTTTCGAAGCCTTTCTTGCGAGCGAGAAAATTGATTGCGAAGACGCCGACGACGCCGCCCCAGAGGAAACCGAGGAAAGCATATGAAGCGCCGAGCGAGGCGCCGTTGCCGCCGAGAAACTCGGTCCACATGTTGCCGAAACTGATGGCGAGACCGGGACCTTGTCCAAAACCGAGCGCAAGCAGGATGCCGGAACCGATGAACTTGTCGCTCCAGAACAACATGACGAGCAGGACGCCGAGGAACCCTTGCATGGCGTAGGTGCTGGTGATGATCATGCCGGTCGACCAAAGTTTGCGTTTCGGCTTGTTCAGCTTGTCGGTCTTCTTGAGCGAGAGCGAGATGAAGCCGAGCGCGAGCGCGTGGTAGACGATCGTCTCCATGACGTCCGTGTCGACGAGGCTGACCGTCGGCCAGATCGCCTGGACGATGAGCGAAACGGCGAGCCCGACGATACCGCCCATGAGCGCGGTGGGGAGGACGATCTTGTTGATGATGGGGACTTTCGTTTTGACGATTTTACCGACGAACAGCAGGACTCCGATCAAAATCAGATAAATCAGAACATTCCATTTTTCCATGTCAAGCGGCTCCTTTTAATAGATTGATTGCATCGAGAAACAGCATCGGATCTTTGAGTTTGAAGAAATACGTCTTCTCGCCGACATCAAACGACAACTCGTCCTTGCGTGTCAGCACAAGCCCGGTGATTTCCGCAAGCGGAATGTCGTACCGACGGCGTTTGTTCCAGATCCTGAGGATATGGTTCCACAGCGAGATCGACATCGCGCCGATGCTCTTCTTACGATAGGAAAGGGTGTCGACGTCGTACATCTCGCCGGACGAACGAATCTGGGTCTTGACGATTTCGGGAAGCAGCGTCTTCTGGTAGCGGTCCCAATCGACGAGGTTGTCGAACGGGAGTCCTTCCAACAGGCTGTATTCGTTGAATCGTGCGATTTCGCCGCACTTAGAACAATGAATGCTCGACCCGCGGCCGGTCAACGTCTGCCAACTTCCGCATTTCGGGCAGGCGTAGATGAACCGGTCGACGCCGTCGGCGCGATGCTTGCTGACATAGCGGTGCTTCGCTTCGCGGTTCCAGTCCCAGTCGTTGAACTTGAGTTCGCCGGCGAGGCGGGATTCGATCTCCTCGGGAGCCATCGTTTCAAGTTCGGCGGCTTTGAAGAGTCCATAGTAGTGGACATCGAAGAGTCCGTGCGGAATGCCTTTGTCGGACCACCGCGGACGGCTCAAGTATCCGCCGTTCGTCTTGCAGAAGACGACGTCCTTCTTCATCTTTTTGAGAAACTTTCCGGTGCCGGGCATGATCGGGCTTTCTTTCCCGAAATAGGAGGAATTTCCCTCGGGGAAGATCATGATCCCGCGCCCGTTCTTGAGCGTCTCCATGATCGTACGGATGGTCGGGACGTCCATCTGTCCTTTGCGTTTCGGAATCGACGTGATCAGCTTCATCAGGACGAATTTCATGAAGCCGCTCGTGAAGACGAAAGCGTTGATCACGGGAAAGGGATACTTGTCGAGCGGAAGCGTGGTGAACTGTCCGTCGATCAGGCAGGAATGGTTGCCGACCAAAATATAAGGGTCTTGGCGTTTGGGATCAAAATCGGTGAAACGGTATTCAAAACGATAACGGGAGCGATAGAAACCGGCAAGCAGCTTATGCAAAATATATTCTTTGAAAGTCACCGTCGATCCCCCCCTGTCTGTGGACGATTATAGCACACTTGATTTTCATCCACCCGCGTTATCCGAATAAATTGTCATTTTTTACAGAATAGCCGCAAAATTGGCAAGCGCTTACCATTCGGAATTCGCTGTTCTGAATTGATTGGCATATCAACTATAAATCTTTTTCCTGATGTTATCAACATAATTGCGTAAGCTACTGCCCAGATTGTCGACCCAATTTCATTATAGTGAGATTGACAAGTTCCGATGTTTACTGTATTATCGAGGCGAATATCATCCCGAAACGATGGGGATGTAGGAGACATCATGGACAACAGCCCGACAATCGACGGGATCGCGATCCCCGTCGTTGAAAAACCGCTTCTCAGTAAAAAGGTCCTGATCATCGGCATCGGCATCTTCATCTTTCAATTCGCCGCCGCGCTCGTCACAAGCGTTCTGTATGGACTGGTGGCCTACGCACCGTCCGGCCTCGAGTTTCTGCTTGCGATCTCGGGGACCGGCCTTTCATTCTCATCTTTCTCGATCGGTCNNCGGTCTTCTCACCGTCGTGTATACGGCTTTCATCATCGATGATCTCCGCCACGCCGGCATCGGAAAACCATGGATGCATCTCGTCTATCTCGGCCTTGCGATCCTGTCGCCCGCAATCGGGTTCCTGTCGATCGGGGTAAGAACGCTGATGGTGCTCCTCGGCGGCACGATCGCGCAGTTGACACTCGCCGCCGGCATCGGCAATGTCATCAACATCATCGTCTCGTGCATCCTGATTCTCGGCACGGTCGGGGTCAGCATCTTCATGATCCGCTATCGCATTCGCGGCGCTTACCGCATGTTCGCCGTTGCGGGGATCAATCTGCTTTACCTGCTTCTCGTCGTGTTCGTACCGCCGCTGACGCACGGATTCGCCCAACTCTTCGCCGTGTCGTTGATCGGCTTGGCGACGGGGACGCTTTCGGCCGTCCTCCGCGTCTCGATCCTGCTCCATTTGACGAAGAGGGGGCGTACAATCCCCCTTGATTCCGCCCCGTCAGTATGATAATCCATCTTTTATGATATAATTGGTTCGTCATTCCACATGTTAAACGGAGGTCTCCCCATGAACCAGATTCCCGATCGGATCACATCTGCCCTGAAGAAAATGCAGAAAGGCGAAATCACCGAATACCGTGTCTACATGAACATCGCCAAACACATCAAGGATCCCGGCAACAAGGAAATCCTGATCAAGATCGCGAATCAGGAAAAGGCCCATTACGACATCTGGACAAAGCATCTGGGCGCCCCGGCCACTCCCAACCGCGCCCGTGTCGGATGGTATACGTTTTTAGCCCGCACGCTCGGCTACACGTTCGCCCTCAAGATGATGGAAAAGGGCGAAGGCAGGGCAAAAGTCAGCTATGGTGAGATCGCCGAGTTCATTCCCGACGCGGCCCGCGTGGCCCAAGAGGAAGACGCCCACGAGAACGACCTCATCAACATGCTCGACGAAGAGCGCCTGAACTACGTCGGCTCGATGGTGCTCGGTTTGAACGACGCGCTCGTCGAACTCACCGGCGCGCTCGCCGGGCTGACCCTCGCGCTTGCATCGCAGCCCAAGCTGATCAGCCTGTCCGGACTCGTCACCGGCATCGCCGCGAGCTTCTCGATGGCCGCAAGCGAATACCTCTCCGCGAAGGCCGACAACCACCCGAATGCGTTGAAATCGGCGCTCTATACCGGAATCGCCTACATCTGCACGGTCGCGGTCCTGATCACTCCGTATCTTCTGCTCGATCCGTTCATCGCGCTCGCCGTCATGCTGGGATCGGCCGTCGCGATCATCTTCGCTTTCAACTTCTACATCTCCGTCGCCAAGGATTACAACTTCAAGCAGCGTTTCTTCCAGATGGCGGCGATCTCGCTCGGCGTCGCCGCGTTCTCCTTCTTCATCGGCTACCTCGTCAAAACGATTCTCGGCATCGACGCCTGATCACCCCATGATTCCAAACAAAAGGTCCCTTCATCGCGAAGGGACCGTTTTTTTACGTTGGATCAGCGGCGCCGCCGGAATCCGAATCCGCCGGAAGATCCGCCGCCCCCGAGGGTGCGGGCGAAGCCGCCCATAAGACCGATGCCGAGCAAGGTGACGGCGATGTAGCCGATCTTCGATCCCCAGTCGAGAAACGGACTGAAGATGTAGGCGATCAGATCCATCGGCAGTTCCGAGTCGGTCGAACTGTAGGAATAATATGTTTCATAGTCGATGTCGTAGTCTTCGAGATCCCAGATCAATTCGGTGTCGTAGGCGTCGCGGTACAGTCCTTCGAGGACGGTGAAGTAGACCTGCATGATCCGCTTTTCCGTTTCGAAGGGGCCGAGGTCGGCTTCGAACAGATCGGCCTGATCGAGGGTCTCATCCAGATCGTAGGCGAACGCATAGCCTTCGATATGGTATCCGGCCTCGATTTCGGCATGGACGAGTTGTGGCCCATATTCGCCTTCTTCGAACAGCAGGAGGATCAGGATGCCCATGTCGTTCTTGCCGATCTTCCACTGACGGAAGATTTCCGTGCGGTCATAGTCGGCGGCCGTCTGGCCTGCTTCCAACATGAACGTCGCGACGACGATCTGCGCGCCGCCGTCTTCGAGTTCGAGCGTGTCTTCGTAGAGGTCCTCGCCTTCGCCAACGATGTAGAGTTCCGCCGCGCCCGAAAGCGCTCCGGCGAAGTCGTTCAGATAGAACGACGCCGAGGGGCGGGGATAGGTGTCTTTCGAGCAGGAATTGACGAGGAAGACGATCCCCGCGATAACAAGCGCGAGGAAGATCAGTCCCTTGAATCGGTTCATTCGAAGTCGACGACGGGAATCTCGTCGGCGCCGTCGTTCATCTTCCAATATTCATAGGAAGAAGCGAAGCCGAACATCGAAGCATAGAGGACGCGCGGGAACTTGAGGACGGAGGTGTTGTAGGCGAGGACCGATTCGTTATAATCGCGGCGTGCGACCGCGAGCATGCCCTCGGTGAGTTCGATCGCATCCATCAGCGTGTAGTAGGCGGCGCCGACGGTGAGCTCCGGATTGTCTTCGACGACCACGTAGGCGATGAAGTCGGCGAGCGCGTTCGCTTCCGCGGCGTCGGCCTCGATCATCGCGTCGGGATCGCCCGAGGCGACCGCGTCGTCATACAGCCCGCGGGCCGAGACGATGGCGTCGTAGATTGCCTGTTCGTGTAGCTGCAGGCCGCCGACGGCGGCGATCAGCTGGAGGAGCATGTCATGGCGTTCCTGCAGGCGAATGTCGATCTGAGACTGATCCGCTTCGATTTGGGCGCGGCTGTCGACGAGCGAGTTGTAGCCGGTGATGAGCGTGATGGAAACACTGATGACGAAGATGACGAGAACGGCGGCGACGATCGCCAAGGCTTTTTTCATGATACTCCCCCTTGCCGCAGGCGGTCTTCCGCGCGGCTTTTTTTGATGTCTAGATTATTATATGCTGAAACATGCCATTCGTGCAAGACGGCATCGGACATTCATTGCGGCGAAAAGAAAAAAAACCGCACGGTTGGCCGTGCGGCTGGTCCTATGGATGTCATTCGGTGGCGCGGATGGTGACGGTCACGGTGCCGCGGCTGGTCTCGCCGTCGGGATCTTCGATGTCATAGCTGAACGTGTCTTCGCCGATATAGCCCGCATCCGGGGTATAGTGGATCATGTTGTCCTCGGTGATTACGATGGTACCGTGGTCGGGATTCAGATAACTGACGATGGTGAGATCGTCGCCGTCCTGATCGGTGTCGTTGCTCAAGACGTCGATGGTGATCGCCGCATCCTGCACGATCGCGACAAAATCGTTGTAGGCGTACGGCGCGTCGTTGACAGCCGTGACGGTGACGTTTACGGTGGCGGTGCTCGTTTCCTCGGCGGGGTTCTGGATCGTATAGGTGAAGGAATCGTCGCCGAAATAATTCGAATATGGCGTATAGCGCAGACCGCTCGCATACTTGATCACGTAGCCGTGGGCCGGCTGGGTGAAGGAAAGAATCGTGATGTTCGCGACTTCCTCGCCGACGTCGTTCGTGAGGACCGTGACCGTGACGGCGACATCCTCCGTGGTCGTGGTGGTATCGTCGACGGCGAGGAACGCAGGCTCGTTGGGAATGAAGGTGATCAGAAGCATCGCGATCGAGAAGATGACGGTCAGTGACATGACGATGATGATCATGATCAGTTTCGGTGGGATTTTTTTAGGCATGCGCGGTTCCTCCGGAGAAATGTTCCATCGTTGAGTATATCATTTCCGTATCCGAAAGTCAAAAATAACCGAAAAAGACGCCCGCGATTTTTAAAGAAAGACGCCATCCCTCGGCGGGACGGCGTCCATAATTACGTTATTCCGTGATCGGATCAGGCGGGTTCGCCGCCACCGAACGCGTTCGGGATGATCGACATGAATTCGTTGATGGCATCCTTCTGGGCGATGGTGAGGGTATCCGCGTCATAGGCGCCGACCGTGCCCGCTTGGGCGATCACGTCATCGATCGCGCCGACGAGGGCGGTCTCCATGTCGTTGACCTGCTGGAGGGTCATGCCGGTGACCGTCAGGAAGTCGGCATTGGCCATGAAGTCAAAGGCCGCGCCGACGACGGCGTCGATCTGCGTCTCCTGGGTCGCGGTGATCCAGGCATCGAGATGATGGGCGATGAAGATGACGCTTGCGTAACGTCCGTATTCGCCGTCATAGTCGTAATCGGTCAGATAATCGGCGCCGAACTCCGACACGTTGTATGTATGGATTTCCGTAACGAGCGTGGCGTACTGGCCGAACAGGTCGTACGTGTTCGCATAGACGATGAAGCTCTGGAGCAGGGCGAGGACGTTCTGGTCCTGGGCGTCGATGGTCGTGTTGAGGAGAGCGACGAGATTGTCGACGACGGTGACGGTGGTTTCCATCTGGGTTGCGAGTTCGTCTTCCGGAACCATCGCGAGGAACATGTCGAAGACGGAGGCGATTTGGGCTTCGGTCATCGTGCCGACGGTCGCGTTCAGGAACGCCATGAAGGCGTCGAGGACGGCGGCGGTACTCAGGTTCTTCGCATAATCGAAGGCGGTCTCGGTCGCATAGGTTTCACCCAGGTAACCATTTTCTAAGACGTAGGGGCAGAACTCGATGCTGCAATCGTACGTTCCTTGGAAATTGCTGTTGATGGCGACGAGGCGAATCAGCGCGCAATCGGTCGCGACGAGGTGATCGAAGGCTTTTTCGCCCATGTCGTCAAACACGGTTCCAGCTGCCGTAACGAGCTGGTAGGTGAGATCGAGAAGGATGTTCTCGGCAATCGCCGCTTCGGCTTCGGGAACGCCCTGGGCGATCATCAGTTCGGCGTAGGAGTCGACCATCGCTTCAAATGCGGCCTGTTCCTGCGCTTCGGTGAAGACGCTATCGAGGCTGTCGATGAGCACTTGGTTGGCATCCTTGAATTCGGCGAAGGCCATGATGAACAGGATGGCCCGTTCGGTACCGGCTTCGACCTCGGTATACTCTTCGCTGTCGAGTGCCATCATGTCGTCGATGAAGGCGGCATCCAGCGAGGCGAGGAAGCGGATCACGATTTCCATCGAGATGCGCAGTTCGGCCGCATATTCGTTCGCAAGATCGGCGGTCATCGAAGTGACATCGCCGTTCATCGCGTCTTCAAGCACGGCAAGCAGTTCGAAGACCAAAGTGAGATCTTCGCCGCTCGGCAGGTTGTCGAGGAGAAGCGTCGTGATTTCGTTTTTGACGAGGGCGATTTCGGCCGCGGTCGCGTCCGGATCGTCGGCGATCGCCTCGATCTGGTCGATCAGGGTGACGGTGATCTGCTCGTGGAATTCCAAGAGATAATCGACGACGGCCATTACGGTGACGAGCATCTGATCGCTGTTTTCTTCGATCGCCGTCTGCATGTTGGTCAGCATCTCGATCTGCTGGTTGATCTCGTCGACGCGGCTCAGGTAATATTCGTCGCCGGGATACATATCCAGCATGTCTTCGTAGTAGGAAAGGTTGTCCTCTTCGCTGGCGATCTGATCGTCGATCATGTCGGGGGCGATGAGGAGGAAGGCGCTCAGATAGGCCTCGTAGTTCTCAACGTCACCGACGAAGGCCGTCAGCGCGTCGTTCATCACCGACATGTCGCCTTCTGAGGCTTCCATGGCGGTCTGAAGGTCCTGCACGGCGTCGATGTCGTTTTGGAAGATCGGGCCGGTGATGCCTTTGCGGACCAGTTCGGCGGCGACGCCGTCGGGAAGCACCATGTCCTCGTCCTCGGCGATGTCGGTGATCGCCGCGATGATGACGGCGGGGTCCGCGACATAGGCGACGGACGCCGACTGCACGGAATCTTCGTAGCCGGTCGGACCGACCGCGACGACGGTGAAGAGGAGACTGTCGCCGGTGAGGCTGGTGAAGTCATAGGATGCGGTGTTGACGGTGGCCGTTTCGACGCCGTTCACATAAACCTTATATTGCGTGACGCCGGCGACGGCGGTCCAGGAAAGAATCTTGCCGCTGATCGACAGGTTCGTCGGAGCGGCGACGCTTTCCGCGGGAATGATGTTGGTGGTCGAAACGGTCGTGGCCTGCTGGCAGGCCGCGAGTCCGAATACACCGAAAAGCATGAGCAGTGCAAACAGGAATCTTGTTTTCATATTGACCTCCTAATATTTTTTGATTTCGTCGGTGATCCGCATGCGTCCCACCTTGACGAAATAGGTGCCATAGCCAATGAGAAAGACGAGGACGCCCGCACCGATCGCATAGACTGTTTTCGCGGGATCGAGCGGGATGATCTTGTAGTTGTCGAACAGAAGCATCAGTTCCGGCATCGCCGGGAAAAAGACGATGACGATCACGGTCGCGGCGAGGGCGGCGAAGGCGGCGAGGATGCCGGCTTCGGCGGCGAACAGACCGTAGAGCGTTCCGCGGCCGGCTCCGAGCGTGATCAATCGGGCATAGTCCGATTTCATCGCGTCGAAGACCAGGACGGCGTTGTTGAGGATGACGACCACGAAGCAGAACACGACCGCCCAGCCGATGATCATCATGTAGTCGGCAATCGAGAGGAACAATCCGGAAATCTCGGTGAACGTTTCCTCGACGTCGAGCAAAAAATACATCCGGCTGGCGTAGTCGCGAATCATCGCGGCGGCGATTTCGCCGTCGCCTTCGACGTTGATGAGGAGGGCGTTCACGGGCGCGACATCCTGATAGCTGGGTACGCTGATGAGGTTCGTGATCGCGATGCTGTCGAAATAGGTGTCGATGAACCCGGCGACGACGAATGTCGCCTCGGGAAGATCCTTGCTGATTCGGAGTGTGACTTCATCCCCTTCTGTGAGATTGTAAACCCTGCCCAGCGAAATAGGCAATAAAACCTGGGGGCGCGACGTGTCCGCGAAGCGTTCGCGTGCGCCTGGGTCGATGGCAAAGTCGAAGGATCGTTCGATCGCGTCCGCATCGAGCGAGAATGCGAAGCGAAGCCGCTTCTCCCCGGTATCGGTACTCATGACGACCATGGTGTAGAAAATCGCCTCATCCACGGAGGCGGGTCCGTAGCGGGTCTCGATTTCGGTTTTCAGCGCCGGATCGTAATCGAAGATGTTCGAAAGGACGTAATCGGTCTTCAATTGGTCTTGGACGGAAGCCGTCGCGATCACGATGAAGTTGTTCAGCATCAGCGTGACGGCGATCACGACGATCGACATCGTCGCGACCTTGAGCGCGTTGTGGGTGACGCGGTCGCCCGCAAGATGCCGGATGGTGAAGAGCCGGAATGCGGATTTCGTCGGAATCGTCCGAGACCAGCGGCCAAGGCCGCTTAAGAGCACGGACATCCCGCTGAAGATGCACAAGAGCATGAGCGCGGTCTCCGCGAGGCGTCCCCAAGGAGAAGGATACCACGCGCCGATCCGGTTGACCGCAAGCAGGACGGCGGATGCCGCGAAGAACACAAGCGACGCCGGCTGGCGTTCGCTCTTCCGGTCGGTGCTGAGCGCTACCGACGAACGGCGCCGGAGCCGGTGGAAACGGAGTGCGAGTTCGATCAGAATCAGCCCGCCGAGCAGACCCAAGGCTATCAGGGTGAGAAGCGGATCGAGCGTCACGAATCCGGTGACATCGATGAACCGGCGCGCCATGTTGATGCCCGACCAGGCGAGCAACAATCCGATGGGGACGGCGAAGACCAGGATGATCGCGAATTCCCAAAGCCAGACGCGGAAGGTGAAGCGGTCGGACCCGCCGAGCGTCTGGATCACGCCGATCTGCGGCGCGAAATCACGGAACAGGATCGGAAAGACCGAACGGAGCACGAGCACGAGGGCGATGATCGCCATCAGCCCGATGCCGAAGAAAATCGATGAGTTGAAGGTCGCCATGCGGGCGATGTCCGGTGCGTTCACGGTTTCCGTGAAGACAAAGGAGGCATATTCCGGTTCGGCGGACAAGAGCGTGACCGTTTCGGCAAGATCGACGCCGGGTCGCAAGGCGAAATAGATGGTGTTGCCTAGATTGCCGAGGTTCGACGCTCCGTAAATCAGGTCGAGCAGCTCCGTTTTGTTGACGAAGACGACGTCTCCTTTGAACAATCCGACGTCATCGGAGATGGTTTCAATCCGATGCGGATAGGCGTTGCCCCCCACATAGAGATCGAACGAATCTCCCGCCGCCAACCTATGTTCGTCCGCAAACGAACGGGTGACGACCGCTTCTCCCGCCGCGAGGCTGGGAAGATCGGTTTGGATCACGCGTTCCATCTCGGCCACGGAGGAAGACAGGATTTGCGCGTAGGTGAGTTCTTCGCCGATACCGATGCCGGCGTAGAAGTTGAAGAACGATGCGTAAAAGCTGAAGCGGTCCGCATACTCTTCGGTGATCGTCCGCTTGTTCATGATGCGGGTGGTGGAATTGGCGTCGTACGTCATCACGAGGTCGATGTCGAGGTAGGTTTCGGTCCGATCGTGGGTAAACAGTTGCCGGAACGAATCGTCGATCGTGACCATCGTCACGGTGAGCGCCGCGACGATCGTCAGCGTGAAGAAGACGACAAGCGAGCGACCGACGTTTCCGAGGATATTGCGCCAGGCGAAGCGGATTTCAAACCGCGTCGAGGCGAACATCTTTGACGACCTTTCCGTCGGCGAGACGCACGTTGCGGTTGCAATACTTCAGGAATTCTTCGCCGTGCGTCACGAGCACGATCGTTTTCTCGTGCAGCCGGTTGAGGTCGCGCAGGATCTCCATGATGTCGGCCGCATTGACGGAATCGAGGTTGCCGGTGGGTTCGTCGGCGAAGATGATGTCGGGATCGTTGACCAGCGCCCGCGCGATCGCGACGCGCTGTTGCATGCCGCCGGAAAGTTCGTTGGGGAACGCGTCCTTGCGGTCGAGCATCCCGACCATCGCGAGGACCTCGTCGATCCGTTTCGGATCGCGGTTGTTGGCGAGCACTGAAGCGAGTTCGACGTTTTCGCGGACGGTCAGGTTCGGGATCAGATTGTAGAATTGGAAGATGAAGCCGATCTTGCGCTGTCGCAGCAGCGCGAGGTCGCGGTCGTTGTAGTCGGCGGTCGCCTTGCCGAAGAGGTTTACGGTTCCTTCGGTCGGCCGTTCCAGTCCGGACAGGATGTAGAGCAGCGTTGTTTTACCCGACCCGGAAGCGCCGGTGATACCGACGAAATCGTGCGAATCGATGATGATGTCGATGTTCTTCAGCACGTTTACGGTCACTTTTAGGTTCCCGTAGTTTTTGACGATGCCGACGCCGACGATCCGATCCATGTTCTCCACCCGGGGTTCTGACTTGAATGTTTGACGATGAACAATCGAATGTTCACCATTGATAATAGTATAACATTAATGCGATGCATTTTCAATGCAACCGACCTACATATCGACCCCACGATAAAAAAAACCGCCCTTGGTCGAGGGCGGTTCGCCTGATGAAATGGGAAGGAGGCAATCACAGCGGTTTGAACCGCGACGTGAAATGACGCAGGACCGGCGATTCGTACGTGAACGTCAAGCCTTTCAATGCGCCGGCTCGGTTAGCGACCGCAACCAGGCAGTCGGCGACGTAATCGAGATGCTGGAACGTATAGGTACGGCGCGGGATCGTGAGCCGCATCAGTTCAAGTTCGGCCCTGCTGTTTTTTCCGGTATCGGGATTCCGTCCGAGCAAGAGCGATCCGATTTCGACGGCGCGGACGCCGCCTTCGAGATAGAGGGCGTTGGTCACGGCGAGCGCCGGAAATTGATCGAAGGGAATCTGCGGGCAGAGTTTTCCGCAATCGACGAACACGGCGTGCCCGCCGGTCGGCACCTGAATCGGAACGCCGGCCGCAAGGAGACGGTCGCCGAGGTAGCGGACTTCGTCGATGCGGTAGCGCAGATAATCTTCTTCGAGGGCTTCGCCGAGGCCGACGGCGAGTGCGTCCATGTCGCGCCCGGCCAGGCCGCCGTACGTCGGAAAGCCTTCCATCGGAACGATGCGGGTCTGGCAGCGGCGGAACAGTTCGGCGTCGTCTTTGATCGCGATCAGCCCCCCGATGTTCACGAGACCGTCCTTTTTCGAACTCATCAGAAGGACGTCCGCGTTGTCGAACATCTCGCGGGCGATCGTCCGGATCGGAACGTCCCGGTATCCGGCTTCGCGAATTTTGATGAAATAGGCGTTTTCGGCATAGCGGGCGCCGTCGATCACGGTCTTGATGCCGTACTTGATCGCCATGGCGCGCACGGCGCGGATGTTTTCCATCGATACGGGTTGACCGCCGACGGCGTTGTTCGTCACCGTGACGATGATGCCGGCGACGTTTTCGCGGCCGTGAGCGAGGATTTCCCGTTCGAGTTTGGCGAGATCGAAGTTGCCCTTGAACGGATGATAGTGCGCCGTGTCGAAACAGGCGTCGATGGCGGTGTCGACCGCCCGCGCGCCGGCGATTTCGACATGGGCGCGGGTCGTGTCGAAATGCGTGTTGGAGATGAAGACCATGCCGTGATGGGCGATCATTTCGGGAATGACGACCTGTTCGGCGCCGCGTCCCTGATGGGCGGGCATCACATAGTTGTACCCGGTGATCCGCTTGACGACGGCTTCAAGCCGGAAATAGCTGGCTGACCCGGCATAGGATTCGTCGCCGATCATCAGCGCTCCCCATTGGAAATGGCTCATCGCGCCGGTGCCCGAATCGGTGAGCAGATCGATGAAGACATCGTCGCTTCTCAACTGGAAGACGTTGTATCCCGCTTCCGCGAGTCGCTTTTCGCGTTCCTCATGCGTCGTCTGATGAATCGGTTCGATCATTTTAATCTTGTAGGGCGGCAGTGCGTATCGATTCTCCATGGCTTGTGTTCCTCCGGATGCGACTACTCTTTTTATAACATAAAAACCGTCGAAAAGAAAGCGTTATCGCGCCCCGTTCATGAAAACGCGACGGACTGTTTCCATCCGCTGTCGCACGGATGACTTGATTTTCATTCTTTCGTTTCCGAAAACGGCGCGACGGCTTGATGCGTCTGTGCTATGATGGGGGAGACCATCCGGAAGGGAGATTCCCATGACCGATCACCAGAAACTCAATGAATGGATCGATGAAAACGTCCGCCACTGCCAGCCCGATCAGGTCGTCTGGTGGCGCGGCACGCTGGCGCAATACGACGAGACGCTCGCGAAGATGGTGTCATCCGGCGCCGCCGTCGCGCTCGATCCCGTCAAGCGGCCGGGCTGCTATCTGTTCCGCAGCCATCCGTCGGACGTCGCCCGCGTGGAAAACCGCACCTTCATCGCCTCGAAACGGCTCGCCGACGCGGGTCCGACCAACAACTGGATCGAACCCGTTCGTCTGAAAGCGATCCTTTCCGGTTTTTTTGCCGGATCGATGAAAGGGCGCACGATGTACGTGATCCCCTACTCGATGGGACCGCTGAGGACGCCGTTTTCGAAAATCGCTGTCCTTCTCACCGACTCCCCCTATGTCGCCGTGAACATGCAGATCATGACCCGCACCGGCGAAGAGGTGCTCGCCGCGCTCGGCAGCGACGGTGCCTTCGTCCCCTGCCTCCATTCGGTCGGCTATCCGCTTTCCGAAGGCGTCGCGGATCCCGCTTGGCCGTGCGCGCCGATCGAACAGAAATACATCGCCCATTTTCCCGAAGAACGTTTGATCTGGTCGTATGGATCGGGTTATGGCGGAAACGCCCTGCTTGGCAAGAAATGCCTCGCCTTGCGCATCGCTTCGGTACAGGCCCGCGACGAAGGCTGGCTGGCAGAGCACATGCTGATCCTGAAGTTGACCAACCCCGAAGGCAAGGTGCGCTATCTCACCGGCGCTTTTCCGTCCGCGTGCGGAAAGACCAATCTCGCGATGCTCGTGCCGACGATTCCCGGCTGGAAGGTCGAAACGATCGGCGACGACATCGCCTGGATGNNCTTCTTCGGCGTCGCCCCCGGCACTTCGTGGAAAACCAATCCGAACGCGATGGCGACCATCGCCAAAAATACGATTTTCACGAATGTCGCCCTGACCGACGACGGCGACGTCTGGTGGGAAGGGATCGGGACTCCGGCCCCGGCCCATCTGATCGACTGGCAGGGCCGCGACTGGACCCCCGGATCAAAGGATCCCGCCGCCCATCCGAACGCCCGTTTCACCGCCCCCGCGGCGCAATGCCCCGTCATCGCGTCCGAATGGGAGAATCCCGCCGGCGTTCCGATCAGCGCGATCCTG
>DMTN01000032.1 GCA_003477305.1 Acholeplasmatales bacterium | reverse complement strand
GGATTCCCGCATCAGGAAGCGCAGAAACCGGCGTTGATGATTCGGTAAATTGAGTCTTGTTTTGAGCGCTTTATACTGCATCGTTCTCACCTCCTTTCCAGCTTCCATTATACCATTTTTTTCTCAATAAATGAACGGTCTGCGATAACAAAAATTGAGAAAAAACCGTTCGGTTTTCGATGGTAGAATGGACGTTGAATGAAGATATTTCTCAAGTGTTTTTCATCACATAAATAGAGTTGTAGGTTTGAAACAAGATGAAGGTAATACTCCTTACTAGTTATATTATTTACTAATATAGTTTATAGCCATTACAATTTCCTAATGAATAAAAAAAGCATAATGGGTTGGATTATGCTTTTTTCGGCCGAATGATGTGTAAGCCATGTTCTGTTCCCCTTGCGGGGCGGCGATCATTTATCTACGGCTTGCGCCGTCAGTCAGCTGGATTCAGTTATCCGCTTCCCGTTCCCCTACCGAAATTTGGGTTTCTAGCTTGTGGGGTTTACCGCGTTTCATCCTTGTGTGTTTCACAAGGCTCGTCTCTGTGGCACCTTGGGGCTACCGGGGCCTTTGAGGTCCCTTTCGCCGCCGTCACCGATTGCTCGGTGCCCATACTTATCGGTTCGTATGGCACAAACGTTACGGGCATCGCAGCCCGTGCTAGCATGGACTTTCCTAACGCCTGCGCGCTCGATCGCCCGATCATTCGACTGATCTATTATAACACGTTTTCTACTTTTTGAGGGATTCGAGAATGGCTTTGCGCGACAGGTCGACGCGGCCCTTCTCGTCGATCTCGGTGACTTTCACCGTGATCATGTCGCCGAGCTTGACGACGTCTTCGACGCGTTCGACGCGCTTTTCGGCGAGTTTCGAGATGTGGCAGAGGCCATCCTGGCCGGGCCACAGTTCGATGAAGCAGCCGAACTTTTCGATGCGCACGACTTTGCCGGTGAAGATTTCGCCGACTTGGACTTCGCGGACGATTTCGGCGACGAGTTTCATCGCCTGATCGATCCAGTACACGTCCGTGTGCATGAAGATGACGCGGCCGTCCTGTTCGATGTCGATCTTGACCTGGTTGCACTTCTCGACGATCGACTGGATGATCTTTCCCCCGGGGCCGATGACGTCGCGGATCTTGTCGACGTTGATGCGCATGATCTTGACCTTCGGGGCGTACTTGGAGAGTTCCTTGCGCGGGGCCGGGATGGCCGCGAGCATGACGTCGAGGATCTGAAGGCGTCCCTTGCGGGCCTGTTCGAGGGCTTCCTGCATGATTTCACGCGAGATGCCGTCGACCTTGATGTCCATCTGGATCGCGGTGACGCCGTCCTTCGTGCCGGCGATTTTGAAGTCCATGTCGCCGAAGTGGTCTTCGAGACCCTGGATGTCGGTGAGGATCGTGACTTTGTCGCCGTTCTTGACAAGACCCATCGCGATGCCCGCGACGGCCGCCTTGATCGGGACGCCCGCGGCCATCAGGGACATCGAGCCGGAGCAGATCGTCGCCTGGGACGAGGAACCGTTGGATTCGAGGACTTCGGAAACGACGCGGATCGCGTAGGGGAACTCGTCCTCGGAGGGGATGACCTGGAGGAGGGCGCGTTCGCCGAGGGCGCCGTGGCCGATCTCACGGCGTCCCGGCGAGCCGTAACGGCCCGTCGAACCGACGGAGAACTGCGGGAAGTTGTAGTGCAGCATGAACCGTTTTCCATCTTCGAGGGTGACGCCTTCGATCAGCTGCGAATCGCGCAGCGGGCCGAGCGTGGTGGCGGCGAAGACTTGCGTCTGGCCTCTGGTGAAGAGGGCGGATCCATGGGTGCGTTCGAAGAGGTCGATTTCCGCCGCGAGCGGGCGGATTTCGTCGCAGCCGCGGCCGTCCGGACGGATCTTGTCTTCGGTGATGAGGCGGCGGACTTCGGCGACGAGGATCGCTTCGAGGACGCGGTTGATGAAGAACAGGTTCTTGACGATGTCGTCCTTGTCGACGCCCTGGGCTTTGTACTGCGCTTCAAGGGTCGTGCGGATTTCTTCGTTGATCGCTTCGATCGCGTCGCCGCGTTCGAGTTTTTCCTGGATCACGACGGCTTTGACGATGCGGCCGGCGTCAAGCGCGCGGACGGCCTCGTCGATTTCGGCGGGAACGGTCTGGTAGGTGACTTCGATCATCGGCTTGGCGTTTTCGGCGATGATCTGCTCTTGGAAGGCGACGAGCGTCTTGATCTGTTCGTGACCGTACATGATCGCATCGAGGATGTCGGCTTCGGAGACTTGCTTGGCGCCGGCTTCGACCATGTTCACGGCGAACTTGGTGCCCGCGATCGTGAGGTCGATGTCCGACTGAAGCGCTTCTTCGACGGTCGGGCAGCAGATCAGCTGGCCGTTGACGCGGGCGATGTTGACCATCGCGACGGGGCCGTGGAACGGCACGCCGCCGAGGCCGAGGGCCAGCGAACTGCCGAGCAGGGCGGCGATTTCCGGAGAGTTGTCCGGATTCACCGACATGACGGTGTTGATGACCTGGACGTCATTGCGGAAGTTTTCGTCGAACAGCGGACGAAGCGGACGGTCGATCGCCCGCGCATTGAGCGTTTCATGTTCCGAAGGTCTGCCCTCGCGGCGGAAGAAACCGCCCGGGATCTTGCCGACGGAATACATTTTTTCCTGATACAGAACCATGAGTGGGAAGTAATCGTAGTCTTTCGGTTCACCGACGACCGCGACGGAGAGCACGGCTGAATCGCCGAATCTGACCAAAGCCGCGCCATTGGCCTGTTTTGCGAGTTGCCCGACTTCGACCTTCAGTTCGCGGCCGAAGAATTCAAGCGTGTAGACTTTCTTTTCGTTTGTTTCGCTCATTTGTGATACCCTCTTTTCAGTCATTTTACCATTGTACGATGAATATTATAGCATTTGACGGCCGGATTGCATCCGGAATTCCCCGTTTGAACAAAAGATAAGCACCCAAGCGTGCTTGGGTGCTTTGCTTTGCGAACTAGCGACGCAGATTCAGTTTGCCAAGGAGCGTCTGATAGCGATCGGCCGAGACCGTCGCCAAGTAGTCGAGCAGGCTTCTGCGCTTGCTGACTTTCATGAGCAGACCGCGTTTGGAATGAAAGTCGTGCTTGTGAACCTGGAGATGTTCGTTCAACAGCGCGATTTCTTGGGTGAGGATGGCGATCTGGACTTCGGGTGAACCCGTGTCGCCTTCCTTGAACTGGAATGCCTTGACGATTTCCTGGACTTTTGCTTTGGGTAGTGCCATGGTTGTTTCCTCCTGTGTTTTGACTTACCCGGATCCGAAGCCGACGTCGGAGTGTCGACGGTTTCAGGTGCGGGCGCGATAATGATTATATCACGAAGGGGGCCGTGAAGCAAGGATAATTTACTCGAGTTGCGCGCGCAACCCGCGCAGGATCAGATACATCGCGTAGGTGTCGAGCTTGCAGTACGCAAGCATGTCGGCGATGGTCTTCTCATGCTCATCCGGCTCGAGTTCGTCGAGTCCGGCGTAGGCGAGATACGCCTGGACGCCGTTGCTGATCGGCATGCCCTCGTAGGTCGCCCCGCCGAGAACCGGCAGGACCTTCTTGAGCGAATAGCTGCCGTCGAGGTCGGGATGGTAGTAGTTGTACGTTTCCGCCGCTTCCTTGGTGAACCCCGCGGCGCTGAAGAACTCGGCGTCGTTCTTGACCGCCTTCAGGAGGTCGAAGAGCCGGGAGGCGATGCCCCGGAGCCGGTCCGCATGTTCGGGGAAGAGGATCGCAAGTTCGACCAACCGCTGCTTTTCGAAGTTCTGGTTGTAGACGACGACCGAGGAAGAGCCTTCCGGAATGGCTGAAAGGAGCGCCTCGACGAAATCGCGGCGGTGGTCGGCGCCGTCCTTCGCGACCCATTCGAGATGCGTCTTCGGATCGTCCGGGTCGAGCGCGGTGTCCGGCGCGGACAGCACGTGACAGGAAAACTGGAAGAGGCTCTGCTGGTACGCCCCTTCGCCCGCGAAGCGCGGCACGATCGCCGGGAACGCCTCGAAGTCGATCAGATAGAGCGGATAGACCAACGTGTCGAGGTAGGTCTTCAGCTTGATCTTGTTGTAGAAGGGGCGGTCCGCTTCGACGCAGTATCGCTGCATCAGGTTCTTCTCGCGCTTGAGCCACGAGATCGGCACGTCGAGCATATCGACGACGCCCTCGTTGACGAGGTCGTAGGTATCGTGCACGAGATCCTCTCCCGGCAGGGTTTCGACGAATCCCTGATGCTGGAAGAAATAATGGAAGATCGCATGCTTTTTCGGCAGATGCGAGAAACAGTACTCGACGAACTGGCATTGAAACGACATGCCGCGGCGGCATTCGTGTTTGACGAGCGGACAGCGGGAGTCGTCGTCGAGTTCGATATGGTTGATCATCCGGTAGAGGTCGATCTGGATCGTCTCCGCCATCTGACGCGCCAGCGCGGTGAAGTCGAAGGCGACGACGAGCCGTGAATCATAGACGCCCGGCGTGCCGTCGTGAACGTACGCGTGATTCAAGACGACGAGCATCTGGCGGACGCCGTGGGGACGAAACAGCCGATCGAGGATGAACGACTGGAAGGCGATCCCGTAGACGATGCGGCCAAGATCGGTCTTGCGGTCGGTCAATTTCGCCAGCTTGTCGTCGTAATTCGTCTTGAAGGCGTCGGTGACGCCGCGCAGGTCGGGGATGTACTGGTTGCGATCGTCCTTCACAAAGAACGGAAATTTCTGCTTGTTCACGGAGAACTGCATCCCGAGCAATTCGCGCGAGGTCATCGGCACGAACGTGATCGCTTCGATGATGCCGTTGTAGGAAAGCATCAGATCGGGGTTCGCCGCAAGGCGGATGTTGTCGCTGAAGGCGTAGGTGAATTCCTTGTCGCGCTCGATCTTGATGTCCGACCGTTGCCCGAGGATCCGCGAAGAAACGACATCCTTCATCACCGCGACCGCCTCGTCGGTGAGCCGATACTGACGGTTTTTCTGGATTTCGATGGTGTCGTCGGCGTCGTACTCGGCGGCCGCCGAATACGCGGCGATTCCGCCGAGATGGCGGAATTCGGCGTACTTTTCGTCCGACTTGGTCGGATTGTACTTGCGGGCGGAAGACCGTCGCTCAAGCGGGGAAAAACGGCGGCAGCGGAGATGATTCAACAGATCGATGACGGTGACGACCACGGCGGTTCCTCCTTCTGCTTCCGATTTCCATCCACATTATAGCACATCCGGGCCAAGAAAAAAAGAACGATTTCCGTCGGACGGAAACCGTTCCCGCATGCGTTCGTTTTGCTAGATCGTGTTCATCAAACCGACGAGCTCGCGCTCGAGGATGTTCGCCCCGTAGGGATTCGTGCTTTCATAGGATTCGAGCAGTGCGAGAAAGTCGTAAAGGTCATACCAGGCGGCGTCGCAGCCCATCTTCCGTTCTTCCTCGGTGAGCGCAACGGGGACCGTCTCGCCGGTCGGCGCGCAGGGGAAGTAATGCGACTCCCAGATCGAATCGGTGAAGTATTCGATGACGACGCAGGCTTCCGGACCGGCCTTGACGCAGACGCCGGTTTCTTCCGCGACTTCGCGTTCGACGCACTGCGCAAGCGTCTCATTTGCCTCGCGGCCGCCGCCGGGCAGCGTATAGATGTCGAGTTTCGGACTGTGAACGACGAGAATCTTGCCGTCTTTGACGACGACGCCGCGACAGGCCGTGCGGCGCGGCTGATCCTTGATCTGGCTGCGTTCGAGACCGTCGCCGAAGATTTCGATTTTCATGGGTTCAGCGCCTCCAAGATGCGTCGCATGGGTTTTTTGATGAGATCGATCACGGGTCCGATCAGGACCGCGAAGACGAGGGTGGCGAGGCCGATGTTGTAATGGACGCTCCAGTAATGAAACGCCATTCCCGATGTCACCGCAAGGATCAAGGCCAACAGTTCGCCGAGCAGTTTGCCGTTGCCGTGGCTCGTCTTGAAGAGGACGGAAAGCGATCGGCAGAGTTCGTCGAGCGCCGGCATCGGAAAGTCGCACCAGGCGATGATGTTGAGGCCGATCGCGCAGATGATGATCGCGATCGCGAGGTACGCGTAATTGAGAATCCAGCCGGCATTCGAGACATCGGGGATCAACCCGAATTGGAGAATGAGGTCGATTTCCGCACCGATGAAAAAACTGATCGCGATCGGAAACAGCACCCACCAGGTGAACTTCTTCTTTTGCGTGAGATACGCGATCGGCGTGAGCACCGCCGCGGCGATCGAGTTTAGGATGAAGTAATGCAGCGGAATGCCGTCGTGGAGGTTCTTGAAGAAGGCGTCCCAGCTCGACATGCCCAGATTCGTCCGCAGCATCAGCGAAACGGTCAGTCCCAGCAAAAGCAGCCCGAACACATAGAGGAGCGTCTTCCTTACCGTAAATCGCATCGACATTCCTCCCAGATCAGGCGGGCGACTTCGATGCCCGACACCATCGCATCGACGATCCGTTTTTCCTTGATGACGCGGTCGCCGCCGACGAACACGTTCGGATCGTTCGTCGCATAAGGGGACCGATCCGGACGAAGGACGATCTCGGTCCCTGCGAAGACGGCGTCCGAGGATGCTTGGCCGATTGCGAAGATGACCGTATCGCAGGCGATTTCGACGTTCGATCCGGGAACGGAAACGATCCGCCCGCGCGGCGCTTGATCATCCTTCACCAGTTCGGTCCGTTCGCATCCAAGGATGCCGTTATTGAACGTTTTCGGATTGAGCAGGACATCGATCCGGATGCCTTCGGCGAGCGTCTCGGCGATCTCCTTGGGGCTGGCGGGGGCTTCCGAAAGGGTGCGACGGTAGACGATCTGGACGTCGCGGCCGAGCCGGGCGATGGTCCGCGCGGTATCGCAGGCGACGCTGCCGAGGCCGACGATGACGACCCGCTTCCCGACCAGGCGGTCGAGGTCGACGGGGGAATGGCGGACCCGGTTCAAAAGGTCGATCGCATAAAATACGTCCGGACCGGCAAAGCCGGGAACGAGCTGCGGGACGTCGAGGCCGTGCGCGATGAAGACCGAATCGTACTGATCGATGAGATCGGCGAGGGCGGCGTCGCGGCCGACGAGGAAATTGTATTTGACGCGCACGCCGAGCTTGGCGAGCTTGACTTCGATCGACGAGAGATCGTTCGCATCGAACCGAAACGGCGGGACGAGATTCCAGATCGCGCCGCCGATCCGCGGATTGGCGTCGACCGCGTCGACGAGATAGCCCATTTGGGCCATGGCGATCGCGTTGGCGAGACCGGCGGGACCCATCCCGATCACGAGGTGGGTGTGGTCGATCGTCTTCACGGGACGTTCGGCTTCACCCCAGAAAAGGAGCGCGAGACCGCGTTCGACTTCACCGATCTTGACCGGTTTCTTGACCTTGTTCAAGGTACAGGCGCCTTCGCACATGACCTCTTGCTGGCACAGCGCGCCGCAGAGTTCGGGCAGATTCGAGGTCTTGTCCCAAAGCGCTTTGGCGCCGCTGAAATCACCCTTCTTGAGGGCCTTCATGAGACCGGGGATGTCGTTTCCGGCGGGGCAGGCGACGACGCACGGCTTGTGCTTGCAATCGAGGCAGCGGGATGCCTCCGCGATCAGTTCCTGGAATCGGTCCATACGGCCTCCGTCAATCGCAAAGCGCGATGATCGCCGCTTCCTGCATCTCGTCGGTCACGACGTGGCCGACCGGATAGAGCGTGATCATGATGTCTTCGTGTCCGGCGCGGACCAGCGCGTCGTGGAAGTCGACGACGAAATGATAATCGACGACGGGATCGTCCGCGCCGATCTCGATCACGATCCGGACATCCATGTAGGGCGTATAGTCGGGACCGATTTCGAGTTGGTCGAGCGCGGGTTTCAACGCTTCGATCCCCTTCAGACCGACCAGGGGATACTTCGTGACGGCATAGTGGCGGTACATATCGGGCGATCCGATCAAGGGCATGATCGCTTCGGTTTTCACGTATTTCGGCATCTGGAAGGCGATATGTCCGCCCATGCTCGTGCCGCCGTAGAAGAAATGCGGCGCAAAGGCAGCATAGAAGGTATCGGTCAGATGTTTCAGATCGGCGCAGGTATGTAAAAGCACCTCCGGCATCGCCATCGCATGCGCGCGGCCGTCGCCGGAGAAATACGGTTCGCCGCGGCGTTCGCCGTGCAGGTAGGCATCGACCGTGACGGCGAGCCAGCCGGCTTCGGCGACGCGCGTCGCGAGCTCGGCAAGATGGCTGCGGTTGCCGGTATGGCCGTGGACGAGGAAGAAGACGCCGCGCGCCGTGCCGGCTTCCGTGGATGCATATTCGGTGACGGGGATGCCGTCGATGAGGCGGTTCAAAGTGGAGAGCATATCGGATTCCTTTCGGAGGATTGTCATGGTCTTTCCTATTATACGACAGACCCATCCAAATGACAACGAAAAAACCGCTCGCGTGAACGCGGGCGGTCGGATGGTTCAGTTCTTGAGGGCGAAGGCGAGGACGTCGTCGATCGTTTCGGCGAATCCGATTTCGAGGACGTCGCGGACTTCCTTGGG
Source organism: Acholeplasmatales bacterium (assembly GCA_003477305.1). GTDB lineage: Bacteria > Bacillota_I > Bacilli_A > Izemoplasmatales > Hujiaoplasmataceae > UBA12489. The sequence goes on along the minus strand of DMTN01000032.1, from coordinate 3,805 downwards.
GATTTCCTCGATGTCGCGCTCGTTCGCTTTCGGGATGATGATCCGCTTGAGGCCGGAGCGGGCGGCGGAAATGGCTTTTTCCTTCAAACCGCCGATCGGCAGGACGCGTCCCTTCAGGGTGATTTCGCCGGTCATTCCGACAAAGCGGTCGACCTTGCGGCGGGAGAGCGCGGAGACGAGCGCGGTCGCCATCGTGACGCCCGCGGACGGGCCGTCCTTCGGGATCGCGCCTTCCGGGACGTGGATGTGGATGTCGGACTTTTCAAAGAGGGCCGGATCGATCCCGTAGTTCTTCGCGTTGGTGCGGACGTAACTGAGTGCGGCGAGCGCGGACTCCTTCATCACGTTGCCGAGGTTGCCGGTCGTGAGCATCAGCGTCTTGCCTTCATAGTAGGTGGCTTCGACGTCGAGCGTGTCGCCGCCGGCTTCGGTGTAGGCGAGGCCGGTGACGACGCCGACCATGTCTTCCTTCTGGATCACGTTGTTGAAATACAGCGGCTTTCCGAGGTAGTTCGTAAGCCGGTCGGGCGAAACGGTCACATGGTCGAGTTTCCCGACGAGGATCTCCTTGATCGCCTTGCGGACGATCGAGCCGATCAGCCGTTCGAGCTGACGGACGCCCGCTTCGCGGGTGTAGTCCTTGATGATGGTCCGGATCGCGTCGTCCTCGATCGTCAGCTTGGAGGCGTCGAGGCCGTGGTGCTCGATCTGCTTGGAAACGAGGAACTTGCGGCCGATGTGGTATTTCTCGATTTCCGTATAGCTCGACAGCTCGATGATTTCCATGCGGTCGCGCAGCGGCGGGAAGATGTTTTCGAGATAGTTCGCGGTGGCGATGAAGAGGACGTTGCTCAGGTTGTACGGCTCTTCGACGTAATGGTCGCTGAAGAATTCGTTCTGCTCGGGATCGAGGACTTCGAGGAGGGCGCTGGAGGGATCGTTGCGCTCGTCGACGACGAGCTTGTCGATCTCGTCGATCAAAAACACCGGATTGGCGACGCCGGCTTTGATCATGCCGTTGATGACGCGGCCGGGAAGGGCGCCGACATACGTGCGGCGATGGCCGCGGATCTCCGCTTCGTCGCGGACGCCGCCGAGCGAGGTCTTGACGAACTTGCGGTTCAAGGCGTTGGCGATCGATTTGGCAAGCGAGGTCTTGCCGACGCCGGGCGGGCCGGAGAGGCAGAGGATCGTCTGCGGGTTCTTGCCCGTGAGCATCTTCACGGAAAGGTATTCGATGATCCGTTCCTTGACCTTGTCGAGTCCGTAATGGGCTTCCTCGAGCTTGTCGATGGCGACGTTGATGTCGTTTTCGTCGGCCGTCGTGGTCTGCCACGGGATCGAGATGAGGGTTTCGAGATAGGTGCGGGCGACGTTTGCCTCGGAGCTGTTCGGGGAGAGGTATTCATAGCGCTTCAGTTCCTTCTGCGCCTTCTCCTTGACTTCCTTGGGCATATCGCTCTTGTCGATGGCTTCCTGCAGTTTCTGGATGTCGTCCTGCTTGGAATCGCCGAGTTCTTCCTGGATCGCGCGCATCTTCTCGCGCAGATAGTATTCCTTTTGCGACTGGTCGGCCGACTTGCGGACCGATTCGTTGATCTTCGTTTCGATCGACTGGAGGTTCTTCTCCTTTTCGATGTCCTCGAGGAGGAACTGCAGGCGCTTGTTGATCGAGATCGTGGTAAGGTACTTGGCTCGCTCGTTTTCGGAGATGCGCAGTTCCGAGGCGATCAGATCGCAGAGTTTGTCGGAGGTGATCCCGCTTTGCAAGGCGTCGAGGATCTTCTTCGAATCGCGGAACAGAAACTGGGCGTTCTCGACGATCTCTTTGGAAACCATCTTGAGCAGGACCTGCTCCTCGTCGAGGTTTTCGGGACGGAGGACCATCGTCGTGAAATCGATCAGATAGAAGGGTTCTTTCGTGATCAGGTCGTTGACCTGGACGCGGGCGAGCGGTTCGAACTTGATTTTGTAGTTGCCGTTGGGCAATTTGATCTTGACGGAGATGCGCGCCAAAAGACCGACCTCGATGAAGTCGGCGAATTCCGGCTCGACGATCTCCGGATTGCTCTGGAACAGCAGGATGACATGGCCGTCGCGGTTCGCTTCGGCTTCGGCGACGGCGTTCTTCGAGAAGTCGCGTCCGACTTCGACGCGGACGTCGGAATTGGGCAGGAAGACGACGCCCCGGACGGGGACGGCGGGGAGGCGGTCGTTGGTGATGCGGTTGACGTCATACATGGAGAATCACCTCTTTCAGGTGGAAAATAGTTGTTCGTAATATATTGATTATACCACAATCCCGCATCGCCCGCAATCGGCGCGCACGCGTTATGGACCGGGATTCTAGAAAAAACCCCGTCGCCGGAAAACGGATCCGGCGCGGGGTGGGTCGTTAGTTTTTGAAGACGACGTTTTTGACGAGGAAATCGAGCGCCTTGTGGAAGACGACTTCTTCGGTGACGGAGGTTTCGGGGATGGCGTTCTTCGCCTGTTCGATCGTCACGTTCTGGGATTTGTACTGTTCGACGATTTCGAGATACTTGGCTTCGATTTCTTCCTTGGTGGCCAACAGGCCTTCGGCTTTTCCGACGGCTTCGACGACGAGCTGGCTCTTGACGGTGCGGAGCGCTTCGGCCTTCAGGCCGGCTTCGTATTCTTCCTTGGTTTTTCCCATGTACTTCAGATAGGTGTCGAAGTCGAGCTTGTACTGCTTGATCTGCCGTTCGGCATTCTCCTGCATGCGGCCCGCTTCTTCGGATACCATCTCCTCGGGAACTTCGAAGGTGGCGTTGTCGGTGGCGAGACGGACGACCTGATCGACGAGCGCGTTTTCATTGGACTGGCGTTTGCGCAGTTCGATGCCGCTCTTGATGTGGTCGCGGTACTGCTCGATCGTTTCGACGCCGGGGAGTTCGAGTTCCTTCACCAGGTCTTCGGAGAGGGCGGGAACGAGGCGTTGCTTGATCTCATGCAGCTTGACGGCGAAGACGGCTTCCTTGCCGGCGAGCGTCTTTTCCTGGTAGGTCTCCGGGAAGGTGACCTTGAGGTCCTTGGCTGCTTCGACGGTCATGCCGATCATCTGGGCTTCGAAGCCCGGGATGAACTGGCCGGAGCCGATCTTCAGCTCGTAGTTCTCGGCGGTGCCGCCGTCGAACTTGACGCCGTCGACGGATCCGGAGAAATCAAAGACGGCGGTGTCGCCATCGGCGAGCGCGCCCGTTTCCTTCAAGATCATTTCGGCGTGTTTCTCGAGTTCGGTTTCGATCTCGGCGTTGATTTCGATGTCGGTCGCGGTCTCGGACGCGCGTTCGATTTCCAAACCCTTGTACTGGCCGAGCGTGACGTCCGGTTTGACGGCGACGACGACTTCATAGATGAAATCCTCGCCGCGCTTGACCTTCTTGAAATCGAAGTTGATCTTCGGCTGGGCGACGACTTTCAGGTCGTTTTCGACGATCGCGTCGTAATACGTGTCCTGGATGGCGTGGTTGACGGCTTCTTCATAGAGCGATTCGATGCCGTATTTGGCTTCGTAGATGGTACGCGGGGCATGGCCCTTGCGGAAGCCTTTGATTTCGACTTTCTGGTTCATTTCCTCAAACGCGTGGTCGAGCGCGTGTTCAAAGAGTTCTTTCGTGACGGTGATTTCGAAACGGACCTTCGATCCGCTGAGCTTGTCGATGAGCATGGGTATGTCCTCCGTTGGATTCATAATCGCTTGTCTATTATATCAAAAAGCAGTACCGAAAGCAACCATTTTCACCCGTAGAAATCCCCGTGTTCCTTTGCATAGTAAACGCAA
>DMTN01000033.1 GCA_003477305.1 Acholeplasmatales bacterium | reverse complement strand
TTCCAAAACCATTTTACACTATCGTCTTTTTCGACGCGGTTGAAATATCTGTGTAAGTATGGTACAATTGACATGTTTTGGAGGGATGAAAATGATTAAATTTGGCCGTGGCGTCTGCTACTCCGGATATCGCGAAGGGCAGAGTCCGATTGCTCACGTATATCCGACATATGCGCAGATCCTGGAAGATCTGACGATTTTGAAACCGCATTTCGATTATCTGCGGATGTATGACGTTTCCGAACACGCCAAGACCGTGCTGCGCGTGATCGAAGAGGAAAAAATGCCGTTCAAGGTGATGCTCGGGGTCGAGCCGCGAGGCGAGATATCGAACCCGAACTGCCCCTGGGGCGGGCTCCATTCCGACGAGGAAATCGCCGTCAACAAGATCGAGAACATCCGTCAGCTCGACCGGCTCGCCGAACTGGCGAACCGCTACAAGGACATCGTCCTCGCCGTCGCGGTCGGCAACGAATGCACCTCCGAATGGCATCCCGGTCTGATGGCGGCGGAAACGCTCGCCTCCCACGTCCGGTATCTGCGCACCGTCACCGATGCCCAGGTCACCTTCTGCGAAGGCGCCTACGCATGGCGCGTGCACGCCGGGCCGGTCGCCGCGGAAGTCGACTTCATCTCGATCCACTCCTATCCGCTCTGGCTCCGAAAACACCTTGACGAGGCGCTTGCGGTCAATCAGCTGGATTATGAAGAGAACAAGGCCGCCTATCCCGACAAGCAGATCATCTTCACCGAGTTCGGCTGGACCACCTCCTGCAACGATACGATGGACAAAAACGACGTCGGCGAAGCCCAGCAGGCGGAGTATCTCGCCCAAGTCGAAAAGTGGAGCAAAGACAACCAGATCCCGATGTTCGTTTTCGAAGCGTTCGATGAACCCTGGAAGGGCGGCCGCGATCCGATCGAACCGGAAAAGCACTGGGGCCTATACAACGTCGACCGTACCCCGAAAATCTACATTTCCAAGAAAACCCGGAGATTCTGACCATGGCGCTCGTGCCGATCGGCAAAATCGTCAACACCCACGGTCTCAAGGGCGAGGTCCGGATCCTGCCCTCGACCGATTTTCAGGCCGATCGCTATGCGCCCGGCAAGACGATCGTCCTCGACGCGCCGTCCGGACGCCGCGATCTGTTCGTCATCAGCTATCGGCCCCACCGCGGGTTTGACCTATTGACGTTTGACGGCATCGATACCATCGAGGCCGCGGAAAGCCTGAAAGGCATGACGATCCTCGCCGAAGAAGCCGCACCGGTCCGCCTGGCGAAGAACGAATACCGCGCCGCCGAGCTGATCGGTCTTTCCGTCATCCAGGGCGGGAAAACCGTCGGCGCCGTTTCCGGCGTCCGCGAATTTCCCCAAGGGGATTATCTTGAGATCCGCAAAAACGACGGATCATCCGCCCTCGTTCCGTTCGTCGACGCGCTCGTCCCCGAAGTCGATTTGACGGCGCGCATCATCGTCGTGACGGAGATGGAGGGACTGTTGTGAAAATCACCATCCTGAGCCTATTTCCCGAAATGTTCACCGGTGTTTTCGGCGAATCGATGATCAAACGTGCAAAAGAAAGCGGCGCCGTCGTGATCGACATCGTCGATTTCCGCGATTTCGCGACCAACAAGCACCGCCACGTCGACGACTATGCCTTTGGCGGCGGCGCCGGCATGCTGCTTGCGGTCGAACCGATCGACCGCGCCCTGCAGTCGATCGAAGGGTATCAGACGGCGACCAAGATCCTGCTCACCCCGCAGGGCGTCCCGTTCGTCCAGGCGGAAGCGATCCGGTTGTCCAAGGTGGAGCATCTGATTTTGATCTGCGGGCACTACGAAGGCTTCGACGAGCGCATCCGGTCGCTTGTCGACCTCGAGATCTCGATCGGCGACTACGTCCTCACCGGCGGCGAAATCGGCGCGATGGCGATCGCCGACAGCGTGATCCGTTTGCTTCCCGGCGTCCTCGGATCGCCCGAATCCGCCCCCCACGATTCGTTCTACGACGGCCTCCTCGAATATCCCCAGTATACCCGTCCGGTCGAGTACAAGGGCATGAAAGTCCCCGACGTTCTCGTCTCGGGCAACCATGCGGAGATCGACAAATGGCGCCGCGAGCAGTCGCTTCGGCGCACCATGGAGCGCCGTCCCGACCTTCTGAAAAAGCGCTGACAAAATCAGTTGATTTGACCGTCTCTTTATGATATAATAACTAACGCTGCCAGAACCGCAACACCGCCGTTCCGCCGGAATATCCGTGAACGTCGAGGGCACACAATCGAAGGAGTGAAAACCATGTCGCAGCAATTCATCAACACCGTTACCGAGCAATACCTCAAGACCGACGTCCCCGAATTCCGTCCGGGCGACACCTTAAAGGTGTACGTCAAGATCGTCGAAGGTTCGAAAGAACGCATCCAGATGTATGAGGGTCTTTGCATCAAGCGCCAGGGCCAAGGCACGAGCGAGACGTTCTGCGTCCGCAAGATGTCCTTCGGCATCGGCGTCGAACGCACATTCCCGATCCACTCGCCGATGGTCGAAAAGATCGAAGTCGCCCGTCACGGGCAGGTCCGCAGAGCCAATCTCGGCTACATCCGCGGGCTCTCGGCGAAAGCCGCCCGTATCAAGGAAAAACGCCAGTAATCGAAGAAAAAGACGTCCGAAACGGCGTCTTTTTTTCTGCAATGAAAGAAGAATGAAAATTTTTCATAAATTTATGTAAAAGCATTGAAACCGCTTGCGGTACATGTTAGAATATTGTCGAATTTGACGAAAGGTCGGGATTTTTTATGAACAAAGCTACCATCTACAATGTCGCCTATGCCGCCAATGTCTCGCTCGCCACGGTTTCCCGGACGCTGAACAATCCGCAGAAGGTCAAGCCGGAAACCCGCGAACGCGTGCTTCGGGTGATCAAGGAGCTCGGCTACAAACCCAATGCCTTCGCGAAGGGGCTCGCCTCGAAGAAATCGACGACCGTCGCCGTGATCGTTCCGGATATGTCGCGCGCTTCCGTCGCCGAGATGCTGAACGGCATCGCCGTCGAAGCACGCAAATACAACTATTCGCTCCTTCTGTACGTCATGAAGGATGAAAAGATCGACGAAGCCGAAATGCTCAAGGAAGTCGTCGCCAACCAGGTCGACGGCATCCTCTATCTGAACGACGAGATCAATGAAGCCCAGTATATGATGCTGAACGTGATCCAAGACGAATACAAGGTTCCGATCGTCCTCGCGAACACGCTCTATCCTTATGATAACAAGCTCGTCACCGTCTGCATCGACTACTTCAAGGCCGCCTACGAGATCACCGGTCGACTCATCGCCGAAGGCCGCAAGCACATCTACCTGCTCACCACGGCGCGCAAGTACATGGTCAACGACCTAAAGGAAGAGGGCTATCTCAAGGCCATCAAGGAAGCGCATCTGAATCCGAACGTGATCCGCACCTCAGGCGACATCGCGATCAACACGGTGCATTTCAACGAACTCTTCAAATCCGAGCACGAGGCCGTCGACGGCATCGTCGCGGTCCGCGACTCGATCGCCGTCTCCTTCGTCAACACGATGATCGAGAAGGGCAAGCGGATCCCCGAGGACGTCAGCGTCTACGGATTCCAGAACACGAAGTATTCGACGCTCTGCCGTCCGAAACTCTCGTGCGTCGACGTCCCGATCAACGAAATCGGCGCCAAGGCGATGAGCCTGCTCAAGCGCGAAATCGACGGCGAAGTCAACGAAGTGAAGTTCAACGTCCTGCCGCACAACATCATCACGCGGCAGACATCCCGATAACGACAAGGAACAAGTGAAGTAGCGTTGCAAGTCGCTTCAAGAGACCCGGCGGAAGGTGCGAGCCGGGACGACCGCAACCGCGAATTTACGCTTGGGAGTCTCTGCGCAGTCCGCAGACGGTGAATCCGTTATCTTCCCAAGCGCACTTTCGAGTGAACTAAGGTGGTACCGCGGTTGTCAAAATCGTCCTTGCATGCAGGGACGATTTTTGTTTTAAAAAGAATTCATCGACGAAAAGAGGTTGATTCAAATGAAATTGATGGAAGATTTGAAGTGGCGCGGACTGGTCTACGACATGACCGCTCCCGAGCTCGAAAACGTTCTGAACGCGGGCAATTCCGTGTTCTATCTCGGCGCGGACCCGACGGCGGACAGCCTGCACGTCGGTCACCTGCTTGCCTATCTCGTGGCGAAGCGGCTTGAAAACGCCGGCCACAAACCGATTCTCGTGATCGGCGGCGGCACCGGTCTGATCGGCGATCCGAGCTTTAAGAATTCGGAGCGCCCGCTGCTCACGATCGAGACTTCGCTGGAAAACGCCGCGGGGATCTCGAAGCAGGTGCGGCATTTGTTGCCGCAGGCCGCCATCGTCAACAATTACGACTGGCTGTCCTCGCTCAATGCGATCGAATTTCTCCGCGACATCGGGAAGAACTTCAACGTCGCCTACATGATGAGCAAGGAGTCCGTCAAGTCGCGCATCGAAAGCGGCATCTCCTTCACCGAATTCAGCTACCAGATCATCCAGGCCTGGGACTTCGAGCATCTCTTCGACAAGCATGCCTGTCAGATCCAGATCGGCGGCCAGGACCAGTGGGGCAACATCACTTCCGGCCTCGAACTGATCCGCAAGGTGCACGGCACCGACGCGAAAGCGTACGGCTTCACTTTCCCGCTCGTGACGAAATCCGACGGCACCAAGTTCGGCAAATCCGAGTCCGGCGCGGTCTGGCTCGATCCCCTCAGGACGACCCCGTACGATTTCTACCAGTACTGGATCAACACCGCCGACGACGACATCGTGATGCGGTTGAAGCAGTTCACGTTCTTGTCGAAGGCGACGATCGAGGCCTTCGCCGAAGAAATCAAAAGCCATCCCGAAGGGCGCAACGCGCAAAAGGCGCTCGCAAAAGAACTCACCGTCCTCGTCCACGGCGAAGCCGCCTGGAAGGAAGCCGTCAAGATCTCCGAGGCGCTCTTTCAGGGTGACATCGAAACCCTCACGGCCGACGAAATCGGCCTTGCCTGCAAGGATCTGCCGCGTTTCGAAGCGAATCATGATCCGCTTCTTCTCGACGTCCTCGTCGCGACCGGACTCGCCAGTTCCAAGCGCGACGCGCGCGATCTGGTTTCCAGCGGAGCGGTCAGTGTGAACGGTGGAAAAACACTTGCGCTTGACGCCGTCGTCACACAGGAAAACGCGATCGAAGGTCGGTATTCGATCGTCCGCAAGGGCAAGAAGAAATACGTGCTCGTCAGCCACACAAAGTAAAAAAAATGGTGGAATCCATCGCGGATTCCACCTTTTCATTTCGGCTTTTTTTCTTTCTTGTCAACGCGCAGATAGCGCTGGATGTAGATGATCCGAAGCGCATTCAGGACGCAGAGGAGGGTGACGCCGACATCGGCGAAGATCGAGAGCCACATCCACATCACGCCGATTGCGGAGAGGAAGAGGAAGACTGCCTTCACGGTCAGCGAAAAGACGATGTTTTCGGTTGCGGTGAGGCGTGTGCGCTTGGCGATCTTGATCGCCTTGTCGAGCAGGCGGATGTCGTTGTTGATGATGATGATGTCGGAGACTTCGATCGCGAGGTCGGAGGCCGAACCCATCGAGACGCCGATGTCGGCGTTCTTGAGGAGCGGCGCGTCGTTGATCCCGTCGCCGACATAGAGGGAGACCGAGTTGGTGCGGATCGCGTTGAATTTCTCGAGTTTCTGTTCAGGCAACAAATCGGCATAGTATTCGATTCCGCCGAGTTTCATCGCGATGTCGGCGGCCGAGGCTTCGTTGTCGCCGGTGAGCATCACGGTGTCATAGCGCTTCGTGAAGTTGCGGACCGTTTCCATCGAGGTTTCCTTGAGTTCGTCGTTGGCGACGACGCTGCCGAGGTACTTCCCGCCGCGGGCGACGAACGTGTAGGATCCGACCGGGAGTTTCCCCTGCGATACTTCGACATCGTTCGTCTGCAGGAAGCGGCGGCTGCCGGCGAAGACGGGTTCATCGCCGAGCATCCCGCGGATGCCGAAGCCGGGAACCTCGCTGACGTCCGTCAGTTCGTAGGTCGGTTCCTTGAAATAACCGGTGATCGCATGGGCGATCGGGTGATTCGAATATTTTTCGAGCGACGCTGCGACCTTGAGGGTTTCGTCGTTGGTGAAACTGGAAACGAAGAAGGAGCCGTACGTCAGGGTGCCGGTTTTGTCGAGCGCAATCGTCTTGACGTCGGTGAGAGTTTGAAGGAAGGTTGACCCCTTAAAAAGGATTCCGTTCTTCGCGGCGACGCCGATACCGGCGAAATAGGAGAGCGGCACCGAAAGGACGAGCGAGCAGGGGCAGGAGATGACCAGGAACGTGGCGGCCCGGTAGAGGTAACTCACCTCGGGGTTAGCCCAGTCGATGAACGGCTTGGGACCCCAAATCGCGCCATAAACGATCATCAGGACGGCGAGGCCGACGACGATCGGGGTATAGACGCGCGAGAATTTGGTGATGAACATCTCGGTTTTCGATTTGTTGTTGGTGGAGTTTTCGATCAGGTCGATGATTTTCGCAAGCGTCGATTCGCTGTATTCCTTCGATGCCCGCATGCGGATCACGTCGCCGACGTTGATGTTGCCGGAGAGGATGTCTTTTCCCGGTTCAACCCGCTGCAACTTGACTTCGCCGGTCAGTTCCGACGTGTTGATCGAACTCGTGCCCTCGGTGACGACGCCGTCGACGGGGACGCGTTCGCCATTCTTGATGACGAGGATGTCGCCGACCTTGATCTGCATCGGATCCTTGACCACGATCGATTCGCCGACGACGACGTTGGCGTAGTCGACTTTGATGTCCATGAGCGCCGTGATCTCATCTTTCGAACGCATGACGGCGCGGTTCTGAAGCAGTTCCCCGACCGAGTACAGGACGATGACGGCGATGCTTTCCTCGTACTTGCCAAGTGCCATGCCGGCCAGCGTCGCGATGAACATGAGGGTGTTCTCGTCGAAGAAACTCTTGTTTTTGATCCCCTTGACCAGCATCGTGAAGATGCGGGAAACAAGGAATAGATAACCGATCCAATACCCGATGGCGCGGAAGGGGTCGACGATGAGGGGCGCGAAATCCGTCTTGAAGATGGCGTTGACGTAACCCGGGAAACGGAACAGGATGAACACGATCGCGATGATGCCGCCGCCGATGAGCGGGAACAGGTAGTCATGGACGAACTTCGGCTTCGGGTTTTCCGTGCGGCGGTCGAGATAATGGGTGTCGATGTTGTCCTCAAGGACGTCGACGATACCCTTGATCTCCTTGAGCGCAAGCGTTTCGTCGAAATCATCCTTGAAATCGACGAGCAGGATCTGGTTGGTATAATTGAAACTTGCGCTGTTTGCATACGGAAGACGACCGACCCGGCGTTCGATCTTCGCGATGCAACTGGCGCAAGTAAGGTTTTTCATGACGATCTTTTTTATCATGGTATCCGTTCAAAATAAAAAGGGAACTATTTTGGTCTCCGTTTCCGTTTGTCACGTAAAGATTACCTTAATTATACGAATTATCCCCTTTTTGTCAATCCTTTCCCAAAACACGCCATTTTTCAAGCATTTACTTGATTGATTACATGTGCCGATTTCGGCCTTAGTGTCAAATGATATTGGAA
>DMTN01000036.1 GCA_003477305.1 Acholeplasmatales bacterium | reverse complement strand
TTGCGTTTACTATGCAAAGGAACAGGATTTCGCCGGTGTTATTATCTGCTTGCTTTTTATCATCATCTTTGTTATAATACTTTTGCTTGCTTCAGAAAACTTACTATGATGCGAAAAATCATGGCAGAAGGAGAGAAAACATGAAAACTGGCATTCATCCCAAGTACTTCCAAGTGACGGTGACCTGCAGCACCTGCGGGAACACCTTCGTGACGGGTTCCACCTCCAAGGAACTGCGCGTCGATACTTGCAGCAACTGCCATCCGTTCTTCACCGGCAAACAGAAATTCCTGGCTGCCGACGGTCGGATCGACAAGTTCAACAAACGTTACAGCATCGAACAGAAATAATCGGCGAAGAAAACCATTTGATATGGTTTTTTTTGTATCCACTCGTTATAATTAGAATCGACAAGCCGCACCGCTGCAGGAGGACATCCCCATGTACCTGAAACAACGCGAAGGTTGGATTGAAGTCATCACCGGACCGATGTACGCCGGCAAAACCGAAGAACTGATCCGCCGCGTCAAGCGGCTGGAGTATGCGGAACAGAACGTCATCGTCTTCAAGCCGACGATCGACGACCGCTACGCCGCCGACGAGGTCGTGAGCCACAACAACACCCGGACCCGCTCCATCAACATCATGAAGGCGGCGGAAATCATGACCTATGTCGAAAAGGACACCGACGTCGTCGCCATCGACGAAGTCCAGTTCCTCGACGAAGAGGCGGTCGCGATTTGCGAGTATCTCGCCGACCACGGCTTGCGCGTCATCGTCTCCGGCCTCGACCGGGACTTCCGCGGCGAACCATTCTCCTTCATGCCCCGGCTGCTTTCGCTCGCCGAGGAAGTCACCAAGCTCAGCGCGATCTGCGTCTGCTGCCACACGCCGGCGACGCGCACCCAGCGCATCGTCAACGGCAAGCCCGCCAACTATTCCGACCCGATCATCCTCGTCGGTGCGAAAGACACCTACGAGGCGCGTTGCCGCCACTGCCACGAAGTTCCGGGCCGGCCGGCCGTCTACGACGCCCTCGGCGGAAACCATGACTGAAACCGACGTCCGCTTCATGCGCGAAGCGCTCCTTGAGGCGGAAAAGGCCGGCGCGATCGGCGAAGTCCCGGTCGGCTGCGTGATCGTCAAGGACGGACAGATCCTCGCCCGCGGCTTCAACCGCCGCGAAACGACCGAACACGTCTTCAACCACGCCGAGATGACGGCGATCGACGTCGCCTGCCGCACGCTCGGCACCTGGCGGCTCGAAGGCTGCACGCTCTATGTCACCCTCGAACCCTGCGTGATGTGCGCCGGGACGATGGTCCAGGCGCGCCTCGACCGGCTCGTCTACGGTGCCCGCGAACCGAAATCGGGAGCCCACAAATCCGTCATCGACCTCTTCGACCATCCGTACAACCATCGGGTCGAAGTCGAGGAAGGCGTGCTCGCCGAGGAATCGGCCGCCCTTCTGAAGGGGTTCTTCAAAGACCTCCGAAAGCGAAAATGATTGTTCTTCAGGCGTTATGTGGTATAATTCATAGGGGGAAACTCCCATGAAGCATCTTCACTCAATTGGTGTCCACGAATCAGGTCAGATCCTGACGGAAGCAGCCTTAAGTAAGATATCAATGTGGGTGAAGATGCTTGATGGGAGTTTTTTCTTTGGAGTGTGATGGTTCATGGCATTGGTATTTCTTGATTTGGACGGCACCTCGCTGGAAAACGGCAAGCCGGCCAAAGGGATCGTCCAGACGATCGCCGACTTGAAGAAGAAGGGGCATACGCCGGTCATCGCGACCGGACGCACGCCGCACCTTCTCTACGGCGTCGACAAAACCCTGGGTATCCCCGATTTCATCGCGGCGAACGGCAATTTCATCTATTATCAGGGCCGCGTCATCTACGAACGCTACATCCCGAAGGACGTCGTCGCGCGGATGCTGAAACGCTCCGACGAACTGGGTGCCGACCTCGTCCTCGAAGGCGTCTCCGGCTATGTCGCATGGCGCCGGGACACCGATCTCGTCGACCGCTTCTCAGACGCCTTCGACATCGAATATCCGAAGCTCGACCGCGACTATCCGCAACACCACGAAGTCCTTGCCTTCATCGTCTTTTCCGACCGGGACGCAGAAATCCTCCGGATTGAGTTTCCCGAACTCGCCTTCAATCGGTCGAACCGGTTCGGCTACGACGTCAATCTCGCCGGCAACCTCAAGGCTGACGGCGTCAACCGCCTGATCAATTATCTTGGCTACCCGGCTGACCATGTCTATGCCGTCGGCGACGGCCTGAACGACGTCTCGATGTTGAAAGCGGTCAAAAACGGCATCGCGATGGGCAACGGTTGTCCCGAGGCGAAAGCCGCCGCGGTCCATGTGACCAGTGCCGTCGGCGACGACGGGGTCAGAAACGGCCTCAAACATTACGGATTGATCTGACGACCGCCCCCGCGGTCGTTTTCATTATCAGCGCTTTACTATCACGCTTCGGCGCGATACAATGTTAACGAAAGAACGTGATTGCCATGTATGACGCCATTGTCATCGGCGGCGGCCACGCGGGGTCCGAAGCGACCCTCGCGCTCGCCCGCCTGCATCAGAAAACGCTGCTCGTCACAGGAAACAGGAAGATGATTGCGACGATGCCGTGCAATCCGTCGATCGGCGGCCCCGCCAAGGGCACGATCGTGCGCGAAATCGACGCGCTCGGCGGCGAAATGGGCAAGATCGCCGACTTCACGAGCCTGCAGATGAAGATGCTGAACCACTCCAAGGGACCGGCGGTCCGCGCCTTGCGGGCGCAGTCCGACAAAGTCGCCTACCCGGCCGCCATGCAGGCGGTCCTTTTCGCTGAAAAAAACGTCACCGTCGAAGAGGCCTATGTCGTCCGCTTGATCGTCGAAGCCGGAAAAATCGCCGGCGTCATCCTCGAAAACGGGGAAGAGCGCCGCGCCAATGCCGTCGTGCTCACCGCCGGAACCTACATGGAAGGCGCCGTCCTGGTCGGGTCGACCTCGACCCCGTCCGGCCCCGACGGACAACGGGCGTCGGTCGGACTCTCCGCCCATCTGCGCGAACTCGGGATCGAAACGTTCCGGCTCAAGACCGGTACGCCGCAGCGGATCAGGCGCGATTCGATCGATTTTTCGAAGATGGAACCAGCCCCCGGCGATGATTTCAACTACCGCTTCAGCTTCACCGATTCACCCTTCGTCCACCCCGAACACGAATGGCCCTGTTACCTCATCCATACCACCGAAAAGACCCGTTCGGTGATTCAGTTCAATCTCCGGAAATCCGCCATGTACAGCGGTTTGGTCAAAGGCGTCGGGCCGCGCTACTGTCCCTCGATCGAAGACAAGTACGTGCGCTTCGCCGACAAGGAACGTCACCAGCTGTTCATCGAACCGGAAAGCGCGTCGCTCGACGTCGTCTACCTCCAGGGATTCTCGACCTCGATGCCCCACGACGTCCAGGACCTGATGGTCCGGTCGCTTCCGGGGCTCGAACACGCGGTCATCGCGAAGTACGCCTACGCGATCGAATACGATGCGATCCATGCGACCGACCTGTGGCCGACGCTCGAATCGAAACAGATTCCCGGACTCTATTTCGCCGGTCAGGTGAATGGCACCTCGGGATATGAAGAGGCCGCCGCGCAGGGATTGATGGCCGGCATCAACGCCGCCCACAAGCTGACCGGCAAGGAGCCGTTTCTGCTCCGCCGCGACGAAGCCTACATCGGCGTCCTGATCGACGACCTCGTCACCAAAGGCGTCCTGGACCCTTACCGGATGCTGACGTCGCGCGCCGAATTCCGACTCTTGCTCCGTCACGACAACGCCGACCAGCGGCTGACGCCCTACGGCCACCGCCTCGGACTCGTGTCCGACGCGCAATATGCCAGGTTCAATGCGAAATGCGCCGCAATCAAGGCGGAGACTGACCTGCTTGCCCGCGAAACCGTTCTTCCGACGCCGGCCGTGAACGCCCGACTGGCCGCGAAGGGATCCGGCTGCCTCAAAGAGAAACAGACGCTCCGCGATCTTCTCAAACGCCCCGAACTCGGATACGCCGACGTAATGGAAATCGCCGGCAAAGATCCGCGCGTCGGCCGCGAGGAAGCCGAGCAGATCGAGATCGAAGTCACCTATGAAGGCTATATCGAGAAAGCGGTCAAGGAAGCCGCGAAACTCGCAAAAGAAGAAAGCATCGCGATCCCCGCGGATTTCGATTACGATCTGCACAATCTGGCGCTGGAAGCGCGTGTCAAATTGAAGAAGATCCGGCCGCTCACGCTCGGTCAGGCGGCCCGCATCAGCGGCGTCAATCCCGCCGATGTGCAGGCGCTTGCGATCCGTCTCAAAAACCCGCGATGAAGTTGAAAGAAGGGGCTGTAAAGAAA
>DMTN01000064.1 GCA_003477305.1 Acholeplasmatales bacterium | reverse complement strand
CGAAGGCGCGAACGCCTGGCAGCGGATCAAGATCGTCACGATTCCGACGATTCTCGAAAACGTGAAGACGCTCTTGATCCTGCAGGTCATCGTCGTCTTCCAGGTATTCTACGAGCCGCTCATGCTGACGAAGCAGAACCCATATTCTATCTCGCTTCTGCAGATTCTCTACGAAACCGCGATCCAGGATATGGAAATCGCGCGCGGCGCGGCGATGGGCGTGGTCGTCAGCCTGATGCTGTTTTCGCTAACGATCGTCTATCTCCGTCTGACCAGAAACAAGCCGGAAGCGGGTGAAGCCCGTGGGTAGACTTTCGCACAAGACCGGCGGCGTCTTCATCTTCTCCGATTACAAAGATGTCAAAACCCGGATTCTCTACGGCGTCTTCATCGCCGTTTTGCTCGCGTTCGCCGTCATTGCCGTATTCCCGCCGCTGTGGCTGTTCTTGTCCTGTTTTAAGGATCCGACGGCGGTCCTCACCGACGAGTTCCGGCTCTTCCCGGAAACGTTCGATCTATCCGTCATCGGACGCGTCTGGTCGGAATTCCGATTCGGACGGTACTACCTGAACTCGCTCTTTCTGATCATCGGCGCGGTCGTCTGCGCCATCGTCTTCAACGGTCTGCTTGCCTACGCCGTGGCCGTGATCCGTCCGAAGGGGGCGAAGCTCGTCGACGCCTTCGTGACGGCGACGCTTTTGATCCCCGCGATCATCAACATCTCGCCGCTCTATATGAACATCATCGGCTCATTCGATATCCTGACGGAGCTGTTCGGCACGAATGTCTGGACCATCCCCTACTTCTCGTATATTCCGCTTTGGCTCATCTACGGCGCGAACGCCTACTATTACGTGCTCTTCAAAGTCTATTTCAATTCGATTCCCCGCGCGCTCTTCGAGGCGGCTCAGATCGATGGTGCGAACCGCCTCCAGATGTTTCGCTACATCCTTGCGCCGCTTGCCTTCCCGATCATCGCGGTCGTCGCGATCTTCACGATGAACGCGGCCTGGAGCGACTTCCTACTGCCATCCTTGATGACGCAGATCACCCAGACCGAACAGCCGATCATGGTCCGCCTCTACCACATGTACGGCGACCAGATGGCGCAGGTCACCCTGCAGGAAAAACTGATGACGATCATGTTCGCGGTCATACCGCCGATTCTCCTCTTCGCCCTCTTCCAGAAACGGATCTCGGCGAGCGTGGCGACGTCGGGGCTGCGGGAATAGGAGTACGACATGGGCAAGACACCGAACCGCTACATCGATATCGATCCATGGAAAATCCGGGAGACCGGATATCACGCGGCCGAGAGCCAGGTCTCGGAGTCGCTTTTTTCGCTCGCCAACGAATATACCGGCGTGCGTGGTTTTCCCGAAGAGGGAACCACCGATCGATCGCTTCTGGGCACCTATTACAATGGGCTGTACGCCGACGCCCCCGACCAGACCGAGACCGGCTATCGCGGCATCACCAAGAAGGTCCACTACATGATCAACGCGGCGAACTGGTTGAAAACCGAAATCACGGTCGATGGCGCGCCGGTGGTGTTGTCGCCCGCGGTCCGCGGGTTTTCCCGCACGCTTGATTTCCGGACCGGCGAACTGGTCCGCTGCTACCGTTGGACGTCACCCGTCGGCAATGAGATCGAACTCACCTTTGCGCGCTTCCTCGCGATGGACCGGCCGGAACAGAACTATCAACGCATCGTTTTCCGCGCCGTTCAGGGAAACCCGAACATCAACGTCCGGATGTCGACCGATTTTTCGATCGTTCATTGGGGCCGCTTCAATTTCTGGACGATCGAAGCCGGCGCGTCGCTTTCCGGGCGCACCGCGATGATCGGCGCGTTGCCCAACGGCCAGCGGCTCTTCACGGGATTCCGGCTCGCGATTTCCGAATCGCTTTCCACCGCCGAATTCCGCCTTTCCAAGGGCATCGGCCAGGCGTTTTCCTTCACCCTTTCCGAAGGGACCTCGCGCCGCGTCGACCGGATCGTGCAGAACCAGGTCGAAAAGGCTCCGGATACCGCCGCCGGCGACCTCTGGGAACGCGGCATGGCGCATCTGTCCGACCAACCAGGGTATGAGGAATCGCTTCAGCGGAACGTCGGTTATTTCGATCACCTGTGGAACGCGATCGACGTCCACATCGACGGCGACGCGAAGGACCAGCAGGGAATCCGCTTCTGTCTTTTCCAGCTCGCCCAAACCTACCACGGCTTCGATCCGAAAAACAACATCGGCGCCAAAGGCCTCACCGGCGAAGCTTACAGCGGACACGCCTTCTGGGACACCGAAACGTATGGTCTCCCATTCTATCTCTTTTCCGCGCCGGACGCGGCGAAGAATCTGTTGCTGTTCCGCTACAACACGCTATCGCAGGCGAGGGAGCGGGCGAAAGAACTCGACCTCAAGGGCGCCTGTTATCCGATCGCGACCTTAAACGGCTACGAATCCTGCGCGCTTTGGCAGCATGCCTCGCTTCAGCCGCAGCCGTCGACGGCAGTCGCTTTCGGGATCGACCACTACGTCCGAAACACCGGCGACGAAGCGTTCCTCGCCGCATATGGGCTTGAGAGGCTGATCGAAATCAGCCGGTATCTGCTAGCGCGCGGCGACTACAATCCCGACCGCACGAAATTCGGGTTCTACGGCGTGATGGGTCCGGATGAATTTCAGATGATGGTGAACCACAACGCATACACCAACTACATGGGTATGATGACGTTTGAAACGACCTTGAAGGCGCTCGCCCGGATTCAGAAGAACTGGCCTGACAAGTACCTCGAAGTCATCGCGAAAACGGGGTGGTCCGTCGCCGAGACGACCGCGATCCGCGAGGCGATGGACAAGACCTACGTGCCTTACGATCCCGAAACAAAACTTTACGAACAGCACCAGGGGTACTATGATTTGCCGCACGTCGACATCAAAAAGATTCCCGAGCAGGAGTTCCCGCTTTACGCCCACTGGAGTTACGACCGCATCTATCGCAACGATATGATCAAGCAGCCGGACGTGTTGATGTTCATGTTCCTCCACAATTCGCGTTTTTCTGCCGCCGTCAAGCTCGCCAACTACGAGTTCTATGAACCGCGGTGCATCCATGAGTCATCGCTCTCGCCCTCGATCCACTCCGTTCTCGCCTACGAACTCGGAAAGGATGCGGAGGCGGCGAACTTCTTTGAATTCGCGACCCGCATGGATCTCGACGATTTCAATCGGAACGCCTCCGAAGGCCTGCACCTCACTTCGATCGCCGCCGCCTGGGTGAACATCGTCTACGGGTTCGGCGGACTGCGAAGCGACGGCGACCTGCTCCGGCTTGCGCCGAAACTGCCTTCGCGCTGGCGCGCCTATTCATTCCACCTCGTCTACCGCGGCGTCGAACTCCTGGTCGCGGTCGATGCGACAAAAATCGCGATTACGGCCGACCGGGAGCTTCCCGTCCCGATCATGGTCGACCGCGAGAAGGTGCTTTTGTCGGCCGGCACCACCGTGTTCTTGCGATGAAACCCGGATTCGTCGTCCGAACGGACCGCTTCCTGGTGGAAGACAGTGTCAAAAACGGCAACCGTTTTCTGATCGGAAACGGTTATTTCGGCTATCGCGGGACGCTCGATGAGGGTGCCGCCACCGACATGGTCGCACTGAACATCGCCGGCCTCTATGACCGGCAGGGATCGAAGTGGCGTGAACCGATCAATGCCTATAACCCGTTTTATACCACGTTGAAGGTCAACTCCACCTTGATTCATCCAAACACGATCGCGCCGACGGAACATACCCAAGGCATCGACATGGAGTGCGGCACGCACTTCCGCGAGTCCCGCTTCATGATCGGGACGACGGTCGTCAAGATCGCTTCCGAACGCTTCGCCGTGCAAGCGGAAAAACGCCTGATCGTCACGAAATACAGTTTCTCCGTATCGACTTCCGCCGACCTTGAACTCTGCACCGGGATCGATGCGGACGTCTACGACATCAATGGTCCGCATCTTGCGAAACCGAAAGGCGCAACGCATTACGACGCATCCTATCTGACCAGTCGGACGCTTGAACTCGCGATTCCCGTCGTGGTTGCCGAAGTGACCGTGACCGACCTGACCGTGACCGCCAAGCCGGTCTGGGAGGACAATCGGTTTGTCCGCGTCTTCCGCTTTCGGGCCGAATCCGGCGTCACGTATTCGATGATCCGTTTCGCCGCCGTCACCTATGGTGGCGAAAACACCGCGTCCGAGGCAATCGAACTCGTCCGAGCTGCCAAAAAACACGGCTACCGATCCATCAAGGCGGAAAACGCGGCGTGGTGGAAGGCAAAATGGACGATTTCCGACGTCCGCGTCCGCGGCGCCGAGGAAGCACAACTCGGGCTCCGCAACAGCATCTACCACCTCATCTCGATCCGCCCGCGGGACGCGTTTCATTCCGTTCCGGCGCGCGGGCTTTCGGGACAGGTCTACAAAGGTGCGATTTTCTGGGATACCGAGATGTTCATGATGCCGTTTTACCTGAATACCGATTTGGAAGCCGCCCGCAACTGCGTCATGTACCGCGTCCACACCCTGGCGGGAGCGCTCCGCAAGGCGAAGCAGTATGGCTATCTAGGAGCGTTCTACGCTTGGGAGTCGCAGGAAACCGGCGATGATGCCTGCAGCGACTTCAATGTCACCGATCCCGTTACCAAAGAACCGATCCGCACCTTTTTCAAGGAGCAGCAGATCCACATCACCGGCGATGTCGTCTATGCGGCGCTGAATTATCTTGACCGCACGAAGGATCTGTCGGTGCTCGCCGAGGGCGGTCTTGAGATGCTGCTCGAATCCGTCCGCTTCTACCTGTCCTATGTGAAACTTGACCGTCGGGACGGACTATACCACGTTCCTTGCGTCATCGGACCCGACGAATACCACGAAGGCGTGAACGACAACGCCTATACGAACCGCTTGATCCACCACACCCTCCAGGGCGCCGTCCGCGCCGTGGCGGCGATGCGCAAAAAGGACAATCCGTTCGTCACAAAATTGTTCGCTGAAAAGAAATACGCCGGGATCGTCCAGAAGGCGACCCGCGTCGCCGCCAAACTGTACGTCCCGACGCCCGACGAACACGGACTGATCGCCCAGTTCCAAGGCTACTTCCATCTCGAAGACGCAACCGTCGACGCCGTCAAGGCGCGCATCCAGCATGAAAACGAGTATCTCGGCGGCCCCAACGGCGTCGTTACCCCGACGCAGGTGATCAAGCAGGCGGACGTCGTCACGATGCTGGCGCTGTTTCCGGAAGATTACCCCGACCGGATCAAGAAGGCCAACTGGACCTATTACGAACCGCGGACCGAGCATGGTTCGAGTCTGTCGGCTTCGATGTACGCGCTCGTCGCCGCTGCCATCGGCGAAACCGAGTACGGCTATCCGCTGTTTTTGAAGAGTGCGATGATCGACATCCTCGGCGAAGGCAAATCCTACGCCGGCGGCATCTACATCGGCGGGACCCATCCCGCGGCATCGGGAGGCGCTTATCTCGTCGCGATCTATGGATTTGCCGGACTTCGTTACGCCGCCGGCAAGATCCGCCTCGATACCCGGCTTCCCAAGGCGATCACCGGTCTGACCTTCAAGATCGCGACGGGAACGCGCACCGCGACCGTCGAGGTCACCAAAAACGGAGGCGTAATCAAGTGGAGCGATTGAAACCGCAGGGTATCGTCTTCGATCTCGACGGGGTCCTCGTCTCCACCGACGAACTCCACTACCGCGGCTGGAAAGCGCTCGCCGATCGCGAGGGGATTCCTTTCGACCGCACCATCAACCACCGCCTCCGCGGCGTGTCGCGGATGGAGTCGCTCGACATCATTCTTGAAGCGACGAAAAAAGCATATACGGTTGCCGAAAAAGCGGAAATGGCAACGTTCAAGAACAGTGTCTATGTCCGGTCGCTTGAGGCGATCACGCCGAAGGATCTGCCTCCCGGCGTCCCGGAAGTACTTGCCGCCTTGAAGACCCGTGGCCTGCCGATCGCGATCGGTTCCTCAAGCAAGAACGCGCGATTGATCCTTGGGCGACTCGGACTCGCGGAAACCTTCGATGCCGTCGTCGATGGCAACGAGATCACCAAAAGCAAGCCCGATCCCGAAGTCTTCCTCAAAGCGGCGCTCCGCATCGGCGTCGCGCCTGCCTTGTGCCTCGTCGTCGAAGACGCCGTCGCCGGGATCCGTGCGGCGGTAACCGCCGGGATGATTCCTGTCGCGATCGGGGACGCCACCCATTGTCCCGAAGCGCGATATCGCCTCACCACGATCCTTGATATCATCGATCTGATTTAGCGGCTGCGGCCGCTTTTTCTTTTGAGGGCGTTTTCATCTGACGTTTGATTGACTTTTCACGATAGAAGGACTATGATAATATAGGCATTTTGTTGCGCACGCACGAAGCGTTGACAACCGACCCTCAAGTACGGTACAATGAACCGGAAGGTGATTTCCATGAAACGTGACCAAAGTCGACTCATTACCGCCATCATCTTGATCGTCGTCGGTGCCCTGCTTCTCGCCGATCGCTTGGGATGGATTGATTTCACCCTGTTCTTCGCGGGATGGTGGACTCTGTTTCTGATCATCCCGGGCGTCTACAGCATCGCCAAGAACGGCGTGCAGGTGGGCAACGCCCTGCTCGTCGTGATCGGCGGGATTTTCCTCTTGCAGGCATGGAATCTGAACCTGTCCAGCTACCTGTTGCCGATCGCCCTCGTCCTGTTCGGCGTGGTCATGCTCGCCCGGAAGAAATGACATGTGCGTCTTCTGTGAACTGCAGGGCAAACGTCCCTACCTCTATGAAGACGACTTCGTTTTCGCCATCCTCGACGCCTTTCCGGTTTCCGAGGGGCATGCGCTGATCGTCACGAAACGGCATGCGCCGACCTATTTCGAGGCGAACGAGGTCGAGCGCAAGGCGATCGCCGAAGCGATCGTGAACGTCAAAACGCTCCTCGAGGATGCATATCATCCCGACGGCTACAACATCGGCGTCAACTGCGGAGCGGCAGCCGGACAGTCGGTCATGCATCTGCACGTCCATGTCATCCCGCGCTACCTAGGCGACGAACCCAACCCCCGCGGCGGCGTCCGCGGCGTCATCGCATCCAAAAAGACATACTAGCAAACGACCATCGGTCGAAAGGAGGGGATCTGCATGGATTTCCTGAGCATCCGCGTCACGGATCGTTTCATCGGCATGACCCCCACCACGTTTTTGGCCGATTTCGCCGTCGCCCAGGCGAAGGTGACGAAACTGTTTCATCTCCACGCCTTTTCGGTCAACGGCAAAGTCGCCGAACCGTTTCAGCCATTGGTCAAGGGCGATGTCATCACGATCGACCTGAAACCGTTCGAAGGCCTCGACTTCGTCCCCGAATACGGCGAAGTGGCCGTCCTCTACGAAGACGAGAGCGTCGTCGTTTTCAACAAGCCTGCCGGATGCATCGTCCATCCCGACGACAAAACCAAAACCGGGACGTTCGTCAATCTCGTCGCCGGGTATTTCGAGCGCGAAGGACTCGACCGCAAGGTCGGTTACCTGCATCGCCTCGACCGCGACACGACCGGCTGCCTGCTCGTCGCAAAGCATTTCCTGGCGCACGCGAAGCTCGCCTCGCAGTGGGACCATGACATCGTCACGCGTACTTATCTCGCCCTCGTTTCGGGGCGTTTCCATCAGAAACAGGGAATGATCGACCTGCCGCTCGGCCGCGACCGTCACGTCGCCGGCCGCTTCCGCGTCAATCCCGACGGCGAACGCGCCGTCACGCGCTTCCGAGTCCTGCGCCATTTCGACGGCTATGCCCTCGTTTCGCTCACCCTGTCCACCGGCAAAACCCACCAGATCCGCGTGCATATGAGCCATCTCGGCCATCCGCTTCTCGGCGACACCCTCTATGAGGGATCGACCGACCGCATCGCACGCACCGCGCTTCACGCCGAAACGATCGTCTTTTTGCATCCTTTGACGGGTGAGAAGATCAGTGTCGTCGCGCCCTTGCCCATCGATTTCGCCCGGCTGATTTAAGTGACCGGGCTTCCTGAAAGGACCCCTTCATGAAAATCAGAAACGTAGCGATCATCGCCCATGTCGACCACGGCAAAACCACCCTCGTCGACGGGCTTCTGAAACAATCCCACTCCCTCCGCGAAAACCAGCACATGGACGAATGCGCGATGGACTCGAACCCGATCGAACGCGAGCGCGGCATCACGATTCTCGCGAAGAACACCGCGATCGATTATGCGGGATACCGCATCAACATCCTCGACACTCCCGGCCACGCCGACTTCGGCGGCGAGGTCGAACGCATCATGAACATGGTCGACGGCGTCGTCCTCGTCGTCGATGCCTACGAAGGCACGATGCCGCAAACGCGGTTCGTCCTCAAGAAGGCGCTTGAAGCGAAGATCAAACCGCTCGTCGTCATCAACAAGGTCGACCGGTATGCGTCCCGCCCCGTCGAAGCCGTCGACGAAGTGCTCGAACTCTTCATCGAACTCGGCGCCGACGACGACCAGCTGGAATTTCCGGTCATTTATGCATCGGGCATCAACGGCCAGTCGAGTTTCGTTCCGGAATTGAAGCCCGAAGACGACCTCCGCCCGCTGCTCGACACGATCATCCGCGTGATTCCCGCACCGGCGACGAACGCCGCCGGTCCGCTCCGCTTCCAGCCGTCCTTGCTCGACTACAACGACTATGTCGGACGCATGGGCATCGGCAAGATCATCCAGGGCACGATGAAGACCAACCAGATGGTCAGCTGCGTCCGCCTCGACGGTTCGATCAAGGAATTCCGGATCCAGAAACTCTACGGGTTCCTCGGCCTCGAACGGATGGAAATCGAAGAGGCGTATGCCGGCGACATCGTCGCGATTTCCGGTCTGCCGGACATTTATGTCGGGGAGACCGTCTGCAACATCGGTCTCGAAGATCCGCTCCCGCTCATCAAGATCGGCGAACCGACCGTCCAGATGACGTTCGGCACGAACACGAGCCCGTTTTCCGGACAGGAAGGCAAGTTCGTCACTTCGACGAAGATCGACGAACGTCTTTACCGTGAAACCCAGAAGGACCTTGCGCTCCGCTTCGAACGCCTCGGCGCCGCGGAACAGTGGATCGTCTCGGGACGCGGCGAACTGCATCTCGGCATCCTGATCGAGAATATGCGCCGCGAAGGCTACGAATTCCAGGTTTCGCAGGCGAAGGTCATCCTCCGCACGATCGACGGCGTCCAGTGTGAACCGTTTGAAACCGTGCAGATCGACTGCCCGCTTGAAAGCGTCGGCGCGGCGATGGAGCTCCTCGGTTCCCGCGGCGGTCTCGTCCAGTCGATGGACACCAAGGAAAATCAGACGCGCATCAACTATGTGATGCCCTCGCGCGGCCTGATCGGATTCATGACCGAGTTTCTGACCGCCACCAAAGGCTACGGCATCCTGAACCACACCTATCTCGATTATCGACCGATGACGGCGTTGAACGTCGGCCAGCGCAAGCTCGGCGTGCTCGTCGCGGTCGAAGAAGGGCTCGCCACTTCCTATTCGCTCGGCGGCCTCGAAGAGCGCGGAACGATGTTCATCGATCCCCGCGTGCGCGTCTACGAAGGCATGATCATCGGCGAATGCAACCGCGAGAAGGATCTCGCCGTCAACGTCGTGACCGAGAAGAAACAGACCAATACGCGCTCTTCCGTCAAGGATTTCACGGTCGTCCTGAAGCGTCCCCGGAAGATGACGCTGGAAATGTGCCTCGACTACATCAATGACGACGAACTCGTCGAAATCACCCCGAAATCGATCCGCATGCGCAAGATGATCCTCACCACCGACGAGCGCAAGAAGTGGGACATGCGCCGCAAACGCGGCACTGATATCGAAGAATGACATTCACCCGGTGCGTCCCGCGCCGGGATGTTGTATAATGAGGATGTCACCCCCGGAGGTACCCCATGAAACGGAAAACGAAAATCATCTGCACCATCGGTCCTGCAATCGATTCGCCGGAGATGATCGGGAAAATGATCGAGGCCGGAATGAACGTCGCCCGTCTCAACTTTTCCCACGGAACGCATGAAGACCATCTCAACCGGATCAAGACGATCCGCAACCAGGCCGTGGCGAAGAACCGTTATATCGGCATCATGCTCGACACCAAAGGTCCGGAAATCCGGACCGGGATGTTCGAGAACAACCAAGTCCTTTTCAAGAAGGGCGACCTCGTGACAATCGTCCGCGAAGAGATTCTCGGCACGCATGAGCGTTTCCACATCGCCTGCCCGCAACTCTTCGATGATGTCCGTCCCGGCGACTACATCCTGATCGACGACGGCAAGGTCCGCGTCGACATCCTCGCCGTCCACCCCGAAATCGGCGAGCTCTCCGCGCAAATCCGCAACTCCGGACCGATCAAGAGCAGGAAGGGCTGCAATGTCCCGAACGTCCGGATCCGGATGCCGTTCATCTCCGACAAGGATCGCGAAGATCTCCTGTTCGGCGCCGAAAACGGCGTCGACATGATCGCCGCCTCCTTCATCCGCCATCCCGACGACGTCCTCGCGATCCGCGCGATCCTGCGCGGCGTCGGCAAGGAATCGATTGAAATCATCGCCAAGATCGAAAACCAGGAAGGCGTCGACAATCTTGAAGGGATCCTCGCCGTCGCCGACGGCGTGATGGTCGCCCGCGGCGACCTCGGCGTCGAAGTCTCGACCGCCCTCGTCCCGATCTACCAGAAGAAGATCATCGCGAAGGCCAACGAGGTCGGCAAACCCGTCATCACCGCGACCCACATGCTCGAATCGATGCTGTTCAATCCGCGGCCGACCCGCGCCGAAGCCTCCGACGTCGCCAACGCGATCCTCGACGGTTCCGATGCGATCATGCTTTCGGGCGAATCCGCCGTCGGCGAATATCCGATCGAGGCGGTTCTGACGATGGATACGATCGCCAAGGCCATCGAAGAGATCATCGCCTATGACGAACGGCTCGCCAAATCGATCAAGACCAGCCAGAAGACCGTGAACGACGCGATCGGCATCGCCGTCGCCCAATCGGCGCTTACCCTGCCGAACGCGGAAGTGATCGTCGCCTTCACCGAAACCGGCGGCACCGCGAAGCGCATCTGCAAATTCCGTCCCTCGGTGCCGATCATCGCAATCACCGATTCGATCCACACGGCGCGCCGCCTCTCCTATTACTGGGGGGTGTTCCCGACCTTGCGCGACGACGTGATGGGATTTGAAAACTCCGACCGGCTCGCGATCGAAGTCGCGAAGGACTTCGGCTTCAAACCGGGCCAGCAGATCATCATTTCCTCCGGCTGGGGTCAGAAGCACGGATCGACGAACACGATGCGGATCATCGAAATTCAATAAAAATAACAGCGCGATTCCCTCGGGAACCGCGCTTGTTAATTTACATCCAAACCGCGTTAAAAGCCTGATCGGGGCGGTTTACCGATTTCATCCATTCAACCGGATGAATCGCTTGAATCAGACCATGCAACAGGGCTCACGCGCTTCCGTCCTTGCCATTGCGATGGAAGCACGGTATAATGAAATGGTATTCAAGGAGGCAAAAACATGCTCAAAACGATCAAGACTGAACTCGCCCCGGCGGCCATCGGGCCGTACTCCCAGGGCATCCTCGCCGGATCGACGCTGTACGTATCCGGTCAGATTCCGTTTGTCGCGGCGACGATGAAAATCGCCGGCGACGACATTGCCAGCCAGACCCGGCAGTCCCTCGCCAACATCAAGGCGATCGTCGAAGCGGCCGGATTCGCAGTCACCGATATCGTCAAATGCACGGTCTACATGAAGGACATGAACGCGTTTTCCGCGATGAACGCCGTCTATCAGGAGTTCTTCGGGGAGCATAAGCCGACCCGCGCCACCGTCGAGGTCGCCCGCCTTCCGAAAGACGCGCTGGTCGAGATCGACGCGATTTGCGTCCGATAACTTCGCCGCGCACCCTGATCCGATCAAGATTCCTCGAAGGGGGAATCTTTTTCTGTTTTTAACGGTCCTTCATCCGAAAAAAACGCGGTTCCCGAGGGAATCGCGTTCAATCATTCCGCCGCAAGGAGCGGCGGTTCGGAAGCTTCGAGATGGAGTTTTCGGTTCAGTTTCGTGAAGCGGTTTTCCAGCCAGGCGACGGCTTTCGAATCCTTCAGAAGCCAGAATGCCGCTTCCGGGAGGGCGATGCCGGTGATGAGGTCGATGATGTAGTGCTGCTTGAGCGTCTGCGTCGAGATGCAGATGGCGATCGCGAGGACCCAGGTCATGATCCGGATCCCCTTCGGCATCTTCTTGTCGAGACGGGCGCCGAGGACGCACAGCCAGCTCATCAGACAGTGCATCGAGGGATTGGCGTTGCGCGGTCCGGCCGCCGAATAAATCCAGAAGGTGATCGATTCGGAGACAGTGAAGGTGGCGGGATCGCGGGCGAAGAGCCCCGAGGTCTCGCGCCACGCCTGCACGTCCGTCTGGAAGAAAAGNNGCGAGGACGAACAGCAGGATGCGGTACATGTTCGTCTTGTCGCGATAGCCGATATAGATGAAGCCGAGAATCCAGAATGGGTACGCGATGATGTAGGGCCAAATCGTCCAGTCGAGAAACGGCACGGCCTGATTGAATTCAAGGAAGAGGACCGAGAGGTCTTTTCCGGGATTTCCGAACGTATCCGCGTACCACTGGTTTCCCCAGTACGTCGCAAACTGCATGAACATCAGAATGGCGAACGGCAAAATCGTTCGTGTGATCTTTTTCCAATCCATGGTTGTACCCACCTATGATAAACTATGAAAATTATACTTGAAGCACGAGACGATTTCAAGTTCTTTACGATAATGCCGCAAATCGGCATCAAAACTTGAATTGGACGTGCGGATGTGGTATCATCATTTCATACTGCTTTTCAGGAGGATTCTCATGTTCGGACGCAGAAGCGACGGAAAAATCATCAAGACGATCGACCCGATCACCAAACTCATGCCACACATCATGAAGGAAAGAAACGACGCCCACGTGCTCGCGCCGTTGGAAGTCGAATGCAGCGGCATGGACGAGTGGATCTTCAAGGAACGCCGTCTCGGTCGCCGTTTCACCTATATGGATTTGATCGTGGCCGCGCTCGTCAGGATGCTCGCGATTCGCCCGAAACTGAACCGGTTCGTCGTCAACAGCCGCTTCTACAAGCGCAACCAAATCCAGATTTCGTTCATGATCAAAAAGCAGCTCAAGGATACCGCCGAGGAAGGCGCGATCAAGCTCACCTTCGACGGCACCGAGACGATCTATGACATCAAGGAGAAGATGCAGAAGGAAATCGACGCCAATGCCCATCTCAGTTCGGAGAACGATACCGACAAGCTCGCCAAGCTGCTCACGATCGTCCCCCATTTCATGATCCGCGGCATGGTGAACTTCCTGATGTGNNCCCCTTCCATACCTCGCTCTTCCTCACCAACATGAAGTCGATCAAGATGGGATATGTCTACCACCACATCTACAATTTCGGCACCTGCTCGATCTTCCTGTCGATGGGCAAGGAACGCTACGTTCCGGTCGTCGTCGACGCCGATGAAGAAAAAATCGGCATCCGCAAAATCATCACGATTGGCGGCGCCGTCGACGAGCGCATCACCGACGGCCTCTACAATTCGAACTCGATCCGCGAATTCGTCAAAACGTTGTTGAACCCGACAGTCCTCGAAACGCGCCTCGAGAAACGCGAAGAAGACCAGAAATAGAGAAAAAAGGCACTCCGCGGAGTGCCTTTTGCATCGTTATTTCAGAAGTGCGAGAATGTCGGATTCAAACCCAAGCGGCTTGTCGCCCGGTTCGAAACGCTTGACGACGGTGCCGTTTCGGTCGACGAGGAATTTCGTGAAATTCCACCGGATCTTCTTGCCGTCCTTGAGGAAGGTGAAGAGCGGGTGTTCCTGATCGCCGTTCACATGCAGTTTCTCAAACGGCAGAAACTCGGTGTGATACTTCAGTTGGCAGACGGCGATATAATCGGGCATCGCTTCCGGCGCCTGGCCGGCGAACTGATTGCACGGAAAATCGAGGATTTCCAGACCCGCGTCATGATGGCGCTTGTACAGTTCCTCGAGTTCCGCATATTGCGGGGTATAGCCGCAGTGCGTCGCGGTATTGACGACAAGCAGGACTTTGCCTTGATAGGCGGAGAGCGATACGGGGTTGCCTTTGGCGTCGTTGACGGTAAAAGTATAAAGGGACATGGTTGACCTCCGAGATGGTTCTGTCTCCATCATACCACATCTGCCCGCAAGGTCAAGGAATCCGCCCGGAACGCGTGTGGCAAAACGGTAAAAGCGTGTTAAAATCAACGGAATATGTTATCATACAGGTACTATACGCGAAAGAAGTGATGACTTTTGTCGAAACTCGTTTTCGTCCTCGACGACGATGAATACATCCGCAACATCATCGAGAAGTTTCTCATCTACGAAGGCTTCCGGGTCGAGAAGTTCAAGACCGGCCAGGGCCTCCTCGACGCGCTTCAAACGGTCCTCCCGGACTGTTTTGTGCTCGACGTGATGCTGCCGGACATGAGCGGGTTCGCGGTCTGCACGAAAATCCGCGCGGAGCACAACATCCCGATCCTGTTCGTTTCGGCGAAAGGCGAGGAGATGGACCGAATCCTCGGCCTCGAAATCGGCGGCGACGACTACATCACAAAACCGTTCTCCGGACGCGAACTCGCGGTCCGCGTGAAATCGCTGATCCGCCGCAGCACCCAGACCGAACCCGTCGACGAAGTCGGCCAGTTCACGATCGGCAATCTCGAGTACCGGCTCAAGGAACGCGAAATCATCTGCGACGGCGTGGCGCTGCACTTGACCTCGAAGGAATACGATTTGTTCTTGATGCTCTCGAAGGACAGTCCGAAGGCGTTTTCGCGCGAAGAACTCCTGCGCAAGATCTGGAAATGGGAAGTCATCGACGGCACCCGGAGCGTCGACGACCTCGTCAAGCGGATCCGCAAGAAACTCGCCGAGACGAAGTCGACGGTCGAAATCAAGACGGTCTTCGGCTTCGGCTATAAAGTCGTGCACGAGGCGGGGGCGACGCCCGATGACCATCAGGCATAAGCTGATCCTGTATTTCGGCATCCTGCTCGCGATCTGTTTCGCGATCGCCGGCATGCTGTC
Organism: Acholeplasmatales bacterium; assembly: GCA_003477305.1. Classification (GTDB taxonomy): domain Bacteria; phylum Bacillota_I; class Bacilli_A; order Izemoplasmatales; family Hujiaoplasmataceae; genus UBA12489. Next base: position 25,269 of record DMTN01000064.1, on the reverse strand, counting down.
CGGCTTCTTTCTCCGCAGCGCCTCGAACCGGCTTTTGTTCGCCAACGTGAAGACGATGAACGATTCGATCTCCGCCTCCGTCTCGATCGATACGGAAGCGTCGATGATCGACGACATGATCGACATCAAGACGATCACCGGCGTCGAAACGATCCTGTTCAAGGACGATGTGGTCATCGCCGCGACCTTCGCGGGCGATCTGCCGACGTTGACCGGCGCCAGCGTCGTTTCCGAAACATACGGCGTGCGCGGGGTCCGCACCGGCACGATGTATTATTATTTCACGATCACCCAGCTGACGGACGACGGGTACACGCTTTACGTCTTCCGCAGTGAAGATCTTGCGGTCGACGGCGGGGAAGGGATGTTCTACGCCGCCTTCGTCGGCGTCCTCTTCCTGTTCATCTCGATTTCGCTCATCTCCGTTTTCGCGGCGCGCGTCTTCGCCAATCCGATCCGCGATCTGGCCGGATACGCCAACCGGATGGATCCGGAGCGCAAACCCGAACCGCGTCCTGTCTTCGACATCGCCGAGTTCAACGAACTTGGCAGCGCCCTCGAGAAGGCATCGATCCGCTTGAACGACTACCGAACGAGCGAACGTGAATTTTTGCACAATTTCTCGCATGAGATGAAGACGCCGCTTACCAACATCTACGGCTACGCCGAAGGCCTCGACGTCGGCGTCCTGCAGGGAGAAGAAGCCCAGAACGCCTGCAAGGTGATCATGACCGAAAGCGAAAAACTGAAGGACAACATCAACCAGATCCTCTTCCTCGGGCGGCTCGACGCCGTCGAGACTGTCTACAAGATGCAGAAGACGAACCTCTCCGACGTCATCGCTGACGCGATGAACTCGGTCCAGATCGCGGCGCACGAAGCGAATGTCGAACTCCGGCTGCATCCGATCGCGGCGGAATCGTATCTGACCGCCGACGCCGAAAAACTCGAGGCGGCCTTCGTCAACGTCCTATCCAACGGCGTCCGCTACGCGAAGACGGCGATCGACATCAACGTATCGGTCGAAGCCGACCGGATCATCGTGACCATCGACGACGACGGCCCCGGAATTCCTTTGACCGATCGCGAGCGGGTCTTCGAACGTTACTTCATCGGATACAAGGGGCATACCGGCCTCGGGCTCACGATCGCCCGTGCCATCGTGGTCGCCCACGGCGGAAAAATCACCGCCGCCGCATCGCCCGCGCACGGCGCCCGCTTCACTTTCGAGATTCCGAAGCGGACGTAGCCGGATTGCGGTATTGTCGCGGCGAACTTGTAAAAACCCCGAATGGGGTCGCGTAAGATGTTATAATGATTTCCGACAACACGAATTGCCCGAAAACGCCTTCCTTGCCGGCTCCCCCCTATGCCTTCGTGATCTCTCCTGTAACGAAGCGGCCGGTGCGGAAGGCGTTTTGCGTTATCGCTTGCATCGCCGAACCGCTTTTGGTACAATGGATACGAGTTCGAACGGAGTTGATTTGATGGATCTTTTCATGAAACTTTTACTGCTGTTTTCGGGACTGTTTTTCTGTCTGGTCGGCGGCGCGTTCTTCTTGCGCTGGAAGGGCGTCGTCCAGTGGGTTCAAAAACGCAAATTCGGACGGATCGCAGAACCCCGCAAACAGGAAAAAATGATGGCCCGGATCATCGGCGCGCTGCTCTTCGCGGTCGGACTTTACTACCTCGGCGCCGCCCTGTTTTATCTCCTTTCCGCCTGATCCCCAAACCCTCGTGCAAACGGGGGTTTTTTATTGAAAAGAGGGTGTGGCTATCTATGTTTTACATAGATAATTTTACAGGTTTTGAGGCGATGCGGAAACCGGGAAAATAAATGCTGAAAACAGTTTACAAACCCCCCCCAAGGGATTATAATAATCTTTGATTTTTCTATGAAGATCATGTCATATTGGGGTTCTGTGAACGGAAGAGGGAGAAGCATGGCAAAGAAGCTCATCGAACTAAAAGACATCACCAAGATGTATGACGGCACGGCGGTCGTCGATCATATCAACCTTTACATCAACGAGAATGAATTCATCACCTTGCTGGGCCCTTCCGGCTGCGGTAAAACAACGACCCTGAGAATGATCGGCGGATTCGAAAAACCCGATTCCGGCGAAGTCGTCATGAACGGCGCCGTCGTCAACGACATCCCGCCGTACGAGCGACCGATCAATACGGTTTTCCAGAGGTACGCGCTTTTCCCGCATTTGAACGTATATGATAATATCGCTTTCGGCCTGCGCAACCAGAAGGTTCCGAAAGCCGAAATCGCCGAACGGGTCGAAAACGCCCTGAAAATGGTCTCCCTTCCGAATTTCGCGCTCCGCAAAGTCGCCAATCTCTCCGGCGGACAGATGCAGCGCGTCGCGATCGCTAGAGCGATCGTCAACAAACCGAAAATCCTCCTGCTCGACGAACCGCTCGCCGCGCTTGACCTGAAGCTTCGCCAGAACATGCAATACGAACTCAAGGAAATGCAACGGAAACTCGGCATCACCTTCGTCTACGTCACGCACGACCAGGAAGAAGCGCTCACGATGTCGGACACGATCGTCGTTATGAAAGACGGCGTGATCCAGCAGATCGGCACGCCGACCGGCATCTACAACGAACCGAAGAACCGCTTCGTCGCCCGCTTCATCGGCGAGTCGAACATCCTCGATGGCGTGTATGTGCGGCAGAACCTCGTCAGCTTCATGGGCGCCGAATTCGATTGCGTCGACACGCAGTTCGCCGACGGTGAACCAGTCGACGTCGTGATCCGGCCGGAAGACCTCGACATCATCGACGCCGTCGGCGCGAAGCTGATCGGCGAAGTATCAAGTTCGATCTTCCGCGGCGTCCACTTCGAACTCTGCGTGATGGTGCAAGGCAAGGAGTTCGTGATCCACACCTACGAAAACCGCAAAGTAGGCGAACACGTCGGTCTGCGCGTCGACTCCTACGAAATCCACTTGATGAAGGTGGAGCACGTTGAACATTAAGAAGCTCGGCAAACTCGCGCTGCCGTATCTCGTCTGGATGCTCGTTTTGGTCGGGATTCCGCTGTTGATGATCTTTATCCTGTCGTTCATGAACACCGACGGCGTCAGTTTCGCCGGCGCCACCTGGACGACGGCGGCATGGGAGAAGATGTTCACCCTTGCGGATACGACCAACCTCCAAATTCTCGGGTACACGTTCCTCACCGCGTTCGTCGCGACCGTCATCTGCTTTTTGATCGGGTATCCGATGGCTTACATCGTCGCCCGCAGCCCCTTCTCCAACAAATTCGTCATCCTCATCCTCACGATCATTCCGATGTGGTCGAACTCGCTGCTCCGCAACGTCGCGCTCAAGAACATCCTCTCCGAGAGCAATATCCTCGACAGCCTGTTGTCGCGGATCGGACTTTCGTTCTCGATCGTCTTCGCCAATCAGGACCAGGCGACCTTCATCTCGATTGTCATCGGCCTCGTTCTCACCTTTCTGCCGTTCATGATCCTGCCGATCTATACGGTGATCGAGAAAATCGACGAATCGCTCCTCGAAGCCTCGATGGACCTCGGCGCCAACCGCGTCCGCACGTTCGCGAAGGTGACCTTCCCGCTCTCGATGAAAGGCGTGACGACCGGCATCATCATGGTCTTCCTGCCCTGCTTCTCCGGGTTCGCGATCCAGAAACTGCTCTCCAGCGGCACCGTCTACGTGCTCGGCTCGCTGATCGAAGTGAACTACATCCACGACATCAACTTCGTTTCGATGCTGTCGATCGTCATCCTCGTGTTGATCTTCGGATCGATGATGATCGTCAACAAGGTCGACAAGGAAGGAGCGACGCTGGTCTGATATGGGAGTCCGCAAGAAAGAGCCCGGCCGGATCACACGCTACCTCCGCCGCCCGGAAGTCGAAAAAGTCCTCCAATCCATCGCCAATGTCTTGAAGTATGCGTTCTTCGCCTTCTTCATGTTCCTCATGTACTTGCCGATCATCGTGATCGCGATCCAGTCGTTCAACGAAAGCACCGGCCTCATCTACCAGTTCACCGGCTTCACGTTCGACCATTGGAAGAACGTCCTCACCTTCAATCTCGACTCGAGTTTGATGAAGGCGATCTCGACGACCCTCCTCGTCGCCCTCCTCGCCACCGGCATCTCGACCGTGCTCGGCACGATCATCGCGATCGGGATCCACTCGCTGCCGCAGAAGAAACGGCAGGGGATGGTGTTTCTGAATCAGGTTCCGATCCTGAACGCCGACATCATCACCGGTATCTCGCTGATGTTCGTCTTCAAGATCGTCGCGGAGGTCATCCCCGGCGTCTTCGGAATCCCGTCCTTGCTCATCGCACACGTGTTCTTCTGCATCCCGTACGTCGTCCTCTCGGTTTTGCCGAAACTCGCGGAACTCGACGATAACCTCTACGACGCCGCCCTCGACCTCTATTGCAAACCGGCCGTCGGCATCACGAAGGTCATCATCCCCGCGATCATGCCGGGCATTTTGACCGGCATGCTGATCGCGTTCACGATGTCGATCGACGACTTCCTGATCAGTTTCTTCAACGCCGGCCAGGTCAACAACCTCTCGATCTACATCTACGGCGGATACAACCGCCGCCTCGCACCGGAAGTGTATGCCTACAACACGATCCTCTCGACCGTCATCATCGTCGCGTTGATCGCGATGTATGTCTCAAGTTCGCTCAAGAAGCGCAAAAACCTGAAGCGCGAACCGCGTCACGCCTAACCAAGTGTATTAAAAATCTGAAGATAAAATGGGAGAAAAAAGCAAAACGAAATGAAGAAACTGTACCTGTTGTTGTTGGTAGCCCTGATTCCGATGGTCACCTTCGGATGCACTGCCAAACCCACGCTTCAACTGTTGAACTGGGGCGAATACATCAACCCCGACATGGTGGAGGCCTTCGAGGACGAATATAACGTCCGGGTCAACATCACGATTGCCGAATCGAACGAACTCATGGAAGAGAAAATCGTCAACGATACCGCCAACTTCGACATCGTCATCCCCTCCGATTACATGATCGAAAAGCTTTGGGATGATGGCTATCTGCAAGAGATCGATCTCACCAAACTGACCCAATACAACCAAGCCAACTTCGTCACCGGCATCTCGACCATCCTCGGCGAGATGTTCACCGACAACGCCGAAGTCGACAACCCGTACAGCGTGTCGATTCCCTATTTCTGGGGCGTCTTCGGCATCATGTACAACAAATCCCTCGCCGGCTTGGAAGAATACATCCAAGAAGAGCAGTGGGGAGCCATCTTCGAACCCGATCCGGTCGGCGTCTTCCCGCGCGCTTTGAAGGTCGCGATGTACGACGTCCCCCGCTTCGCCTATTCCGCGTCGCTGCTTTACGCCTATCAGATCGGCACCATCACCGATGAAAACGCCCTGAACGTCTATTCGGCGGAATACCTTGAACTTTCCGAAGACATCCTGAGCCTCCGCACCTATGACCAGTGGGCGACCGACATGGTCAAGAAGGACATCGAAGAGGGTCTCCGCGACCTTGGCTTCGTCTACGTCGGCGATTTCTTCGACACCTTCCTGATCCTCACCGAAAACGCCACGACCGCCGAAGAGGCGCTCAGCCTGACCGACCACATCGGCATCATCGTCCCGGATTCCACGATCGCCTTCTACGACGGCATGGTGATCCCGGAGAACGCCGAAAACGTCGATCTCGCGCACCAGTTCATCGACTTCTTCCTCCGTCCGTCCGTCGCTTACGAGAACTCCGGGATCGTCGGTTACACGCCGTGTCTCGAAGCCGTCATCCAGATGATCAAAACCGGATCCGAAGGCGACGTCATCCGCGCCGCGATGGCCTCCAACCCGGATCTTCCGTTCAATCCGTCCGACGCTCCGGTGTTCGGTGGAAAACCGCTCGTCGCGTTCTCCGATGACATCACCTCGGAAATCATCGCGATGACCGTCCGCGTCAAGACCAACTGATTCCATCCCCCGAAGTTCCGCGTTGCGACGCGGAACTTTTTCTTTTCGCTCGGGCGAATAGGTGGTTTTTTCCGACTCGCCGGCGTGGTATAATAAAGAAAGCCGAACGGCGAAAGGAGGAGATCATCATGATCAACGTCTATCTCACCACCGAAGCAGGTGAACTCCAGGTTTGGAAAAGCGGCGTCGACGCCGACGTCGTCAAAGCGATCGTCCCGCGCGCCTGGATTTATCTTGTCGAACCGACCGAAGCGGAAATCGTGGAAGTCGCGCGGTCGACCAAGATCGCCGAGTCGATTCTCCGGAAAGCGCTCGACGAAGAGGAATCGGCCCACATCGACGATGAGGGCGACGTCATCATCGTGGTCGCCGACACGCCGATTTTCACCGTCGATCCGGAACATCCGCACATCAGCCGCTACTATACGACGCCGATGAGCATCCTTTTCAACGCCGACTACATCGTCGTCGCTTGCGCCAAGAAGAATTTCGTGATCCCCGCCTTCCTCGCGAAGACGATGAAGAACTTCTCGACCGCAAAGCATTTCAAACTCACGATCCAGCTCCTGTACCGGAACGCCTCGATGTTCGTCACGCTCTTGAAACAGCTCGACAAGGAGTCCGAAGGGGTCCAGGCGAAGCTGCAGGAAGCGCTTAAGAACAGCGAGCTCTTCGATTTGATGAACCTGAACAAATCGCTCGTCTACCTCTCGACCGGTCTGAACGCCGACCTGAACGTGCTCGAACGCCTGAAGAACCAGGAAGCGTTCCGCCAGTACCCCGACGACGTCGCGTTGATCGACGACGCCATCATCGAGAACCGGCAGGCCATCGAAATGAGCACGATCCACCGCGAAATCCTCGGCGGCACACTCGATACCTACGCCTCCGTCATCTCCAACAACGTGAATACGGTCATGAAGACGCTCACCGTCGTCACGATCGTCCTCACTGTCCCGATGCTGATCGCGTCGTTCTTCGGGATGAACTTCACGATGCCGGTGCATGTGGATCGCGGCTTCTGGTTCGCCTTCATCCTGTCGATCGCGCTCTGCGTCATGCTCGCGGTGTTCCTCGCGAACTATTCGAGCAAGCTGAACTACCACTGGGGCCAGAAGCGCAGCCCGTTCGCACTCCCGCGCCGCAAACCCAAAAAGCCCAAATAAGCCATTCATCCAGATCGAAACGAGGTGACCGCCGATGAGCCTGCTAAAAATCGCGAATCTAAAAAAAAGCTTCGCCGGCGAGCTGCTTTTCGAAAACGTCGACATCGACGTGACCGAAGGCGAAAAAGTCGCCCTGATCGGCCAAAACGGTGTCGGGAAATCGACGATCGTGAAAATCATCCTTGGCGAGACCGAAGCCGATTACGGCGAAGTCTCGATCAGCCGCTCCGCCCACGTCGGCTATCTGTCGCAGGACGTCCTCGAGGACGAGAACCGGACCATGTACGACGAGTTGTTGACGGTCTATGCCCCGCTCGTCCGCCTCGAGGGCGAGCTCGCCAACGCGGCGAAGCGGCTTGAAACCGAGCATGACGAACCCGCCCTGCTGCGCTACACGCGCCTCGACGAGGAATACGTCCGCCTCGGCGGATACGATTTCCGCGTCACGATCGACATGATGCTGACGCGTTTCGGTTTCACGAAAGCGGAATACGGGCGGATCGTCCGCAGTTTTTCGGGCGGCGAGAAGACCCGCATCGCGTTCGCCAAACTGCTGCTTCAGAAACCCGAACTGCTGATCCTCGACGAACCGACGAACCACATGGACATCGAGATCATCGAATGGCTCGAGGACTATCTGCGCAAGTACGTCGGCGCCGTCCTCGTCATCACCCACGACAAGTATTTCATCAACCGCGTCGCCACCAAAATCTACGAAATCGACCAGGGGACGGTCTCCGTCTATCACGGCAATTTCGACATGTACGAAGTCGAAAAGGTCCGCCGTTTCGAAGCTTTGCTCGGCCGCTATACCCGCCAGGCGAAGGAAATCGCCCATCTCCAGAGTTTCGTCGACCGCTTCCGCTACAAGGCCTCCAAAGCCAAAAGCGCACAGGACCGGATCAAGAAACTCGGTCGCATCGACCGCCTCGACAAGCCGACGACCGGCCACGCCGACGTCCGCTTCGGGTTTCGCACGAAGCGTCCGACGGAGGCGATCATCCTCGAGACGGACGACCTGTCGATCGGCTACGACGTCCCGCTTCAGGAACATCTCGCGCTCACCATGCGCGGCTTCGACAAGATCGGCATCATCGGTCCGAACGGGATCGGGAAAACGACCCTGATCAAGACCCTGATCGGCACCTTGCCGCCGATCGCCGGCGAGGTCATCCGCCACAAGACGCTCAAGATCGGCTATTTCGACCAGAACCTGGCCGGTCTCAACGAAACCCTGACCGTCCTCTCGACGATCCACGACCGCTATCCGATGAAGACCGTCGGCGAAGTGCGCAGTCTCTTGGCGCGCTTCCTGTTCGTCGAAGACGACGTCTTCAAGTTCGTCGACGTCCTCTCCGGCGGCGAGAAGGTCCGTCTCGTCCTCCTGCTTTTGATGCTCGAGGAACCGGAGATGCTGATCCTCGACGAACCGACGAATCATCTCGACATCGAAACGAAGAACATCGTCGAAGACGTGTTCGACGACTTCGACGGTCCGATCCTCTTCATCTCCCACGACCGCTACTTCATCAACAAGGTCGCAACCAAGATCGTCTGGCTGAAGGCGGACGGACCGATCGTCTTCGACGGCGACTACGACGCCTTCAAGATCGCGATGGCCGCCCGGACCGAAACGAAGACGGCGCGACCGTCGCGTCCGAAGTCGGTGAACGCCGCCGCGGAGATCAAAAAACTTGAAACGCGGATCGATCAGCTTCACCTCGCGATCGAAACGTTGAAGCGTTCGCGCTTCGATCCGGAGATTTACGGCGACGCCGCCAAATACCGTGAGGTTTCGGCGAAAATCGCGCAATCCGAGGTCGAGGCCGACGATCTCTTCGAGAAAATCGCCGCGCTGCAGGACTGAACGCAAGAAAACATTGTCATCATTCGCGCATTTGTGCTAAAATATTCATAGTGATCCTTGAAGGGAGGTACGTGAGATGAACCCGTTCATTGTCGTCAACGACGCTTTGGTCGACATCCCGCCGAAAATCGTCACCCGCGACGTCGTCCGGGCGATCATCCTTCGGCAGAATCAGATTCTGCTCATGTACTCCGAAAAAGATCACATGTACGGCACGCCCGGCGGCGCAATGACGCTCGGCGAGTCCAAACTCGATACTCTCTACCGTGAACTGCTTGAAGAAATCGGCGCCACCCAGGTGAAAATCATCGAACACCTCGGCAGCACCGAAGAGATCCGCGAATCGCGATCGCTTTATGGCGCCGTGGTCCGCGTCGTCTCCGATTACTATCACGTCGACGTCCTCCAATTCAGCGAATCGAAACTCGAAGAGCATGAAGAAGAAATGGGACTCGTCCCCGTGTGGATCGGTCTCGACGAGGCGATCGCCAGGAATGCGGCGATCATCGCCGGTCTCGGCGAGCAGAAGCTCTGCTTTTATCACACGCAAACGGCGGTTTTGAAGTATATGAAGGGTCGATTTGGACTGTGATTGCCGTCCGAATCGACTTTTTTTTGAAAAGAAAGCGGGGGATCACCCAATGATCGAAACCATTAAAAACGAATTGAAAAGCTACCTCGAAAGCGTCCTTTCGGCACGCTACGGCAAGCCCGTCGGCGTCGTCGTCGAAGAACCGAAGCGCAAGGACCAAGGCGACCTGTCGGTCCCCGTCTTCACGATCGCCAAGACCGCCCAAACGGGTGTCCCGGCCGTCCAGAAGGACATCGCGGACGCGATCGCGGCCTCGCCCCTGCATGCGTATTTCTCCCAGATCGCCCCGATGGGCGGATTCTTGAACCTGCGCCTCGATCCGGCCGGAATCGCAAAAGCGATCATGAAGGCATTCCTCGCCCAGGGCGAAGCCTACGGCGATTCGCTGAAAAACGCCGGCGAGACGGTCGTGATCGACTACTCGAGCCCCAACATCGCCAAGCCGTTTTCGATCGGCCATCTGCGGTCGACGATCATCGGCCACGCGCTCGGCAACCTGCTTGAGAAGACCGGCGCGAAGGTCGTCCGGATCAATCATCTCGGCGACTTCGGCACGCAGTTCGGAAAGATCATCTACGCCTTCCAGACCTTCGGCGACCGTTCCAAGGTCGAAGCCGATCCGATCAACGAACTCGTCAAACTCTACGTCGAATACCATGAACGCGCGAAAGAACATCCCGAACTCGACGACGCCGCGCGCGCCATCTTCACGGCGCTCGAACACGGCGATCCGATCTACACCGCGCTCTGGTCCTGGTTCCGCGAGGTCTCGCTGGCGGACTACATGCAGGTCTACCAGCTGCTCGACGTGCATTTCGATTCCTACAACGGCGAAGCCTTCTACAACGACAAGATGCAAGCGGTGATCGACGAACTGGCGGCGAAAAACCTGCTCAAGGAAGACGCGGGGGCGATGATCGTCGATCTCGGCGAGGAAATCCCGCCGGCGCTGATCCAGAAGAAGGACGGCTCCACCCTGTACATCACCCGCGATCTCGCGGCGCTCTTCTACCGCAAGAACACCTATCACTTCGACCGTGCGCTCTACGTCGTCGGAAACGAACAGAAGCTGCACTTCGAACAACTCAAGAAAGTCGTCCGCCTGATGGGATACCCGGAAGCGGACACGATCGAACACGTCAACTTCGGGCTCGTCCTGCAGGACGGCAAGAAGATGTCGACCCGCAAGGGCAAGGTCGTGAAGCTCGTCGACGTCCTCCACGAGGCGATCGAGCTCTCCAAGGCCTACATCGAGGAGAAGAACCCCGACCTCGCCGACAAGGACGCGATCGCGACCAAGATCGGCGTGTCGGCGATCATCTTCAACGACCTCAAGAACTTCCGTGCCAACGATTTCGAGTTCAATCTCGAGGACATGGTCAAGTTCGAAGGCCAGACCGGCCCCTACCTCCAGTACACCTCCGTCCGGATCACGTCGATTTTGAACCTCGAACCGTTCGTGTTCGACGGCGACGTCGACTTCGCGCTCCTCGCGGCCGATCCGGCGTTCGAGATCGTCAAGGCGGTCGGGCAGTATCAATCGACCGTCGAGAAAGCGGCCGCCGAGGCTTCACCCTCGATCGTCGCGAAATACCTCCTCTCCCTCGCGGCGCTCTTCAACAGCTACTACGCGAAGGAACGCGTGAATGTCGAAGACGTCCGCGAAAAGCAGACCAAAAAACATCTGATCGCGATGGTGCGCGCCGTCTTGAATGACGGGATGCGCCTGCTCGGGATGCAGATCATCGAAAAAATGTAAGACGCCGGATTCTCTCCATCGGCAGAAAGAAGGTGATTCCTGATGGAGAACCAAACGCAAGAAACCAAAGACTTAGAAAAAGACAAAGACAAAAAACCCAAGAAGAGCGTCCTGAAATCGATCGGACTGATGTTCCGCTGGACCGGCCGGTCGTGGTGGATGATGCCTCTCTCTTTCGTGTTCATCCTGATTGTTTCCTACGCCCGCACGCTGATTCCGCTGTTCACCCAACACATCGTCGACTACGTGCTCGGAAACGCACCGTCGCGGCTGCCCGCCTTCCTGTTCGACCTCGTCGATGCGGGTGATGCCGGCAAGAAACTGCTTTTGGCGGCGATCGCCATCGTGATCGTCGACCTGTTCCGGTCGCTCTCGATCGTGGTGCGCCGCGGCATCACCGCGGTGTTCACCGAAAACGTCGGCTACCGCCTGCGCAACCGCCTCTACAAGCAACTCCAGGACCTCGGCTACCACTATCACTCCCACGCCCAGACCGGCGACGTGATCCAGCGCTGCACCACCGACGTCGAAGCCTATAAGCGCTTCATCTCCGACCAGGTCGTCGAAATCGTCCGGCTCGTCATGCTGGTCGGCCTCTCGATCTATCAGATGCGGCTCTTGAGCTACAACCTGATGCTGATCACGCTCGTGATGGCGCCGATCCTGCTTGTGATCGCGACCGTCTACTTCGTCAAGATCGAAAAGGTCTTCACGAAAATCGAGGAGAACGAAGGCAAGATGACGACCCACGTGCAGGAGAACGTCTCCGGCGCGCGCGTCGTCAAGGCCTTCGCCAACGAAAAATTCGAAATCGCGAAATTCGACGGCCTCAACCGCAAGTTCACCGACTCCGACTACAAGGTCATCAAGGTGATCGCGATGTTCTGGAGTTCGACCGACTTCATCTGCTTCACGCAGTTCTGCATCATCTCCGTCGTCGGCATCATCTACGCCGCCCAGGGCCAGATCACGATCGGCATCTACGCCGCGATCATCGGCTTTGCCGGCAACATCATCTGGCCGATGCGCCAGCTCGGCCGCATCGTCGGCGACTTCTCGAAAGCGACCGTCGCCGTCACCCGCCTGAACGAAATCCTCGAAAAACCCGACGAGTACGCAGGCGACGAAGCCACCGGCAAGCCCGCCATCAAGGGCGACGTCAAGTTCGACCATGTCAGCTTCAAGTTCGCCGACTCGACCTACAATCAGCTCGAAGACATCGACTTCCACGTCAAACAAGGCGAAACGATCGCCATCATCGGAAAGACCGGCTCCGGCAAGTCGACGTTGATGAACCTGCTGGTCCGCCTCCTCGACAACCAGGAAGGCGCGATCCTGCTCGACGGCGTCCCGATCAAAGACATCGAAAAGCACCACCTGCGCGAAAACGTCGGCGTGATCCTCCAGGAACCGTTTTTGTTCTCGAAGACGGTGGAGGAAAACATCCGGATCGCCGATGCCAACCGCTCCTCCGACCGCGTCGTCGAAGTCGCCAAGATCGCCCGCATCCACGGCGACATCATCAATTTCGAAAAAGGCTACGGTACGCTCGTCGGCGAACGCGGGGTCACCCTCTCGGGCGGCCAGAAGCAGCGCGTCGCGATCGCCCGCATGCTCCTCAAGCCGAAACCGATCATCGTCTTCGACGACTCGCTATCGGCCGTCGACACCGAAACCGACCTCGAGATCAGAAATGCCCTCAAGGCCGAATGGAAGGAATCGACGGTCTTCATCATCACCCACCGCATCACCACCGCCAAGGAAGCCGACCGCATCTTCGTGATTGACAAGGGCAAGATCGCCGAGGCGGGAACCCACGCCGAACTGATCGCCCGCGGCGGCATGTACAAAACGATCTGGGACATCCAGTCCAAAATCGATTTCCAGCTCGAAGGGGGTGAGTGACGTGGCCAACGAAGAACTCTTCGACGAGGAAAGTTTCACCTCGCAGAAAATCGATTTCAAGGCCTGGAAGAAAATCCTCTCCTTCCTGGCTCCGCTGAAGAAGTGGGTGATCCTCTCGATCGCCGCGATGGCGGTCCTGGCGTCCACCGACGTCCTCTTCCCGCTGCTCACGACCTACGCGATCGACGAGGTCATCCCCGCCCTCCTGGCCGGGACCGCCGATGTCAGAACGGAAGTCCTGCGGTTCATCGGCTTCTACCTCATCTTCATGGTGGTCCAGGGCTCGATGGTGTATCTGTTCATCGTCTGGGCGGCGAAGGTGCAGACCGAACTCGCCTACACGATCCGCAAGAAAGCGTTCCGTCATCTCCAGGAACTGCCGTTCTCCTACTATGACAAGACCCGCACCGGCTGGATCATGGCCCGCATGACCTCCGACTCGCGCAACCTCTCCGACATCCTCTCCTGGGGCGTCATCGACCTCACCTGGGGCGTCTTCATGATGATCATCCTGATCGTCGTGATGTTCGTGATCAACGTCAAGCTCGCCCTCATCACGGTGTCCGTCCTCCCCATCCTCGCGATCATTTCGGGGTTGTTCCGGAAGTACATGCTGAAGGCGCACCGCGCCACCCGCAAGATCAACTCGAAAATCACCGGCGCCTACAATGAAGGCATCACCGGCGCCCTGACGACCAAGACGCTCGTCCTCGAAGCCCCGAACTTCCGCGATTTCAACGCCCTCACGACCGACATGCGGACCCAGTCGATCCGCGCCGCGGTGATCCAGGGCCTCTATTTCCCGACGGTCATCTTCCTGATCGCGATCTTCACCTCGATCGTCTACTACGCCGGCGGCTCGATGGTCCTCGCAGGCGGCCTCACGATCGGCACGCTCGTGCTCTTCACGGGCTACGTCTGGCAGTTCTTCGAACCGGTGAACAACATCGCCGATATTTACGCCCGGATCCAGCAGGCGCAGGCCTCGGTCGAACGCGTCGTCTCGCTGATGGAGGCGAAAGCCGACATCACCGACACGCCGGAAGTCGAAGCCAAGTACGGCACGCTCTTCGACTACAAGCGCGAAAACTTCGAAACGCTCAAAGGCGACGTCGAATTCCGACACGTCACGTTCAAGTACGCCGTCGGCGAAAAGATCCTCTCCGACTTCAGCCTCAAGGTCAAGGCGGGCGAATCGATCGCCCTCGTCGGCCATACCGGCGCCGGCAAGACGACGATCGTCAAACTCCTGATGCGTTTCTACGACGTCAACGAAGGCACCATCCTGATCGACGGCACCGACATCCGCTCGTTCAAACGCAACGACCTGCGTTCGCTCTTCGGAATGGTGCTTCAGGACACCTGGCTATGCAACGACACGATCCGCGAAAACATCCGCTACGGCCGGCTCGACGCCACCGACGCGGAAGTCGAGGATGCGGCCGCGATCGCCCAGATCGACCACTACGTCCGGACCCTTCCGGAAGGCTACGACACGATTCTGAACGAAGAGAGTTCCAACATCTCCTCGGGACAGAAACAGCTGCTCACGATCGCCCGTGCGGTGCTCGCGAATCCGAAGATGCTGATCCTCGACGAAGCGACCAGTTCCGTCGACACCCGCATGGAAATCCAGATCCAGAAGGCGATGGACCACCTCATGCAGAACCGGACCAGCTTCATCATCGCGCATCGGCTCTCGACGATCAAAAACGCCGACAAAATCCTGGTCATGAACCACGGCGACATCGTCGAAATCGGCACGCATCAGGAATTGCTCGACAAGAATGGATTCTATGCTTCGCTCTACGACAGCCAGTTCGACCACGTATCGGCCATGCCCGCCGCAGCCGCGGAGGCGCTCTGATCCTGCCGTAACGCAACCTTGAAACGCCTGATTCCGGTAAATCGTCGGAACCAGGCGTTTTTTTATTTCGAAGACTATGCGCGTCGAATGCCGGAGCCGTTGACACCGTACGTCGCAGACACTATAATGAAACTGTCGAATTCCGGGAGGATAGGGATGAAAATCATCGATTGGTTGAAACAGGGCGATCCGGTGATCGCCGACCATACGGACCGCGACCTTCTCGATATGCCGGTTCGCGTCCGTGAGGAAGGCCTCTTGCGTCGTTATCTGGACTTGTACGACCCGGCTTGTTCGGGTTGGGGCGCGGGTCTCTACTCACCGAAATGGATCTCCGACCACTATACCCTCATCGAGCTGAAGGACATGGGGATCCGGCGGGATCACCCCGCCTATCGCGCTTCCGTCGAAAACCTGCTTCGCTGCATGTGGTACAAGGGACGGCCAAAAATCGGCCGCAAGCGCGAATACGACATGTGCATGGCGGCGATGCTCCTCGATCTCTGCGTCTACGGTGGAATCGTAGATCCGCGCATGGAGGAGATCGTCGACTACATCCTTGCCCATCCGATGGCCGACGGCGGCTGGAACTGCAGTTGGGATTCCCCCAAACGCCCGAAAAAAAGTTCGCTCCATACCACCATCTCGGTCCTCGAGGCGTTCCGCGATTATCGCCGGTTCGGCTATTCCTACAGACTCGACGAGATCGCCGCGGTGATTCCGCCCGCCGAAGAGTTCATCTTCCGCAAGCGGTTCTTCCGTTCCGTCCGAACCGGTGAGATCATCCACCCGGAGATGCTCGAATTCCATTACCCGCCCCGCTGGAAGTACGACGCGTTCCGGGGACTCGACTATTTCCGTTCCGTCGATCATCCGTACGATCCAAGGATGGACGAGACGATGGACCTCCTGCGGACCAGGATCCGCCGCGGCTATATCTTGCGCGGCAGTCCGATTTCGGGCTTGATCCGGATGCCGCTCGAAACGACCAAGGGCGGCCGGTTCAACACGCTGTGCGCCATGCGCATCCTGCGCCGATACGATCCTGGTTTTTACCATGAACTGTGCTCCGTCGATTTCGCATCGCTGGACGCGTAAGATGCGGATTCTCCGCTCGTTGTTCCATAACCGCGCCGATTTGGTATAATAGGAATGTCCCATGCAACTCGCATCGACGGGCTCGTTGATCCGTCGCGAAGCAGAAAGGGTCCCATGAACGAACCGATCGCCACCAAGACCATCAACGCCATCCGCATCCTCGCGGCCGACGCCGTCCAGAAAGCCAAGAGCGGCCATCCCGGCATGCCGATGGGCTGCGCTCCCGCCGCCTATGCCCTCTGGGGCAGAAACCTCGTGCACAATCCTGCCGATCCCGCGTTCGCCAACCGCGACCGCTTCGTGATCTCCAACGGCCACGGATCGATGCTTCTGTATGCGCTTTTGCATTTCTTCGGCTATGGACTCCAAATGGAAGACATCAAGCAGTTCCGCCAGCTCGGTTCCCTGACGCCCGGACATCCCGAATACGGTCACACGATCGGCGTCGAAACCACCACCGGACCGCTCGGTCAGGGCTTTGCCAACGCGGTCGGCATGGCGATTGCGGAGACCCACCTCGCCGCCACCTTCAACGTCGATGCGTTCAAGGTCGTCGACCATCACACCTACTGCATCGTCGGTGACGGTTGCATGATGGAAGGCATCACCAACGAAGCCGCCTCGCTGGCGGGTACGCTTGAACTCGGAAAACTCATCGTCCTCTACGACGACAACGAAATATCGATCGAAGGACCGACGGACATCGCGTTTCGGGAAGACGTCGGAGCCCGTTTCGAAGCGCTCGGCTGGAACGTGCGACATGTGGACGGAAACGACTGGACCGCGGTCGACGCCGCGCTCAAACTGGCACGCCGGAGTCAATCAAGACCCAATTTGATCATGATGAAGACGACGATCGGATTCGGTTCCCCGCTCGCCGGCATGGAATCGAGCCACGGCGCCCCGCTCGGAGAAGAAAATCTTGCGGTCACGCGCAAAACGTTCGGATGGGAATATCCGCCGTTTGAAATCCCCGCCGACGTCTATGCGCACTGCGCGCAATTGGCCGATCGCGGAAAACGCATCGAAAGAAAATGGCAAGAAACGTTCGAGAACTATCGAAACGCATATCCGGAACGAGCGGCCGCGTTCGATCGCTGGATCGGCGGCGCGCTTCCCGACTTTTCTGCGATCCCCGACCTCTGGAAATTCGAGAAGCCGGAAGCGACCCGCAATACGAGCGAAGTCGTCTTAAACCGCATCGCCAAAGTGCTCCCGAACCTGATCGGCGGATCAGCCGACCTGGCCCCGTCCAACAAGACGATCATGAAGGGCCGTCCCGACTATTCCGCCGCGAACCGGCTCGGATCGAACATGCACTTCGGCGTCCGCGAGCATGCGATGGCGGCGATCACCAACGGCATGCAGGTGCACGGCGGCCTGCACGCCTACTGCTCGACGTTCTTCGTCTTCTCCGACTATATGAAAAACGGCATGCGGATGAGCGCGATCATGGACCTTCCCGTCACCTATGTGCTGACCCATGACGGCATCGGCGTCGGCGAAGACGGCCCGACCCATCAGCCGATCGAGCATCTGACCGGCCTGCGCGCGGTCCCGAATCTCAAGGTGTTCCGTCCCGCCGACGGCAAGGAAACCGTCGCCGGCTGGATCGCCGCCCTCACCGGACACGGTCCGACCTGTCTCGTCCTCTCCCGTCAAAATCTCCCCCAATATGAAAACAGCGGCCTGGCGGCGCTGAAGGGCGGATATGTCCTCGCCGATTGTCCGAAGGGAGTCCCCGATCTGATCCTCCTTGCGACCGGCTCGGAAGTCGCGATCGCCGTCGACGCGAAAAAGCGCCTCGACGCCGAAGGCATCGCGACGCGCGTCGTATCGATGCCGTGTCAGGAACTCTTCGACCTGCAGGACGAAGCCTATCGACAAGCGGTCCTGCCGCCTGCGGTCACACGCCGGATTTCGATCGAGGCGGGTTCCACCCTCGGATGGTACAAGTACGTCGGTCTGGCCGGAAAAGCCCTGGGAATCGACCGTTTCGGCCTTTCCGCCCCTTATCAGCAGTTGTACACCGAATTCGGGCTCACCGCCGACCGGGTCGTCCTTGAAGGGCATGCCTTGCTCGGAAAGAAATAAAACAAAAAAACGAAGCATGTCCTCCTGACGGAGCGGCATGCTTCTTTGTTTATGGTTTCGGAATGTTGAAATGGGTGCGCAGGACGTCGGTTCGATGACGTAACACGGAGACGACGAACGGCGACGGATATTCTTCTTCGAAGGCATGATACGACCCTTCGATCACGTTCAGGATGACCGGCACGCCGGAAGCGCCAAGGCGCTTGGCATAGGCGATGCCGTCATCCCTGAGGCTGTCGTATTCCTGCGGTTCGACATAGGCGGGCGGCAGGTCAGAAAGTGAATCAGCACGGAGCGGTGATGCATACCCGACGTTTTCAGGATCTTTTTCGCCGAGATAGAGCGGCCACATCTGTTTGTTCGCGGCGGCCGACCAGTTCCCGTCGGCGTAGGTCTTCAGGCTTTCGCCTTCCTGAAGCAGGTCGGTGACGGGATAGATGAGCATCTGGAAGGCAATTGGAAACGCCTTGCGGTCGCGTGCCATGAGGGTGACCGCGGCGGCGAGGCAACCGCCCGCGGAATCACCGTAAACGACGATTTTGTCGCGGTTCACTTGAAGTTCGTCCGCATGCGCAACGATCCAGGATGCGGCTTCGAAACAGTCTTCGACGGGCGTCGGGAACTTGTGGCGATAGGAGGTGCGGTAGAGGGGCAGGAAAACCTTTCCCTTCAATTCGTCGGCGTAGAAACACGCTTTCTGCAGGACGNNGATCGACAACCCGCCGAAAAAGCCGCCGCCGTGGAAATCGATGATCGTCGGCGCCGCCGGATCGATCCGGTCGGGGGTGATGACGATGCAGTCGATCAAAACGCCGTGTTCGCCCGGAACGCGGATCGTCGATTTGGTCGTGGAAAGAATCGGCTTGGTACGGACCGCACGGACATGGTTCAACCAGAAAAACAAGCGGAGGAACGGGTTGGTGAGCTTCATGTTTCCGGCGTAGACGTTCGGACCGCGGAGTTCATTACGGTAAGGATAGCGTTTTTTCATGGGGAAGCCTCCTGGATCGTTTGGGAATGCCTGGCATCCGGTTCACGCGGATGTCGACGGGTCGTATTTTTGAGTCGATATTCGATTTGATCGCAGCCGATTTGTCACTGTAGATTATACCGATTCCGCGGCGTGATGTAAAGCGACACCCGGGAAAAACAGGAATCCCGTCAACGATTGATTCCGTCCCGTTCGGAGCACAAGACCGGCGGGATCGTATGCTTCCAGATGACATATCCGGCAGGGGTATAGTGGAGTCCGTCTTCGCCGTAAATCTCCGGGCGCAGGCTTCCGTCGGGCAAGAGGAGGGCCGCGGTGCAGTCGATGAAACGGAGTCGCGGACGAGAGGAGCAACCCGCGGCGACGAGTTCGTTGCACCGCCGCGCTTCCGCCCAAACGTGATTGCGGGCGATCGACGGCGAAATCGACACGTAATAAAGACGAACGGCGGGCAGTCGCTTCATGATCAGGTCGCACAATTTGAGCGCCTTCGCGGCGACGTCGTCGCCACATTCGGAGTCGTCGCCCCCGTGGATGTTGTTCGAACCGACATAAAGCACGACGGCGCGGGGGTGGAAGGCAACGATGAGCGTGTCGATCCACCTCATCCAATGTTCGACGCGTGTTCCGCCGATTCCGACGTTCACGGTCGATAGCGGCGCAAAATCCTGTTTGGATGTCGTCCACCCTTCGATGAAGGAACTGCCGGCGAGGACGACGTCCGCGACCGGAAAACCGCGGTCCGCGTAGTCACGTCGAAGCGCTTCGGCACGGATGGCGTATTCGTCGGCGGCGGGGCGATAGAACGTCATCCCGACGCCGGTGTCTTCAACCAGCGTATCCACCGGATCCTTGCGCATGCGCCAGGCGACGTAGTAGTCGCCGAGACAGGCGCTGAAATGGATGATGAAGAGGAGGTAGACGACGGCTTTCCAGGAAGGCGGGACGAGCAGTACGGCGAGAAGGAGAAGCGGATTCAGGATGACCGCCGGGGCGAGCCCGATGATCAGGTACTCGCGCTTGAAGAAATAGCGACCCTCCATCGATGCGCTGAAGGCGAAACCGTGGAAACGGTATTGTACCTTGCCGGAGTAGTAACGCTTGAAAAAAGCGCCATGGATCAGCTCGTGGAGCGTGATGAGGATCGCCATCCCGAGCAGCATGAGGAAGTAGCGGGGTAAATCGATTGAAAATCCGATGACCGCGAATCCGGGCAAAAACAGGATCACGATCAAAATGGATAGGACGTTCAACATAAGCAATAGTTTCTTATCCTGTTTGAGATCGATGCGGCCGAACCATTCGTACTGGTCCGGCAATCGATTGAGTCCGCTTCGCTTCATCATGTCCACCTCCACCGCCCGGTCGCGGCCGCATCGCAGCGCATCGAAGGCGTCGCAAGCGAAAATCGTCACCATTATGATATCACGTATCCTGCAAAATCGAGTTTATTGATCGATTCTTCGATGCCTTTTCATCGGAATCTTTGAGGGGAAGTCGAGGACGGCGAGACGCGATGCGGACAATGTTGTATAATAGTCCTGAATCTCATGCGAACCAGGAGTGGACACGATGGCCGAGACGACATCCAAAGTGACGAAACGAACCAAATTCTTCTATGCGCTGGGCGACTTCCCGTTATCGTTCTCAGCAACGCTGATCGGCTTCTTCCTGATGATCTATCTGACCAACACGATCGGCGTAAGCGCCTTTTGGGCGGGGGCGATCATCTTCATCGGCATCTTCTGGGACGCCGTGACCGACCCGATCGCCGGCTACCTGAACGACAACGTGAAAAGTCCGCTCGGCCGGCGCCGCAAATACATCATCCTGTTTTTGGTGCCGATGGCGATCACCTTCTTCGCGCTCTTTTCGGTCCCCTCGCTGTTGCGCGAAGGGACGGAATTCGCGAAGGTCCTCGTCACGCTTTCCATCTATCTCCTCTTCACGACCTTCATCACGCTCGTCGCCACGCCCTTCAGCGCGCTCATCAACGATCTCTCGGATGATTACGACGAGCGCACATCGATGATGACCTACCGGATGATCGGATCGGTCCTCGGCACGCTGATCGCAGTCGCGATCCCGGAAGTGCTCGGCTTGTCCAACGCTTCGCAGGACAACACCGCCGGATACGTCGCGATGGGACTCATCTTCGCGATTCTCATGCTCGTCTTCGGATTCGCTTCCGTACTCAACCTGAAAGAACGGAACAAGGGTACGAAACATGCCCGCGTCCCGTTTGAATTCCAGAAATATTTCATCGCCTCCTGGAAAAATCCGCCGTTCCGGCAGGCTTGCATCATGTTCATGCTCTCGATCGCCTGCATGAATTTCATCCAGGGAAACCTCGTCTATTTCCTCAACTACAAGATGCTTTTGCCGGCGCTCTTCCTCCCGATCGCCGGCGGCGTGATGGTGTTCGCGGTCCTGTTCATGCCGATCTGGACGATGATCAGCCGGAAGACGTCGAAACGGACCGCCTACATCCTCTCGATCGGCGTCCTCTGCGTCGCCCTTCTCGTGATGGCCTTCGTACCCGCCTACGATTATGCGGCGGCGGGCGTCCAGGCCCAACTTGCGGAAGCTACGCTCTTGCGGCCCGACTATCAGGGACTGGGGATCGCCTT
Organism: Acholeplasmatales bacterium; assembly: GCA_003477305.1. Lineage (GTDB taxonomy): Bacteria > Bacillota_I > Bacilli_A > Izemoplasmatales > Hujiaoplasmataceae > UBA12489. The sequence continues at coordinate 3,326 of DMTN01000064.1, read as the reverse complement.
CATCGAAGACATCAACACCGACTATCTCACCGTCCTGACCGTCCTCTGGACCAATATCCCGTGGGTCTTCCCGGCGGTGCTCTTGCTCGCGTTCGGGTTCGCCGGTCTGCAGATGGTTCCCTTCTCGATCGTCCCGGATGCGATCAATTTCGCGATCGGGACCGGCGAGAAGAAAGAAGGCGCCTTCTTCGGCGTTGTGACTTTCGTACAGAAGCTCGGTTGGGCTCTCGGCATGCTTCTGACGGGGGCGATCTTGAACTGGGCCGGTTACATCGAACCCGCGAAGGCATTCACCGCGGACGCACAGGCGGAGGTGCTTGCGGGGACCATCGTCCTCCAGTCGCCCGAAGCCGTCCTCGCGATATCGCTGCTCTTCACGGTATTGCCGATGGCATTCGGCATCCTCGGCATTTTATCCCTCTCTCACTACAAGATCGACCGCGCGGCGCTCCGCGAACGGATCGAACAAAACAACGCGGACAAGGAGGCGGCATGATGATCACAATCAAAAAGATCGAAACGAAACGTGACATCGAACGCTTCATCCGCTTTGGCGAACGCCTTTACCGTCACGACCCTCTCTACATCCCCTTGCTTCGGACGGACCTCCGCCGCGATCTCTTTAAACAACTCCTCCATGGCAAGTACGATCAACCCGTCGCCGCCTTCCTCGCCGTTCGCGACGGGAAGCCCGCGGGGCGGATCTGGCTTACATTGTTTCTGGCGCGGCCGGGGACATCGACCGAGAAACTCCAGGGCGCATTCAACTACTTCGAATGCGTCGACGACCAGGATGTCGCGAACTTCCTCTTCGGCGTGGCCGACGAATGGTTCACCGCGCAGGGCGTCGACTACTATTACGGGAATGTGAATCCGAAGGACCCCGACGACTCCCGCGGCATCTTGATCGACGGGTTCGACGTCGCCCCCGTAACGATGTGCGTCTACAATAAGTCCTACTACAAAAAAATCTTCGACACGGCCGGCTTCGGAATGAATGAGGACTTCGTGAGTTATCGGATCGCGCTCGACGACATCCCTTATGACCGCTACCGCGATACGATCGATTCGCTCAAGCAGCGCTTCCGCTTCACCGTCGATTCCGTCGATCCGAACAACGTCCCCAAAGAAGCGAAGGACATCATCACCTGCATGGAAAACTCGATCGGCGATGATTGGGACCAGCGCCCGCCGGAACCCGAGAAGGTCTACGAGCTCCTTGACAGCTGGCGCCGATTCCTCGATTTCGACTACATCAAGGTGGCGCGCACGCTCGAAGGCGAACCGATCGGTTTCACGATGGCCGTCCCCAACTTCAACGAAATCCTGGCGCGCCTGCACGGTCGTCTCGGTCTGTTCGGACTCCTCAAGCTTCTCTACTACAAAAAGCGCATCACGACGGTCCGGGCGATGATTCAGACCGTGACGATTCCGTATCAGGGAAAGGGAGTCATCAACGCGATGTACGCCACCTATTTCGATTTGTTCCGCAAACGGGGCGTCTCCTGGGTCGACGCCTCGACGATCGGGATGACGAACTACAAGAGTCGGAACGCAATCGAGAAACTCGGCGGAAAGATATACAAGGTGTTCCGCATGTACGACCGTAAGTTGTCGGTCCCAGCCGCAACAAGCACACAAACGAGGCAAGACGCATAGTCGTCTTGCCTCGTTTTTTGGTGAGTGAATCGTTTGACCTCAGGCCTGTTCCGCCGCCGCTTTCTTCTCGGCGATCTGCCGCATCACGTCGGCGTGCGTCTTCTTGGTGATCGGATAGCGGATCAGAAGGGGGACGCAGACCAACAGGAGAAACGCCGGGATGAGCGTGAACAGGAGGCGGATGCCGAGTCGGGACAAGTCCGTCTGTTCGACGTTTTCAACGTAGCCGAAAATCGCGAGACCCCAGCCGCACATCGCGGATCCGAGCGCGCCGGTGATTTTGCCGGTCATGTTCCACATCCCGTAATAGAGCCCTTCGCGGCGCTTTCCGGTCATCAGTTCGTCGTACTCGATGACATCGGGCATCATCGAATGCGGACAGATCCACTGGCTCGAGAATCCAAGGCCGGCGACGATCGCGACGCCGAAGATGATCCCCGATGCCCGATGCGGCAACGCGAAGGCGACGATCAGGGCGACGCTCGCGATCGTGATGCCGAGGGCGTACGTCTTGGCCTTGCCGATCTTGTCGGCGACCTGCTTGCAGGGAATCAGGAAGATCGCGAGCGTCAGCAGCAGCAACAACATGATGATCGATCCCGAGGACTCCATCTGGATCTGGTACTTGATGAAATACGGAAGCATCGCCGTGACGAGCGTGAAGGCGGTGCTCATGATCGAGGTGATGACGACGAACTTGACGAACGGCTTGTTCTTGAAGGTGCTGAGGAGCGACTTGAGCGCCGGCATCGCCGATGGCTCTTGCTCGACGACCGGTTTGAGGTCCTTCGAAAACGCGGGAATCATCAGGGTCCCGGCGGCGAGCAGGCCGAAGACGAGACCGACCAGGCTCCAGGAAGTCCTAAGGCTCAGCCCGAGGCTGTCTTGGAAAACGGCGGCGAGGATGGTCGTGACGGCGGCGCCGAAGATGTAGCCGATGACGTTGAAAAGCATCCGGGTGGTCGCCAATCCGGTCCGTTCGTCGTAGTCCGTCGTGAGTTCGGCGGTCATCGTCGAATAGGCGGTATTGACGAGTGTCTGGAAGGTGTCGTACAACATGAACGTGCCGATGATCGCGAAGAAAGCGACGACGTCGTTCNNGGTGGGCAGCGACAACAGCGCCCAGAAAGACAATCCGAGCGGAATCGATCCGAACATCAGATAGGGTCTTCTTCGGCCCCAGCGCGACTTGGTCCGGTCGATCAGATACCCGAACAGGCCGTCGTTGATCATGTCCCACGTCAATTTCCCGACAAGCATCGCGGTCCCCGCAACCGCGGGATTGATCCCGACGACGTCGGTATAGTAGAACAGCATGTAGAACTGAAGACTGGCGATGATCACCGAAGCGCCGAAATCGCCGACGCCGAAACGGACTTTCTTGCCAAGCGACAACTTGATGTTCGTATCCATGATGGCTCCTTCTCTTCCCGTCGGCCGGCCGTGCCCGGCCGGTGGAAAAAGCCGGTCGAAGCGTCATGCGGTGGATCGTACGGTTTTTGCATTCTGTTCCCATTCTACTCCGTTTCCCGGAAAAGATACAGACGGTCAGAATGAATTCGCGGGATTTTTCGCTCGATGCGGACAAATTCGCCGAGTTGGTGCCGGACGATGGGGGGATTCGCAGGGATCACATCAAAAACTGTTACTTCCAGTTCTAAACGCAA
>DMTN01000063.1 GCA_003477305.1 Acholeplasmatales bacterium | reverse complement strand
TCAAAGACCCATGCTCTGCGCCCGGTTTCCACGCGCTTTTATATTCTAACATAAGTGTTTTTCAGTGTCAACTATAAAAGTTCGCAAAACGGGGCTTTTCGGAGAAAATCACGCGCGAGCGCGAAATCGCGCGAAATCATGAATCCGCGAACGAACGAAACCCCCGCCTGAATTCATCAAAAAAGGGCAGTCGGGAAGTCCCGACCGCCCCGTTTGGGGCTCATCCGTTGGTAAACAGCCGGAGGATGTCGTTGAAGGTGATGAAGATGAGAAGTCCGATCAAGAGGAAGAACACGATCGTGTGAAGCCAGTTTTCGACTTTCTGATTCGGCTTCTTCTTGGTGATGGCCTCGTAGATGATAAAGGCGAGACGTCCGCCGTCAAGGGCGGGGATCGGCAGGAGGTTCACGATGCCGAGGTTGACCGAAAGGAGGCCGACCCAGGAGAGCAGCGAGACGAGTCCTTGCGCGGCGGCGTTGGCGGTGATCGCGTAAATGCCGATGAAACCGGACATCTGCGAGAGTTTGACCTGGCTTCCCGAGATCAGAAGCCAAAGCGTGCGGTAGATCGAGATCGCGGCGTCGCCGAGGTCTTGGAGGGCGACCGAGAACGACTGAAACAGGGCGAAATGGGTCGATTGGCCGATGCCGATGCGCGAATAGAAGGCGGCGTATCCCATCGCCGAAAGGACCTCTTCGCCGTAAGCGACGAAATAGATCGGCGCGAGTTCGACGCCGTCGCGTTCGACGACGATCTTGGTCGGTTCTTCTTCCGTCGAACCGTCCGGATGGGCGATCGAGAACGCAATCACGTCGGCCCAATCGGTGAAGACGGCGTCGTCGATCGAAACGATCACGTCGCCTTCCATAAGTTCGGTTTCCGCATAGAGGGGAGAATCGATCACAAGACCCGGCGTCGTCGGATCGGCGCTGATGCCGAGTCCGTAGAAATAGTAGATCGGCGTGATCGGAGCGAGTTCGATCTCGATGCCGTCGCGTCGCACGGTCAAAACGAAGGTATCGTGATCCAGATACTTGGCGAGTTCGGAGGTGACGCTTGCGTCATCGCTCCCTCGCCAGGCGGAGACGGAAATACCGTTGATTGCGACGATTTCGTCGCCGGGCAGCACGATGCTGTGCGCCGGCATGCCTTCCGACACGGTCGCGACGACCGTCGAGGCGTCGTTGGGGACGCCGAACGCGAGGGCGATAAAGAGATAGACCGCGAACGCGAGGATGATGTTCATCATCGCGCCGGCGAACGTGACCATGAACCGCTGTGCTTTCGTCTTCGAAACGAAACTGCGTTCGTACGGGGCGATCTGGATCTCATGGCGATCGAAAACGAAGTGCGCGTCGCGTTCGACCGGATACCCGTTCACGAAGAGCGGAGCCATTCCGACACCCTTCAGGTCGACGTCTTCGACGACGATCTCCAAAAGGTTCTGATATTGCGGCAACTTCGTGTTCAGGATGATTTTTTGGACGTGCATGTCGTCGTCGAACTGCAATCGGACCCGATCGCCTTTCTTGACGATTTCCGTCGAGAGTTCCTCGCCGGCCATCGTGACGAAACCGCCGAACGGAAACGCCCGGATCGAGAAGGTCGTCTCGCCGAATTTTTTCGAGATGATCCTCGGTCCCATCCCGAAACTGAACTCGTGACAAAGAATCCCCGCTTTCTTCGCGAAGTAGAAATGTCCGAGTTCATGGATGCAGATGACGACGCTCAGGACGAGGATGAACAAGAGGATGTTGCCGATGGTGTTCCACATGGGATATTGCTCCTATCTATCTTTATAATAATTGACGTGCGTAGCGGGCGCGGACGGCTTCGCGGACGACCGCGTCGGTCGAAAGCAATTCCGCAAGCGTCGGCTGCGCGATGAAGGCGAGTTGTTCGAGCGCCGCCGTGACGATCGACTCGATCATGAGGAAGGGAATGCTTCCCTCCAGGAACAGGGCGACCGCGACTTCGTTCGCCGCGTTCAAGGCCGCCGGGGCGTTGCCGCCGCGACGGGCCGCCGCATAGGCGAGACCGAGGCAGGGATAGCGTTCGAAATCGATCGGGGCGAACGTGAATTTGCCGATCTTCGCAAGATCGAGGCGTTCGGTCGGATTCGGAACCCGGTCCGGGTGATGGAGGGCATACGATATCGGCAACCGCATGTCATGGCTCGAAATCTGCGCGATCATCGAGCCGTCGATGAATTCGACGAGCGCATGCAGGTAGCTTTCGCGGTGGAGGACGGTGTCGATCTTGCCGAGCGGAATGCCGAAGAGATGCATCGCCTCGATGACCTCGAACCCTTTGTTCATCATCGTCGCTGAATCGATCGTGATTTTCTTTCCCATTTTCCAATTCGGGTGAGCGAGCGCATCGGCGACACCGACGTGTTCGAGCTCGGCACGGGACTTGTCGCGGAAGGCGCCGCCGCTCGCGGTGATGACGAGGCGGAGGATGCTATCCGGGTTTTCCCCTTCGAGACACTGCCAGAGGGCGGAATGTTCGGAATCGATCGGCAGGATGCGAACGTGTTTCTCGCGGGCAAGCGCCATCACGATCTGCCCGCCGACGACGAGCGTCTCCTTGTTTGCGAGCGCGACGTCGCGCCCGATCTTCAAGGCGGCGACGGTCGGTTCAAGGCCGGCGACGCCGACGACGGCGTTCACGAAGAGTCCCTCGCGGTCCTCCGGATCGAGCGCGGCGAGCCGGATCATGCCGGTTTTGCCGGAACCGACTTCGATGTCCGGGAACCGGACGGCGATGGTTGCGGCGGCGGCCGGGTCGTTCATCGCGACGAACCGCGGATCGTGGCGGCGGATCAGTTCGGTCATGCCTTCGACGTCGCGGTCGGCGCCGAGGGCGAGGATCCGAAAGCGTTCCGGGGCGGCTTCGGCGATTTCCAGGGTCTGGCGTCCGATCGAACCGGTGGCGCCGAGCAGATAGAGGTTCTTCATAGCGTCGCGGGGACGAATACGGCCATCGCGATCAATAGCACGAGGACCAGAAACGCGGCGGCGAACATCGTCGAATCGAAACGGTCGAGAATCCCGCCGTGTCCGGGGAAGAGGTTCGAATAATCCTTGATTCCGTAGCTTCGTTTGAGTTTCGAGGCGACGAGGTCGCCGACCTGCGCGACGATCGGAATCGCGATGGAAACGAGGATGATCACAACGGGATGGAATCCCTCCGGAAAAAAAGGAACGAAGAAGGCATAGGAAATCGTCGCCGCGGCGCCGAAGACGGTGCCGGCGATCGCGCCTTCCACCGATTTTTTCGGACTGATGGTCGGACAGAGACGATGTTTTCCGAAACGGATCCCGAAGAAATAGGCGGCCGTGTCCGTGAGCATCGCCCCGAGTAAAATGTAGATCACCCAGTGGATGTCGGCGTTTCTGAGCACGGCGATCGCCGCGAATCCGACGCTGCCGTAAACGGCGGCGGACAGGAAGTTGCCGAAATCATCGGACTTGAAGCCTTCGACGAAGACGAGCAGAAAGCCGCAGACGAGGAAAAGCGCCAGGACCGCGGCGTAAAGCGAGACGCCGGCGGTTTCGGTCGAAAAGCGAAGCGCGGCGTAGACGCCCGCCGACAGGATGATCGCCAGCAGATCGACCCAGCGCGGTTGGGGACGCGTCTTGCCGGTCATCACCCGGAGTTCCCAGGCGGCGCCCGCCGCGGCAAGCAGGCAGAACATGTCGAAAATATGGAAATGATCGCCCCAGATGAGAATCGGGATCAGGATGACGGCCATGGCGATGGCCGTGAGGATGCGCTTCATGGAATCATCCTTTCTTGAGGCCGCCGAACCGGCGGTCCCGCTTGCCGAAGGAATCGAAAGCCTTGATCAGCTCGGCGCGGCCGAAGTCGGGCCAGTAGGCGTCGGTGAACCAGAGTTCGGCATATGCCGCCTGCCAGAGCAGGAAGTTGGAGAGCCGCTGTTCGCCCGACGTGCGGATGAAGAGGTCGAGCGGCGGTAGATCTTTCGTATACAGATGCGAAGCGATCACATCGGAGGTGATGTCGGCGGGAAGAAGGTCGCCTTGCTTGACGTCTTCGGCGATCGCCTGCACGGCTTCGGTCAGTTCCACGATGGAACCGTAGTCGAAACAGATGTTGAGGACGAGACCGGCGCGATCGGCGGTCCGGGATGTGATGCGGTCGAGGATCTCGAGATTTTCGGGGGACAGGCGCGTCCGACGGCCGCTGAACATGACCTTGATGTCGTGCTTCTTGAAATCGTCGGCGAATTTCTTCTCGAATTCGCCGGGAAGTTTCATCAGAAAATCGACTTCCGGCTGCGGACGTTTCCAGTTCTCCGTCGAAAAAGCGAACACGGAAAGCGCCTTGACGCCGAATTCGGAACAAAGCAAAGCGACCTTGCGGATATTCTCGACGCCGGCCTGGTGGCCGAACGTGCGGGGCATGCCGCGCCGTTTCGCCCAGCGGCCGTTGCCGTCAAGGATGATGGCGACATGGGCGGGGATCGCGGCGGGTTGTTTTTTGGCAAACAGGTTCATGGTCTCACCTCGCTTGATTCGATAAAGATTATACTACATCGGCGCCGTTTTTTCCACCACGGACCGCCCCGGGAAAAATAATGTTCCTTTGCAGAGTAAACGCA
>DMTN01000025.1 GCA_003477305.1 Acholeplasmatales bacterium | reverse complement strand
GAACGTCGCCATCCCGGTCACCCTCGTCGTCGGCGCGAACCATGTCGTCGTCGAGTACGTCGCGTACGAAGCGAACTTCAAACTGACGGCCTGTCTCGGCCTTTACGGTCTTGCCGTCCTGACGTTCGACAACTTCGAGATCAGCGTTCTCGCCCCCCGCGCATAACTTTCAAAGCATTCATCACGCAAAAGGCATCGGACTTCGGTCCATGCCTTTTTTGCTTTGACAAAGTGTCAAAGAAAGTATTGTAAATGACTTTTCGTTCTGTTATAATATAAATCCTATAGAAGTAAAGCGCTTTCTCTTGAGGAGAAAAGCGATGGTGAAAGGTGATATCATGGTCCGATTCATGGCAATCGAATGGCTTCAGACCGATCCTTCGATCGGGGAAATGATCCTTCGTCTCGGTCTCACGGCGGTCTTCGTCGGTTTCATCGGCATCGAGCGGCAATTGCGGCACAAAATCGCGGGTGTTACGACTCATCTGATGGTCGCCTTCGGCGCCTGCGGCATTGCGATCCTGCAGGAGTATCTCTATCAGGAAGCGCTCGCGCTCGCCCTTGATCCCACCTTGTTGCTCACGGTGAACCTCGAACGGCAGCGCGTCATCGCGCAGGTCGTGGTGGGCGTCGGCTTCCTCGGCGCCGGCACGATCCTCAAGACGTCAAACGGCATCTACGGCCTCACGACCGCCGCCACGCTTTGGCTTGGCGCGATGATCGGCCTGTGTTTCGGGATGGGCTCCTACGCCCTTGGCATCGTCCTGTCGGTCTTCTCGTTCATCTTCCTCACCCTGATCCGCAAACTGCTGGATCTGACGGCCATCAAACACGTTCGAAGCCCCGAGATCCTCGGGAGTGAAATCATCGAGAAATAGGGGAATCGGACGCCGATTCCCTTTTTCTTGCGATAAAAAGTGACTATCTTTGCAATTAGTGCCCGGATACGGTAGAATATGGGTGTTTCGGAGGAATGCATATGAGCACACTGAGAATCCAAAAACTGAATGTATCCGTGGATGGAACGATGATTTTGAAGGATGTCGACCTTGTCGTCAACGGTGGTGAGACACACGCCATCATGGGGCCGAACGGAACCGGAAAATCGACGCTCGCATCCGCGGTCATGGGACACCCCAAATACACGATCGAATCCGGCGCGATCCTGCTCGACGATCTCGACGTCACCCATCTTCCGGTCGACGAGCGCAGCCGCGCCGGGATTTTCCTCGCGATGCAAAACCCGGTCGAGGTTCCCGGCGTCACGAATTTCGATTTCGTCAAGACCGCCGTCCAGGCGCGGATGTCCGCCGACAAGAAGCTCCGCATCGGCAAATTCATCCTCGAATTCGAAGCCGCCGCCGCAAAACTCAAAATGGGCTCGGGGCTTGCGCACCGTTATTTGAACGAAGGGTTCAGCGGCGGCGAGAAGAAGCGCAACGAGATCTTGCAGATGCAGATGCTGAAACCGAAGATCGCCTTCCTCGACGAGATCGACTCGGGTCTTGACGTCGACGCCCTCCGGATCGTCGGAGAAGCCGTCACGGCGATGAAGTCCCCCGACCTCGGCATGGTCCTCATCACCCATTACGAACGCCTTCTCGACTATATCATCCCCGATTTCGTCCACATCATGATCAAAGGCAGGATCGTCAAGACCGGTGGTCGCGAATTGATCCGCAAAATCGATTCCGAAGGTTATGACTGGCTCAAGACGGAACTTGGCATCGATGATTTCGATGAGCGGAAAAAGCCCGCCGCACTCGGTACTTGTGCGACGAAAGTCTTCACGAAGTGACGGCGGGATCATGAGAATCCCCCGGGCATTACGCGAACTGCGCGATGTCGCGATCCTCTCCGCGCGCGGTCGCGTCAATCATCTCTTTTCCGGATCGATGGCCGTCCTTCGTTCCCAGATCCGCTTCACCTTCGGCACCAAATCGCAGCGGGAAGCCGCCGCCATCGTCCTGATCGGCGCCGGAACCGCCCCCATCGTCATCCGCTTCAAGGCCGCCACCCCATCCAAAGTGCGGATTTTCCTCTGTTCCGCCGCTTCCTCGTCGTGGAATTTCGCGATCCGGATGGATGAAGGTTCAACTGCATCAGTCGAATTCTATCTCATCGGCGCGACCGAAGAAACCGCGTTCGAACGCTCCGTCGCAGTGACCTCGGGAGCCTCACTTACGCTTGCGACGATCCTCCTGAATGGCGGGAAAACCACCGTTCAGGACCGATCGATACTCACAGGCGAGGGCGGAACGCTGCGCTCCGAAACGCTTGGCGTGCTTGCCTTCGAGGATTCCCTCGAAGCCTTGCAGTCGGTGCGTCACGATGCTCCCCGAAGCGTTTCCGATCTTGTGAACTCGCTGATTGCATCCGATTCCGCCCAGGTCGTCTTCGACGTGACCGGCGCGATCGCCAAAGGCAATGCGGGGTCCCGCTGCAAGCAGCAGAACCGCGGCGTGCTTTTGGGCGAACGGGCGTCGATCGAAGTAGCTCCCAAACTGCTCATCGACGAATTCGACGTCGAAGCCGGACACGGTTGCGCGATCGGACGCATCAACTCCGATGAACTGTTCTACCTGTCGTCCCGCGGCCTCGACCAGGCGACCGCGAAACGGCTCATCGTTTCCGGGTATACCGCTCCCTTTGCCATGAAATTGAACGATCCGGCCCTGCGCCGGCTCTTTGAAAAGGCGCTCGACGCCAAAATCGGAGGTGCATCCTGATGGAAAAGAATCCCTGGCGGGAGCAGTTCCCGCAGCTCGCCGGCAAGGACGAGGCATTCCTTGACAGCGCCGCATCAAGTCTGAAGCCGCTGTCGGTGATCGCCGCCGTCGACCATTATTACCACGATCTGTCCGTCAACATTCACCGCGGCATGTACGCTTCCAGTTATGAAGCCACCCGTCTCTACGAAGAAGCGCGCGCCAAAGTCGCCGCTTTCATCCACGCCAAGGAAGAAGAAGTCGTCTTCCTCCGCGGCGGCACGGCTGCCCTCAATCTCGTCGCTTCCTCCTACGGAGCCGCGCATCTGCAACCCGGCGACGAGGTGATCGTTTCACAGCTCGAGCATCACTCCTCGATTCTTCCGTGGCAGGCGCTCGCCGCCAAAGTCGGCGCAAAACTTGTCTATGTACCGCTCGATCCGGAACTGCGGATCACGGTCGACAACGTGCGTTCGGTGCTCACATCGAAGACGAAAGTCGTCGCCTTGACCTATGTGTCCAATGTCATGGGATACATCACGCCGCTTGCGGAGATCATCGCGCTTGCCCACGCTTCCGGCGCCATCGTCGTCGCCGACGCCGCTCAGGCGGTCCAGCATCTGTCGATCGACGTGAAGTGCCTCGACGTCGATTTCCTGGCGTTTTCGGGACACAAGATGCTCGGCCCGACCGGCATCGGCGTCCTCTATGGAAAGTCCGCCCTGCTCGCCGAAATGGAGCCGATCGAATTCGGCGGCGAGATGATCGACGAAGTCAACAAGGACCGTTCGACCTGGAAAGAGGCTCCTTATAAGTTCGAAGCCGGAACGATGCCGATCGCATCCGCGATCGGACTCGGCGCCGCCGTCGACATGTTGCAATCGATCGGTCTCGATGCGATCGAAGACCACGTCGTCCGAATCCGGCGTTATGCCTTTACCCAACTCAAGAAGGTGGAAGGAATCGTCATCTACAATCCCACCGCGGATACGGGAATCATCGCCTTCAACATCGAAGGCGTCCATCCCCACGACGCCGCGACCTTCTTCGCCGAACAGCACGTATCGCTGCGTGCCGGTCATCATTGCGCCCAGCTCGCGATCAAGGCGCTCGGCATCGAAGCGTGCTTGCGGGCGTCCTTCTATCTTTACAATACATACGCCGACTGCGACCGTCTGGTCGCGGTGGCGAAAGAAGCCGTCCGGTTCTTCAAGGGCGTCGGCTTCTAGGGGAGAGCAGCATGGCCGATCTTGACAACCTGTATCGCCAGATCATCATGGAACATTACAAAAATCCCCGCAACAAGGGCCTTTCGGAACAACCCGGGTATGTCACGGCGCATATCAAGAATCCGTCGTGCGGCGATGATATCACGGTGCAGACGCTTTTCGCGGATGGAACGGTCAAGGATTGTCGTCATGACGGCCACGGCTGCAGCATCTGTTGCGCGTCGGCGTCCGTCATGACGGAAACCGTCATCGGCAAGACCGTCGCCGAAGCGCTGCTGCTTGCGGATAACTATCTCAAACTGGTATCGAACAAGGAATACGACGCCTCCGTCGATCTCGAGGAAGCCGCCGTCTTCGCCGGCGTCAATCAATTTCCGGCGCGCGTCAAGTGCGCATCGATCGCCTGGCAGGCATTCGTGCGTACCATCGAAGAACAGAAATAGGTGAGATCATGGCGGAAGCCAAGAACCCGACGGCCGAAAGCGTCGTCGGCGAATACAAGTACGGATTCTCAACCGAAGCGAAAACCGTCTATGCGACGACCCGCGGCTTGACCGCGGATACCGTCCGCGACATCTCCCGGATCAAGGGCGAGCCCGCGTGGATGACGGAAATCCGCCTCAAGGCGTATGACGCGTTCCTCAAAAAACCGAATTCCAGCTGGGGTCCGGATCTTTCCGGCATCGATTTTTCCGACATCGTCTACTTCATCAAGTCCTCGGAAAAGGTCGAGAAGGACTGGAGCGAGGTCCCCGCATCGATCAAAGACACCTTCGCGAAACTCGGCATCCCCGAAGCGGAGCAGAAGTATCTGGCGGGCGTGACGACCCAGTTCGAATCGGAAGCGGTCTATCACAGCACGATCCAAGAGCTCCAGGACGCCGGCGTGATCTTCCTCGATACCGACTCCGCGCTTCGGGAGTATCCGGAAATCTTCCGGAAATACTTCGGAAAAGCGGTGCCCTTCACCGACAACAAGTACGCAGCCTTGAATACCGCGGTCTGGAGCGGCGGATCCTTCATCTACTTTCCGAAGAACGTGAAGATCGACAAGCCGCTGCAGTCCTACTTCCGGATCAACACGGAAAAGATGGGACAATTCGAACGCACCCTGATCGTCGTCGAGGAAGGATCCTCGCTCAATTATGTCGAGGGCTGCACCGCTCCGATCTATTCGTCGGACTCGCTGCATGCGGCGGTCGTCGAAATCTTTGTCATGGATCACGCATACTGTCGCTACTCGACGGTCCAGAACTGGTCGACGAACATCATCAACCTCGTCACCAAGCGCGCCGTGGTCGACTCCTACGGACATATGGAGTGGATCGACGGCAACATCGGCTCCGGTCTCAACATGAAGTATCCTTCCTGCATCCTCAAGGGCGACCATGCGAAGGGAACGACGATTTCCATCGCTTTCGCCGGCAAGGGACAATATCAGGATACCGGCGCGAAGATGATCCATCTCGGCAAAAACACGACCTCGACGATCATTTCGAAGTCGATTGCGGCAAAAGGCGGAAAGGTCAACTATCGCGGCCTCGTGTCACAGGGTCCGCGCGCCTTCGACGCAAGAAGCAAAGTCGAATGCGATACGATCATCCTTGACGCGCAGTCCTCCTCGGACACCGTGCCGACGAATATCGTCAAGAACTTCCGCGGCCAGATCGAACACGAAGCAACGGTTTCGAAAGTCTCCGATGCCGAATTGTTCTACCTGATGAGCCGCGGGCTTTCGGAAGCCCAGGCGACGGAAATGATCGTGATGGGGTTCATCGAACCGTTCGCGCGAGAATTGCCAATGGAATACGCCGTCGAACTCAATCAATTGATCAAACTCGAGATGACGGGATCGATCGGATGACGAAACAACGCCATTTGGCGTTGTTTTCTTTCGTGGATGGAACCATTCGATGTAACAAAAGGGGGAATTTGCGCGCTATTTTTGGGAAATGGGCTTTATCTTTCCCCATTCTTGTGATAAAATACTCCAAAAGGTGGTGCTGAATTATGAAACTGGTATTGGCGATCGTTTCGAACGAAGATGCGAGCAAGGTCATCAAGACGCTCATCAAGGAAGGCTTTTTCGTAACGAAGCTGGCGACCACCGGCGGATTTCTCATGAGCGGAAACACGACGATTCTCGTCGGCGTGCAGGACGATCAGGTCGAGAAGTGCGTCCAAGTCATCAGCGATATGTCAAAACGCCGCACCAAACTGGTCCCGAACGCCATTTCCAGCGAGTTCGGTATTTTCTCATCGACGCCCGTCGAGGTTCAGGTCGGCGGCGCGACGGTCTTCGTCCTCGATGTCGACCAGTTCATCAAGGCTTGACCAACCCAAACGGGATTCACCGGACGGCGCGCTGCGCGGTCCGGTTTTCTTTTGTCTTAATCCTGTTTACACGCCCGCGCGTATTATGGTATAATAAGGTCATGTATACGGTTACATATTTGAGGTATTGACATGAATAAACATGCGACGACATTAAAATCCGACGGCCGTTTCACCTTGACCGGGGCCGATCGGATCAGCCATCTCTATCTGCCGCTGTTCAACGAACACGGCATGAAAGCGGCGATCACCCCGCGGCTTGGCGGCGATCTCAAGATCGATCAGAACCACTTCGCCATCGCCCCGGCGACGCAGGAAACGATGAATGATCCCGCCAACTGCCGCAACGTGTTTTTCCGCGTCGGCGGCGATTTGTACAACGTGACCGGAAACACCCCCGTGCAGCGCTTGAACGACGACGAGACGACGCTTGAAATCGGCCTGCTCGACCAGACCGTCACGCGCAGCAACGCGCGTTTCAGCGTTTCCGTGACCTCGTTCGTCCCCGCCGTCGCTGAAGCCGTCGAACTCCATCGGATCGTCTTCACCAACATCGGCAAGGATCCGCTTCCGGTCAAGCCGACCATCGCCTTTCCGCTCTACGGCCGCAGCGCCGACAATCTCCGCGATCATCGCCACGTCACCGCGCTTCTGAATCGGGTGCGCGTCTACGAAAACGGCATCACGAACGAACCGACGCTTTCCTTCGATGAACGCGGCCATCTCGCGAATCGGACCGCCTATGGCGTATTCGCCGTCTGCGATCGCCTCCCGGTCGCCGATCGCTGGCCGATCCTCGAGGAGTTCAACGGCGAAGGCGGCGATCTGTTTTTCCCGATCGTTCCGCAGTCGGACATGCATTCGCCGCATCGTCCCGGCGCCATCGTCGAAGGCTATGAGGCACTCGGCGGACTCGGGTTTCCCGAACTCACCCTGCTTCCCGGCGAACGCCTGTCGATCGTCGCGGGATACTTCATCGCCGAAGGAAGCGCCGCCGTCGCCGACCTCGCCGCCAAGCGTCTTTCGCTTTCCGGCTTCGAAACCCTTCTCCAGGCGACGCGCGACTATTGGCTGCGTGAAACCGCCGCGGTCGCGATGCACCTGTCTTCCTCCGAACGTTCCGGATGGCTCCGCTGGGTCGGGCTCCAGCCGGTGATGCGCCGCATCTACGGCTGTTCCTTCCTGCCCCATCATGACTACGGACGGGGCGGACGCGGCTGGCGCGATCTTTGGCAAGATTGGCTCGCGCTCACGCTGCTTGATCCGAAATCGGCGCGCGCCGGGCTCGTGAACAACATCCGCGGGGTCCGCATCGACGGCACGAACGCGACCATCGTCGGGATGAATCCCGGCGAATTCATCGCCGATCGGAACAACATCGTCCGTGTCTGGAGCGATCACGGGGCATGGCCCTTCGTCACCGTCGATTTCTACGTCCAGCGCACCGGGGACGTCGATTTGCTCTTTGAAAAGACACCGTATTGGAAGGACAAGTTCGTCCATTATACGAAGGCGGTCGATCCGGGCTTCGTCCAAAACGGCTCGAACCTGCTTTCCGATCTCAACGACAAGCCCTATGAAGGTACGATTCTCGAACATCTTCTTCTCGAAAATGTGATTCCGTTCTATAACGTCGGCGATCACGGCTGCGTCCGGCTCGAAGGCGCCGACTGGAACGACGGCATCGACATGGCTTCGGAACACGGCGAGACGGTCACCTTCACGGCCATGTACGCCGGCAATCTGAATCGCATCGCCGACCTCCTCGACCATCTCCGTAAAACGCGGAACATGATGTTCGTCGAACTTCCCAAGGAAGCGGCCGTCTTGTTCGGGACGCTGGAAAAACCGCTCGTCGGGACCCCCGCCGAACTGCATCGGATCCGCGACGCCTATTTCGGATCGGTCGAAGGAAAACTCTCCGGCAGTCTGGTCCGCATGAATGTGATCGATTTGATCGGCGACCTCAAAGGCAAGGCCAGACACTGGAAGAAGCTGTTGAACGAAAAGGAATGGATCGACGGCGGCAACGGTACGGGCTGGTACAACGGCTATTACGACAATCACGGCCGTCCGGTCGATTCCGCTTCCGCGGAGGGCGTCCGCATGACCCTCACCGGGCAGGTGTTCCCGCTTCTCTCCGGCATCGTCCCCGCCGAACGCGTACCGATGATCGCCAAGGCCGTGAACACCCATTTGAAAGATTCGAAGAACGGCCTGATCCGGCTCAACACCGACCTCGGCAAGAGCAATCTCAAGCTCGGACGCTTCGCCGGCTTCGCCTACGGACACAAGGAAAACGGCGCGTTCTTCTCCCACATGGACGTGATGTACGCATACGGACTGTTCGCGGCCGGCTTCCCGACCGAAGGCAACGCCGTCCTGCAGGCGCAGTACGACTACATGGCCGACATCGACAAGGCGCGCATCCTGCCCGGCATCCCCGAATATGTCGACTCCCGCGGCCGGGGGATGTACCACTACCTTACCGGCTCGGCGGCGTGGACCGTGATCGGCTATGTCGAACGCATCTTCGGGGTCCGCGGCTTTTACGGCGACATCGTCGTCGAACCGAAACTCGAAAACGCGCATTTCGATCAAGCGGAAGCAGGATGTTCCTTCATCGCGGGCGGTTCGCTCTGCCGCCTCATCGTCAAGAATCCCGAACATCGCGAGCTCGGCCGGTATGTCGTCAAGACGGTCGAATACGCAGGCAAGACGCAAATGATCAACGCCGCTTCGTTTTCCGTCCCACGCAAGGATTGCGCCGGCGGCATCACGATCACGGCGACCTTAGGAAAGGCGGAATGAAATCATGAAAAAGTACATCTTGGAATGGGGCGACGAGTTCGACCTCCCGGGGAAACCCGATCCGAGCAAATGGAACTTTGATGTCGGTCAGAAAAAATGGGGCAACGGCGAACTGCAGTACTATACCGACGGCGATAACGCCGACGTCCGCGATTCGCAGCTTGTCATCACCGGCAAGATCGCACCGTATCTCGACGCGCCCTACAGTTCGGCCCGCCTGACGACCTATGAGCGCAAACTGTTCCAGTACGGGCGCATCGCCGTGATGGCGAAGATCCCCGCCGCCCAAGGCACATGGCCGGCGATCTGGATGCTGCCGGCGGACAAAAAGGCCGGCGTGCCGTGGCCGCGCTGCGGCGAAATCGACATCATGGAGCACGTCACCTCCCATTTCGAAACGATCCACGT
This sequence comes from Acholeplasmatales bacterium, assembly GCA_003477305.1. Classification (GTDB taxonomy): domain Bacteria; phylum Bacillota_I; class Bacilli_A; order Izemoplasmatales; family Hujiaoplasmataceae; genus UBA12489. The sequence goes on along the minus strand of DMTN01000025.1, from coordinate 68,041 downwards.
GAGCCTCCATACCGAAAAATACAACCACATGCTCCGGACCCAGCGCACGCATTTCGAACCGCTTCCCGGCGTCACGCAGGGATTCCATGAGTATGCGATGGACTGGACCAAGGAATATATCGAATTCTTCATCGACGGGAAGTCCTTCCAGCGATACGAGAAGAACGCGCCCGGGTTTACCACCGACGAGAGCGGCTGGCCGTTTGACAAGCCGTATTACCTGATCCTGAACCTGGCGATCGGCGGCACCTGGGGCGGCGCGATCGATCCGGCCCAGTATCCGGCCGAGTTGGCGATCGACTACGTTCGTTACTACCGGATTGAGGAATGAGAAAGGCCTTTGGCCTTTTTCTTTTTTTCCCGGGGGTGGATCAGGGTTGAATTATTCCCGTTTTCGCGATATAATAGACTTGTGTAAACAGTTACATATACAGAAGGAGACCGCCATGATCAAAACCATCCTCACTGCCAAAGACACCAGCCTCCGCCTCTCCCCAGTCGAACATCTGGTCCTTGAGGCCGACTCCCAGGCGCCGCGGATCACGCTCGACCGCAAGACCACCTACCAGGCCATCATTGGCTTCGGCGGCGCTTTCACCGAATCCGCCTGCTATAACCTCTACCGCGTCAACGCGGAAGTCCGCGAACGGGCGATCCGCCTGTATTTCGATCCCGAAGAGGGCATCGGCTACAACCTCGGACGCGTCTCGATCCACGGCTGCGATTTCTCCCTGTCGAGCTATACCTACATCGAGGAAGGCGACGCCGCATTGAAAACCTTCGACATCGCCCGCGACCGGACCTACGTGATTCCGGTCGTCAAACAAGCCGAAAAGATCGCCGGATATCCGATCATGCTGCTCGGATCGCCGTGGACCCCGCCGGCCTTCATGAAGGACAACAACTCGCCCTTGCACGGCGGACACCTGCTGGAAAAGTACGCCGACGCCTGGGCTCGCTATTACGTCCGGTTCGTCCAGGAGTACCGCAAGTCCGGCCTCATGGTCAAGTGGATCTCGGTCCAAAACGAACCGCAGGCGGTCCAGCGCTGGGATTCGTGCATCTACTCCGGCGAAGAGGAGCGCGATTTCGTGAAGGACCATCTCGGACCCGTGCTTTCCGCTTCGGATGTTTCCGACGTCGGGATCATGGTCTGGGACCACAATCGTGACGTGATGGTCGAACACGTGGCGCCGATTTTGAACGATCCTTCCGCCGCGAAGTATGTCTGGGGAACGGCGTTTCACTGGTACGTGTCCGAAGCGTTCGAAAACGTCGGGAAGACCCATGACCTCTGGCCCGACAAGCACCTCATGTTCACCGAGGGATGCGTCGAGAATTTCCACATGCACCGCTATACCTGGGAGTCCGGCGAACGCTACGCCAAAAACATCATCGGCGATCTGTCGAACTGGTGCGAAGGCTGGATGGACTGGAACCTCTGGCTCGACAATCTCGGCGGACCGAACCATGTGAACAACGTCTGCGACGCGCCGATCATCCTCGACATCTTCCCGGAGAAGATCATCCAGGAATCCTCGTATTATTACATCGGTCATTTCTCCAAGTTCATCAAGCCCGGCGCCGTCCGGATCAAATCGGCCAACGATCATAAGAACCTGTCGGCGATCGCGTTCGAAAACCCCGACGGCACCATCGTTCTCGTCGTCATGAACGCGACGAAAGAGGACGAACGGTACAACTTCGCCGAGGGCGGAATCCACCGCACCATGCTTTCGCCGGCCCGGTCGATCACGACCGTGCTCGTGACGAAGTAACGCCATGATGCCGATCCGCGCCGTCAACCTGGGCGGCTGGTTCGTGCTCGAGCGCTGGATGAAACCGGCGCTTTTCGACACTTCCCCGGTACCGATCCCGAAGCACTGCGAAACCTCCTTCGTCACCCACCATCCGGATGCGAAGACCGCCCTCGAGGCGCATTGGAAGACCTGGATCACCCCGGAAGATATCCGCTGGCTCAGGGCGCACCAGATCAACCTGGTCCGTCTGCCGATACCGTGGTGGCTGTTTCCCGACCGCTTTCCTTCGGAATATCCCTATGTTTCGCCGCTCCTTTTCCTGGACGAAGCGCTCGATTTCATCCACGCCGAAGGGATGCAGGTCATGCTCGACCTGCATACCGCTCCCGGTTCCCAGAACGGCTTCGACAACGGCGGGATCGAGGGCGTGTTGACCTGGCATCTCGATCCCAAGAACATCGACGTGACCGTCGCCGTGCTCGGTGAAATCGCCAAGCGCTACAAGGACCATCCCGCCCTGCATTCGATCCAGGTCCTGAACGAACCGCACTGGACCATGCCGCTGGAGATCCTCGGCGGGTTCTACGACCGCGCCTATGCGGTGCTCCGCACGATCCTCCATCCCGAAACCGCGATCGTCTTCCACGACGGGTTCCGCTTCGAACCGTGGGAGGCGTTCTTCGCCGCCCGCAAATGGCACAACGTGATCCTTGATACGCATCTCTACCAGTGCTTCAACGAGAAGTTCAAGACAATGCCCGCCGAAGAATTCCTCGCTTATCCCTATACCCTGCTGCCGATGCTACAACGGATGGAACAGACCATTCCGGTGATCGTCGGCGAATTCAGCCTCGGCGCGCACAAGGTCGACTATCCCGGCACCCGGGAGGAATTCGAATCCCGCTACGCGAAGAACCAGTTCGATGCGTACGGGCGGTTGGCCGGCTGGGTGTTCTGGGCTTACAAAATCACCACCCAAAACAGCGGCTGGAACTTCAGGAGCCTGGTCGAAAGGGGAATCATCGAACTGTGAGACGCTTTCTGATTCTCTTTTTGTTCGCGGCGCTTCTTGCGTCCGCGACATCCTGCACCGCCGCGACGACGACTACGACGACCGCGGCGTCCACGGCGACCACCGCCACGACGGTCGAAACGACGACCGGTACGACGACCGGCGCGACGACCGAGCCGACGACGGAAACGACGACGGCGACCACCCTCGATTTCGCGCAAATCCCGGTGACGGCGTACGCGACCAACAACACGATGAAACTCGCCGCGGTGAGTGGCATCTCCGGCTGGGTCGACGGCTCGACCGGCACGATCGCCGTCGACGATCTGATCCAATACGAAGCCTTTAAGGGCACCGGCGCCGCCCTCACCTATGCGGCCGCCTGGGTGATCGACCAGTCCCCACAGCGCGACGAGATCATCGAGTACATCTTCGGCGAAGACGGAATGCGCGTCCAGCTCGTCCGCCTCACCGTCGGCGCTTCCGACTTCACGACCGCCGCGATGGGTCACTACACCTATGACGACACCGTCGGAAACGTCGCCGATTCCGATCTGTCCGAGTTTTCGATCGAGAAGGACCGGATCATCATCGAAATCCTGAAAGACGCCCTGGCGATCAATCCGGACCTCATCTTCATGGCCGCGCCGTGGAGCGCGCCAGCCTGGATGAAAACCAACAAGAGCCTGTACGGCGGAACGCTTTCGCCCAGCTATTACGGAATGTATTCCCAGTATCTGATCAAGTATCTGGACGCCTACGCCGCCGAAGGCATCGACATCGACTACCTGTCGGTGCAGAACGAGCCGTATTACGGTCCGAGCGACTACCCGGGCATGACCTGGACGATCGATACGACGAAGATCTTCGTCCGCGACTTTCTCGGACCCGACCTCGAGATGGTCGAAAACGACGCGAAGATCATGATCTGGGATCATAATCCGGTCGACGGATCCGGCAATCTGATCGACTTTCCCGTTCGCGTGCTTCGCAGCGAAGAGACGGCCGCCTACGTCGATGCGATCGGCGTCCACTGCTACAGCGGCGACGAAGTCGACATGCGCAACTATCTCGACTATCTGTATGAGAACAACCCGGAAGTCGAAGTCTTCATGACCGAATGCACCGCCGTCACCACCTACACCAACCTGGAACAGAACATGGAGTGGAGCGTCCGGCGGATGTACATCGAGGCCTACAACCATCACGCCGTCGGCACGACGTACTGGAACCTCGCCCTCGACGCCCTCGGAACGACCCATCTCGGCGGCTGCGGGAACTGCACCGGCCTCGTTTCCGTGCTCTCCTCGTCCTATCGGCTTTNNCCGGCAAGATCACCCTCGTCCTTTGGAACGACGGCGCGGGACGCGTCGCGAGCATCCTCTGGCGAGGCAAGAAATGCACCGTCCCGCTCCCGGCGAACGCCCTCGTCTCGGTGAACTGGACCATCCCAACATCGGAGTAGAAAAATGCGAAAAATCCTGATTGCGGTCATCGCGGCCATCGCCGCGTTTTCCATCCTTTCCTGCGAACTGGCCAGTAGCGCCACGACGACGTCCAGCACGTCAACGTCGACGTCGGATGCCGCCACCACGTCCGTTTCGGGTACCTCCGACACGACGACGATCCCCACGACTACGACTGAAACGACCACGACCGACACGACGACGACACCGACCACTTCGACGCAGACGACCTTTCTGACCGACGAGCAGGCCGTGAGCTACGAAGGCTCCTATTGCGACGAACTCGTCGTCGACACCGCCTACGTCGAAACGCTCCTCGATTCGATGACCCTCGCCGAAAAGGCGGGACAGATGCTGCAGGCGGAGCGCAACGGCGCCTCGACGTCCGACGTCCGCACCTACAACCTCGGNNCCAACCTGGCGTACGAATGGTATCTGATGTACGAAAACTTCCAGAACGCCGCCCTGCAGTCCTCCTCCGGGATTCCGATCATCTACGGCGTGGACGCGGTCCACGGCGACAACAACGTCTACGGCGCGACGATTTTCCCGCATAACATCGGCCTCGGGGCCGCGAACGATCCCGGCCTGATGAACCGGATCGGCATCGTCGTCGCCCGCGAAGTCCGCGTCACCGGCATCAACTACACCTTCGCGCCGGCCGTCTCGATCGTTCAGGACATCAGCTGGGGACGCACCTACGAATCATTTTCGGAATCCCAGGAGATCGTCACGAACCTCGCCGGTCCGTACATCGAAGGACTTCAGAGTTACTGCCTCGCATCCTCGGCCAAGCATTTCGTGGCCGACGGCGGGACCGACGGCGGCCACGACCAGGGCAATGCCATCGCCACCGAAGCGGAGATCCGCGCGCTCCATCTTGCCCCCTACTACGAGGCGATCGAGGCGGGCGTCTATACGATCATGGTCTCCTACAGCTCGATCAACGGCGACAAGATGCACGGAAGCTCCTATTGGATCACCGACGTTTTGAAGGACGAGATGGGCTTCGACGGCTTCGTCATCTCCGACTACAACGCGATCCATCAGTTGTCCGGATCCTACTATGACCAGATCGTCGCCTCCGTCAACGCCGGCATCGACATGCTGATGGAACCGTTTGACTGGAAGTCCGCGATCGAGAACATCATCCTCGCGGTCCAAAACGGCGATATATCGATGGAACGCGTCGATGACGCCGTCCGCCGCATCCTCACCATCAAGTACAAGATGGGTCTCTTCAGCGAAGAATTCTATGATGAAACGACATCCGATTATTACCGCATCGGCTATGACGCCAACTTCTACACCGCCGAAAACCGCGGCGTCGCCCGCGAAGCGGTCCGCAAGTCGCTCGTCCTCCTGAAAAACGAAAACGGCGCGTTGCCGCTCGATGAAGACGCCAATGTCGCCGTCATCGGCGAAGGCGCCGACAACATCGGTCTGCAGTGCGGCGGTTGGACCATCACCTGGCAGGGGGACCCCGCCAGGCGTCTGACGAAAGGTGTCACGATCCTGTCCGGAATCCGGACGCGGATCGCCGCCGGCAGCGGCACGGTCGCGACCGATCGGAGCGGCGCCGACGTGCTTGTGGTCGTCCTTTCCGAAACGCCGTATGCCGAATACAACGGCGACAACGACAATCCGACGTTGACCGGCGCCACCGCCCATGCGGGCAATGCCGCCCTGCTCGAGCAGGTGCTCCTCGCCAAGTCCGAAGGCAAGACCGTCATCGGCCTGCTCCTTTCGGGACGACCGTTGCTGCTTGGCAACTACCTGCAGTTCTTCGATGCGTTCGTCGCTTGCTGGCTCCCCGGTTCCGAAGCCGGATCGGGCATCGCCGACGTCCTGTACGGCGACTATGATTTTTCCGGAAAACTGCCGGTCACCTGGCCGCGCATCGCCTCCGGCATCGGGATGAACGTGAACTCCGTTCCGTACGATGCGTCGCTTGTGCTGTTCCCGTTCGGATTCGGACTCGATTATAAGGAGGACTGACGATGGATATCGAAAAAACCCTGAATGAACTGACGCTCGCCGAAAAGGCGTCGCTGCTCACCGGGAAGAAGAACTGGTGGATGAACGGCGTGCCGCGCCTCGGCATCCGCGACTTCATGGTCGGCGACGGCCCGCACGGCCTGCGCGCCTACAAGGATCCGACGGAACGCGGCGGGTACCCCGAAACACGGATGCCGGCGACGGCATTTCCCTCCGCTTCGCTGATGGCTTCGACCTGGAACGTCGACCTGATCCAACAGGTCGGCGCCGCGATCGGGGCGGAATGCAACCACTACAAGGTCGACGTGATCCTCGGTCCCGGCGTCTGCGGCAAGCGCAGTCCGCTCGGCGGGCGCAACTTCGAATATTATTCCGAAGACCCGGTCCTCACCGGCAAGATCGGTACGGCGTTCGTTCAGGGCGCGCAGTCGACCGGCATCGGCACCTCGGTCAAGCATTACCTCTTGAACGAACAGGAATCGTCCCGGCGTTTCGCATCCTCCGACGTCGATCTGCGGACGATCCGCGAACTCTATGCCAAACCGTTCGAGATGATCATCAAGGACGCCGATCCGCTCACGATCATGGGCGCCTACAACAAAGTGAACGGTATCTACGCCTGCCAGAGTCCGTTCGCCCTCAAGGAACTACTCCGCGACGCCTTCGGATTCCGCGGCCTCGCGATTTCCGACTGGGGCGGCGTGCAGGACAAGCGCGCTTCGGTGTTGGCCGGTCTTGACATCGAGATGCCGCAGTCCGAGTGGAAGGACGCCTTCATCAAGGACGTCGAGGACGGCAAGTATCCGATCGATGTGATCGATGTCGCCGTGCGCCGGATCTTGTCCGCGTATGACCGTCTGCTTGCGAACCAAAACCGCGGCAAGACCGCCGATTTCGAAGCCCACCATGAACTCGCCCGCAATGTCGCCCGCGAAGGAATTGTTCTTTTAAAGAACGATGACGGCATTTTGCCGCTGTCAAACGAGGCGGAAGTACTGGTCCTCGGAACGTTCGCCGCGCATCCGCGGATGAACGGCGGCGGCAGCGCCGAACTGAAACCGTACCACCTCGAAAATCCGCTCGAGGCGATCCGCGCGATCTGCCCCGCGGCGCATTTCGACGGATTCGCGATTACCGCGGACATCCTTGAAGCCGCCCGCAAGGCGAAGACCGTTCTCGTCTTTACCGGCACGACCTCCGAACTCGAGAGCGAAGGCCATGACCGCATCAACATGCGGTTGCCCGAAGAACAATACGCCTTCGTCGAACGGATCGCCGCGGTGAATCCGCGCACGATCGTCGTGAACGCCTCCGGATCGGCGGTCGAAACCGCTCCGATCACCGCTTGCGTCCCCGCCTTCGTCCAGTCCTGGTTCGGCGGTTCCGCCTGCGGCGTGCCGATCGCGGAAATCCTGTTCGGCCTCGTCAATCCGTCCGGCCGACTGTCGGAAACATTCCCGATCCGGTTGGAAAACACGCCTGCCTATCCGGATTTTCCGGCGAAACTGGGACCGGCCGTCTATCGCGAAGGGTTGTTCACCGGGTATCGGTTCTACGACACCCACCGGATCCCCGTCGCCTTTCCGTTCGGGTTCGGCCTTTCGTATACGGAATTCCGCTATTTTGACCTGACGCTGTCGAAATCGATCTTGAGGAACGGCGAAACGCTTTCCGTCACGGTCAGTGTCAAGAACGTCGGAACCGTCGCCGGGAAGGAAACCGTTCAACTCTATGTCGCCCCGCGCGCCTCACTTCTGATTTCACCGACAAAGACGCTCAAGGCGTTCGCAAAGGTCGATCTCGCCGCCGGCGAACAGAAACAGGTCACGTTCTGCTTAAGCGACGCCGACTTCGCTTCCTTCATCGTTCACCAGAACGCCTTTCTCGTCGAAAAAGGCGTCTACGGGATCCTCGTCGGCGCATCGGTCGAGGACCTTCGCGCCGAATCCGACGTGACGTTCGATTCCACCGACGAAACGCGGCCCCGGCTGTCGCTCAAGCACCCGGCGAACGAGTGGCTCTCCGTCGAACCGGAACGAACCCTGCTATTCGCGGTTCTCAAGCGCGCCCATCGCGAACTCCGTTGGTGGGAGTACGAAGATCCGGTCGAACGAATCGTCGCCCGGATGCAGCGAGACGGTGCCCTGACCGCAGCGGAATATGCGGAAACAGTCCTGATCCTGACACGATGAACATACTACGTTCGATTTTGCGCTTTCGAATGTGTAACCTATTACATAAAAACTATTGAAAACGCTTTACCCGTATGATAAAATAGACTCGAATTCAATCCAATCAAAAATGTTATAGGAGGAGACAATGAAAAAACTATTGACTTTCCTCATGGCGATCGTGCTTATGATCGTCATGATCGGATGCGACACCATCACCACTGCCGCGACCACGACGGGCGGAGTGACGACTTCCGGAACGACGACGAGTGCCGGCGGAACCACCACGACGGGAGCCACCACGACGACGGGAGCCAGCACGACGACGGGAGCCACCACGACCGCCGAACTCACCAACATCGAGTCTTCCACCGGTCTGGATCGGAATGTCGAAGGCATCATCGACATCGTGCTGTGGTCCGGCGACGGATCGACGCTCTATGACCTCGGCCACTCGGACTACACCCCGGATCAGTTACTCGCGCAGAACAACGCCGCGGCTTACGCCGTTGCGAAGGCGTTCAACGAAATCTACCCGAACATCATCATCAACGGATACTTCAAGTCCGGCGGACCCGACGCCTGGTCGCAGACGCTGGAAACCTACCGCGATGACGAGGGACGCTTCCCGGCCGTATGGGCCGTCCGCGACCTCCCCGGCGACGTCGCCAAGGGACTTGTCGCGGATATCTCGCGCTTCGAGGCCGACCCGCTCTACCAGGTCGTGAACCCGAGCATCATGGATATGATGAATTACTACGGCTTCCAGGCTGGCCTTCCGCAGTACATCCTGCCCTGGGGCGTTTACGTCAACAAGTCCCTCGCCAGTGCCAACCTGATCGAAATGCCCGGCCCCGACTGGGACATCGACGAATACACCGACTTTGTCGCGAACTACTCGAACAATCAGGAAAACCAGTATTACGGCGCGATGGATACCCCGCTTGCCTTCATCAACACCGGCGTCACCACGATCCAGGCTTCGCTTGCCGCATATGAAGGCGGAGCTTCGTTCATCGACCTGAACTCGGCCGAAGTCCGCTCGATGATCCACTACATCGGCGAATGGGTCACCGGCTCGTTCTGGGGTCAGTACGACCAGGAAACCCTCGCTCTTGGCGAGAACGCCGCGACCGGTCCGGTCCACACGCTGTTAGCCAATACCGGCAACTGGGACTATCATCTGTTCCGCCAGGGCCGCCTGCTCACCTTCGAGGGTCAGCCGTGGATGATGGGCGACTGCGCTGAAACGAACACCGCATGGTGGGCCGTCTGCAACATCAACGACTGGGACATCTACCCGCGTCCCGCCACCGACTATCAAGACACCACGATCGGACTCGTCCTCGACCCGATGGCCGTCTACAACTACTGCATCGACGACGGCGACATCTCCTGCACCGTCGAAGAAGAACTGAAGATCCAGATCGCTTACACGTTCGCCATCTTCTGGTGCGCCGACAGCCGTTCGTTCGAAGCCCGCGCCAACCAGTTGTTCTACGATTCCGCTTCCGCCGGTTATTCGTCCGCGCTCAACGACTCGATGCCGATTGTCACCGGCGACATGTTCGACGACCAGATGGAATACTGGTACACCCCCTCGAAGCATCAGCGTTTCGGCGCCAAGAACCTCGACGACGAATACTTGATGCCGGGCTTCCAGGAAGTCCTCCGGCTCTACCGGATCGGTCAGTTCTGGGACGTTTCCGACAAATCCTTCCCGTGGTTCTATTCGTTCGAAGGTAGTTCCCGCGACATCATGTACGAATGGGGCAACTACTGGAATCCCGATGTGAACGGCGGCTACACGAAGTTTGACGCCGCCTTCGAAAGCTCGATTTTGTCGCTCCTTCCCGGCTGGAACACGGCCATCAACGAGCGGTTCGCGCAAGCGTTCGAGGATCTCGAACTCGGCCTGATGATCTATCACGGATACGAACCGTCCGACTTCCAAGGATAATCTGAAAGTCAAGGTGTGTTTATACACACCTTTTCTTTTTATCCACGGGCTTTTGATGTGGACATCGCTCTTCGTACTGTGATATAATAATTTCATATGATACGGTTTACATACGCTGGAAATCGTCCATTTTTCCGGCGTAACGGGAGGTTTCCAATGAAATTGAAGCGACTGCTCAAACCCCTGATCCTGATTTTTTCGGGGATCGTCCTGTTCATGCTCGTCTTCAACAATCCGTTCAAGCGGACGGACTACGATGAATGGCAAACCGAAATCACCGACGAAATGTACGAAGAGGCCCTGGCCGTCATCCAGGGTTCGACCGAATACATCACGCGTCGGGACTACGTCAGCTATCTGCAGGCCCGCACCGTCATCTACGGACTGACGGACGTTTCGGCGTTGCTTTTTTCCACCGAAACCGCCGATAACCACGCGTATGAGGGCATCGCCGCGATCGACCTCGAAGCCGAAGGAACCGCCACCTACCGGGTCGACGTGCCGACCGCCGGGATGTACCACGTCGTGGTCGACTATTATGTCGGCGGCGAAGTGCTGAACAACCTGACGCTGTCGCTTCGCATCAACGACGAACTTCCCTTCGACGACGCCGCGACGATCGACGTGCCGCTTGTCTGGAGCGACTCCACCAAGGATTTCACGCTCGACACCTACGGCGACGAATCGTTGCCCGAACAGCTTCGCGTGGTCGGCTGGCGTCCGCTTTCCTTCTACAACAACACCTATCCGACGACCGATCCGCTGTTATTCGAATTCACCGCCGGCAATCATGAAATCACGATCGAAAACGTCATGGACGGCGCGATCCTGCTCGGCGATCTCAAACTCGTCGCGCCCGTCGCCGCCCCCTCCTATGAAGCGTACGCATCGCTTCATCTCGATCAGGACCGTCCGGCGGAGACCGTCGAGGTCGACGCGATTTCCTATATCGAAAAGAACTCTTCCTACGTCCGCCTGCATGCGTTCCAGTCGCCCTCGGTGACCCCCTTCGATTCGATCGACAAGAAGCTGAACGTCATCAACGGCAGCGCCTGGTACCGCTCGGGTCAGGAAGTCACCTATGAATTTTCCGTCCCCGCGACCGGCAACTACCGGATCGCGCTTCACTACCTGAACGACAAGAACGAGTTTTCCGTCTTCCGCGCCATCGCGATCGACGGCGCGATCCCGTTCGAAGAACTCAAGAGTTATGAATTCGGCGTCACCGGCGCCGATACCTGGGCGAATCTGACGCTCGGCGATCTTGACGGTTTCTACGATTTTTATCTGACTGCCGGGACCCATACCATATCGTTGCGCGCCGTCACGACACCGGTCGCCGACGAACTCCGGGATATCCAGCTGCTCGTCGACCACATCAACGCCTTCGCCTTGAACATCCTGAAAATCACCGGGGCCAACATCGACATCGACCGCAAGTGGGAATTCACCCATTACATCGAAGAGACGCCGGCGTACCTCGATGCCTATATCACGATCGTGAAGCACGACGTCGTGACGCTTTCTCCCTATTCCGAACTGATGGATACCTCCGCCACCCTTTCCTATTTGAAAAGCGCCGTCTCCCTGCTGGAAGAGATCAACGAGGATCCGGATGTCATCCCGCTCTTTCTCGGCACGCTTTACAGCGGCGTCGGCTCGGTCACCCAGATGCTCGGCGACTCGATCACCGCGATCTCGCGCCAGCCGCTCTATCTCGACGCCTTCTATATCCATAACGACGCCGAACTCGAGAACGCGAACGCCGGCGGGTTCGCCAAGTTCGGCAACGCCGTGCGTACCTTCGCGGCCTCCTTCACCAAAAAGAAATACGTCACCGAAGACGATCCGGAAGCCGTCAACGTCTGGGTCAACCGTTCCCTCATCTATGTCGATTTGATGCAGAAGATGGCGGACGCGGCGTTCGAGGATACCGATACCAAGATCAAGATCTCGATCATGCCCGACGCGAACAAGCTGATCCTTGCGAACGCCGCCGGCAAGACCCCGGACATCGCGCTCGGACTCGCATCCTATCAGCCGTTCGATCTGGCCCTCCGCGGCGCGCTCCAGGATCTTTCCGAATTCGAGGACTTCTGGACCATCGCAGGCGATTTCGCCCCCGGCGCGTTCATTCCGTACATCATCGAGGACGGCGTCTACGCGATGCCGGAAACGCTCGAATTCCATGCCCTCGTTTACCGCCAGGACACGCTCAGGGCGCTTGGCATCGGCGTTCCCGATACCTGGGAGGACGTCATCGACATGCTTCCGACGCTTCAGCGCTACGGCATGAACTTCTTTTATCCGACCTCCGGCGGATCGTCAATGAAGTGGTTCTATCAGACTTCGTCGCTCATCTATCAGTACGGCGGTTCGGTCTACGCCTCCGACGGACTCTCGACGACGATCGACAGCGAACGTTCCTACCAAGGATTGAAGCTGCTCTCCGACCTCTACACCACCTACAGCCTTCCCTCCTACGTCGGATCCTTCTACAACTCGTTCCGCTACAACACCCTGCCGATCGGCATCATCGATTTCGGTACCTACCTGACGCTCAAGAACGCCGCTCCCGAATTGACCGGACAGTGGGCGCTCGCCCTCTATCCGGGTGTCGAAAACGACGAGGGAGAGGTCCAGCGCTGGTATATCGCCAACGGTTCCGGGGCGATCATGTTCAAACTCGAAGACGAGGTCAAGAAGGCCGCCAGCTGGGAATTCATGAAATGGTGGCTCTCGGCACAAACGCAGACCAACTTCGCGTTCGCGCTCCAGTCCACCTACGGTCCGGAATTCGTCTGGCTCTCCGGCAACATCGAGGCGGTCGAGAACTCGCCGATCGATTCCGTCGACAAGGCCGTCATCCTGGAAATGGTGAAGTGGCTCGCCGACGTGCCGCGCACGCCCGGGCAGTATCTGCTCGAGCGCGGCCTCTCCGACATCTGGAACACGGTGACCTTCGACGGCACGCCGGTGCGCGTGGCGATCGACGACCAAGTGCTCAAGATCAACCGCGAAATCAAGAAGAAGATGGTCGAGTTCGGCTATCTCGATGAAAACGGGAACGTGCTCGTACCCTACACCGTGCGCGGGACCGACTGGATCCTGTCGCAAATCGCGCTGTACGGAGAGGGGGACGACTGATGGCCGGTGAAACGCTGCTTCAACGCATTTCCGATTCGAAGGCCGTGAAAGCCTTCCGCTCCCGCATCCGGCGTCCGGATCTCGACCGCGACAAAGCCTCGACGGCACTCCTCCTCGCGCCGTACATCGCGCTGTTCTCGCTTTTCATCGTCATTCCCGTCGTCGCCGCAATCGGCCTTTCGTTCACCTATTTCAACGGCATCCAGGCGCCGGCGCTGGCCAAGATGTTCGGTCTTTACAACTATGTGATGATCCTGACGCAGGATGAGATCTTCCTGCGCTACGTCCTCCCGAATACGCTGAAGTACGCGATCATCACCGGACCCGGCGGATACGCGCTTTCCTTCATGATGGCATGGATGCTGTCGCAGATCCAGGCAAAGCCGCGCAAGTGGATCGCGCTCGCCCTCTATACGCCGTCGATGCTCGGCGGCGTCCTGATCGGCGTCATCTTCCGGACCCTCTTTTCCGGCGACAAGTCGGGATACATCAACGCCGTCCTGCTTGACCTCGGCATGGTCAACACGCCGATGGACTTTCTGCAGTCGGGCGACTATCTGATGCAGATCATGATCTTCGTCACCCTTTGGAGCTCGATGGGCATCGGGTTTTTGTCGATGCTCGCCGGCATCCTCAACGTCAACAAGGAAATGTACGAGGCCGCCTACATCGACGGCATCAAGAACCGCATGCAGGAAATCTTCTACATCACGATTCCGTCGATGAAGCCGCAGATGCTGTTCGGCGCCGTGATGGCGATCGTCGGCGCGTTCAACGCCGGCGGCATCGGCGTGGCGCTGTCGGGATCGAACCCGACGCCGCAATACGCCGGCCAATTGATCGTGAACCACATCGACGACTACGGCTTCATCCGCTATGAGATGGGCTACGCCGCGGCGCTGTCGGTGATCCTGCTCGTCGTGATCCTGCTCTTCTCGCGGGTCGCGTATGCGCTCTTCGGGGAAAGGGACTGAAGACCATGTCGAACTTCCTCGGAACGCAGATCGCCCCGAAATCCTTCCATCCCTCGCAGCTCAAGTTCTACGCGCTGCTCGTCCCGGTCAGCCTCTTCATGATCCTGCCGCTCTTCTACGTCATCGGGCAGGCCTTCAAGCCGCTCTCCGAACTGTTCCTCTTCCCGCCGCGGTTCATCGTCTCCAATCCGACGCTCGACAACTTCGCCCGCCTGTTCCGGACCGCGTCCGGGACCGGCGTGCCGATGACCCGTTACCTCTTCAACTCGCTTGTCGTGACCTCGATCACGATTTTCGCCACCCTGCTCATCACCCTGATGACGGGCTACGCGCTGTCGAAGAAGAAGTTCAAACTGAAAAAAGCGCTCTTCTCGATCAACCAGACCGCGCTCATGTTCGTGGCCACCGCGGTCGCGATCCCGCGCTATCTCGTCGTCACCGGCCTTGGGATGACGAACAGCTTCGCCGCCCACATCATCCCGTATCTCGCCATGCCCGTCGGCCTCTTCCTCGTCAAGCAGTTCATCGACCAGGTTCCCGACGAACTGATCGAGGCGGCCAAGATCGACGGGGCGAACGACTGGCACATTCTTACCAAGATCATCGGGCCGCTCGTCAAACCGGCGCTCGCGACGGTCGCGATCCTGTCGTTTCAGATGATCTGGAACTCGACCGAGTCTTCCAACATCTACGTCATCGACGAGACGAAGAAGACCTTCGCGTTCTATATGAGTACGCTCACGTCCGCCTCGGCGGGTCCCGCCGGTGCCGGCATCGCCGCCGCGGCCGGACTCCTGATGTTCCTTCCGAACCTGGCGATCTTCATCTTCATGCAAAGCAACGTGATGGACACGATGAGCCATTCGGGCATCAAGNNCCATGAAAATCGTCAAGAAAGCTTCGATTCTCTTCCTCTTCTTGCTCTTCGCCGCGCTGACGGCGGGGACCGTCCGGGTCTTCGCCTCTTCCTCCACCACCTATACCTACGCCTTTGACGAAGATCACGACTACGTCCAGACGCAGGATGCCTACCTGCCGGGCCAGACGATCACGTCGCTCGGACTGAAAAGCCCTGCCGATCTCGCGGTGAACAACGAAGGCAAACTCGTGATCGCCGATGCCGGCAACGCCCGCATCGTGATCTATGATCCGATCGCGAACACGATCACCTCCTTCACCACCCCGCTGATGGCGAATCCGACCGGCGTGTTCGTCTGTCGCGAAAGTTCCGCCTATGTTTCGGAGGGCGACATCTACGTCGCCGATTCCGCCGCCGGAAGGGTCTTCCATTTTTCCGCCGACGGAACACTCGTCGAATCCTTCGGAAAACCGAATTCGATCATGTACGAAACGCTCGCCTTCGAGCCGGAGAAGGTCGCCGTCGACAAGGCGGGGATCATGTACGTCGTCTCGAAGGGGTCCTCCGACGGCGTCGTCCAGCTCTCGAACACGGGCGAATTCCTCGGGTTCTTCTCGTCCAACAAGGTCAACCTGACGCTGCGCCAGCAGTTCCAGCAGTTCATCTACACGCAGGAGCAGCTCGACAACCTCAACATCAACCTGACCCCGCCGGTCTTCACGTCCGTCTTCATCGACGACGGCGGCATCGTCTATTCGTCCTCTTCCGGTCTGCGCGTCGAGAATATCAAGAAGCACACCACGCAGGGCACGAACATGCTCGCGGAGATGTACATCTCAAGCGCCAAGCTGGTCGATGTCGCGGTCGACGATCCCGGCATCATGTACACCGCCGACCAGAGCGGCTGGATCGACGTCTACACGAACGACGGCGAGTTCATCTACACCTTCGGATCCTATCTCGACGTCGGCATCGCGGGTCTCTTCAAGAGCCTCGCGGCGATCGCCGTCGACGCCGCCGGGCAGATCTGGACGCTCGATTCGGAGAACAGTTACCTGCAGTCGTTCGTCCCGACCGAATATGCCTCGACCATCTATCAGGCGATCGCGCTCTACGATGAAACCCGCTACGAGGAAGCCGTCGAGCTCTGGAAGGCGGTCCTCCGCCTGAACCAGATGTCGATGCTCGCCCACAACGGCATCGCCAAGAACTATCTGCAACTCGAGGAATACGCGCTCGCCGCCGAACACTTCGAGATCGCCGGCAACCGCGAACTCTATTCCGAGGCCTTCTGGGAACTCCGCAACATCTGGCTGCAGGCGAATCTGTTGCCGTCGCTCGGCATCATCCTGCTTGGCTTCATCGCCTTCGCGGTCCTCGGCTATGCCGATCGGAAGACGCATTTCCTCGCCCCGGTCCGCGCCGTGACGACGAAGATCACCTCCAACAAACTGATCGCCGACGTGCTCTATGCCAAGACCGTCGCGAAGAAACCCGCCGACGCGTTCTACTACCTGAAGAAGAAGCTTCACGGATCCTACGCCGGCGCGATCGCGATCCTCGGCCTCACCTTCGGCGCTTACCTGCTCTTCATCGCCGGGAAGGGGTTCATCTTCCAATCGACCGACCTGAAGGACATGGACCTCGGTTCGATCATCCTCGGCTTCCTCGCGCTCGTCGGCCTCTTCGTCCTCTGCAGCTATCTCGTGACGTCGATCCAGGACGGCGAAGGAACGCTCGGGGAAATCTTCAAGGGGGTCGCCTATTCGATGCTGCCGTTCATCCTCGGATGCGTCACATCGACCCTCATCTCCTACGTCGCGACGACCAACGAGCTGTTCCTGCTGAACGTCATCTTCGGGGTCGGATTGGCATGGAGCCTGTTGCTCGTGTTCATCTCGATCTCAGAAATCCAGAACTACACGTTGGGCGAGACGATCAAGAGCATCCTCATCACCATCCTGTTCCTCGTCGTGATCCTGCTTGTCTTCGCCTTCGTGCAGATGACGATCAAGCAACTGTTCACATTCCTGATTGAACTCGTGAAGGAGGCGTTCCGCCATGTCCTGGGTTAAAAAAAGCCTGGCCGTCCTCGTGACCGCGCTGTCCCTCACCCCCCTCGCCGTCAGCGGCGCCTGGGTCCCGACGGCCCGCGACACGCAGGAAAATCCGCCCGCCCTCACCGACATCCCTTCCTCCGACTTCGACGAAGGCGGCTATGCGATGCTGCATGAAACCGCCGATTTCGTCTATTACTGGCAGGAAGCCCGCGACGTCCTCGTCGTCACCGACAAGCGCAACGGCTACACCTGGAAGACCGGCCTCGACATCGATCCGACCAGGACCAAAACCGTTCAGAACGCCGCCTGCCGGGACGCCAAAAACGATTATAATGACGATCTGATCGATTTCGCGACGTTCGAAGCTCTTTGCGAAATCCCGGTCGACTCGCTCACCGCGATCGATCCCGCCGGTCCGCTTCTGGCCAACTCGCTGTTGAATTTCGTTTATTACAAGAAAGGCGCGAGCGATTCCGGTTACCAGATCGACACCGTCTATTCAAGTTATTTGAAACTGTCGCTCTATGACGTCAACTCGACGCTGCAGAACATCAATGGCGATCCGACGCTCTGGCGCTTCACGTTCGATACCTTCGGGATCGGCGTGGATTCGGATCTGACGATGACGATCGTCGCCGACATCACCCTCACCGCAGGCGGGTTCGCGCTCCGGATCATCAACGACCTCCTTGCCGGCACCGCGCTCCCGTACCTTTCGACGATCAGCGTCGCTCCGTTCATGGGCGCCGTCGGCGGCGTGCAGACCGTCTACACCGCCACCCCGAAGACCCTCGAAGACGATGGCGACTATGAAGACGAAAGCGGCGTGCAAACCGAGATGATCGGCGGCTACGCTTTCGTCCCCGACGGTTCGGGCGGGTTGATCCGCTTCCGAAACAACACCGTCAAGCTGACCGAATACACCGCCGTCGTCTTTGGCGACGACCCGTCGCAGACATTCCAGAACTACGAACTGGCGCTCGGCACCTATGTGCCGTTCAAGACGGCGTCGATTCCCGTGTTCGGGATCGCCCACGGCAACGACCAGGCGGCGTTCGTCGCCTATGCGACCTCCGGCGCCGAATACATGCAGATCGTTTCGATGCCCGAAGGCAACGCCACATATTATAACAATACCTTTGCCAAGTTCAAGTACAACTACAGGTACAACCGCATCTACACGCTCGATGGCGACAACCCGGTTCCCTCGATCGGCGACGAACTGAACCAGTTCGACGCGGAACTTCATTACGACTTTTTGTCCGGCGACGGCACGGCCGATCCCTATCCGGCCAACTATGTCGGAATGGCGCTCAAGTACAAGCAGTACCTGATGGATACGGGCGAACTGACGTCGATCGCGCCGACCGCGACGGACATCGGGATCCGCCTCGACTTCCTGATGGCCGACACGGAAAACTCGATCATCGGCTATCAGACGATGGTCGCCACCGCCGCCGGAAACGTCCGGGACATCCTCTCCGACGTGATGGCGACCGGAATCACGCACATTTCCTCCGGATTGATCGGCTGGCAGGCCGAGGGCGTCACCCTCGGCAATCCGTCGCGCGCCATCTTCTCCTCGGCGATCGGATCGAAGGCAAGCTATCGCGACCTGATCGGCGATTTTTCCGACCTCGGCGTCGACATCTCGTTCTATCAGGATTACTACCTGATCAACGAACAACAGATTTCTTTGTACCGCAACGCCTCCAAGCATCCGGCCGGCTGGTACGGCAGGCTCCTTTCCTATGAAGAGCCGATCGACACGTTCTTCTACGCCCGTCCGATCAAGAGCGCCGAGTGGCTGATGAAGCAGGCGAACACCTTCGCCGGCATGGGCGTCCCGTCGTTCACCGTCGACGGCATGACCGATCATCTCGTCACCGACTATACCGGCGACGTCACCACCCGCACGGATGCGATCATCCTGTTCCGCAACGCCCTCGACGCCTTGTCCGGCGTCGGCGAACTCAACCTGACGCAGCCGAACAGCTATCTGTTCAAGTATACGGACAAATACCTGCAGATGGACGTCTACACGACCCAGTATCTGATCGAAACCGACACCGTGCCGTTTTTGCAGATCGTCCTGCAGGGCACGATGGAACTCTACGCGATCTATTCCAACTTCTCCTTCTACACCACCAAGGACATGCTCCGGATGATCGACTACAACGTTTGGCCGTCCTTCGTCCTTACCGAAAAACCGGCCTATGTGCTCTCCGATACGAATTCGAGCGACTACTACTCGACCGAGTACGAACTGTACAAAGAAGCGATCGAGACGATCTACGCCACCGTGAACGGCGCGTTGGGAAGCGTCCTCGGCGCCGCCTGGACGGACCGCGACGTCGTCGCCGCGGGCGTGATCCGAAATCGTTACGACAATGGCGTCACGATCTACGTGAACTACACCGACCAGGCATACGACTATGGCGCCGGATCCGTCCCCGCCGAATCCTACGTCGTGCTGGGAGGCGAGTGAGATGGCGAAAAACAGAACCCTCAAAGCCCTCACCAGCGATTCGCGGATCGAGAATCAGAACAAGATCGCCTATCTGTTCATCGCGCCGTGGTTGCTCGGCTTCCTCACCTTCGTCATCTATCCGTTCTTCAAGACAATCTACAACACGTTCTTCAAGATCACGTCCGAAAGCATCGGACTCACTTACGTATACAACCTGATCGACAAGGGCGGAAACTATGGCACCGCGTTCCGCAACCTGAATTTCTTCCCGCAACTCTTTGACTTCATCGTGATGGAGTTCACCTACGTCCCGACGATCATCATCATCGCCTTCATCCTCGCCGTGCTGCTCAATACCGGCGTGAAGGGACAGGGCATCTTCCGCGTGATTTTCTTCTTCCCGGTCATCATCATGTCCGGTCCGATCACCGGCATCCTCTACTGGAACGGCGCCGGATCGCTTCTCACCTATGCGGACAACATCATCTTCAAGATGATCCTGTCCTACAGCCCGCAGCTCGCCGAAGCCCTGTCCGGACTCTTCGGGAACTTCACGATGGTGCTTTGGTTCACCGGCATCCCCGTCATCCTGTTCATCAACGCGCTCCAGAAGATCAACGTCAACCTGTATGAAGCAGCCAAGATCGACGGCGCGAACGGCTGGCAGATCCTGTGGAAGATCAAAGTCCCGATCGTCAAGCCGACGGCATTCGTCTGCGCGGTCTTCACGATCGTCCAGCTCGGCACCTATACCGGCAACCCGGTCTTCTACACGATCCAGTACTCGATCTACGACCGCGGCGGCGGGATCGGCCTCGCCTCGACGTTCGCGGCGATCTATACGTTCGTCGTCTTCCTGCTCGTCGGTGTCGCCTGGTTCCTCCTCGGCCGGTCGGAGAAAGTCAAGAAGGTCGAGCTTTCCTCGATCCAGCGGCTCGGCATGGAAGACCTCGCCCGCCGCCGCGAACAGCAGAAGAAGGGGACGGTGAACGCGCAATGAACGCCCTCCTTCAGAACGTCCGCTCCCGCTTCGAAGACGCGAAGGCCTATGTCAAGGGACACAAGGCGAAAGTCACGCGGATCGTCTCCCGGATCGCAATCTACATCTTCCTGATCACGATCAGCTATGTCTTCCTGTATCCGATCCTGCGCATGCTTTCGATTTCCTTCATGTCCGCCTCCGACCTCGTCAATCCCGAAGTCGGCTGGCTCCCCTCCAAGTTCACGTTGATAAACTATGGAATCGCCTGGAAGGTCCTAAACGGCACCGTCTCGCTTTTCAACTCGATCAAGTATTCCGGTTTGATGGCGATCTCGCAGACCGTCATTTCCGCCCTCACCGGGTTCGCTTTCGCCCGCTACGAGTTCAAGGGCAAGAAGTTCCTCTATACGATCATCCTTTTGTCGTTCATCATCCCGGTCCCGATCCTGCTCATCACGCAGTACAACATGTTCAACGAATTCTACCAGCTGATCGGACGCACCGGCCAAGGCCAGGGAATCGGCAGCTACGACTCGCAGATGCTGATGGCCTTCTTCGGCCAGGGCGTCAACTCCGCGATTCTGATCATGATCTTCGTGAACTTCTTCAAATTGATCCCCAACGACCTCTACGAGGCCGGCAAGATCGACGGGGCGAATCCATTCCAGCTGTTCTGGCACATCACGATCCGCCTGTCGTTATCGACGATCGTGGTCGTCTTCCTGTTTTCCTTCGTCTGGAACTGGAACGAGGACTACGTCACGAAGTTCCTCGTCGGCGACGGCATCGACCTGTTCACCAACCAGCTCGGCAAATTCGACTCGCTGTTCTCGACGCGCACGACCGGTCTGACCCATCCGGACGCCGGCGGCGAAATCCAACTCGTCGAGTCGTTCAAGATGGCGGCGACCGTGATTTCCGTGATCCCGCTTTTGCTGCTGTACTTCGTCGGTCAGAAATCCTTCGTCCAGGGCATCGAAAAGACCGGCATCACGGGCGAATAACCGCCGACAAATCAAATTCGATGTGTTATAATGAATGCTGACGCAAGTCGGCATTCACGCATTTATGGGGGAGGGACCCGCTTGGAACTGACGCGCACCGAACTGAAATTCCTCTTGACCCCCGACGAACTCGTGCAGCTCGCGAATCAGCTGCCGCTCGTGATGACCCGCGACCCCCATGCCGATCCGTTGACCGGCGAATACACGATTTCGAGCGTCTACTTCGACGATCTGTACTGTTCCCGCGTCGGCGACAAGGCCGACGGCGTCGAATTTCACCAGAAATACCGCGTCCGCAGTTACGCCGGCGGTCCGGCCCGTCTCGAATACAAGACGAAGGTCGGGAACCTCACCGCCAAGGAATCGATCTGGCTCGACGATCCGATGCGCGATGCGCTCCTCCGCGCCGATGCGGAAGGCGTCTCCCGTTATGCCAACATCCGCTTGATGGCGGATGTGCTGGTCCGGATGAAACTCGACGACCTCCGTCCCGCGATCGTCGTCGACTATCTCCGCGAGGCCTTCACGTATCCGATCGGTGACGTCCGCGTCACCTTCGACAAGGATGTCACCGCCTATCTTTGGGAATCCGATCCCGGCTTCCGCCGGCGGGTCCTCGAACCGCAGATGACGATCCTCGAAGTCAAATACACCGGGGTTCTTCCGGAAACGCTCCGAAAGATCATTTTCTTCAAGAACTTCCAAATCGTTTCGTATTCCAAATACTACATGGGCTGGATTCTTCTCAACCCGTGAGATCGAGAGATGACATAGATGCCTATGATGCTGTTCACACTTCAGGAATTCTTTGAAGATTGGTCGGTCCTCGAACTGACTCCCGGCGAAATCGCCTTCAATCTGCTCGTCGCCTTCGCGCTGTCCCTATGGGTCCTTTTCATCTATAAACTCTCGTATCAGACGACCGTCTACAACAAGAGTTTCTCGATGACCCTCCCGGTGTCCGCGCTCATCACCACGATGGTGATCATGGCGGTTTCCTCGAACGTCGTCTTGTCGCTCGGCATGGTCGGCGCGTTGTCGATCGTGCGTTTCCGCACGGCGATCAAGAATCCGCTCGATACGATCTTCATGTTCTGGACGATCGGCATCGGCATCACCGTCGGCGCCGGATCCGGACTCCTCGCGGTGCTCGGTTCGGCCGTCGTCGGCCTCGCGATCATGCTCGTCCAGGCGCTCGAGATCTTCACGACGCCCTATATCCTGATCGTCCGGATCGAGGGACCGTTCGACGAAGACCTGCTCCTCGCCGAAGCGAAGCGAATCTATCCGCGCTTCGTCCTCCGCAACAAGTCGGTCCAGAAGGACAAGGCGGAATTCACCTTCGAAGTCCGCGGCCAGAAGGACATCGGCAAGAAAATCGACCCGATCAAGACGCTCCCCGGCGTCCAGTCGGTGATGCTCCTTTCGTATCGCGGCGACTACGTCGTCTGATCCCGGAGGTACCCGCATGAACGCGCGTGAAGCTTACGTCTGGATGAAACGCGTCGACCAGGAAGCGATGGCCGCGTTTTTCACCGCGTACGGCGACATCCGCGTCTTTCCGGCCGGACCGGATCTGGTCCGCCTCGTGATCGAGGGAGACCACGAGGACGCCGATTTCCAAAGGCTTCGCGAACTGGCGGTCCAGGAGTTCATCCAGGACATCACCGTCTTCGTCGTCCCCGATTCGCCCGACTATCCGGTCGCGGCGGTGTTAAGCGACCTGCCCAAACTCGGCCACGGCGTGTTCGGCGCGGCGGAGCTTGTGACCGAGGCCGTGCTCCGCAACCTGACGCCGCTTCGCGGCATCCTGCGCGGCTACTACTACGATCTTGTCGGCGCCGAAACGGTCGACACCGCCGTCGGGTTCATCAAGGCCGACCAGAACGCCTCGCGCGCCGCCCGAAGGATGTTCATGCACCGCAACACGCTCAATTACCGGCTCGACCATTTCGCCGCGAAGACCGGGATCGACGTCCGCACGTTTACCGGCGGACTCGCCTGCTTTCTGCTCTTCCGCGCGTGATTTGTGCACTTTGACCATAGGAAAAAAATCGGTTATCCGTTATAATTTGCATGAGTTCAAAATCCATTCCAGGAGGAATCATTCATGGCAACATTGACATTCAAACATCTCGACAAAGTGTATGACAACGGCGTGCAGGCGGTTTTCGATTTCACCCTCGACGTCAAGAACAAGGAATTCATCGTCTTCGTCGGCCCGTCGGGCTGCGGTAAATCGACCACCCTCAGAATGGTCGCCGGACTCGAAGAGATCACCGCCGGCGAACTCTACATCGACGACGTCCTCGTCAACGACGTCGCCCCGAAGGATCGCAACATCGCGATGGTGTTCCAGTCCTATGCCCTGTATCCCCATATGTCGGTCTACGACAACATGGCCTTCGGCCTCAAGCTCCGCAAGATGCCCAAGGACGAGATCGAACGCCGCGTCAAGAACGCCGCCGACATCCTTGGCCTCTCCGGCTATCTCGATCGCAAGCCGAAAGCCCTCTCCGGCGGTCAGCGCCAGCGCGTCGCCCTCGGCCGCGCGATCGTCCGCGACGCCAAGGTCTTCCTGATGGACGAACCGCTCTCCAACCTCGACGCCAAGCTGCGCGTCGCCATGAGAGCCGAGCTCATCAAGCTGCACGAACGCCTCGGCACGACGACCATCTACGTCACCCATGACCAGATCGAAGCCATGACCATGGCGACCCGCATCGTCGTCATGAAAGACGGCCGGATCCAGCAAATCGGCGCCCCGAAGGAACTCTACGACAATCCGAACAACATGTTCGTCGGCGGTTTCATGGGCACCCCGGCGATGAACTTCCTCTCCGGCGAAGTCCAGGACGACGGCTGCTTCTATGTCGAAAACCTGAAACTCAAGGTTCCGGAACCGAAGTTCAACATGCTGAAGGAAAAAGACTATCTGAACCGTCAGATCGTCCTCGGCATCCGTCCGGAAGACATCCACGACGAACTCGTCGCGCTCGAGACCTACAAGGAATCCGCCGCGGAATTCCTCGTCGACGTCGCCGAACTTCTCGGCGCCGAGACGAACATCCACATCTCGATCGGAAAAACCAACATCATCGCCAAAGTCAGCGCCCGTTCGGACGTCCACATCGGCGACAAGATCAAGCTCGCCGTCAACATGAACAAGAGCCATTTCTTCGATGTCGACAACGAACTGCGCATCACCAAGTCGACGCCGGTCAAGACCGACGCCGCGCCGGTTGAAGTCAAGTAACCTCATCAAGCCGCCCGAATCGGGCGGCTTTTTTTTATCAAAACCAAATTCCCCGATCCGGTGGTATGATGAACCGGGGGTGCAAGGATGATCGACTACATCGAAAAACGGCCGGATGGGACCTGCCGGATCATGAAAGACGATGGCGAAGACAGTGCAACGGGCTCCCCGAAGGCCGTCTGCGACCGCATCGCGGCCCGGCGTCTGGCGACGACGGCGGCCGCCATCCATTGCGCCGCGAAACTGCTCGGGGTGCGACGCCTTGTCCCGCTTCACCTTGAAAAAGACGTTTTGCTGCTGCCGCTGTCGGGCTTTCGCGCCGAAACCGGCGTCTACGTGAACCGGTGTGCGATCGCGCGGATCGGACGGCTCGCAGGCGGTCGCGCGCTTATCGTTTTTCACGACGGAAGACGGATCGAAACCGCGTCGGAAACGCTCCTTTTGCGGCAGATGAGGCTGGCGGATCGGCTCCTATGCTACCTATCGTCGACCGGAAACCGTTAGGAAAGTGTTTTCACCTGATGTTTTCACGATACTTTCCAGTAGTATTTAAATTCACTTGATAGTATAATAAAGCGTGGTGTTGACATACCTTCCAGGAGGAACGAAACATGAATAAAAAGACCATCGAAGACATCGAGTTATACGGCAAGCGCGTGCTTGTCCGCGTCGACTTCAACGTGCCGATCAAGTCCGGCGTGATCACCGACGACAACCGCATCGTCCAGGCGCTGCCGACGATCCGCTACGTCATCGCCGAAAAAGGCAAAGCCATTCTCTTCAGCCATCTCGGCCGCGTCGAAACTGCCGAAGACAAGGCGAAATCCTCGCTTCTGCCCGTCGCGAAACGGCTCGAGGAACTGCTCGGCCAGCCCGTCAAGTTCATTCCCGTGACCCGCGGCGAAGTCCTTGAATCCGCCATCGCCGGGATGAAGAACGGCGAAGTCATCATGTTTGAAAACACGCGTTTCGAAGACATCGAAGGCAAAAAAGAGTCGAAGAACAATCCGGAACTCGGTCTGTATTGGGCTTCTCTCGGCGACGTCTTCGTCAACGACGCGTTCGGCACGGCGCATCGCGCCCATGCCTCCAATTCCGGTATCTCGACCCATCTGCCCGCCGTCGCCGGCTTCCTCATGGAAAAGGAACTGCGCTACATCGGCGGCACCGTCGACAATCCGCTCAGGCCGTTCGTCGCGATTCTCGGCGGCGCGAAAGTCTCCGACAAGATCGGCGTCATCGAAAACCTGCTCGCCAAAGCCGACAAGATCCTGATCGGCGGCGGGATGGCCTACACCTTCATGAAGGCGCTCGGTCATAACATCGGCACCTCGATCTGCGAAGAAGACAAGATCGATCTGGCCAAATCGCTCCTTGAAAAAGCCAAAGGCAAGATCATCCTCCCCGTCGATCTCGTGGTCACGAAGGAATTCGCCAACGACACGCCGTTCCGCACGACGACCTACGGCGACATCCACGACGACGAAATGGGACTCGACGTCGGACCGAAGACGATCGCGCTCTTCAAGAAGGAACTCAAGGGCGCCAAGACGGTCGTCTGGAACGGCCCGCTGGGTGTCTTCGAATTCGCCAATTTCGCCAAGGGCACCCGCGCCATCTGCGAGATCCTCGCGGACATGAAGGATGCCAGAACGATCATCGGCGGCGGCGATTCGGCCGCAGCGGCGATCCAAATGGGTTTTTCCGACAAATTCACCCACATCTCCACCGGCGGTGGAGCTTCCCTCGAATATCTCGAAGGAAAAGCCCTGCCCGGCGTCGAATCGCTCGACGACGCGGAACCGTGCAATTGCGGTTGCGGTTGCAACAACTGATCGATTCGCTTCATCGCGTCGGCGGATCATCCGCAACCGGAAAAAAATAAGGGACGCGGCGCACGCGCCGAGCCCGAGCTTGAAGAGGAGAACCCACCCATGGAGAAAACCATTTTGATCAAGAGCACGGCGGGTCTGCACGCCGAACTGGCCGCGAAGATCGTACAAACCGCGAGCCGGTACGACGTCGACATCCGCCTTGTCTATGCCAACGTCACGATCGACGCCAAGTCGATCCTCGGACTGATGAGCCTGGCCGTTCCGAGCGGCGAGAACGTGAAACTGATCGCGGTCGGCGACAAGGCCGAAAAAGCGATCGCCGACATCGAAAAGATCCTCGCCTGAGGATAGAAGGATAGTCCATGCGTAAACCGATCATAGCGGGCAACTGGAAGATGTTCAAGACCCGCGACGAAGCTTTGTTTTTCATCATGAAGGCGGCCATCGCCGTTCCCTCGATCCGGGACGTCGACACCGTCATCTGCGCCCAGGCGCCGCTCATGCGCTGCCTCATCAAGCGGATGGGCGACAACCTCCGCGTCGGCGCCCAAAATCTCCACTGGGCCGACGAAGGCGCCTATACCGGCGAAGTGTCCGGACCGCTGCTCAAGAGCTACAACGTCGACTATGTCGTCGTCGGCCACAGCGAGCGCCGCAAATACTGCTACGAAACCGACGAAATCGTCAACCAGAAGACCATCGCCGCGTTGCGTAACGGCCTCACCCCGATCGTCTGCGTCGGCGAAGTCCTTGACGAACGTACCGCCGGGGTGACCAACGACGTCCTGCGCCGCCAGATTACGAAGGCATTCGTCGGACTCGAAGAACGCGCCATGAAGAAGATCGTCGTCGCCTACGAACCCGTCTGGGCGATCGGAACCGGCAAGACCGCGACCGCCTCGATCGCCGAAGAAGCCTGCGCGTTCATCCGCTCGGTCATCGCCGAACTGTTCGGCGCGTCCGTCGCGGAAGCGATCCGCATCCAGTACGGCGGATCCGTCAATCCGAAGAACATCGACGAACTGCTTGCCCAACCGGACATCGACGGAGCCCTGATCGGCGGCGCCTCGCTGGACCCCGACCAGTTCATCACGATGGCCGCCGCCGCCCTCAAACGCGTCCGATAACAAAAACGAGAACCGGAAAATTCCGGTTCTTTTTTTGTCGTCAGGGCAAAAAAAAGACCGTCGCAGGGACGGTCTTTCGAAGTTATTTCGAGTAAAGTTCGACGATGAGCTGTTCCTTGATTTCGGTCAGGAACTCGGCGCGTTCGGGCAGTCTCACGAAGGTCGCGGCGACTTTCGTGTCGTCGAAGGTGATGTATTCCGGACGGGAGACGACGCGGGTAAGGGCGTCCTTGATGATCACGAGGTCTTTGGAAGTATCCTTGACCGAGATGACCTGGCCGGCCTTGACGCGGATCGAGGGGATGCTCGCTTTGGCGCCGTCGAGACGGATGTGGCCGTGGGTCACGAGCTGGCGGGCCTGCTGGCGGGAGCGGGCGAAGCCGGAACGGAAGACGAGGTTGTCAAGACGCGACTCGAGCAGGACCATGAAGGTCGTGCCGGTGATGCCGGGCATGCGCTTGGCGTCTTCGAAGGTCTTCTTGAATTGGCGTTCGTTGATCCCGTAGGTGAAACGGACGCGCTGTTTTTCCTGGAGCTGGGTGCCGTAGTCCGACAGCTTGATTTTCTTCTGACCATGCTGTCCCGGAGCGAACGGGCGCTTGTTGAGTTCTTGACCGGTCTCGGTGACTGAGAAGCCGAGGCGGCGTGATACTTTCCATGTGGAACCGGTAAATCTTGACATTGTATTGTCCTCCTATTTACGCGTAATAACCGAGGAGCTCCCGGAAGATCCAGATTGATTGTTTTGATGCGTTCGCGTCAAGCAGTTGACGGTACTGACAAACCTCAAACGGAACAATCAAAGACAGCATTTTCGCAGGCGCAACTGCTTTTTATTACATGCGCACTCATCATTATATTACAATGAGGGGTCGATGTCAATGAAAACCTGCGCCGCCGCTTCGAGCGTTTCGCGTTCCGCTTCGCCGAACCGGGCGAGCGACGCGCTGTCGACGTCGAGGACTCCGAAGAGGGTTCCTTTCACGACAAGCGGGACGACGATTTCCGAACGCGACGCCTCGTCGCAGGCGATGTGCCCGGGGAAGCGGCGCACGTCGGGAACGACGACCGTCTCCTGAAGCGTCGCGGCGCGGCCGCAGACGCCGCGGTCGAGCGTGATCGTCGTGCAGGCGGGTTTCCCCTGGAACGGACCGAGCGTCAACTTCACGCCGTCGAAGAGGTAGAAGCCGGCCCAGTTGATGTCGTCGAAGCATTCGGCGACGAGCGCGGCGAAATTGGCGAGGTTCGCGATCGCCGGAAGATCCCGATCCATATAGGCGCGGATGAGTTCGAGAAAGCGGGAATAATGGGCGGCGCGCGTCGCGCCGCGGGGGAAGTCTTCGTACATTGTCATCACCGGGACAATTTTACATTAACCGGCCCGAAATGGCAACCCGTATGATAAAATATGAGCGGAACGAATCGAGGAACCCATCATGTATGAACGCATTCTGGTCCGCTACGGCGACCTCAATCTCAAAGGCAAGAACAAAAAGGTATTCTCCGACCGCATCGACCGGCTGATCCGCGAGAAACTCGCCGCCTTCCCAGTCAGCTACGATTTCCGGCACGACCGCATGTTCGTCATCCTGAACGGTGTCGAAAGCGACGCCGTGATGAGCCGGCTCGACCGCGTGTCCGGTCTCTATTCCTACAGCCCGATCACGAAGTGCGCCGTCGATCTTGACGAGATCGCGAAGACCGCGGTATCGATGATCGAACGGAAGACCGGCGGAAAGGCGACCACCTTCAAGGTCGAGACCAAGCGCGCCGACAAGCAGTATCCGCAGACGAGCCAGGAAGTCTCGCGCGAACTCGCCCGTCGGATCCTCCCCTCATGTCCGAACCTCGCCGTCGAAGTCCACGATCCCGAACTGGTCCTATCGATCGAAATCCGTCCCGAAGGCGCCTACCTCTTCACCGAGCAGATCCGCGCGATGGGCGGTTACCCGGTCGGCATCGGCGGGAAGGGACTGCTCATGCTTTCGGGCGGAATCGATTCGCCGGTCGCCGGATATCTGGCGATGAAGCAGGGTGTGGAAATCGAGTGCCTGCACTTCGAGTCGACGCCGCTGACGGCGATCGAATCGGTCCAGAAGGCGATCGACATCGTCGAGATCCTCTCCGATTATGCGCCCTACTCGAAGATGAAACTGCACCTCGTGCCGTTCGAACCGATCCACCAGAAAATCATCGAACATATCCCCGAAAGCTTCATCATCACGGTGATGCGGCGGATGATGTACCGGATCGCCGAGAAGGTCGCCCTCCGGCACGACTGCCTGTGCGTCCTGAACGGCGAATCGATCGGCCAGGTCGCCTCGCAGACCATCGAAAGCATGGATACGATCGGATCGGTGTGCGATGTCCTCGTCCTCCGGCCGCTTGCGACCTACGACAAGATCGACATCATCTCCGTTGCCCGCAAGATCGGCACGTTCGACATCTCGAACCGTGCCTTCGAGGATTGCTGCACGGTGTATCTGCCGAAGAATCCGGTCATCCGCCCGTCCCGCAAACTCGCCCTTCATTACGAGACGTTCTTCGATTACGAACCGCTCGTCACCGCCGCGATCGAAGGCGTCAAGACCCTTACGCTCACGCCGAGGGAACATTTCGACATCGCATCGAAGGGTCTCGTCGTGAAAGAAGCGCTCGACGCATGAAGACGATCGGTACCAAGCGACTGATATTGCGCGATTGGCGCCTCGCCGACGCGGCCGACCTCTACGCCTACGCTTCGACTGCGAGTGTCGGTCCCGCCGCGGGCTGGGCGCCGCATCAAGCGATCGAGGAATCGGAGAAGATCATCCGCCATTTCATCGCCGAGGACGACGTCTGGGCGATCGAAGAGCGCGTCTCCGGATGCGTGATCGGTTCGGTCGGACTGCATCTGCGCGCCAAGCTCGCCGGCGAACCGGCCGTCGAACTCGGGTACGTCCTCTCGCCCGACTGGGAAGGTCGGGGACTGATGACGGAAGCTTGCAAAGCCGTCCTCGCGCACGCCTTTCTCGACCGCAATGTCGAGGAAGTCTATGTCGCCCATTTCGACGGGAACGACAAATCACGCCGCGTAATCCAGAAACTCGGGTTTTTCGCACAAGACGAAATCATGTACCAAACCGCTTCATACGGCGAGCAGCGCTCGATCCGCTACCGCATGACGCGCTTAGAATATTTAGAAAACGGGAGGAATGCGAACATGGTCAAATGGAATCTCGATCGACTCTACAAAGGTTTCTCCGATCCCAGTTTTGCCGAAGACCTGAAACGTCTCGATCTGGCGGTCACCCGCGTCAACGCGCTGGCACCATCGCTGCACGGATACGCGGCTGTGGAACAGACGATCGTCGGATATCTCGAAGCGAGCGTCGCGCTCGCCACGGTCGCCGACCGGCTCTTTGCGTTCGCCTCGCTCACCGAATCCGTCGAGACGACGAACCAGGAAGCCGTCAAGCATCTGAACGCCCTGCGGCTAAAATTCACCGAGACGACGGGGACCGATACGCTGTTCAAGAAATGGCTCGGCGGGATTCCCGCGTTCGAGAAGGTTCTCGCCAGCGCCGCGCCGATCATCCAGGAGCATGCCTTCATGCTTCGGGAGATCATCCAAAACGGCAAATATGATCTCGACGAAAAAACCGAGATGCTCGTCGCCAAGTTGCGCCAGTCGGGATCAAACGCCTGGGACCGCCTGCAGTCGCTGCTCACGGCGAATGTCGCGGTCGACTACGAAGGTTCGCCGATCACCCTGTCGCAGGTCCGCAACCTCGCCTACGACAAGAATCCGGACGTTCGTCGGAAGGCCTATTTGGCCGAACTCGACAGCTATCGCAAAATTGAAACCCCCGTCGCCTTCGCGCTCAACGGCATCAAGGGCGAAGTCAATACGCTCTGTGAGGAACGCGGATATGCTTCGCCGCTCGATCAGGCGCTGATCCAGAGCCGGATGAGCCGCGCGACGCTCGACGCGATGCTTCTGGCGATGAACGAAGCGCTGCCGGTGTTCCGCAAGTACCTGCGCCGTAAGGGCGAGTTGCTCGGACATCCGCACGGACTGCCGTTCTACGATCTGTTCGCGCCGATGGGCGGCATCACCCGGACCTATACGATCCCGGAGGCGAACGCGTATGTGCTGAAGAACTTCAAATCGTTCAACGACCGCCTGTTCCAAATGGCCGACAAGGCGTTCAAGACCGGCTGGATCGATTATACGCCCCGTCCCGGCAAGGTCGGCGGCGCGTTCTGCTCGAACATCCATTCGATCGGCGAAAGCCGCGTCATGACCAATTTCGACGGATCGTTCGGCGACATCATCACGGTCTCCCACGAACTCGGCCATGCCTATCATGGCGAATGCATCTTCGGCGAATCGATCCTCAACTCCAACTATACGATGCCCGTCGCCGAAACCGCCTCGACCTTCTGCGAGACGATCGTCAATAAAGCCGCTCTCCGCGAGGCGACGTCGATGGACGAAAAACTCTTCCTGCTCGAATCGTCGATCCAGGACTATACGCAGGTGATCGTCGATATTCTGAGCCGCTTTTTGTTCGAAAGCGCCGTCTTTGACGGCCGCAAGACGACCGTCTTCGACGAGAACGAATTGAAGAACATGATGCTCGACGCGCAAAAGAAGACCTATGGCGACGGGCTCGACCCGGATCTGCTGCATCCGTACATGTGGTTGTGCAAGAGCCACTACTACAGCGGCACGTTGTCCTTCTACAACTTCCCCTATGCGTTCGGCCTCCTGTTCGCGAAGGGTCTGTATGCCCGTTACCTGAAGGACAAGCCGGCCTTCGTCGCGATCTACGACGATCTGCTCGCGGCGACCGGCCGGTCGACCGTCGAAGACGCCGCCAAGGTCGCGGGGATCGACGTGACCGATCCCGCGTTCTGGCGTCAGTCGCTTTCTTTGCTCGGCGAAGACATCGAGCTGTTCCTGAAACTGACCGAGTAACGCGCATTGTTTTACCAACAAAGCCGCCGGACCGATTGTTATATTTAATGCAAGCATCCCTCAAGGAGGCAATCACTTGAAAACAATGAGCCTGTTCAGACGCATCACGTCCTTCGCTCTCGTCCTCTTCCTCGCCGCCGGCATCCTCGCCTGCCAGGAAACCACGACCACCGAGAACGAATTACTTCCCACCGTCGACGAAGTCGGCAATTTTTCCGACTACGACGAACTGCGCACCTATCTCACGCAATTCTATAGCGATAACGGCAACGGCTGGTATTCCTACCGCAATTCCGACATGCTGATGGAATCCGCCACCGACGGCGCATTGACCACCACCGCCGCGGCCGGCGCCCCGAACGGGGTCGCCGATGATGTCGACCGGACCCACAGCGTCAGTAACGACCAGGTCGAAGGCGTCATGGAAACCGACACGATCATGACCGACGGATACCACATTTTCGTGGTTTCCGGCGACAAGTTCCTGATGATCGACGCCGACACGCTGCAGATCGTCTATGCGTACACGATGCCGGATTCCGACTACTCCTATATCCATGGGATGTTCCTCGACGAGGTCAACCACAAGGTCGTCCTCCTCGCCAACGAATACCATTACGAGGAAACGAAAGCGGAAGACGACATGTATTACGGCTGGTATTACTACCGTTACGGAACCCGCGTCCTGGTATTGGACGTCGCCGATCCGGAGAATGTCGAAATCGAACGCAACATGTTCTTCGAGAACACCTATCTGATCGACGCCCGCATGATCGCCGGCCAGGTGTATCTCGTCATCGACAACTACATGGTCAACTACGGGTTCAAAGAAGACAACTTCATTCCCGTCTATTACGACTCCGCGACCTCCGACGTTGAAGTCGAAGTCCCCGCCGACCACATCTACTACATGCCCAACGACAACTACTCGCTGTGCTACCTGATGCTCGTTTCCTTCAGCGTCACCGATCCCGCCGAAGAGGCGAACGTCGATGCCTATCTCGGCAGCACCTGGCAGATCTACATGTCGACCACGAACCTCTATGTCATCATGTACCGCTATGAAAGCGACGCATTGACCGGATGGTACGACTATAAGACATTCATCCTCCGATTCGAAATCACCGACGACAAGCTCGTCTTCAAGGCGGTCGGCGAAGTCGACGGATCCCCGCTCAACCAGTTCTCGATGGATGAATACGACGGCGCGTTTCGCATCGCCACGACCGAATGGGTCTACCATCAGACGATCGTGACGGTCGACGGTGACGGCGACGTTACGACGGGCGAAGTACCCTCTGAAGGTTCCGCGGATGGCGAAGAGACGACCACGACGGCCGTCGACGATACCATCACGACAGACTTAGACGATCGGTCTACCATGACCTATGTGCAATGGACTTGGACGGTCGAGAACAAGCTGTTCGTGCTCGATGCGACCGCAGAAGGCGAAATGACCTTGCTCGGTTCGATCACCGAAGGCCTCGGCAAGCCGAACGAACGGATCTACTCGGTCCGCTTCAACGGCGCGGTCGGATATGTCGTCACGTTCGTCAACACCGACCCGCTCTACAAACTCGACCTCTCCGACCCGGCAAATCCGACCGTGATCGGCCAGTGGGAAGAAGACGGCGTGAGCGACTATCTGCACATCATCAACGACGGCCTCATGCTCGGCGTCGGCCGCGAAGCCGAAACGCAGGACGGATGGACCCGCTTCACCGGCGTCAAGATTTCGCTTTATGACACCGTAGGCGACGATCCGTTCATCACCGACAGCTTCTTCCTGGAAAGCCAGTACAGCTATTCTCCGGTCACCTACGACCACAAGGCGTTCATGTACTACGCGCCGGAAGGGGCGGACTACTGGTATTTCGCGATTCCGATCTACGAGTACTTCGGTGACTACAGCGCCTACTCCCAGAGCATGTACGTCTTCAAGGCGCACTTCGACGGCGACCTCGAATTCGTCGCGAAACTCTCCCACAACGACGAAACGACCCCCTACTATTACTATTACGATTCGATCGATCGCTCGGTCGTGATCGGCACCCACATCTACACGGTCTCCTACACCGAAATCCGGATGTTCGACATGTCCAACGACTTCGCCTTCGTCGCCCGCACCGAACTGAACGACGTGCAGGATCGCTACTACTGGATCGACTGAGAACCACCGCATTCGATACCGCCGCCCGCCGGATCTTCCGACGGGCGTTTTTTTTTATCAGCGCCGATGAAAACCACCGAAGTTGCATGGTAACGGTTTGCAGAATGTAAATTTTTGGCCCGTGGGTAAAATACTGCGCCACCCCCTATGGATTTTTATAGGTCTTTATGATATGTTGAATTTGTATCATCTGCGCGCGCTGCTCGTGCGTATAAGATTTTTAAGGGGGTAACATGATGAAAAGGAAGTTTCTGCTCTTCACGTTGATTACTTTTCTGACGTTTGGCCTCGCCGGTTGCGACCTTCTTCTCAGTATTCTCGGTCAGGTCACCACGACGATCGAGACGACGGAAAGCACCGACACCACCGATACCACCACCATCGACACCATCACATCCTTCGATACGACGACTCCTGTCGTCACGACGACCACCGGAGCCACCACGTCCGGTGCGACGACGACGGTGACCACCGATACGACGACCACCACCGTTCAACAGTACACCGTCATTTTCTATGACTATGACGGGACCACGGTGTTGAAGACGGAAGTCGTGACCGCCGGCGGAAATGCGACTCCGCCCGCCGAGCCGACCCGTGCGTCGACCGACCAGTTCAGTTTCGTGTTCTCCGGCTGGACCGGGTCCTATACCAACGTGACCGGCAACGCCACGGTGCTTGCGACCTACACCGCGACGATCCGCCAGTATACCGTCACCTTCTATGACGAAGACGGCACGACGGTCCTCGGCGCCTCGACCGTGAACTACGGCACCGCCGCGACCGCTCCCGCCACTCCGTCCAAAACGGATACGGCTCAGTGGGACTATACCTTTGCGGGATGGAATGCGGCGTTCACGAACGTCGTCGCCAACCAGTCGGTCCTCGCGACCTATACCGCCGCCCTGCGCCAGTACACCGTCACCTTCTATGACGAGGACGGCACATCGGTCCTCGGCGCCTCGACGGTCGACTACGGCACCGCCGCGACCGCTCCGGTGGCGCCTTCCAAGCCGGACACGGCCCAGTGGGACTATACCTTCGCCGGATGGAACGCGACGTTTACGAACGTCGTCGCCAACCAGTCGGTTCTGGCGACCTACATCGCCGCCCTGCGCCAATACACCGTCACCTTCTATGACGAAGACGGCATCACGGTGCTCGGGACCTCGATCGTCGACTACGGCACCGCCGCCGTCGCTCCGGTCGATCCGACGAAACCGTCGTCGGCCCAGTTCGATTACGAATTCTCCGGCTGGAACGGCGACTTCGACGATGTCCGTTCGGCATTCTCGGTTCTCGCGACCTATGCGGCGAGCACCCGCGAATACACCGTCGTCTTCTTTGACGCCGACGGCACCGAACTCAAGAGCGAAGACGTTCTCTACGGCGAAGCGGCCACCGCCCCGGCGGATCCCGTCAAACCGTCCACGCCGCAGTTTGATTATGTCTTCACCGGCTGGGACCTGAGTTTCGATCCGATCACCGGCGATCTGAGTGTTCACGCCGTTTATGCGGAAATCCTCCGCGAGTACCTCGTCACCTTCTACGATGACGACGGCTTCACGGTACTCGGGATCGAAACCGTCGATTACGGCGCTTCCGCCACGCCGCCCGCCGCCCCCGCCAAGGGAGCAAGCGCCGAAGCGACGTATTCCTTCTCCCATTGGGAGGGCGATTTCACGGAAATCACCGGTGACGCATCGGTCGTCGCCGTCTATACGGAACACCGTTTCGCCTTCCATGTCCGTTTCGTGGACATCGACGGCACCGTGATCGACGCGCAACTCGTGAACCTCGGTGCCGATGCGGTCGCCCCGGCCGATCCGGTTCGTCCCGACACCGCCCAGTACGCCTATACCTTCACCGGTTGGCTCGGCGACTTCACGGGCGTCGATGCGGACTGCGACATCTATGCGCAGTATGACGTCGTCGTCCAGATGTACGTCGTCGACTTCTACAGCGAAGACGGACTCGAACTGCTCGGCAGCTCGACCGTCGCATACGGCCATCCGGCCGTCCCGCCGGTGAGCCCGGAAAAACTCGACTACTATTTCGTCGGGTGGAGCGAAGGCGTCGCCTACGTGACCCGCGACATGATCGTCTACGCGGTCTTCTCGAACGTCGTCTGGAACCGTCAGCTCCTGCTCGACTATCTGGCAACCTGGCATGACGAAACGCCGACCCCCGAACAACTCGAAGCCGACGTCGTGATGCTGCTCGACGTGCTCGGACTCGATCCGCTCGATCCGCTCGCGGAACGGCAGGCTTATGAACTGATGCAGGTCTTCCAGGGGTTCCTCGAAAACCTGATGAACGCCGAAACGCTCGCCGAAATCCAGGAAGCCTACACCAACGCGAAGGCGTCCGGATTCGACCGCGACCGCGTCATCGGCGTCCTGCTCGGCGTCCTGGAACAGAACCTCGCCGACGGCATCGACTACAGCCGCGTCGACGAAATCCTCGCGCAGATTGCCTGGCTCGAACAGATGATCGTCGATACCGAAGCCCAGAAGGCCGCCGCGTTCCAAGACGGCATCGACTACTGCATCGCCAACGGCGGGGCCAATGCCGCCCAATGCCAGCTGGCATGGGCCGTGTTCGTCGAAGAATCCTTCCGCTATCATGTCTACAACGATCTCCTTGAAACCTATACGTTCGAACTCTACAACGGCGTATGGAACTGGGACGTTTGGTTCAATCTCCAGTGGTTCATGGACGACATCCTGTATTACACCTTTGCTGATCCGGACACCTACAATCTCAATCTGAACCTCGCGGCCTACAATGAATACATGGACGGGCTGTCGATCGAAGAACAGGCGATGTACGGTACGGTCATGACGGCCTACTCGTCCTGGAAGAGCTACCAGTATTCCGATGGCAATCCGATGCGCAACATGGTCATGCCGCTTGACGACATCTACGGCTACAGCATCGGCGATACGTTGTTCAACGAATATCTGTCGGCGTACGATCAGCTGTTCTGGGACATCGGTTCCTACGAATGGCATATCGTCGAACTGCAGTGGCAACTCGATGATGCCTATGCCGAACTGGAGATGCTCGTTGCGCTCCAGGGCTACATCGCTTCGGAGGCGGGCTACGCGAAGGCGGAAATCCTCGTCGGAACGCTCTATGACGTGTTTGAGTCGGTCCTCTACGGCATCGACGAAGGCACCTTCAACCTGATCTACGGTCTTGCGACCGGGATGATCGATCCGACCACCCTCGGAACCGATGCCGCCGACCTCCTCGGATACCTCGACCGGGCCACCGCGCTGATCCGTCTCTTCCTCTCGAGCGTCGAAACCGACGACGTCGAGAACCTCAAGTCGATCGCCCGCGACATCTTCGGGCTCTACATCGACGCGCAGGACATGACACTCGAAGACGCCGCGGTCCTGACCGCGCTCTTCGCAACGCTTCTTGACGAATACGTTCAGATCGCCGAAGACGTCTACGGCGAACTTCTCACCGTCCTCGACTCGCTCGACGAGGCGAAGATCCAGGTCATCCTCGACCAGATCGCGATCCTGCAGCAACGCGTGATCTACCGCGTCGACGGCAGCATCGGCATGGAAGGCTTCGACCTCCGGCAAATCATCGCCATCGCCAAGATCGTCGACATCCTGGCCAACGAAAGCGGCGTCGACGCCGAGCTCCTCGCCGGGCACTTCGTCAAACTGTATTACGATTTGAACTATGAATTCGTGTACGACGATGCAGAACGCCTCGCCGTCACCGCCGCGCTGCAGGACAGCGTCGACCGCATCCTCGAACTCGTCCACATCGTGGCCGGTTTCGACGACGGCGCGA
Source organism: Acholeplasmatales bacterium (assembly GCA_003477305.1). GTDB lineage: Bacteria > Bacillota_I > Bacilli_A > Izemoplasmatales > Hujiaoplasmataceae > UBA12489. The sequence goes on along the minus strand of DMTN01000025.1, from coordinate 29,008 downwards.
TGCCCAATCCCGCCCAGCTCGAACTTCTGATGGAACTCCGCGTCCGCATCGAAGCGATCGCCCAGGCGTTCGGCGGCGGATGGCCGGCATACCTCCTTGAAGCGGACTACTCGACATACAATCACGAGATGTTCGTCGATCTGATTTATCAGATGAACGACTGGAACATCAGCGACGACGAGGCGGAAGCCCAGATCGCAATGATCGTCGCGACCTTCGAAACCGACGAGCAGACGACGTACTTCATCCTGCTCTCGTTCGCCAACGCATTCCGCACCATCGGCAAGAATCCGTCTTTGACCGCAATCGCCGATTTCTATTTCGGCCTCGGCGCGATGGGATACGACAATGCGACGATCGCTCGCCTGCTCACGAACTTCGCCGTCAACATGATCGAGTACAAGCTCGTCTACAGCGACGCCGAAGAGCAGATCGTCTGGTATCTGGAAATGATTGCCGAATACACCGTGTATATGAACGAACTGATGACCGAGCGCGAAGGGCTCATCGACGAAATCCTCGCCGAAATCGCCCTTCAGCCGCTCTTGGAAGTCCGCAACACCGCCCTCGCGTTCATGAACGCCAGGATCGCGAACGACGAACTGAACCGGATTGCCGGCGAAGTCTACAATCAGTCCCGCTACGAAGCCTACTACGACGCATGGGACGATTACGTCTACGGCTCGCTCGAATACTACACCGACGTCCGCATCCAACTGTCGACTCCGGCGTATTTCGATGCATCCGGACGGGATGACGCGATTATCGAATTCAACAATTTCTGGTTCGCTCTATCGCCCGAGGAGCAGTCGATGTACGCAGCCGCTTTGAATGCCCACATCGCCCAGGCCGAACACTACTGGAACGTCCTCGATCCTTCTGCCCGGATGATGCAGTTCGACCCGCAAGTCTATGCGTCCGACGGCTGGACGACCTTGTTCGAGTTCATCAATGACCGTTTGAACGACGCCCATAACCTCCAAAATGAAATCGCCGATAAGCAAGACATGATCGCCCGGTGGAACGGCGAAATCGCCTACCTGACCGATCACGGCGACGAAGAACTGCTCGTGTTCCAGGCATATCTCGCCGATCCCGTCAAGCGTCAGCTTCTCGAAGACGCGATCCTGATCGTCCTCGACGACGCGGCGAACCTGCTCGCGGTCGCCGATCTGGAAATGATCGACAAATTCATCACCCTCGCCACCGGTCGCTACGAAGGATACGGAATGGTCGTTCCTGACGGCGAACCCGGCGGAATCGGAATCGATCTCTCGGCCGCCGCCATCCTCGGTTACACGCAAGAAGTCTCAACGATTCTGAAGGCCCTCGGATCGACGATCACCGAAGCCGAGTTCGACACCCTCATCACCCTCGCGATGGACGGGTTCGGCCTCTATGTGAATTCCCAGGAATGGATGACCGAAGACGATCGCGCCGCGATGCTCGCGATGATCCAAGGCATGATCGAAAAGTACCTGCCGATCGCCTTCGCGACCTGCGACGTCATTACCGACTTCCTCGATTCGCTCACCGTCGAAAAGATCCAGGTCGTCCTCGACCAGATCGCGTACCTGACTTTCAACAGCCGGGTCACATCCGTCGGGCCCTCCGAAGGACCGTCCGAAATCATGATGGCGATCGCGATTGCCAAGATCGTCGATGCGCTCCTCTACGAAGGCGCGCTCGACACCGACGCGTTGATCGTGACCGCAATCGAAGTGTACTACGACTTCATCGCCGACGGACCAGTCGATCCGGCCGTCAAGGCCAGCGTCGTCGCCGCCTTCCAAATGCACATCGACCAACTGATCCTGCTTGCCCACGAACTCGCCGGCGCCAATCCCGCGTTGCTCTCCCCGGATGACATCGCGGTCATGGTGGAACTCCGCCAGCGCATCGAATTCCTCGGGAACGTGCTCCGCAGCGGCAACCTCGAACTCATCCTCGAACCGGTGACCTTCGGGTACCAGCGCTGGATGTTCGTCGAACTGCTGTGGAACTTCGAATGGAATGAGCAGTGGAACGACGAAGTCGTCGTCGAAGCCGCCATCACCACCGTCACGCAGGTCTTCGAATCCTCCGAAGAGCAAAGCTATTACAATCTCGTCGCGATCATGAACCTCGTCAAGAGCGCGATCGAGAGTCAGGATCCGGAAGCGATCCTCGGCGCCATCGACATGCTTGCGTCGATCGGCTTCACGGATGAAGAAATCGCAACCTACCTCGGCAACATGCCGCTCGCGGCCCTGACCTACATGCAATTCATCGAACAGTATTACTACGGCGAAAATCCGTACGCGGTCGACCTCGCGGAAGCCGAGCGGGATCTCGTCGATGCGATCCAGGCGCTCGCCGATATGACAGCGCTGATTGACATGCACATCGCGGCCATGCTGGATCCGGACGCACGCGCCCTTGCCCAGGCATTCTGGGATGCGTCCCGATCGAAATATGACGCCTATTACATCTATCAGGCGGCGTTCGAAGCGGGTCTTGCGAATGATCAATGGGATTACTACGTCTACGACGATCTCGAGTACTATTTGGGAACTTCCATCTTCTTCGTCAGCAACGAAGCCTACGATCTTCCGACGTCGCTTTCCTACCGCAGCCAGTTTAACGACAACTTCGCCGCGCTCAGCGCCGAAGAACAAGCCTTGTACGGACCGGTGCTTGCGGTCTACGAAACGTACTACACGATCAATGTCAACGCCTATTCGATCGCCAGCGACGATTTCGCGATCGATCTCTTCTATCTCGTAGAGGGCACCGACGTCGACCACTACTGGGCCATCAGCGACTTGATCGCGCTCTACACCAACCCCCTCGACTTGCTGCAATCGGCCACCGATGCGGTCGCCTATTATCAGGCGCTGTATGATTCCTATGGCGGCGTCGACTATTCCGACTTCATCGACTTCTTCGCGGATCCGATCAACGACGGGCTGTGGAACTCGATCACGGCCGCCGTCGTCGGCGAAGTCGACAACATCACCTCCAACATCACCCCGGAACTGATCGATTTGGTCTCGTCCTTCTTCATGTATCAGCATTTGCAGGACCAGATCAACGAAATGCAATGGCGGATCGAATCCCTTCAGTGGGAGCTGAACGACTGCTTCACGGAAGCCGAGAACGCCATCGCGTTGCTCGACGACCCGACCTCGGCCGAGTATGCGCAGGCATGGTGGGACGTCAACGTCGATGACGCGCAGCTGTGGGCGGAATACCATGCCCTGATCGAAGCCGCCTGGGAGGACCCGCGTTTCAATCCCGATACGTATTTCTATCTTGAAAGCCAGACCGACAACGCTCTTCGCGAAGAACTCGAGAACGAAAATCCGGACGGCGGCGTTTGGTATCGCGATGAGGTCGAATACCAGTTGTCCTGGATGACGTTGGAAGACGCGGAGTTCAACCGATCGCTTCTTGCCGCGTACGAACTCTACCGGGCCGACTACTATCTGTTCGTCATCCCCGCCCAAATCGCGTATTATGGACATCGCTCCAACGGCGAGAGCTACGACGACCAGTTGCAGTGGGCGATCGACGAACTGAGCCTCTCGGAGCTGGAACTTGCCAACATCCTCTTCTTTGCGAATGACGACATCGCGATGATTTCCGATGTCGATGCGCGTGCCAAAGCCGAAGCGTACTGGAACTGGAGCAAGAACGAAACGGATGCCTACCTCGCCTACTACTTTGCCATAAGCCAGGCGCAGGAGAGTCCAAGTTGGAACTACGAGTATTTCCAATATGCGCTTTTGGAGCCGCTTCAGAACTCCATCTACTTCAACAGTTATGCATCCGGTCTGTACGGCTACACGGACGTCTCGCTGGCCGGCTGGAACAGTCAACAGTACCATGCGAACTTGGATCTTCTGCAAATCAACAATCCGGCCGACTTCGCGCTGTATGCGCCGGTCCTCGACCTGTTCGCCATCTACTACTCGCTCGATCAGAACCAGCAGACGCAGGCGCAGAATGAGTTCTGGAACTATTACTCCGGGTCGGCATCCCCAGCCGACCAGTCGTACATGACGAACATCGACGACTACTGTTCCTACCAGTATCAAAACATCCTCTTCGCAGTCGCATGGGCCGAACAGGACGTCGCCTATTGGCAGATGATGGTCGACGCCGCGGGCGAAAGCGCGTGGGAGTACTATTACGTCGACGATCTCGTCTGGAGCTACCGCGACCGCCTGGTGCAGCTCGGATCCTTCGAGCATCAGTTGGCCACGAGCCAGGATTCCATCAACGGGCTCCTCGACCTCACCCCGGCCGGACTCGCCGGCTACGCCCAGACCGTCGCCGCGTTCATCGGCATCCTCGGCGACTCGATCGATCCGATCGAAGCCTCGAACCTGGCCGACTTCCTGTACGCCGTCACCGCACTCCACCTCGAAACGTCGGGACTCTACACGATGGATGAACAAATCGCCCTGATGGCGGAAATCGAAGACGTCTTCGAGTATTACATCGACGGCCTCCTCTACGCCCCCGACATGCTTTCGGTATTCCTTGCCAACCTCACCGCCGATGAAATCCAGACGATCATGGACGCGATCGCGACGATCGACGCCCTTGACGGTATCGATCCGGATCTTGACAATATGATCCGTGCCGTGGCGATCGCCGACGTCATGCTCGCCGTCGCCGGCGACGGATTCCTCGATGTCGACTTCCTCGTCGAGATGGCCGTCTACGGTTACTTCGATGGCAGCTATCATCTTCATTACGACGGAGCACTCGACATCGAAGCCCGCATCCTCCTGATTCAGACGCTGATCGACGAGATCCTCCTCCAGGCCGACGTCATCGACGCCTACGACCCGTACCTTCTCACGGAAGCGGAGCGCCTCGAAGTCAACGAGTTCCATCTGCTCGTCGAAGAACTGATGCCGTACTTCCAGGAAGGTCCGGAATACGAACCCATCGTCTGATTCACCGCATCCTTTCCAGGAGCCGGCGCAACTTGCCGGCTCCTTTCTTTTTCGGTACGGATTGTGATATAATAAAAAGCGGGTGAGAAACTTGCCGATCACGTCGCTGCAAAATCAGAAGATCGCCGATCTGTTGAAGCTCGATCGGAAAAAAGACCGCGACGCGTCGGGTCTCTTCGTCGTCGAAGGACCGCATCTCGTGAAAGAAGCGGTCGACGCCGGTTTGTGCGTGACGGTGTTCGCCGTCGTTGACCCCGGATATCCGGACGTCGAAACGATCCTCGTGAGCGACACCGTGATGAATAAAATCGCCGCGACCTTCACGCCGCAGGGCGTCCTCGCCGTCGTGCGACGTCCCCCCGCGCGTCCGGCGGGCGACCGGATCCTCTTGCTCGATCACATCCAGGACCCCGGCAACATGGGAACGCTTCTTCGAAGCGCGCTCGCGTTCGGCTTCGACACAGTCGTCTGCGACGAATGCGTCGACCCGTTCAATCAGAAGACCCTCCGCGCGACCCAGGGCGCGATCTTCCGCCTCCATCTGTCGGAGTCCCCGATTCCCGCTTTCCTTGCGCAAAACGCCGATGTGGCGGTCTACGGGACCGATCCCCACGACGGCATTCCGCTCGATGCGTTCCGACCGCATCCGGGACGGATCGCCGTCCTGCTCGGAAACGAGGGCGCCGGGATTCATGCCAACCTGCTCGGGATGACGAAACAGAACATCCGGATCGAGACCGTCGCCGTCGAGAGTCTCAACGTCGCCGTCGCGGGCGCGATCGTCATGCATCGCCTGCGCGCGAATCCATAGGAGGATACGATGGAATTCAAGATTGAAAACAACCGGCTCTTTGCCGAAGCCGCGGACGGCAAACTGCTCGCGGAACTGACGTTCCCCGCCCGGGATGAACGGCGGGTCAACGTCGACCATGTCTTCGTCGACGAATCCTTGCGCGGGCAAGGCGTCGCATCGCAGATGATGGAACGCATCTGCGCCTACGTACGGGAGCGCGGCATCCTGATCGTCGCGAAATGCCCCTACGCGATCGAGTGGTTCAAAAAGCATCCCGCATCCCAGGACGTCGTCATCAACGTCAAAACGCAACACCCTGAGAAAACCCTCTGAAATAAGGTCATTTTTTCTTGCCTTTCACTCCGTTTCGTGCTATATTATACATGCATAAGATGGAGAGAGGGTCGTTCCCTCTCTCCTTTCATTAGTTAAACCGGAGGTCCCCATGGATCTGAACGCACTCAAGACGGCACTCGCCCCCGCCGTGCAGCAACTGGGCTATGAACTCTACGACATCGAACTCGCGAAGGAACGCAAAACCCTGATCCTGCGCGTCACGATCGACAAGCCGGAAGGCATCGACATCGACGACTGCGTCGCCGTCTCGGACGTCCTGAATCCGCTTCTCGACCAGCTCCAACCGATCACCGAGGACTACAGCCTCGAAGTCACCTCCCCCGGTGCGGAACGCAAGCTCCGCAACCTCACCGAAATCGTCGCCTCGATCGGCCGGTTCGTCCACGTCGTTCACGACGGAATCAAGACCGAAGGCGTCCTCGAAGCGGCCACGGCCGAAAGCCTCACCCTCAAAGTCGGAAGCAAGCCGACGGTCATTCCGATGGATACCGTCACCCTCATACGTCACGCGATCAAATTCTAGGAGAGAAGACCATGATCAGCAAAGAGTTTTTCAAAGCACTGGACCAAATCGCCGCGGAACGCGGCCTCGACCGCGCGAAGATCCTCGACATTTTCGCGAAGGGACTCGTCAACGCCTACAAGAAGGACTACGACGGCAACCAGAATGCCCAAGTCGTCTATAACGAGGAAAAATACGAGATCCAGATCGTCACTGCGTCGACCGTCGTCGAAACCATCGATCCGGAAGCCGAAAAGGGCACCCAGATCACGCTCGAAGAGGCCTATCTTCTCAAGAAGAACGCCAAGATCGGCGACGTCATCGAAACCCGTGTGACGCCGAAGGATTTCGGCCGCATCGCCGCCTCCTCCGCCAAGCAGATCCTCACCCAGGGCCTGAAGCAGCTCGAACGCGAGCACGCCTATGACATCTTCGTCGACAAAACCGGCGAAATGGTCATCGCCGACGTGGTTGCGATCACCGAGGACTTCATTACCCTGAACGTCGGCCACGACACCGAGACCTCGATTCCCAGCAAGGATTTCCCGCAGAGCGACCTCACCCTCGGTTCGCAGGTCCGCGTCTACATCACCAAGGTCGAACAGACGACCAAGGGACCCAAGGTGTACGTATCCCGCACCGACCGGAACCTCGTCAAGCGCCTGATGGAGAACGCCATCCCCGAATTGCAGGAAGGCACGGTCGAGATCGTCGGCCTCGCCCGCGATCCCGGCGACCGCTGCAAGGTCTGCGTCATGTCCAACAACCCGAAGGTCGACCCGGTCGGCGCGTGCCTCGGCCGCGGCGGCGCCCGCATCAAGAGCGTCATCGACGCCCTCGACGGCGAGAAGATCGACGTTTACGCCTGGAACGAAGATCCGCGGATCCTCGTCGCCAACTCGATTTCCCCGGCCAAGGCCGTCGACGTCATCGTCGATTTGAAGGAAAAGGCCGCGATCGCCGTCGTCCCCGACGACATGCTTTCGCTCGCCATCGGCAAGAAGGGCCAAAATGCCCGCCTCGCGGTCCAGTCGAGCGGTTGGAAGATCGACATCAAGTCGGCCACCGACGCCCAGATCCAGGGCCTCAAGCAAGCTGAATAACATCGTCACGAACCGGAGGTGCGCCGATGAACAAAATCAAGAAGATTCCGCTTCGCAAATGCGTCGTCACCAACGAGCGGTTTGAAAAAAAACAGCTGATCCGCGTCGTCCGCAGCCCCGAGGGCGTCGTTTCCGTCGATCCGACGGGCAAAGCCAACGGCCGCGGCGCGTATCTTAAAAAAGACGCTTCCGTGATCCTGCAGGCGAAGAAAACGAAAGTCCTTGAACGCCATCTGGAAACGCCGATCCCCGACACCGTCTACGACGACCTCCTGAAGCAGGCGGCCGCATGAACCGGGCGAAACTGCTTGGCGCGCTCGGGCTCGCCCGACGCGCGGGAAAACTGCTGCTTGGCGAGGACCAAGTCCTCGACGCCCTCAAAAAAGACGCAGTTGTCCTCGTTTTCCTCGCCGGCGACGCCGGCCCCAACACGACGAAACGGATGACCGACAAGACCAGTTCCCATCACGTCGCACTCCTCACCGCGCTCTCCGGCGCAGAGATGGCGTCTGCGACCGGCCGGAAGGTTTTGAAGGTCGCCGCCGTCACCGACCGCGGGTTCGCGGTCCTGATCCAAACGGCGCTCGACGCGCCGGAACAACCCTGAAAGAGGTGGAACCATGCCAGCCCCAAAACGCTATTACCCCAAGAAAAAACCGCAACCCGTCAAGAAAAAGGTATTTGAAGTCCGCAAATCCAACGTTCCGGTCAAGCAGGAAATCCTCGCCAACACAATCTATTACAAAGAGGGCATGACCGTCCTCGACCTGGCGACCGAAATGGGCCGGCCGGTCAACGAAATCATCAAGAAGATGATGTTCATGCGCATCATGGCGTCCCAGACCCAGAAGCTCGACCGCGACACCGCCGAACTCGTGACGATGGAATACGGTCTTGAGTTCAAGGATGAAGTCAAGACCGACATGACCAAGTTCGAGGAAATCAACATCGTCGACGATCCCGCCCTGCTCAAGCCCCGTCCCCCGGTGGTCACGATCATGGGCCACGTCGACCATGGCAAGACGACCCTGCTCGACACGATCCGCCACAGCCGTGTCGTCATGTCGGAAGCCGGCGGCATCACCCAGCACATCGGCGCCTATACGGTGACCCGCAACGGTCATCCGATCACCTTCATCGACACCCCAGGCCACGCGGCATTCACCGAAATGCGCGCCCGCGGCGCGAAGGTCACGGATATCGTCGTGCTCGTCGTCGCCGCCGACGACGGCGTCATGCCGCAGACGAAGGAAGCGCTCGACCACGCCCGTGCGGCGAAGTGCGCGATCATCGTCGCCGTCAACAAGATGGACAAGCCGCAGGCCAATCCGGACCGCGTCAAGCAGGAATTGGCCGACCTCGACCTCTTGCCCGACGATTGGGGCGGATCCACCCCGTTCTGTCCGATTTCGGCGCTCAAGGGCACCGGCGTCAACGAACTGCTCGACACGATCCAGCTCGTCGCCGAAATGCTTGAATTGACGGCCAATCCGAACCGCCTCGCATCCGGCTCCGTCATCGAAGCCAAACTCGACAAGGGCAAAGGCCCGGTCGCGACCGTGCTCGTCAACGCCGGCACGCTGAAGATCGGCGACCCGATGGTCGTCGGCTCCACCTTCGGCAAGGTCCGCGCGATGGTCGACGACCTCGGCCGCTCCGTTCCCGAAGCGAAACCGTCCACCGCCGTCGAAATCCACGGTCTCAACGACGTGCCGATGGCCGGCGACGCCTTCATGGTCTTTTCCGATGAGAAACAGGCGAAGGACATCGCGACGAAACGCGCCGAACGCCAACTCAAGGAATCGCACGGCGTCGACAAATTCATGACCCTCGAAGATTTCTTCAAGAAGTCCGAAGGCAACCAAAAGGAACTCCGCCTCATCATCAAGGGCGACACCCAGGGTTCGATCGAGGCGTTCAAGGGCTCGATCGACAAGATCAAGGTCGAAGGCGTCACGATCGACATCGTGCGCGCCGGCGTCGGCGCGATCACCGAGACCGACGTCTCGCTTGCGGAAGCATCGAAGGCGATCATCATCGGCTTCGACGTCCGTCCGCAGGCATCGGTCCGTGAAACGGCGGTCGGCAAAGGCGTCGAAATCCGTCTCTACGACATCATCTACGAAGCCTTGGACGACATCCGGGCCGCGATGAAGGGCATGCTCGATCCGGTCTTCGTCAAGAAGATGATCGGCGAAGCCGTCGTCCGCGAGACGTTCGTCATATCCAAAATCGGCACGATCGCCGGCTGCATGGTCTCCGAAGGATCCATCAAGCGCGACTCGCTCGTCAAGATCGTCCGCGATGGGAAGGTCATCCACGAAGGCAAGATTTCCTCGCTCAAGCGCTTCAAGGACGATGTCAAGGAAGTCAAGCTCGGCTATGACTGCGGCATCATGATCGAAGGCTTCAACGATCTCCAAATCGACGATACCATCGAAGCGTCGATCATGGAAGAGGTGAAGTGACATGGCGAAGGTCGACCGTCTGGAAACACTGGTGATGCGGGAACTCTCCGAAATCATCCGTACCGAAGTCAAGGACGACCTCGGCTTCATCACGATCACGGGCGTCCGCGTGACCAACGAACTCTCCTACATGTACGCCTACTACACCGTATACGGCAAACCCGAGGAGAAGAAACGGGTGGCGGATGCGCTCGAGCGCGCGAACGGGTACATCAAGAACCAGATCGCTCTTCGCGTCCAGATGCGCAAGGTCCCGGAACTCATCTTCAAATACGACGACACCTACGAAAAAGGCATGAAGATCGACAGCATCATCCGCACCATCAAATGAAGCGGCCCCGGAGCGATCCGGGGTTTTCCTTTTTTCCGAAGCGCGTCCTGTGTTATAATGGATGGAAAGGAGGCGATCGCATGAACGAGATCCTCGCCGGAAAACTATCCACGCTCCCCGAGCATCCGGGAAGTTATCAGATGCGCGACGCCACCGGAGCGATCATCTACGTCGGGAAGGCCAAGAATCTCAAGAACCGCGTGAAGACCTATTTCATCGGTTCGCACGACCTGAAAACCACGAAACTCGTGTCGTTGATCGACGACCTCACGTATATCGTCACCAAGACCGAACTCGAAGCGTTTTTGCTCGAACTCTCGCTCATCAAGGAGCATCGGCCGAAATACAACATCATGCTGATGGACGACAAGACCTATCCCTACATCGAAATCACGAAAGAACGATATCCGCGCGTGGTCATCACGCGCAAGATCGACAAGAAGCGAAAGAACATCTTCGGACCGTATCCGGATTCCGGATCGGCGCGCGAGACGCTGCTTTTGATCCATCGCATCTTTCCGCTCCGGAAGTGCGACGTCCTTCCGAAAAAAGTCTGTCTGTATTACCATATGGGACAGTGTCTCGGTCCGTGCGTCCATCCGGTCTCCGTGGAAACTAACGAAGCGATCATTTCCGACATCGTCAAATTCCTGAATGGAAACGATCAGGATCTGCTCAAAGATCTCCGTCAGAAGATGGCCGACCACGCCGAAAAAATGGAATACGAGAAAGCGAAGGAATACAAGGATCTGATCGCCGCCGTCGTGAAGACGACCGAGCGGCAGCAGGTGATGTTTTCCGACCTCCTCGACCGCGACGCCGTCGCTTTCGCGGCCGACGACGCGCATTTGGCGGTCACGATCGTCTTCATGCGCAAGGGGCGCATCGTGATGAGCGATTCGGAAATCGTCGACTATCTCGAAACCCCCGAAGACGCGTTCCTCGATTTCGTCGCCCGTTTTTACGCCAAGCATCCGGCTCCCGCGGAAGTACTGCTTCCCAAGGGCACCGACCTCGCTTTCCTCAAACCGGCGCTCGGCGATGCGGCGAAGATCCCGGTCCGCGGAAACAAGCTCAAATTCGCCCAGATGGCCGCCGAAAACGCGACGATCCATCTTGCGAACAGCCTCGATCAGCACTTGAAGAAATACGCGAAGACGGTCGGCGCCGCAACCGCGCTCGGCGATCTTCTCGGCATCGCCGCGCCGAAACGGATCGAATGCTTCGACAACTCGCATACGATGGGCACCAATCCGGTCTCGGCGATGGTCGTCTTCACCGACGGGAATCCCGACAAGAAAAGCTACCGCAAATACCAGATCAAGACCGCCGCGAAGGGCGACGACCCCGGCGCGATGAAGGAAATCGTCTATCGCCGGTATCAGAAGATGCTGATGACGGGTGCCGCGGACCGACCCGACCTCGTCATCATGGACGGCGGGATCACCCAGGTCCGCGCTTGCAAGGAGACGCTCGCCGCACTCTATCTCGACCTGCCCGTGATCGGCCTCAAGAAGGATTCCTTCCACAAGACCGATGCGATCATCGGCCTCGACGAGGCGGAGATTCCGCTTGACCGCCACGCTCCGCTTTACGTGCTCTTGAACAAGATCCAGGAGGAAGCCCACCGCTTCGCGATCACGTATCACCACGAGAAGCAGTCGAAGCAGATCTATGCGTCGATCCTCGACGCGATCCCGAAGATCGGAAAAGCGTCGAAGACGAAACTGCTCGAGAAATTCAAAACGATTGAGAACATTCGGAACGCATCCGATGAGGAACTGCACGCCGTCGGACTGACGAAGGAAGCAATCGGGAACATCAGAATCGCGCTCGCCCAGCACAAATGACCGGCGGACGCGATTTTTTTTCGCGGTCCGCCAGATTCTGTGGTAAAATGTAATCTAGGTGATTTTTATGTCGCAAACCGTATTCGGCCGCTTGCATGCGGTCTATGAGGAAGTTCGTGTCGTCACGCTGAAGCGTGGCACGCGAATCGAATTCTATTACATGGGCAAGGGGATGTTCGCGTCCTTCCTTCAGTATCTCGGCGAAGGCGTCTTCGTTTGGATGACGGTCGCCGACGTGCCGCGGAAACTGCGCGGCGTAGAGGCCCGATTTGTCGAAAAAGTCGACAAGATCATGCTGCCGCACGGCGCGACGCCCAGAGTTTTCTTCGACGCCAATCTGATCAGAAGCGGGATTCGTACTCTCATCAACTCCCGCAAACCGAAACTGTTCGTCGACTTCGAGATGTCGATGCCGCCGTTCAAATACAATCCCGACTTCCTGTCGGAACTGATCCAGTGCGGTATGATCCTCTGCGACGATGCCGGAAACATCATCGAGCAGCACTCCACCTTCATCAAACCATTCATGTTCCCGGAGATCACCGACCGCACCCGCAAGTTTTTGAAGATCACGCAGTCCGCCATCAACAACGGCGTCGAATTCCCGGAATTCCACGACCAGCTCGACCAGATCGTCACGCTCTTCCGGCCGATGATCGTCGTCTGGGGACAGAACGACATCATCGAACTCCGCAAGGCGGCGCTCTACCATCGTCTTCCGGACATCACCAAGAAAGCCCAGTTCGTCGACCTGCTGAAACTCCACAAGAACTATTTCGGCCTCAAGAACGACGTCGGACTCTTCAACGCCTACAAGGTGTACGCGGACGTCGACCCGGAGAAGCAGGCTCACGATGCGCTGGAAGACGCAACCGTCACGAGAATCGTCTTCGACGGCTTCAAAAAGGTCTGCAACGGCGATTCGGATATCTGTTTCAAGAATCCCGAACCGGCTCCCGTGAAACCCGTGGAACCCGCCCCTGTCAAAACCGCCGAACCGGCGTCCGCCGGTCCGACCGAAGCGACCGCACCGGTCGTCGCCGCCGCCATGCCGACGGCTTCATAAAAAACGCGAGATTCGGAATCGTCCGAATCTCGCGTTTTTGTTTTATAGTACCATGATGACGGGCATGATCATCGGCGTGCGGTTGGTCTTGTCCTGCAGGTACTTGCCGAGGGTTTTGACGAGATCGCTCTTCATCCCGCCGATGTTGATTTTCTTGCCGACGGCGAGATAGCGGTCGGTGACATCGAGCGCAAGCTCCTGAAGTTTCTTCACCATCTGGTCGTTGTCCTTCATGAAAATGAAACCCTTCGAAATCACGGTGGGGACGCAGATGACTTCCTTGCGGTCCTGATTGATCGTCATGACGACCGAGAGGAGTCCGTCTTCCGAGAGTTCGCGGCGATCCTTGATCACCTGCGATCCGATTTCGCCGATCGCCGCACCATCGACGTAGACGTCCGCCGCATGGACCTTGCCGACGATATGCGCACCTTCGGGCGAGACGGCGAGGACATCGCCATTGTCCATGATGAAGATGTTCGCCTTGGGAACACCGCAGTCGGAACCGAGCTCGGCGTGCTTCATGAGCATCCGGTATTCGCCGTGGATCGGCATGAAAAACTTCGGCTTCATCAACTTGAGCATGAGTTTCAACTCGTTCTGTCCGCCGTGGCCGGACGCATGGACGTCGGCGAACGGCGACTGGGTGATGACCGTCGCACCATTCTTATACAGGAGGTTGATCGTCTTGTTCACCGATTCCTGGTTGCCGGGGATCGGCGAAGCGGAAAGGACGACCGTGTCGCCCGGAATCAGGCTGATCTGTTTATGCGATCCGGAGGCGATGCGGGTAAGGGCGGAGAGCGGCTCGCCCTGCGATCCGGTGCAGAGGATCGTCAGGTTGCGGCGGTTGATCGAGGACATGCTTCGTCCGAAGATGAAGGTTCCTTCCGGCGCTTTGATGTATTTCATTTCGGTTCCGACTTCGATCGTCGATTCCATCGATCGTCCGAAGACGGCGACCTTCCGGTTCGTCTGGACCGAAGCGTCGACGATCTGCTGGATACGGTGGACGTTACTGGCGAACGTGGAGATGATGACGCGGCCTTCGATCTTTTTGAAAAGATCGTGGATCGTCTGGGCGACGACACGTTCGGAAGCGGTGAAATCCTCAAGTTCGGCGTTGGTCGAGTCGGACAGAAGGCAGAGTACGCCTTGTTCGCCGATCCGCGCCATCTTTTGATAGTTGGCATCCAAGAAGGTCGGGGTGAAGTCGAACTTGAAGTCACCGGTGTGGACGATCGTGCCGGACGGTGTCTTGATCGTGATGCCAAAGGAGTCGGGGATCGAGTGGTTCGTGCGGAAGAAGCCGATTTCCATGAAGGCAAAGCGAAATACCGACGATTCGACGTACTCGATGATCTTCGCGTTGACGCCGCGATGTTCTTCGAGTTTCTTCTTGATCAGGCCGACGGCGAGGCCGGACGCATAAATGGCGGGAATCCTGACCTGCTTGAGCAGGAAAGGGATTCCGCCGATATGGTCTTCATGACCGTGCGTGAGGAAAAGTCCTCTGATTTTGTCCTGGTTTTCGATCAGGTAGGTGTAGTCGGGGATGACATAGTCGATGCCCATCAAATATTCGTCCGGGAACAAAAGCCCGGAATCGATGATGATGAGATCGTCGCCGTATTCGACGCAATACATGTTTTTGCCGACTTCGCCCAGACCCCCGAGTGCGAAAATCCCGACTTCGGTGCGTTGAAACAACGGGTTTTGCATGGTTTGGATGAAATCCTTTCTTTATTCCGGAATGGATGTTAAGTTACATCTATTATACTCAAAACGGGCTCGATATGCAAACGAAAGACCCAATTTTCAACGGATGGACGGGGACGCGCGCATCGATGCCTTCTTTCATATCGTTCCCCGGTATGATATACTATTCAAGGCGGGAGGTGATGCGCATGATCGCCAAAATTCTGGTCGACGTCCCCGCAAAGGCGGTCGACCGCCTGTTCGACTATGCGGTTCCTCCGGAATTGGCGGACGTCCTGGAAATCGGCATGCGCGTGATCGTTCCTTTCGGCTCGCGCGAAACGATGGGATTCTGTCTTGAACTCTCCGATGTGTCCGATTATCCGAAGGAACTGAAGCCCGTGTCGCTCGTGCTCGATATTGAACCCTACCTGACGCCGGAACTGATCGAGCTTGCGAAGAAAATCGCAATCGACACCACCTCGACGTTGATTCGCGTTCTGGAAACGATGCTTCCTGCGGCGCTGAAAGCCGTCTATACACCGAAATTCACCCTTCAAAATGAAATTCGACTACCCTCCTCGTTGAAGCCGTTGTTCGCCGGGAAATCGGAAATTCTACTAGACAAATCGCTTGCTCCCTACGCTGCCGACATCAAGAAAGCAGTCCGGCTCGACGCGATCCGGCAGGGATACGACATCCGCTCGAAAAACCGGGCGCAGTCGGTCCGATGCGTGAAACTCGTCGACGCCAACCACATCGCCAAGACCGAAAAGCATCTCGCCGTCATCGATCATCTCAAAAAACAAGCGGATCGCACCGCGGTCATGGCGGGGATGCTCGAAACCCTCCAGCTGACCGAATCGGTCGTGCGGACGCTTGAAAAGAAGAACGTCGTCTCCGTCTTCGACCGCGAGATCTACCGCGATGTCGTCTCGCTCAAGCCGGACGTCGACAAGCGCGTCGTGCTGAATCCGAAACAACAGTTCGCCCGCGATGAAATCGTCGGCGCACTGGGTACCGGAACGACGTTTCTGTTGCACGGCGTGACCGGATCCGGTAAGACCGAAGTGTATCTGTCCGTGATTGAAGAAGTCCTTAGAAGGGGTCAGGAAGTCATCTTTCTCGTTCCTGAAATCGCCCTCACGCCGATGATGGTCAACCGCTTCAAAGGTCGTTTCCACGACCGTGTCGCGGTGCTCCACTCCGCGCTCTCGATCGGCGAGAAATACGATGAGTGGCGGAAGATCATCCGCAAGGAAGCGTCGATCGTCATCGGGGCGAGAAGTGCCGTATTCGCGCCCTTTACCAATCTTGGATTGATCGTCATCGACGAATGTCACGAATCGACATACAAACAAGATGAGATGCCGAAATACTATGCTCTCGACGTCGCTGTCCGGCGCGCCGAAACGTGCCACGCGCCGATCGTCCTCGGATCCGCGACGCCCAACATCGAGACCTATGCCCGCGTCAAGCGCGGCTATTTCAAACTGCTCGAGTTGCCGGAGCGGGCGCAGAACGCAAAGATTCCCGAAGTCGAAGTCGTCGACATGAAGAACGAATTCAAGAAGGGCAATCCGGGGTCGTTCTCCGAACTGTTGAAGAACGAAATCGGACTTCGTCTCGAACGCAAAGAACAGGTCATCCTGTTGTTGAACCGCCGCGGCTATCATACGTTTGTCATCTGCCGCGACTGCGGTCACGTGATCCAATGCCCCAACTGCGACATCTCGCTTACCTACCACGAAACCGACCATTCGCTCAAATGCCATTACTGCGGGCACAAGCAAGACGTCGTCCGCAAGTGTCCGAAATGCGGCGGCGAAGGCCTCCAGTACATGGGAACCGGAACGCAGCGGATCGAAGAAGAAATCCGCGGGTTTTTTCCGACGGCGCGAATCGTCCGCATGGACAACGACACCACACGGCTGAAAAACGCGCATGAGAAACTCCTGAACGAATTTGAAGCGGAAGGCGACATTCTGCTCGGAACGCAAATGATCGCAAAAGGTCTCGACTTTCCGCGCGTCACCCTCGTCGGCATCATCCAGGCAGACGGCAGCCTCTATCGTCCCGACTTCCGCGCCCCCGAGCAGACCTTTCAGCTGATCATGCAGGTGTCCGGCCGCGCCGGTCGGAGCGATCTTTCCGGCAAGGTCGTCGTACAGGCCTTCAACCCGGGACATTACGCGCTTCGCTACGCCGTCGCCAACGATTATCTGGGATTCTACCATTACGAGATGTCGCTTCGCAAACTCGCCAAGTACATTCCGTTTTATTACCTCGCGGAAATCGTCCTATCCGGTGAAAACGTCCGCGACATCTTCATTCGCGGCAAGGAAATCGCCAAAACGTTCCGGACCACGCTCTCCCCGGAAGCCGTCGTGCTCGGCCCGGTGCTTCCCCAGGTCGCCCGTATCCGCAACAAGTACAGCTGTCAGATTCTCATCAAATACCGCAATGAACCCGCGCTTGACGACCTTCTCTTCGAAACCGTCGAGAAATATTCCGCGGACGCCATTTATGTCAACGTCGACAAGAGCCCGATGTAGGAGGAACCCCCGATGAATATCGTCTTCATGGGTACCATGGATTTCGCGGTGCCGATCCTCGAAGGATTGATCCAGCAATACGACGTGTCGCTCGTCGTGACCCAGCCCGACCGTCCGGTCGGCCGCCATCAGGTGCTTGAGGCATCCCCCGTCAAAAAAGCCGCGCTTGCGCTCGGCATTCCCGTCTTCCAGCCGGAGCGCATCAAGAAGGATCACCAGTCGGTCCTCGCCGTCCGGCCCGAACTCATCGTCGTCGCCGCCTTCGGGCAGATGATTCCAGACGTCGTCTTGAACGCGCCGAAGTTCAAATCGATCAATGTCCACGCCTCGCTTTTACCGAAGTACCGCGGCGGCGCACCGATGCACCGGGCAATCGCCGCGGGCGACGCCGAAACCGGCGTCACGGTGATGGAGATGGCCGCGAAGATGGACGCCGGCACCATCCTTTCCCAAGCCGCGATCCCGATCCTCGATGCCGACGACGTCGGCACGATCGAAGCGAAACTCGGCATCCTTGGTCGCGATCTGTTGCTTGCGACGCTTCCCAAGGTGTTTGACGGCACGCTGCACGGCGTCCCGCAGGATGAGTCGAAAGTCACCTTCGCCTACAACATCAAAGCCGAGGAAGAGAAAATCGATTTCAACGGGTCGATGAAGAACGTCTTCGACCACGTCCGGGCTTTCCGTCCGTGGCCGACCGCATACGCCGTCATCGGCGNNTTCCATTCCGTCCGGAAGGTTCCGGATCCGCTTGGCGTCTATGCGCACGCCGCAAACGGCGAAATCGTCCGGGTGGGGAAAAACTTCATCTGGATCAAGGTCGCCGACGGTCTCATCGAGCCGCTTTCGATCCAGCCTTCCGGTAAAACCCGGATGGATGCCGGAAGCTATCTGAACGGTTCCGGCAAGACGGTCCTGGCGATCGGGAAGATCTTCGATTGATTGCAAAAATTACACCTTTATTATGGTATAATAGATATTTAGAAAACCGTCATTCGAATGACGGCGAGGAGGACGGAATTGTCCATGAACAGACAGAAAAACCTCTATTCGAGAGATGAAATGTTTCGCATCAACGTCGCCAAGCTCGAAGAACGCGGCGTGACGGTCGATGACATCGCCGCGATCGCCTTGCGGCAGCAGTCACGTTGGAATCCGGCCATATCTCTGCAGGAATGCAGAGAATCCGTGGAGAAGATCCTGTCGCTCCGCGATGTTTTCCATTTGCTTCTGCTCGGCGCCGAGATCGACCGCCTGACGGAAGAAAAGGCATTCCATGGACCGATCCAGGAAATCCTCGCATCCGACCTCGGTCTGTTCGGCATCGACGAATTGTTCGGACTCGAACTCGCCGGTCTGTATGGAACGATCGGCAAGACCAACTTCGGCGACATCGACGTCAACAAGCCCGGCATCGTCGCCGTTTTGAACGACCTCGGCAAGCATGATGGAAAATCCTGCCACACGTTCCTCGACGACATCGTCGGCGCCATCGCCGCCGCCGCGTCGACGCGCGTCGCCCAGGTCGAGAACGAAATCGAAGCACGCCGCGATCCCACGATCGTGGATCAGCCCAAACTGTTCTGACCCCAGAGGGGTTAAACGGGACGGAAGGAGGTGAGGTCCGATGGATGAACGTGAAAAGGCGCTGGACGCATTCTTCCGCAAGAACGACAGTTCGCAGAAAAAAAAGTATGTGAAGGAAGCGAAAACCGCCGCCGACGACGGCAAAATCGACGCGTATTTCGAAGAAGTCGCCGCCAAAAAAGAACCCATCCGCAAGTCGAAGCTGGATAAAATCTTCGAATTTTTCAAGATGACCTCCTTCAAAAACAAGTTCGACGAGAAAAAGGTGGCTTCGAACCGGCGCCAGATCGAAGTCGAAGGCAAGACCAAGTTCACGCTGTTCTGGAATCGCCTCGTGCAGTTCTTCATCAGCCGCTTCAGTTTCGAATCCGGGGTCGACATCCTCGACGAAACCTCGGTTTTGTATCGGCGCAACCTCGTCATCAAGAACATTCTTTGGATCACCAACATCGTGTTCATGCTCTTCACGATCATCGGCTCCGAGGGAACCAACATCTCCACCAACATCATCATCGCCATCGTCATTTTTCTCGTCATGTTCTTCACCAACATGTCGATCAAGAAGATGATCCACGGCGATCCGAAGTCGATGCAGAAGCAGGCGATGGCGGAATACATGTCGGGCGTCTATATCCTTTTGATGGCGATCACCGTGTACATCAAGCTGAAACTCACGCTCGATCTCTCGGGAACCGCGACGGAAGGGTTCTTTTCGATTACGATGGCCGGATACTCGCTCATCTACTTCGCGCTCGTCGTGCTCGCCCTCTATCAGGACTCCCGGCTGCTCTCGGTGATGTTCAAGATCACGATGATCGCGATGACGATCATCCATATCCTCGTCCTGTATCCGCTGTATCAATACGGCGACATCGTCAGCCTGTGGGAGCACATCCGCGGTCCGGTCATCACCGATCTTTTGCTCCGTACGCTCGTGCTCGTCGTCTTCATGATCGCGCTTTATTCGACGGCGCGCATCACCGAGGACATGAACAACAAACGCAAGGAAGAACTGATCAAGCGCCGTTCGATGGAGAAGGACTTCAAGTCCGTCGTCTCCGACGTGTTTGACGTCATTTCGGTCTACAAGCGCAACAACTCCGAACTCGAGGAATCGCAGAAGGCCGCCGCGGTCCGCCGCGTCGCCGAACTGGCGGGACGGCTCGGTAACTACCTCGGTTATTCGCCGTCGCTTTGCAAGGAAATCTTCGACTTCTCGACGATCCACGTCGACAAGAAGGAAGCTTTGTCGCTTACCGATTATGAACAGAAGGATGTTCTCGATGAGGCCGACTTCCGCAAGATCCGCGAAAAGACGATCATCGGATCGGTCATCATCAAGCGGCTTCAGCTCGAGCAGAAGGGCGAGGAAATCGTCCGCGCCCATTTCGAGAAGACCGCCGACGCCGATTTCATCAAGGAAATGAATTCGATCCAGAACAACCGCGAGTCGCAGGTCATCCTGCTCGCGGAGATCTACGAAATCCTGCGTCAGGACCGGAATTACAAGCGCGGCCTCAAGCACGCCCGCGCCATCGATCTTCTCCAACTCGAATTCTATCCGTATTTCGATTCGCAGATTCTCGACCGCTTCGTCAAGTACACCGACGACTTCGAGGCATTATATTACAAAGCGACCCAAGCGTAAGGAGCGAAAAACATGTATAAATACTTTACTTCAGAATCGGTCACCGAAGGCCACCCCGATAAGATCTGCGATCAGATCAGCGACGCGATCCTCGATGCGATCCTGACCGACGATCCCGATGCCCGCGTCGCCTGCGAAACGGTCGTGACGACCGGCATCGTCCTCGTCGCCGGCGAAATCACGACAAAAACCTACGTCGACATCCAGAAAATCGTCCGCCAGACCGTCGCCGACATCGGCTACACCCGTGGCAAATACGGCTTTGACGCCGACAACCTCGCCGTCCTCGTCTCGATCAACGCCCAGTCCCCCGACATCGCCCGTGGGGTCGACGAAACCGTCCAGCACGAACAGGGCGCCGGCGACCAGGGCATGATGTTCGGATACGCGATCAACGCGAACCCGGAGATGATGCCGTGGCCGATCCTGCTTTCCCACAAGCTCGCCCGCCGGCTCGCCGAAGTGCGCAAGACCCGCGTGATGCCCTATCTGCGTCCGGACGGAAAAACCCAGGTTACCTGTCAGTTCGACGAGGCGGGTAAACTGGTCCGCATCGCCTCGATCATCGTGTCCTGCCAACACGCCCCCGAAGTCGGTCAGGATACGATCAAGGCCGACATCAAGAAGCATGTCATCGGCGCCGTCATCGACCCGAAACTGATCGACGATAACACCACGATCCATGTCAATCCGACCGGACGATTCGTCATCGGCGGCCCTGCCGGCGATTCCGGGCTCACCGGCCGCAAGATCATCGTCGATTCCTATGGCGGCTCCGCCCATCACGGCGGCGGCGCCTATTCCGGCAAAGACCCGTCCAAGGTCGACCGCAGCGCGGCCTACGCCGCCCGCTGGGTTGCGAAGAACATGGTCGCCGCCGGGCTCGCCGACGAGATGGAAATCCAGATTTCCTACGCCATCGGGATCCCCGAACCGACGTCGATCGGCGTGGACACCTTCGGGACCGGAAAATTACCCGAAGCCGAATTGATCGCAATCATCCGGAAGCACTTCGACCTGCGTCCCCGGCACATCATCGACGCGCTCGGACTGAAGCGTCCGATCTATCGCCAGACCGCCGCCTACGGGCACTTCGGAAGGCTCGACCTCGATCTGCCGTGGGAACGGCTGGACATGGTCGACGTCCTGAAGCCTTATGTTCGCTGAGGGGGTGGTCGCCATGCCGGTTCTCGCCGTCGACATCGAACTCATCATCGAAATTTCCCTTTTGGTGTTCGTCCTCATCCTCGCGATCGTCATCGCTTCGATCTTCATCTATCGCGATCTGAAGAAGTCCTACAAGGAAGTCTGGAAACAGCAGTCGAAGTTTGACATCGAACTTCGCAAAACTTATAATCTCGTCTCGAAGCTGGTCCGCGATCCGGCCTTCGACAAATACCGCGACGCGGTCGTCAAAGACCTCTCGCACGATGAAAAGAAGGAACTCCTCCTGCTCGTCGATTCCGCCTATGCGTCGATCGACGCCACCGATCCGGACAACCGTTATGTCGTCGAGACGTTTTTGAACCTGCAGGAGATTCGCGTGTCGCTTGATGCGAAGGCGCTTTCCTACAACAAGAAAATCTCCTTCTTCCCGTTCAACCTGTTCTCGAAAGTCTTCCACATGACCGAACTGCAGCACTATACGCCCCACCAATGAGAAAAGGATTCGGCCGAGGCTGAATCCTTCTCTGTTTTCAATGGAGTCAAAGACTCCTCGTAGCCTTCGAACCCTGCCGGGTGTCGCGGCGGCGCAATTCCTTGTCGATTTCGTTTTGCACGACGAATTTCTTTTTCGTCCATTCGGGCGCGATCAGCAAAGCCGCCGGAGCATCGCCGGTCAGACGATGAATCACGACGTCCGGCGGCAACAGTTCGAGCTGGTCGCAGACGATCGAAACGTATTCGGTGAGCGTGAGGAGCGGGAATGGATCGGCTGCGTACCGCGCGCCGACCGCGGTTCCATTCATCACGTGGAGCATGTGGATCTTGACCCCGGCGACGCCCAAAGCGGCCACGTGCCGGATCGTCTCTCGCATCATTTCGGGCGTCTCGTCCGGCAAGCCGTCGATCACGTGTGCGACGACGGGGATGCGGGCGCTGCGCAGACGCACGACGGCATCGTCGAAATCGTCCGTCGCGTAGCACAGGTTCATCGCCGCCTGGGTGCCGGGATGGATCGTCTGAAGACCGAGTTCGACGGTCACGTCCGTTTTCGAAGCGAGTTCCTTCAGGACCGCGACGACGGCGTCATCAAGACAGTCCGGCCGTGTTCCGACGTTGAGCCCGACGATGTCGGGGTCGAGGTTGATCGCCGATTCATAGAGTTCCTGCAGATGCTTTGGGTCGGCGTAGGTGTTCGTGAACGCCTGGAAGTAGACGATATACTTGCCATCGGGCCATTTGCGCTTCATCAGCGCAAGCCGTTCGGAAAACTGATCCGCCAGCTGGCGGGTGCGGTCGCCGGCGAAATCGCCGGATCCGCGGAGCGAACAGAAGGCGCAGCCGCCGGTGCCTTTGGCGCCGTCGCGGTTCGGGCAGGTGAAGCTGCCGTCGAGCGCGATCTTGAACGTCTTCTTGCCATAACGGGTCGAAAGTTCGTCCGTGAGCGTATGGTATCGTTTCGTTTCCGGCGGTTTTCGCATCCTCATCACCCGAACTTCATTATAGCATAATATGATGTTTCGGGACACGCTCGGGAATGGGTCATGGTATAATAGAAATTTGGAAAGGGGCGATTTCATGTACAAGATTTTGACCGACGGCTTGCTGCACCCGCGTCAACTGCTCGCATACCGCAACAAATCCGGCTGGTTCGTTCTCGCCTTTTTCGCCCTGCTCGCGGTTTTCGCGACGATCGGTCAGGGGATGTTTTACGTGTCTTATGGCCAAAACTCCGATTTTCTCCCGGCGAATACCGCCTGTGAATACGTCGGCGGCACGCTTCTCTGCGACGACGCGGGACACGACTATACCGAACCGCTCGACTTCTTCGGCAGCGACGCCTATTTCCTCCCGTCCGGCGTCGATGTCGCAACCATCGGCCTCGCCGCCGGGACGGCGCTCGTCTTCCAGGATGAATATGTCGCCTTCTTCTCCGAAGGCGAAGGGTTGATGTCGATCGACCTCACGCCGGCGCTCGCCGCCGGAGGCGACCTTGCGGATATCATGACGACCTACACGACGGTGTTCCTGGTGATGACGATCTTCGCCGCCTTCCTCGGCAACATCCTGTTGCTTGCGGCCTTCACGCTCATGTCGGCGATGCCGCTGGTCCGCCTCCGCGGGTTTTTACGCTTCAAGAAAGCCTATACCGTGCTCGCGTTCGCATCCGTTCCCTTCGCGCTCGTGCTCACCTTCAACAACATCCTCGGTCTTCCCGAATGGGCGTTCATGATTTTGATGTTCGTCTCCTTCCGCTCTTCCTTCGTCGTCATCCGGGAACTGTTCGAACAGGCCTATACCTATCTCAACCCCGACGCTCCCGCCCCTTCGGACGATCGCGCCGCTTTCGAAGAGGACGATAGCGAAGACGAACCGGAACGCGTCGCCAGACGTCCGAAAGAGTCGGACGAGGACGACAACGACGACGATCGTTCCTAGAACGCGGTTGCATTCCCAATCGCCGTGTGCTATAATGTCGATAATGGTGAAGAACCGGAACCAGTAAGACGATTTTCCTCTGTAGCGAGCCGATGGTTGGTGCGAATCGGCGGGGGCATCGTTTGAAACTCGTCCGGGGAGCCGGTCGCCCGCAACCAGGGAGGGCGATCCGCAGGTCGGCGTTAACGGCATAGTGCCGGAGCAATCCGGAATCAAGGTGGCACCACGGTCATTCGATCGTCCTTCAGCGAAGGGCGATTTTTTATTTTTTCAGGAGGTTCCTTATGAGTGCGTTCATCCCCACGTTCGATCATCACGACATCGAGAAGAAATGGCAGGATCGCTGGTATCAAAGCGATGTTTTCCACGCCGTCGATTTCGACAAGAAACCCAAATGGTACTCGCTCGTCGAGTTTCCCTATCCGTCCGGAGCGGGGATGCACGTCGGCCACATCCGCGCCTTCTCGTCGCTTGAGGTCATCTCCCGCAAGCGCCGCATGGAAGGCTATAACGTGCTCTTCCCGATCGGCTTCGACGCCTTCGGCCTGCCGACCGAGAACTATGCGATCAAGACCGGAATCCACCCCCGCGTCGTGACCGACGACAACATCAAGACGTTTACGAAGCAACTCCAGGCCACTGGCTTCAGCTTCGACTTTTCGCGCGTCGTCGATACCACCGATCCGGACTATTACCGCTGGACGCAGTGGATCTTTCTGCGCATGTATGAACGGAACCTCGTCTACAAGTCGAAAGCCTACGTCAATTTCTGCCCGAGCTGCAAGGTCGTCCTTTCCAATGAGGAGTCCCAGGGCGGCCAATGCGACCGCTGCGGCACCGACGTCGTCCAGAAGGACAAGGACGTCTGGTTCCTCCGCATCACCGCCTACGCCGACAAGATCCTCGACGGCCTCACCGCATTCGAGGCGTCCAACCGCATCAAGGTCGAAGAGGAAAAATGGATCGGCCAGTCGAAGGGAGCCTTCATCGATTTCGCGATCGACGGCTCTTCCGATAAGATCAAGGTCTTCACCACCCGCCCCGATACGATCTACGGGGCGACCTTCATGGTCGTCGCTCCCGAACACGCCGTCGTCACGGCCGTCCTGCCGCGCGTCAAAAACGCCGACGACATCCATCGTTATCGCGAGAATGCGAAGAAGAAGAGCGAATTCGAACGCATCGAGATGAACAAGACGAAAACCGGCGTCCGCCTCGAAGGCGTCGACGCGATCAATCCGCTCACCGGCAAGTTCATCCCGATCTTCATCGCCGACTACGTCATGATCACCTACGGTACCGGCGCGATCATGGCCGTCCCGGGCCATGACGACCGTGACTACGAGTTCGCGAAGAAGTACGACCTTCCGATCGTCGAAGTCATCCAGGGCGGGAATCTCGCCGAAGCCGCCTTCACCGACGTCGAAACCGGAACGCTCGTCAACTCCGGCATCCTCGACGGTCTTTCCGTCGCCGATGCGAAGGCGAAGATCATCCGCCATCTCGAAGATCAAAACCTCGGGAAGGCGGCAACCCAGTACAAGATGAAGGACTGGGCGTTCAATCGCCAGCGCTATTGGGGCGAACCGATCCCGCTCGTGTATTGCGACAACTGCGGCGTCGTCCCGGTCCCGTATGACGAACTGCCCGTCCGCCTGCCGATGGTCGAACGGTTCGAACCGACCGAAACCGGCGAAAGTCCGCTGTCGAACATCGACGCGTTCGTGCAGTGCAAGTGCCCGAAGTGCGGCGGCCCCGCGCGCCGTGAAACCGATACGATGCCGCAATGGGCGGGTTCGAGCTGGTACTTCCTGCGTTATATGGATCCCAACAACCAAGCCGCCTTCGCCGCGCCCGCCAAGCTCCAGTACTGGGACCGCGTCGACTGGTACAACGGCGGGATGGAACACGTCACCCGCCACCTCATCTACTCGCGGTTCTGGAACCAGTTTCTGCACGACGAAGGCCTCGTTCCCAACGCCGAACCCTACAAGAAACGCACCGCCCAGGGGCTGATCCTCGGCTCCGACGGCGAGAAGATGTCGAAATCGCGGGGCAACGTGGTCAATCCGATGGAAATCATCGATGAATACGGCGCCGATACGCTCCGCATGTTCATCCTCTTCATCAGCGACTACGAACTGCCGACGCCGTGGAACGAAAACGGCCTCAAGGGCTGTCGCCGCTACCTCGACAAGCTCTGGCGCTTCCAGGAGAAACTTTCCGCCTCCCAGGCCTATTCGCCGGAACTCGAGAATCTCATGAACCGCACCGTCAAGGGCGTCGGCGACGACCTCGAAGCGATGAAATTCAACACCGCGATCGCCAAACTGATGATCCTCGCGAACGAGGCCGCTTCGCTCGAACGGATCACCCGGAAGGATCTTGAAACGCTGACCCTGATCACCTATCCGTTCGCACCGCACATGACCTCCGAACTCTGGGAAGCCCAGGGATACGCCGGCGATCCCGGGACCCATCCGTGGCCGACCTATGATGTCGCGAAACTCGCCGACGACGTGATCGAGGTCGTCGTCAACGTCAACGGGAAGGTCCGCGACCGGCTCATGATTTCCGCCACCGCGACGGAGGATGAAATGAAGTCCGCCGCCCTCGCGCTGCCGAAAATCATCGAGATGATCGGTGCGAACCCGATTCGAAAAGTCATCGTCGTTCCCAAGAAACTCGTCAACATCGTCCTCTGAAGCAAGCAAATCGCCCGTTCTCACGTAACATGTGAAACGGGTGATTTTTATGAAAGAGTACGTGGATCGGAAACCGCCGGGGACATCGGTCGCCGTCCCGGGGATCGCCAACGGGATCTGCCAGCGGTGCCTGACGGAAGTCCCCGAAGGCGTCTATGACGAATGGGGGAAACGGTATTGTCGCGCCTGCCTGACGTTCGGTCACGTGAATGAAACGACCCTGCTCTACCGCCAGGACCGGCCACTCACGCCGGTGTTGCATCGGCTCGTCCCGGCGTTTCCGCCAACGGCCGAACAGAAGCTCGCCGGCGCCTACGTGAGGGACCGGATCGTCCCCGGCGGACGCGGGTTCGTCCATGCCGTGTGCGGCGCGGGCAAAACGGAAATCCTATACGAAGGAATTCTTCACGCGCTCAACACGGGGTTCCGCGTCTGCGTCGCGATCCCCCGCCGCGACGTCGTGCGCGAACTCGCGGAACGGCTTTCGCCGATCTTCCCGGACACCTCGATCAAGGCCCTCTATCAGGGGTCCCGCGACGACGCCGGAGCCCATCTCCTCGTTGCGACGATCCATCAGCTGATCAACTACCATCAGGAGTTCGACCTGGTCGTGATCGACGAGGCCGACGCCTTTCCCTTCCGCGGCGATACGTTCTTGCACGGCATCGTCAAGAAGGCGATGAAACCGGACGCCGCCCTGATCGAGATGTCGGCGACGCCGCAGGACGGAAAACCGAAAGACGCCTATTTTCTCCCCGCCCGGTTCCACCGCCGTCCGCTCGACGTGCCCATCGTCGCATATATCGACGGACTCGTCGCAACGCTTCAGAACAAGACGATTCCTGCCGCCGTACACAACTGGCTTCGGGGCGTCAAACCGCCGCGGAAGGCGATGCTCTTCGTTCCCGACATCGCCTATGGATGCCTGCTTTCGGAGTTGCTTGCGCGGTACGGATTTCGGGTGACGAACGTCTCGAGCCAGGAAGCCGCCGCACCCCTTCGGATCCGCGCTTTCCGCGAAGGCAAGGTCGATCTCATCGTCACCACGACCTTGCTCGAGCGCGGCGTGACGTTTCGCGACACGGATGTCGCGGTGTTTTCCGCGGAGCGCGGGATCTTCACCAAAAATGTCCTGATCCAGATGGCCGGACGGGTCGGAAGACATCCCGAAGCCCCGACGGGGGAGATCCGTTTCTTCGCGGAAATCGCTTCGGCGGACATGATGCGCGCGATTCGCGCGGTGGAAGCCGCGAACGCCGTCGCGCACCGCCGCGGCCTCATCGACGATGATCTGTGAATTGTGTCAAAAACCATTCGGAGGACGGATCACGTTTGCGACGCTCTTCCGCGCTCCCCGGTTCTGCCCGCGCTGTCTGAAGCGATATGCGCCGGGTTCGCATGCGACCGCGGTGCCGATCGATGGCGGACTGGTCCGCTACACGTTCGTTTATGACGAGGAAAACGCCGACCATCATCTTACCGTGCTGTTGTCCGATCGTCTCGGTCCGCTCTTTCTGGAGGCTTCGGACTGGGATCGCGCCGGCGCGGTCACCGTCTTGCTCGAAGCCGCCGAGGCGGCGACGATCGATTCCTGGTTTGCGGCGATCGCGGCATTTCGGGACGTGCGTTTCTTTTCGCTCTTCCGCGTCGAACTCGATCAATTTGAGGACCTGTTTCAGAATCTTTCCGAAAAGACCGTAAAAAACATGCGTACCATTTACAAACATCACAATTTTGCGGTAAAATGAAGATGCAACAAATACATCAAGAGCAACCGGTGTGAATGTCAAGGG
>DMTN01000002.1 GCA_003477305.1 Acholeplasmatales bacterium | reverse complement strand
CGACCCCTTCCATCGCCTTCCTGAAAGAAATCGCCCAAAGGCTTTTTGACGAGGGAACGCTGACCGCTTCCGCCTATCGCCCCGATCCGGAGGCCGTCGTGCTGCTGAACGGTGCCCCGCCGATCCCCGACCCCAGCTACCGCACGGTCGCCCGCCGATACATCGACGCGGTGCGTAACGAACCGATCCGCCTCGTCGTCGCCATGGACCGCGACGCGCAGATTTCTGCCGC
This sequence comes from Acholeplasmatales bacterium, assembly GCA_003477305.1. Classification (GTDB taxonomy): domain Bacteria; phylum Bacillota_I; class Bacilli_A; order Izemoplasmatales; family Hujiaoplasmataceae; genus UBA12489. The sequence goes on along the minus strand of DMTN01000002.1, from coordinate 15,330 downwards.
GCTGACCGAACTCGTCAGACTGTTGTGCTCTGGCGTCCGGCCGGATGACATCCTTCTTGTGAACGCGACCGCCTCCGAGCTCCGCAAACTTTCGCTTTTGGCCCGGACCTACGGTTTTACGATCGCCGACGCGGCGGGAAAACGGNNCGACCGCCTGCCGCTGTTTTCCGTCTTCCTCGAGGCCTGCCGGTCGATGCGTCCGGCGGATGCGCTCCTTGCGTTTCGAAACGATCCGTTCAACGCCGACGAAGCGTCCGTCGCCGCGTTCGATGCGATCGCGGCGATCCTCGCGAAGTATCCAAACGAGTTGTCCGGAAGGACCGAGCTGCTCGCTTACGAAGGATCGATCGCGACGGTCCGTGGCTCGCGGAGGTCCAACGTCGTCAAGGCCATCGGCTTGGACAAACTCTCCGGATACGTCGAGAAACAGGTCCTGTTGCTCAACTACACCGACGAATTGTGCCCCGTCGCCGTCGTCGCCGACGATTATTTGACCGATCTCGAAAAAGCGGCGTTGACGCTGGAACCCTCGGCGGAACAAAACCTCCGGATCCGCACGGGACTCGGGCACGCGATCGGCTCGCTGGCTTCCGTCATCCTGTTCCGTCCGCTCCGGACCGATAAGAGCGAGACCCGTCCGTCCGCCGTGCTAGATGGCATCAGACCCGTCACCGGCGAACGCTTCGATGCGGCCGATGCGGCTTTTTCGGAGTCCGGAGGTCTCCTCGCCTATGCGAAGGAACGCCACGACGCCGCAACCTATGGAATCCGTTCGGCCGCCCACGACCGTCTCGCGGCGCGGTTCGAACCCCTCTACCGGGTCTATGATCCGGCGTTCGGCCCGTTGTCCCCGGAAACGCGGGAGCGGCTCATGAGCCGTCGCGTGGTTTTGTCGGCGACCTCCCTCGAAACGTTCAACCGCTGCCGGTTCCGTTTCCTCTGCGATCATCTTCTGAAGCTTGCGCCGTATGAATCGACGCCTTCCCAGGAACTCGGGAACCTCGCCCACAAGGCTTTGCGGGATGCCTTCGCCGATCATGTTTCCGCCGCCGCGGCGGCCGCTGCCGCGCCATTCGATCGGAGCGATGCGCGGCTCGCGGCGCTTGCGGACATGCTCGCGTCCCGACTTGACCTCGTCGAATCCCGTCTGCGCGAACGCACGGCGAACGTCGTCGAATTCGCCCACGAACTCGAATGCTCCTATGAGATCGAACGGCGGCCGGGGTTCGTCGTCAAGGGCACGATCGACCGCGTCACGATCCAGGACCGCGAAGCGGGACGCTATGTCTTCGTGATCGACTACAAGACCGGATCGCCGTCGTTTTCACGCGACGATTTCGACAAAGGCACCGACATCCAGACGGTCTTTTATCTCCATCTGCTCGAAAAATGCGGCGCGATGCCGCCGTTCATCCCCGCCGGATTCTATTATCAGCCCGTCACCCTCGGCCGGCTCGTCCGCTCCGACAAGAAAGACATGGTCGGCGACGCCCTCAAGCAGGAGGGACTGACCCTCGCCGAACGCGCCGCCGTCGAAGCGGCGGGCGGTCCGGAAGCGCTTCGAAACGTCCGCATCAAGGACGACGGGACGTTCTACGAGAACGCCGCCGTCGTCGACGCCGCGACGATGCGCGCGATGATCGAACGGATCGATGGATTCATCGCCGACGCCGTCGAGAGCATTTTATCGGGATCGTATCCGATCGATCCCGAACACCGCAAGCCGGGTGCGGAATCCGCCTCCTGCGAGTATTGCCGGAACCGCGGGATCTGCTACTCGGTCGACCGGATCGCCGAAATCGACGACGCGATCGATGAAACGGAGGCGGATTGAGATGGCCTTCACCAAAGAACAGAACCGCGCCGTCACATCGACGGAACGCCGGGTCCTGGTCGCAGCCGGCGCCGGCAGCGGAAAAACGTCGGTGCTCGCCGCCCGCGTCATCGACAAGCTGAACCACGGCGTCGACCTCGACCGTCTCGTGATCCTCACCTTCACGAACGCCGCCGCGGCCGAGATGCGTTCCCGGATCAAAAAGGCGATTTCCGACGATCCACATCTTTCGCCCCAGATGCGGCGCCTCGACAACGCCGTGATCGCGACCTTCGACAGTTTCACCCTCCGCATCGTGCGCCAGCATCACCACCTCCTCCGTTTGCCCCGCGACATCGGGATCGCCGACGCCGCTTCGCTCCGCCGGCTCGAAGCCGACATCCTGACACAGACGATCGCCGACCTCTACCGTTCCAACGACGCCGCTTTCCGCAAAGCGGTCGACCGGGTCTGGAACGGCGGCGACGACGGTTTTTCCGATGCCGTCAAACGCGTCGCCGACGACCTCAGGACGATCCCCGACGCCGACCGATGGCTTTCCTCCTATCGCGAAAACCATTACGACGAAGCCTCCGTCGCGGCGTTTCTGTCCGCATTCAACGGTCTTCTCCGGGAGCGCTATGATGCGCTCAGACGTTCCGCCCACGAAGCGGCGGAAGCGCTCCGATGCTTTGCCGACCCGAAAGTGCGCTCCGCCGCGGATGCCCACGATGCCCTCGCGGATGAACTGCGTGATCCGTCATATGCCGCGTTCCGGTCCGCCGTCCAAACCTGCAAGGCGCCGTCCACCCCCGCGAAGTCGAGAACGTTCGACGCCGAACTGGCGGAAGCCTGCCGCGCCGCGGCCGATCCGTTCCGCAGGCGTTTGAAGAAACTGAAATCATGGTTCGAATCACTCTACGCCGCGACGGAAGCAGAACTCGTCGCGGCTTGGATGGAAACCGAGGACGTCGTGATGGCCGTCCTCGACGCCGCAAGCCGATACCGCGTCCGGCTCGCCGAAACCAAACGCGAACAAAACATGTTCGGATTCGACGACATCACCGCGTTTGCGATCCATCTGCTTGAAACCGAAGAGATCGTGCGGGCACGCTATCGCCGCGACGTCGTCGAGATCATGGTCGACGAGTATCAGGACACCAACGACGCCCAGGACCGTCTCGTCGACCTTCTTTCGGCCGGATCGGTGTTCATGGTCGGCGACGTCAAGCAGTCGATCTACGGGTTCCGCAACGCCAATCCGAAGAACTTTCTGCGAAAGTGCCGCGAAGTCGCCCGAGGATCCGGCGGCGAAGTGATTTCCCTTCAAGACAATTTCCGCTCGCGGCCGGGCGTCCTCTCGACCGTCAACACGCTCTTCGAACGCGTGATGGACGAGTCGCTCGGCGGCGTCGACTACAAGGACGGTCATTCGCTTCGGCCCGCCCGCGAGGATCTGTTCCTCCCCACGACGCTCGACGACACCCCCGAAATCATCGTCTACGACCCAGGCGACCGTCCTGCGGTCGCCGTCGAGGCCGAATTGCTCGTTTCGATCGTCGCACGGGAAATGACAAATCAGACGCCGGTCTCCGCAAAAGCCGACGGGAAACTGATCCACCGGAACTGCCGCTATGGCGATTTCTGCGTCCTGGTCGATCGGAAGACCGATTTTGCCGTGTACCGGCGCGCCTTCACCGTCGCCGGCATCCCGGTGTTCGCCGTCACCGACGAAAAGTTCGTCGCCTCCGCGGAAATCCTGTTCGTCCTCTCCGTGCTGCGGCTGGTCCGTGCCGCCGCGGATCCCGGCTATGCCAAGGATTGGTTCCGCCACGCCCTGTTCGGAGCGGCCCGCTCGTTCGTTTTCGCCGTTTCCGACGATCTCGTCTTGCCGATCGTCGCCGATCGGAGCACCATTCGCTTTCCGTCGTCCGGCCTGCCCGCGGAACTCGGTGAACTCGCCGATCTGGTTCAGACGCTGGCAAAGGCCGCGCCGCGGCTTACCGCCGAAACATTCCTCGCGCGACTCTATGAGTTGACCGACATCTACCGGCATGCGGCGTCCCTCCCCGATCCCGCCGCGGCCGAAGCCAAACTTGATTTTCTGCTTGAAAAGGCGGCGACGCTGCCGCTTGCCGGATTTACCGGTCTGTTCGATTACATCGAAGGCATCGCGACCTCGAAGGATCTTGACGTCGAGTTCGCCCGACCGCTCGATTTGTCGGTCGACGCGGTCGTCCTGATGACGATGCACAAGGCGAAAGGACTCGAGTTTCCGTTCTGCCTGTATCCCGGGCTCTCAAAACGCTTCAACCGCGCCGACACGCGCGGATTCTTCCTGTTCGACCGCCGGTTCGGCCTGATTACGAAAGCGTTCGACGACGGCTTCAAGGACACGTTCGTTCACGCCTTGTACCGCGAAGCGCTCGATCGCGATCTGATCTCCGAACGGATCCGGCTCTTCTACGTCGCCCTCACCCGGGCACGCGAGAAACAGTTCTTGCTGCTCGACGGTTCAAAGGACGACGGCGTTCGTCCGGAACCCGGATCGGGAGGATATCTTCCGGACCGCATCCGCCTCGGTTACGATCGCTATGCGGATCTGGTCCGCTCCGTTTCCGCGCTTGACCGCTGGCGCGTCGCTCCGCCGCCGCTGCCCGCGCCGATCGACCGACGCGAACCGGAAAAGCGTTCCATCGAACCCGCCGACGTCGTCACATTCGATTTTCCCGCCGTCGTGATGGCACCGCGCACCTATGCGAAAGGCACCGCCGAATCCGTCGACGAAGCGGCCAAAAACGCGATCGCAACCGGTGTCCGCTTCCATGAACTGCTCGAACAGTTCGAATTCCGCGCTCCCGCGGCATCGCTGAAGCGGCTCGATCCGATTTGGCGATCGCGGCTGGAACGCTTCCTTGCCCATCCCGAACTGGCGCGAATCGCCACGTCGACGGTTTACCGTGAACTCGATTTCGTCGACGGCGCCGGACCGGACGCCGGGAGCGGTACGATCGACTTGCTTTTCATCGACGCAACCGGGGCATCGATCGTCGACTACAAGTTGAAACATATNNGACCGGGACCAACTCGCCGGCTACGCGGCGTACGTCGAAAAGACGACGCAACTGCCGGTCAGAACGTACCTTTATTCCATTCTTGACGATCGGCTCGTCGAAACCGGAGGCTAACCTGATGAACGACATCATCCCGAAACCGAAACAGATCCGACTTACGGAAGGGCGCGCATCGTATGCGGGCGGATTCATGATCCGTCGCGACGATTCCGTCGCTTTCGATCTTACCGCCGCGGTCGCGACGCTGTTCCCGCACCGTCCCGGCCGCCGGCTCGACTGTATCCTCGCTTTTTCGATCGATCCGACGCTCGGACCGGAAGCGTACCGGTTGACGATCGCCGAACGTAAAATCGAAATCGTCGCCGCGACCCGGCGCGGCGCCCATTACGCCTTGTTCACGCTCCGGCAGCTATCCGATCCGCGCACCGGCACGATCCCCTGCGGCGTGATCGAGGACGAACCCGATCTGCCGCTGCGCGGTTTCATGATGGATGTCAGCCGCGACAAGATCCCGTCGATGGAGACCGTCAAGCGGTTCATCGACGCGATGGCGTTCGTCAAGATGAACCATTTCGAACTCTATGTCGAAGGCTTTTCCTACGGGTACCCGTCCTTTCCGGACGTTTGGAAAGACGAGACGCCGTTTTCCCCCGAAGAGTATGAGGAACTCGACGCCTACTGCGAAGCCCGTGAAATCGATTTCGTGCCGAACATGAACGGGTTCGGCCACATGTCGGCATGGCTCGCCCGTCCGGAATTCAAACATTTGGCAGAAGCCGAAGACGGTTTCGTCGCCTGGGGCTTTCCGTTTCCGGCATCGACCCTGAATCCGCTCGACCCGAACAGCTTCGAACTCGTGAAGAAATTGTACGGTGACATGCTGCCGCGCTGCAAGTCGGCCTACGTCAACATCAACGGCGACGAACCGTTCGAACTCGGCCAGGGCAAAGCGAAAGCGGAATGCGAGCGCCGCGGCAAGGAAGCCGTCTATGTCGCGTTCATCGCCAAGCTTTGCGCCGAGGCGCGCCGCTACGGGAAGACCCCGATGATGTGGGGCGATGTCCTCGTCAACCACCCCGAAGCGCTCGGGTCATTGCCCAGAGACGTCGTTTTCATCGACTGGGGATATGACCGCGACTATCCGTTCGAAACGCATGCGAGCGCGATCGCAGAGACCGGCGTCCGCTTCTGCGCGGCGCCCGGAACGTCGTCTTGGAACAGTTTCGCGGGACGGCGCGTCGACATGCTCAAAACGACCGAAAACGCCGCCGCCGCGATGAAGAAGCATCACGGCCTCGGTCTGATCCAGACCGACTGGGGTGATTTCGGCCATCTCCAGTATCTGCCGTTTTCGTGGCCGGGCATGCTTCACGCGGCAGGGTGCGCATGGGGGGAAGCCCCTTCCGAAACCGCCGTGATCCGCCATATCGACCGTCATCTCGCACCCGAAGGAAAAGGCCGTCTCGGCCGCTGCATCCTCGACCTCTCGACGTATTCCGGTTTGGAGAAGGACTATGTCTACAACGGCACGACGGCCTTCAAGTCCATTATGTTCGTCGATCCGTCGCTTGAACGCGACTTGACGATGAAGAAAGCGATCCTGACCGGCGCGCTCGCCGGTTCCGCGTACGGTTCGGAAGCGGCCAAAGACGTATTCGCCCTCTGCGAATTCGTCTCCAAGGCGGCATCCGAAGCGCCGGAATCGCTCGTCCGCGACGAAATCATACAGACCTGCGACTGGATCGTCGTCGGCGTCGCGGTGAACCTGGCCTTGACCGATCCCGCCCGTGCCGAGAAAGCGGGGCAGCTTGCTTGTTCCATGCTCGACGATATGTTGCCGGAGCACGAACGCCTCTGGCGCGCCCGCAATCGCGAAGGCGGATTGGTTCGTTCGCTCACCCGTGCGACGATCCTCAAAAACATCATGGCAATCCCCCCGCAACGCTGAAATCTATGTTATAATCGAAAAGAAAGGCGGTGGTCGGATGGAACGCGACGCGATCATCCAAGACGCAATCAAGGCATATGAGGTCCGGCAATATGAACGGGCTCTCCCGATCTTCCGCAAGCTGGCCAAAAAGAACGATCCCGAGGCGCTGTACTACCTCGGGATGATTTCCTATGCCGGCATCGCCGGCAAGCCCGATCCGGTCGTTGCCTTCGACTGTTTCCGTCGCTCGGCGATGGAACTCGAAGTGCGCAGCCTCTACATGTGCGGCCGCTGTTACGAAGAAGGCCGCGGGGTCGAACAGGATCTTGGCAAAGCCTACGACTATTACGCCGCCGGAGCGGCCAAAGGCGATCCGGAAGCCGCCCTCAAGGAAGCCGAATGCCTCGAATCCGGCAAGGGGGTCCCGAAGAACGAACAAAAGGCGCTAGCGACCTACGTCGAACTTTCCAAGCGCCAAAATCCCTATGCGACCTACCGCATCGGGATGGCCTATCTGGAGGGAAAAGGCGTCGCCAAGAGCCCTGAATCGGCATTTTCATGGCTGAACAAAGCGCTTGCCATCGGTTCTCCCGATGCGATGAATCGGTTCCGCCTGATCGGCACCAAAAGCAAGACCGACGCCCGTTCGACCCAAGACATCGCGCAAATCGGACGCGAACTGTTCCAGTCCGACCGACCCGACAAGGCGATCCCCTATCTTCAGATCGCCGCGAACGAAGGCGACGCCGCATCGTTGCTGCTCTTGATGAACGCGGCCGAGACCGGCCGCGGCTTGAAGACGGATGCCAAGGCGGCGTTCGACTTCGCCTCCCGCGCCGCCGCGCTCGGCGATGCGAAAGCGATGCTCGTGCTCGGACGCCGATATGAAAAGGGCGACGGCGTGAAATCCTCCGCGGTCGCGGCGGCTTCCTGGTACGCGCAGGCCGCGAACGCCGGAAACGCCGAAGCGGCAGCCGAACTCATCGGCCTCCGGGGGTACTGAGATGGCTGACAACAATAATCCGAAAACGCTGAACGATACCGGAGACGCCTATTTCTTCGGCATCGGCCGGGCGGTCAACCGCGAACTCGCCTACACCTACTACAAGCAGGCCGCCGATCTCGACAATCCGGTCGGCTTCCACAATCTCGGACAGTATTTCGCCGCCAAAGGCGACTACAAGGCCGCCGTCCTGAATTACGAAAAAGCCAAGGCGTATTTGCATGCGCCCGCTTTTCTGGCGCTTGCCCGCCTTTACGAAACGGGTGTCGGCGTGCATAAGAACAAGGCGAAGGCCTTCAAGATGTATCTCGGCGCCGCGAAACTCGCCGACGTCGAGGCCTACGACGCCGTTGGCCTTTGTTTTAAAAACGGCATCGGGACGAAAAAGGACGCCGAAAAGGCGAAGGAATGGTTCCGCAAAGCCGCCGACCAGAACGATGCGACGGGCTGTTTCCAGCTCGGTTTTCTGATGACCGAGGATTCCGCCTACAAAAAGGATCCCGAGCCGGCCTTCGGTTGGCTCGACCGCGGCGCGACCGGCGGAAACGTCGACGCGATGCGCACGCTCGAAGAAATCTACGCCGCCGGGAAGCATCCGTGGCTGTTGAAGAAGTCGCGCCAGCATCTGAACGAAATCGCGTTCTACTACCGCGAACTGCTCGCGAAGTCGGGCGACGTGCCAAGTCTTCGCGCCGTCGCCAACGATTATCGCGAAGGATCCGCGGTCACGAAGGTCAACCATGAAAAGGCGGCCTTCTACTACAAGATGCTCCTCGACCGCGGCGACGCCGTCGGGAAGTTCGGCTATGGCGTCGCGCTCTTGTACGGGCAAGGCGTCCGAATGGACCATGACGAAGCGATGCGGCTCCTCAAGGACGCCGCCCAGGACCGCCATCCGCTTGCGATGACGCGACTCGGCGACGCTTCCCGGCTCGGGCTCGGCATGCCCGTCGACAACGAAGCGGCGAAACGCTGGTACATGGACGCCGCCCGGCTCCAGGAACCCGAAGCGATCATGAATCTCGGCCTTCTCAACTATCGCAACCTGATCGAAGGTGCCTCCGCCCAGCTCGCCTTCAACTACATGGAGACGGCTGCGAAGAACGGCTATGCGCCGGCCCACTACTGGCTCGGCATCTTCTACGACAAGGGCGTCGGCGTCGCCAAGGATTTCGACGCAGCCGAGAAGCACTTCAACAAAGCGATCGAGGCGGGCAACCTCGGTGCCAAGTATAAATACGCCTCGATGCTCTTCGAGGAACTTCCCGACCGCAAGCTCAAGGGGAAGAAGCATGATCTGGCCTGGGCCGCGTGCCGCGACCTGTTCGTCGCCTACGTCGAAGACCCCGCCCACAATCCGGCGAATCATGCGTACGCGATGTATGATCTCGGACTGATCCATCGTCTCGGCCGCGGCACGGAAGCTTCCCCGCGGCGCGCCCGGTACTGGTTCGAATCGGCCGCCGAAGCCGGCCTCACGAAAGCGATGGTCGAGATGTACCGTCTGCTCAAGGAGAGCGAATTTTCGGTGGCGAAGGACTGGCTCGACCGCGCCGCCGCCGACCCGCAGAACGCCGACGCGCTCTTCGAGAAGGGCTGTTTGCTGTTGGAAGGCAACGCCTTTGTCAAGGCCGACCCGAAGGCGGGACGCGCCCTGCTCGACGCCGCCGCCCGGCTCAATCACAAAGAAGCCATCGGGAAACTGATGCTGCTCTAGGAGGAAACCCATGAAACTGCTCCTGCATGTCTGCTGCGCCCCGTGCAGCGTCATGGTGGTGAAGACGATCCGCGCCGCGGACGTCGACGTCACCGCGTATTGGTACAACCCCAACATCCATCCCTATACCGAATATGTTGCCCGCCGCGACGCGTTCAAAAGTTATTCCGAAACGATCGGCCTGCCGGTCGTCTGGAACGACTTCTATGGGCTCCGTCCGTTCGTCGAACGGGCCATGGCGGATCCGGCGAACCGCTGCGCCGGCTGCTATGAGGAACGTCTCCGCAAAACGGCGGAAGAGGCCAAACAGGGCGGATACGACGCTTTTTCGACGACGCTTCTGATTTCCCCCTACCAAAAGCATGAGCGGTTGATCGAGGTTGCCGACCGCATCGCCAGAGAAGTCGGAGTGCCGTTCTACTACGTCGATTTCCGGCCTTTCTTCCGCGAAGGGCAGCGGATTGCGCGGACCCTCCCGATCTACATGCAGAAATATTGCGGATGCATCTTTTCCGAAGAAGAACGCTATCTTGCGCGACAAGCGAAGAAGACGCCATGACGGCGTTTTTTTTTCGAATAACGCCAGTGTGCTTGCGGCAACATGAAGGGGATGCTACAATGGAAGAAAGAGTACCATTAGGAGGGATTTCATGAATTTTCCCCATGCCGATTTCGAAAAGGCTTCCTGCCGCGACGCCAACGTCGAAAAAGGACTTCTCGTCGATCTCTTCGACAAGATCCGCGACGACCGGCTCAACATCCACTCGATCGTTTTCGTGAAGGATGGCAACAAGGTCTTCGACGCTTACGCCAAGGGCTTCGGTCCGGGCGTCGCGGAAGAAACGTATTCCTGCTCCAAATCATTCACCTCGATCGCGATCGGCATCCTCGCCGACCGCGGACAGCTCGCCCTCGACGACCGCGTTCTGCCTTATTTTCCGGAAATCACCGCGTTTCTCCCGGCCTACGAGGGGATGACGATCCGCCATCTGCTGACGATGACGACGGGTCACCGCGAATGGGCGTACGAGACATTGCTCACATCAAAGGATCCTCTCAAGGACTGCTTCCAGATGCCCGTCATCGACGAACCGGGAACGCAATTCTTCTATGACAACGTCGCTTCCTATCTGCTCTCGGCGATCGTCACCAAGATCACCGGGAAGATCCTGAACGATTTTCTCGAGGAACCGCTCTGGAACAAACTCGCGATCGCCAAACCCCGCTGGAAAACCGTCGGACCCTATTCCGCCGGCGCCACCGGGCTCTCGCTCGACGCCCTCTCGCTGGCGAAGTTCGGCCATCTGCTCTTGAACGACGGGGTCTGGCGCGGCGAACGGATCGTCTCGGCGGACTACGTGCGCCAGGCGACGTCGTTTCAGGTGCCGACGACCGAAGCCGACGGACCGCGCGACCGATTCGGCTACGGCTTCCAGTTCTGGATCAACGACTTCGGCGACTTCCGGCTGGCCGGGATGTACAAGCAGTACGTAGTGGTCAACCGCGAATATAAAATCGTCTTCGCGATCCAGGGGTATGAGGAACGCGAACTGCTCGATCTAGTGACGAATTACGTCCTGCCGGCCTGCCGCAAGGGATGGATCTACGACAATTTCACACTTCGAAACTATATTTCGCGCTTCCAGGAAGAATCGGTCGGACTCCTCGAAAAGGAGAAGAAGAACCGAACGATCTGGTAATAGAAACTTATCAGAAAAACGCTCCGGCTGACCAGGCCGGGGCGTTTTCGATCTATGGGTGGAAAAGGAGGGGACAGGAGACCCGCGGGGGGAGCGCGGGTAGGGGGAAATGAAGAAACCGTTGTGCCGTTTTCACGGTACGCCATCATTGTACCGCTTTGGCATGAAGTTTCCGTGTCGCGGTTGTGTAGAAACGGTGAAATGCGCATTGACGCAAAAAAAGCGGATAAGCAAGAATTCAAGCCTGTTTGCAATGGACATCACATGCGTTTTTTGGTATAATTGTGCTAGCATTCAACGGAATGTTTTTTTTGGTGAAATATGGACGACAGGCTCATGGCAAAGCTCCAAGAATACGAGGCCGACACGCCACTGCAGGAAAGCGGGACGGTCGCTCGGTGCTTCTCCCCGTTTTCAGGCGGAGATGTCGGCCGAACGATCGTGCCGTGTTTTGCCGTATTCTCCAATAAACCGCTTTGCACCCTGACGCCGAAGGAATACCTGGCGACGGAGGACCCTCCTTCGCTTCTGGCATCCGCGGCGGACCCGCGCTCGTTCGCGCTCGTCCCTTTGGGGATGGCCGCGATGATGATCGACGCTTCTCAATCCGCTTCCGGCTTGATGCCGGCATACATGCCCCAGGAGGCGATTCCATGGAACTCGGAACTTACAATACGCTGAAAGTCGTCCGTGAAACGGACCTTGCGTGGATGCTCACGGACGGTGAAGAGGAAGTCTTCCTGCACAAGAAGGAAGCCGAACGCTCCTACCTGCCCGGCGAAGAACTCACGGTGTTCCTGTACGCCGACAATCTCGGTCGTTTGACCGCTTCGTTGAAGCAGCCGCTGGCGACCACGACGACTGCGGCCTTTCTCGAAGTCGTCTCGGTCAACCACGAGTACGGCGTCTTCCTCGCCAACGGCATCGCCAAGGATCTGCTCCTTTCCAAGGACGATCTGCCGCTGTCGGTGAATGCCTGGCCGGTCGTCGGGGACAAACTCTTCTGCACCGTCAAGGCGAAAAAGGGTCTATTGTTCGCGAAAGTCGTCGCCCGCAAGGCGGTATCGACGATCCTCCGACCCGCGACGCCGCTCGAACCCGATCAGAACTATGAAGCGATCGTCTCCCATTTCATCGTCGAAGGATTGATCCTTCATACCGAATCGGGTCATGAAATCTTCGTCCACGAAAACAATACGCGGAAGAAATACCGTCTCGGCGAGACGGTTTCCGTCCGCATCCTCAAACTCAACCCCGACGGGGAAGCCGTCGGCACCCTGATCCAGCAAAAAGAGCTGATGCTTCAGCCGGACGCCGACATCATCCTCGCCTATCTCGAAGCCCATGCCGGCCGGATGCGTTTCACCGACGCATCGGCCCCGGAAGAGATCCAGGCCGCGTTTCATATGAGCAAAGGCGCTTTCAAGCGCGCGCTCGGTACTCTCTATCGCGACGGACGCGTCGAATTGCGTCCCGACCAAACCCTCCTCAAAACCGATCGTTGAACCCCCATTCCCGCAGATACGGGAAAATCCGCAGAATCGAAGGTATATTCCAATGGGAAGAGCCCATGAAGTCAGAAAAGTAGCGATGGCGCGCACCTCGCTGTTAAAGAGCAAGATCTATTCGCGTTTCGGTAAGGAAATCTATATGGCGGCGAAGGCCGGATTCCCGGACCCGGACGCCAACCTGGCGCTCAAGAAGGCCATCGAAAAGGCCAAGGCCGCGCAGGTCCCGACCGAAGTCATCAAACGCAACATCGAAAAAGCCAAAGGCGCGTCCGGCGAAGACTATACGCCGATCCGTTACGAAGGTTTCGGTTGGGGCGGTTGCACCCTGATCGTCGAATGCATGACCGACAACGTCAACCGCACCTTCGGCGAAGTCCGCTCGATCTTCACCAAATCCGGTGCCAAGATCGGCATCTCCGGCAGCGTCATCCACCAGTACCAGTACATCGCGCTGGTGATGGCCGAAGGCATCACCGAAGACGAAGCCCTCGAAGCCGTGATGGATGCCGGCCTTGAAGTCCGCGACATCCGGACCGAAGATGACGCCGTCTCCGTGATCGGCGAACCGACCGATCTGGAATCGATCAAGGAAGCGCTCCTCAAAGCGAAGCCGACGTGCGACGTTTTCGAAGAGAAGGTCACGTACCTTCCGAACGAACTCGTCGAGCTCGACGAGGAAGATCTCCGCAAGTTCTACCGATTCCGCGACATGACCGACGAACTCGACGACGTCCAGGACGTCTACAGCAACATCAAACTGCCTCCGGAAGAGGAATAACCAATTTTGCAGACCCAAAGGGTCTGCTTTTTTTTGAAAAAAGCGGATTCCTTGGTGAAAAAAGAATCGTATATGATATAATGGTTGTGAGGTGTTACCGATGAATCTGCCCAACAAACTCACGATGCTCCGGATCATCCTGATCCCCGTCATGATCGCCGTCTACCTGCTCTTCGATGTCTTCGGCGTGTGGACCTACATCGCGATGGGAGTGATCTACGTCGTCGCATCCTACACCGACTACCTCGACGGCAAGATCGCCCGCAAACGCAACATGGTCACCACCTTCGGGAAGTTCATGGATCCGCTCGCCGACAAGTTGCTCGTCCTGACGGCCATCATGATCCTCTCGGACGCCGCCGCCCGCGGCCTGCTCGACGTCTGGATGCCGTTTTGGGTACCGATCGTCATCCTCGCCCGCGAACTGATCGTCACGTCGATCCGGCTCGTCGCCGTCGGCGAAGGCACCGTCATCGCCGCCTCCGGTCTCGGGAAGGCCAAGACCGCCCTGACGATGGCGGCCACCATCTATTACTTCTTCGTGCTTCCCTGGAATCTCCATCCGGTCCTGAACATCCTCGGGATCGTCCTGATGTCTGGCGCCGTCATCCTGACGCTGGTTTCCGGCGCGGACTACTTCTGGAAAAACCGCAAAACCATCTTCGCTTCGGTCTGAAAAGCAATTCCGGCCGGGACGCGTATCATTTGACTGACCTACACAACGGAGGAACCACCCATGGCTGACGAAAAACGCAAGAAAAGTCTCGAAATCGCCCTCAGGGAAATCGAAAAGGAATTCGGCAAAGGCGCCGTCATGATCCTCGGCGAAGAGCAGCAGAACATGCAGGTCGAATCGATTTCCACCGGTTCGATCAAACTCGACGCCGCGCTCGGCGTCGGCGGTTATCCGAAAGGCCGCATCGTCGAGATCTTCGGTCCCGAATCCACCGGAAAGACGACGTTCGCGCTCCATGCGATCGCCGAAGTCCAGAAGGGCGGCGGCTACGCGGCCTTCATCGACGCGGAACACGCGCTCGATCCGGAATACGCCAAGCATCTCGGCGTCGACATCGACTCGCTGATCCTGTCGCAGCCGGACACCGGCGAACAGGGGCTCGAAATCGCCGAAGCGCTCGTCCGCAGCGGCGCCGTCGACATCCTCGTCGTCGACTCGGTCGCGGCGCTCGTCCCCGAAGCCGAAATCCGCGGCGAAATGGGCGACTCCCACGTCGGGCTCCAGGCCCGCCTCATGAGCCAGGCGATGCGCAAGCTCTCCGGCGTTTTGTCGAAGTCGAACTGCATCGCGATCTTCATCAACCAGATCCGCGAAAAGGTCGGCGTCATGTTCGGCAACCCGGAAACCACCCCGGGCGGCCNNCGCTTCCGTCCGCCTCGACATCCGCCGCGGCGAGCAAATCAAGGAAGGCAACGACATCATCGGCAACCAGGCCCGCGTCAAAGTCGTCAAAAACAAGGTCGCGGCACCGTTCAAGGTCGCCGAGATCGATCTCATCTTCGGCAAGGGCATCTCCCGTTCGGGCGAGGTCGTCGACCTCGGCGTCGAGCTCGACGTCATCAAGAAAAGCGGCTCGTGGTTCGCCTACAACGATCAGAAGATCGGTCAGGGACGCGAGAACGTCAAACGGTATCTCGAGGAAAACCCCGTCGTGATGGAAGAAATCGCGGCGATTGTCCGCGCCAATTACAAGCCCTCGAACTCGATGAAGTCGCACGACAAGGAATAATCCGAAAAAACCCGAATCGGGTTTTTTCTTTTTTTTTTAATAGGAAAGTTCATCTTTTG
>DMTN01000048.1 GCA_003477305.1 Acholeplasmatales bacterium | reverse complement strand
TCGATGCCGAGCGACAGCGGCGTGACGTCGAGCAAGAGGACGTCCTTGACGTCGCCGGTGAGGACGGCGCCCTGGATCGCGGCGCCCATGGCGACGACTTCGTCGGGATTGATCGAACGGTTCGGTTCCTTGCCGAAGAGCTGGCGGACGAGGTCCTGGACGGCGGGGGTGCGGGTCATGCCGCCGACGAGGAGGATCTGGTCGATGTCCTTGGGGGCCATCTTGGCGTCGGCGAGGGCGCGCTTGACGGGATCGACGGTGCGCTGCACGAGGTCGGAGGTCAGTTCGTTGAATTTCGCCCGGGTGAGCGCCTTATCAAGATGGACCGGTCCGGCGGATGTCATCGAGATGAAGGGCAGCGAAATCTGCGAAGAGGTGATCGTGGATAGTTCCTTCTTGGCCTTTTCGGAAGCGTCGCGCAGACGCTGGAGGGCCATCTTGTCGTTACTCAGGTCGGCACCCGTTTCCTTCTTGAATTCGGCGACGAGCCAGTCGGAGATGCGCTGGTCGAAGTCGTCGCCGCCGAGGCGGTTGTCGCCGGAGGTCGCGATGACTTCGAAGGTGCCGTCGGCGAGTTCGAGGATCGAGACGTCGAAGGTACCGCCGCCGAGGTCGTAGACGAGGACGGTCTGCTGCTTGTCCTTCTTATCGATGCCGTAGGCGAGGGCCGAGGCGGTCGGTTCGTTGATGATGCGCTTGACGTCGAGACCGGCGATGCGGCCGGCATCCTTGGTGGCCTGACGCTGGGCGTCGTTGAAATACGCCGGGCAGGTGATGACCGCTTCGGTGACTTTCTCGCCCAAGTAGGCTTCCGCCGATTCCTTCAGGTTGCGGAGGATCATTGCGCTGATTTCCTGCGGGGTGTAATCTTTGCCGTTGATGTTGACTTTGGCGTTGGTCCCCATCTTGCGCTTGATCGAATAGACGGTGTTGGGGTTGGTGATGACTTGCCGCTTGGCGACTTCGCCGACTTGGACTTCGCCGTCCTTGAAGGCGACGACGGAGGGCGTGGTGCGGTTGCCGTCGAGGTTCGGAATGACTTTGACTTCCGTTCCTTCCATGACGGCGACGCACGAATTGGTGGTTCCGAGGTCGATGCCGATGACTTTTTTCATTTTGTTGGATCTCCTTTTTTTCTATCTCGTTACGCGATGTTGTCCGCGAGTTTCTCGTTGTTTGAGGGTTGCGTCGATTCCGGTTCCGGAATCGGCTTGATATTGATCTGGACCATCGCCGGCCGAAGCAGGCGGTCTTTGAACTTGTAGCCGTTTTTGATGACCTTGAGGACGACGTTTTCCGGGAGCGTCGGATCGTGCGAGGTATCGATCGCCTGGGCGACGTTCGGGTCGAACGGATCGCCGACGTTGATCTGAATCATCTTGACGCCTTCGTCGATCAGGACGTTGTAAATCATGTCCTTGATCATGCGGAACCCGTAGAGGAAGTTCTTGAACTGCGGATCGTCGGTTTTCACCGAGAGCGCCTGTTCGAAGGTTTCGATCGCGTCGATCAACTTGTCGGCGACGGGTTGCGAGGCATACTGCTTCTCGCGTTTCAGTTCTTCGGCGTTGCGTTTCTTGAAGTTGTCGGTTTCCGCAAGCATCCGCAGATACTTGTCCTTCAATTCGAGCAGTTCGTTGGAAAGGACGTCAAGGTCTTCGGCGGGAACCAATTTCGGTTCCGGCTTGGCCTGTTCTTCCTTCTTTTCTGCTTTTTTTTCGGCGTCCGGCGCGCTGTCCGGCTTTTTGTCCTTATCCTTGTCTTTCATCGGGATGCTCCTTTACTTGTCTTCGTAGAGTTTGGTCAGATGACGCGTGAGGTACTTGATGAGGGCGATGACCTTGCGGTATTCCATGCGCGTCGGGCCGACGACCGAAATCGTGCCGTGCTCGCCGCCCTGGGTTTCGTAGTTGGCGGAGACGACGGTGCAGTCGCGCATCGAGGTGACGGTGTTTTCGTGGCCAATCTTGACGGAGACGCCTTCGCTGTTGGTTTCGACGATCTTGAAAATCTCGTTGTTTTCGATCGTGTTCAAAAACTCGCGGAGCTTCGTGATGTCGTTGAACTCCGGCTGGTAGAGCATGTTCGAAGATCCGGTCAGATAGTATTTCGTCTGGGCGAACTTCGAGAAGGCTTCGATGAAGGAATCGACGATCGTTTCGCGGTACTTGAGCAGTTCCTTGATCTTCTGGCGTTCGATCTCGTAGTGCAGTTTCTCGGAAACCTGCGAAATCGGCGTATCGGCGAGCAGCTCGTTCAACAAATCGATGACCTTGACGAGTTCGACCATCTCCATGTCTTCGCTCACGGTGATCTGCTTGGATTCGACGTAGCCCATGTTCGTGATCACGAGGATGAGCGCAAGCGTATCCTTGAGCGGGATCAGCTGGACTTTCTTGACGCGCGAATTGTAGGCGTTCGGGCCGAGCGCGATCGCGGTGCAGTTGGTCGCCTGGGAAAGCAGGTTGATCGCTTCCTTGATGACGTCCTCGCGTTCGCTCTCGCGGTTTTCGAAGATCGCGTCGAACTGACTGAATTCGTTGGAATCGCCTTCGACCTTCGCGAGGATCGTTTCGATGTAATAGCGGTATCCCTTTTCCGAGGGCACGCGTCCCGAGGACGTGTGGGTCTTCTCGAGGAACCCGAGGTCTTCGAGATCCGACATCTCGTTACGGATCGTGGCGGGAGAGACGTCCATCTGCTTCGACAGCGTCCGCGAACCGACCGGTTCGGCGGACTTCACGTACTCCTCGACGATGAGTTTCAGTACTATTTCCTGACGTTCATTGAGCACGTTTTCGCCCCTTTGGCACTCCGTATGTTGGATTGCTAACATCATTATACACGCGCGGATTAGCAATGTCAAGGGTTGAGTGCTAAGGGAATTGTGAAATTTCAGTGAAGAACTTTCGACCAAGCGAGCACAAAAAAAGAGGCCCCGTGAAGGGCCTCTCAGAATGAATCATGTCTTCAATCCGCGAGCGTGAACCAGTCGACTTCGACCGGGACGAGACTCGGGGTCGTATTGCCGATGCCGTATTGTCCATAGGCGTTCGATCCCCAAACGAACGTCCGACCGGCGGACGTCTTCGCGATCGCTCCGGAGCCGTTGACAACGATCCTGACGATCGATTCGCCCACCGCCAGGTTGAAATGCGCGGTGATGTCCGTCGGCGTCTGCACGGTCGTCGAAGTATTGTTTCCGAGTTCGTTGTTCGCGTTCGACCCCCAGGTGAAGACCCTCCCGTCGGTCGTCAGGATGACAACGAAACTGAAACTCAAGACGACTTGGCCGAGATCGAATGTCGACGGATTGAGATATGTCGTGATGTCGACGCCGGTCTGATATTGATCGGGTCCGTCGAAGCCCAGTTCGCCCACGTTGTTCGCGCCCCAGCCGATGATCCGGTCGGCAGACGTGAATGCGTACATCGTGGAACTGTCGGCCTGGATTTCAATGACGGTTTCTCCCGTGTTCAACCCGACATTGGCGATGATGTTGGTCGGAATGGGTGTCGAGTAGGAACTTCCGTTGCAAAGTTGTCCCCAGTAGTCGTGACCGAAGGTGAACAGCCTTCCCGTCGACGTCAACACGGCCGAATACGCGCCGCCGGCGACGACCTGAACCACAATTTCACCGCCGGAAAGCGCGAAGTTGGAAGTGATGTCAACCGGCGTCGATCGGTCCGTCATGCTCGTATCGCCGATCTGTCCGTATTGGTTCCAACCCCAGGCAAGGACGCGTCCTTCCGAAGTCAGCATGATTCCATGTCCAACCCCGGTCGAAAGCCACTCCACAAACTCACCCGAAGCGAACCCGAAGAATGCGGTAACGTCCGTTGGAACATGCAGATCCGTTGTCGTGCCGTTGGCGAGCACGCCATTGCTGTTGTAACCCCAGGTGAAGATGCGTCCGGTCGAGGTGAACAGGATCGACGACGCATCGGTGGTGTCGACCCATTTGATATATTCATCGCCGATGAACGTGAAGCGATCGGTGATTTCGACTGCCACCGCGGAATCGACCGTCGTGTCGTTGCCAAGCTGACCGTAATTGTTGAGTCCCCAGGTGAAGACGCGATTGTCAACCGTAAACGCAATCACATGATAGCGCCCGATCGCGACGTAATCGAACACCATGTCGGTGATCCATTTCGCGTACAGCGAAACGCTTTCGGCCGGCATCGTCGTGAACACATACGCGACGGTAAACGCTTCGTCAAGGAACCAACCGGCGAATGCATATCCCGTTTTGATCGGATCGGCGGGAGCGGAGACGACGGTGCCGTAATCCTGACTGATGGATGTCAGCGCCGATCCGCCGTTTGAATCGAAACTGATCGATTGATCGTTGACCGCCCAGAATACCGGGCGAGAACTCGAATTCCAACTACTAACCCAGCCTGATGGAGCGCTGGCCGCTACGGCATAGATCGTCAGAATGGCGCATTCTCTGAATGTGTCGATTGCAATGTTCGTGACGCCGGCAGGGATGGTGATACCTGACAAACTGCTGCAATTCCGGAACGCTTCCGTGTTGATGGTCGTCAATTGACTTCCGGTTTGAAATGTGAAAGTCGACAGAGCCGTACAGTTGCGGAACGCATAGGCGCCGATGATCGTCACGCTTGCCGGAATCGTCAGGTTCGTCAGATTGTTGCATCCGGAGAACGCCCAAACGCCAATGTTTGTCACGCCTTGGGGGATGGAAATCTCCGTCAGGCTGGTGCACATGTAGAACATTCCATAGCTAATGACGGTCATATTCGCGGGAATGTTGACGCTTGTCAGATTGCTGCAATCAGAGAACGCCAAATCGCCCGCACTGGTGACGCTGGAAGGGAGCGTGAAACTCACGATGTTGGTGCGATATCGGAATCCTTCGTAACCGATGGTGGTCACCAACAAGCCGTCGTGTCGTTTCGGGATTATCACGTTTGAGTCGTTGGACGATCCATTGGAAACAGAGTAGGATCCGCCGATGTTCGTAAACGCCAATCCGGCCGTACCCCAGTCGGCATAGAGCGTCAAATCGCGTGCCGCGACGGTTGTGACCGTTTCGCCGTAATACACTGTTCGCGCCTCATCCTCATACCATCCGGCGAAGGCATATCCTGTGCGAATCGGCACGGGATTATCAAATGTCGTCCCAAACGCGGCGGTGATATCGTCGATTTCGCTCCCGCCCATCGTGTTGAAGACGATCGTGTATGAGTTCAGGGTCCATTCGGCAAAAAGCGTCAGAGTATCGGCGGGCATCGCGTCGATTTCGAATGCATACCAGACGTTCCGTTCGGAGTCGGAGTACCAACCCGCGAAGGTGTATCCTTCCCGGGTCGGATTCTGGATATCAATCCAGGCACCGAATTCTGCGGTGATATCCGAGAGGTCCGATCCGCCGTTTTCCACGAACGTGAGCGTATATTCGTTGATTTCCCACTTGGCGTAGAGTTGTAGATCGCGCGGCGCTGGGGTGGTGACTTCCATCGCATAGAAGACCGTCAGTTCTTCGTCTTCATACCATCCGGCGAAGGTATATCCGGTTTTGGTCGTGACCGGACTGTCAAACGTCGCACCATAGTCGAGGTACAGGTAGTCGATGCCGGTACCGCCCATCGTGGCGAACCAAATCCAATAGGTGTTGACCCACCACCCGGCGTATAAAGTGTAGTTGCCGGCCGGCATCGTATCGATATCAACAGCGTATAGAACGTTCAATTCCGCGTCCTCAAACCAGCCGGCGAAGGAATATCCCGTCTTCGTCGGATTCTCGATGTCGATCCAGGTGGAGTAGTCCGCCGTGACGTCGTCGATGTCCGACCCGCCGTTTTCCACGAACGTGAGCGTGGCATGACCATATCCCCAAACAACGGGACGGAAATCCGGGTTCCACGAAGCGTGCCAACCAGCAGGTTGGGTGTCGGCTTTGACGTTGATCGTAATCAAACTGCATCCTTTGAAAGCATCGATATCCACCCACAGCGTTGCCACCGGGATGACGATGCTCGTCAATGCGGAACAACCCTCGAACGCGCCGTCATCGATCGTGTTCATGGTGTCGGGCAATGTAATGCTCGTGAGGTTCACGCAGGAACCGAATGTATATGCCCGAAGATAATTGATACCAACAGGGATATTGATCGTCGTCAACGCGAAACAGCGGCTGAATGCCGAAGATCCGAGATAGGTCAGCCCTTCAGGCAGGACGATGCCGTTCAGAACCCAACAATTGGCAAACGCGGCACCGCCGATGGTTGTGACGGTCTCTGGGAAGTCGATCGTCGACAGCGAGGAGCAATTGTAGAATGCGTATGAACCGATGATCACGAGTCCGGATGGAAGCGTGATGGCGGTCACATGGGTAAGATTTTCGAAAACGAAATTGGCGATTTCGGTCACCGGGATACCTAAGTGGAAAGAGGGGATGACAATAACGTTCGTCGATCCGGTATATGCGGTGATTGCGTAAGTGCCGTCGCCCTTGAGCGAATAAACATAGATTTCTATCCACGCGGCATAAAGCATCATGTTTTCCGCAGGCATCGTGGTGATCGCGTCCGCATAAAATTCGGTCAGCGCCTCATCCCGGTACCACCCGTCGAACGCAAAACCTTCCTTCGTCGAGTTAAGGATGTCGATCACGACACCGAAAGCGGCGGTGACATCGGGGACGTCTTCCCCGCCGTTTTCCACGAACGTGAGCGTATATTGAATCGGCGTCGGCGCGAACAGCGGATAGACGTTCAAATCGCCGGTAACGTTCGAATAATTGGTATCCCATCCCGTAAACGAGTACGTAAAGTACAAATTCGCCGGTTTGACCGGGTCCGCGGGCGCCGGAGACGTGTCGCCCTCGGCGACGGCATACGTCGCGATGACGGTGATCTCGTCGGCGGCGTAGAACGTCACATCGTGATAGACGATCGACACATGACCCCAAACGACGGGCCGATCGCTGGGATTCCACATGTCGTCCCAGTCGGCGGGTCGGGAGAGTGCTTCTGCGTAAATCGTCAGGTCATAGCAATTGCCAAAGGCATAATAACCGACGCGCGTACCGATCGGAATCAGGATGCTCGTGAGCGCGAAACACCCATAGAAGGCGGTGCCGCCGATCGACTCGAGCGAAGCGGGCAGATGGATGGCGACCAGCTGGTGGCAATACGCAAAGGCATCGCTGTTGAGCCAGAGCAGTCCTTCATTCAGGACGATTTCGGTCAGATGCGAATTGTCCGCAAAAGCGGAAGTACCGATTGTCTCGACCCCGGTCGGGACCTCATAGACGGACGCGGGCCGGTCAATCGGGTATTGGATCAGCGTCGTCAACGTTTGATCGAACAGTACGCCGTCGATGGATGCGAACGTCGCACTATCCAAGGCGACAAAGATGGCGGTCAATCCGACGCACTGGCGGAAGGCATAGTTGCCGATCGTCGCGAGTGCGGAGGGGAGGTTCAGGATCGTCAGGTATGGCGTCTCGTTGAACGCATAGGCGGCGATTTCGGCTACGGTGCCGGGCATGTCATAGACTGTGTCGACGCGGCCGGCGGGATAGCGGATCAGCACCGACACGTCTTTGTTGAAAAGGACGCCGTCGCGGGATGCATAAAACGCATTGTCCGCATCGACTTCGATGTTGGTCAGACTGGCGCAAAGGAAGAACGGCAGGAATCCAAGGGTGGTTACGGTCGCGGGAATCGCGATCGTCTGAAGACTGCTGGTCAGGGTGAACGCCTCATCCCCGATCGTCAGTAGTTGCGACGAGAGCTCGATCGAAGCAAGGGAAGCGCAATGGTAGAAAGCGTGCGTCCCGATCGCGGTGATCGAATCAGCCATCGACACGCTGGTGATCGCAAAGTTGTCTTTGAACGCCTCGGGGGCGATGGCGGTAACAGGGATGCCTTCATGGGAGGCGGGGATGACCACGAGAAGCGACGTTCCGACGTACCCGCTCACCGCATAGGTTCCTTCCCCGGTCAGGGAATAGATCAAACCCGCGGTACCACTGCAACTCCAGACGACCGGACGGGACGACGGATTCCAGGATGCCGACCAGCCGACCGGTTGCGATTCCACTTCCGCAAAGATGGTCAAAAGCGAACATCCTGCGAATGCGTCGTTTCCAATCGTCGCGACCGACGCTCGGATCAGGATTTCGGTCAGCGTGGTGCATCCTGAGAAAGCGATGTTTCCGATGCGCACGACGCTCGTCGGAAGATCGACGGAGATGAGTGAAACGCAATGATAGAAACTGCCGTAATCAATGCCTTGGATGCCGTCCGGCAGGACCACGGTGACGAGCGAGGAACAACCCCAGAAGACCGAGTTGCCGAACGAGTCGACCTCCGCCGGCAGCAAAATCGAGACGAGACCCGCACAGTTGGCGAAAGTGGCGGTTCCGATGTTCTTAACCGATTGCGGCAAGACGACGTCGGTCAAGGACGCGTCGCCCATGAACGCGCGCATCCCGATCGAGACCAATCCGTCGGCAATCGCAAGCGTCGCCAGTTGTCCGCATTCGGAGAAAGCATAGATGCCGAGCGTGAGAACCGATCCCGGAATATGAACCGATCTGAGCACAGAACAGCGATAGAATGCGTATTGTCGAATGTCGGTCACGCCCGCAGGAATGACCAGGTTCACGATGGTCGCATTGTTCTCAAACGCATTGGCGCCGATCACACGTACCGGGTATCCGCCCAACTGAGTTGGGATCGTAACGTCCGCGTCATCCCCGAGATAGTGCGTGATGACCGCGGCTTCGTCGACAATGTCATAGGCGTAATCCGCATCGGATGTCCAAGCCCATTTCGCATAGAGAGTCTGATCATGTGCCGGCATCGTGGATTCGGTCCATGGAATCGTCCATTCCGCGTCGACGAACCAGCCGAGGAAGGTACAGTACTCCTTTGTCGTCGTCCCGAGCGTGATCGTCGTCCCATAGGCGATCGCTTCGGGATCAAGCGTTGATCCGCCGTTGGTGAGATAGGTCAGAGTATAGACGTTGGGTACCGTCGCATAGACCGGATAGACCGAAAGGTCGCTTTGGACGTTCGTGAAGGAAACGTTCCATCCGACGAAATCGTAGTGGTATTCGGGGACTGCCGGTTTCGCGGGATCCATGGGCGGAATGGCGTCTCCACCGAAGACGACCTGCATCGATTTCAGAATCGTGAGGGCATCATAATCATAGAAAACGACGTTGAATGCAACCGCTGTGGTCACGGTCGTGGTCATCGGTGTTGTGGTCGTCGTCGGCAATGTGGTCGTCGTCGGCACCGCGGTCGTCGGCACAGTCGTAGTCGTCGGCACCATGGTTGTCGGCAATGTGGTCGTCGTCGGCACAGTAGTAGTCGTATTTGTCGTCGTCACGATTCCGCTCGTCGTCGTGGATCCACTTGACATGGTCGAAACCGTAGTCGTGACCGGCGGTTCGGTCGTCGTTTCCGTATCGGTAGGCAAGGATGTCGTCGAGCCGTCCGATGTCGTTTCGATTGTCGTCGTCAAGGGAACCGTCGTCGTCAACAGCCCCAGAATGCTCATCAGGTCGCAACCGGCCAGGCCGATCGTCATCAGGCTTACCGCCAACAAAGCAAGGATCTTCTTCACGCGTGCTTCCCCCTGTGATACGATTTTTTAGAAAAACAAAAAAATGAATCGAACCGATGTCATCGATCCCATTTGTATCACGCATCGCCTCCATGTACAAGGAGATGGCTGAAAATAAACGGAAAACGGAAGAATATCATCACTTGACACGCTCGCAACCGCGGCGCATGACTTTCTTTCATTTCCCGTCTCACCCTATGGGTGCCATCTTGATTTTTTTCGATCTGCGTGTATAATGATAGTTGGCTCACAGGGGTGCGTCATGGAGAAGCAAAACATCATGCGAAAGGTCCTGCGTTTCTTCTGGAAAGACAAGGTTTTTTTGATCGCCTTCACGCTGGCGATCGTTTCCTGCTTCTTCATCCCGCCGAACCCCGGCTACCTCGGCTACGTCGAAGAGAACTACCGCGTACTCGTCATCATGTTCTCCTTGATGACGGCCGTCGCGGGGCTCTACGAAGCCAATTTCTTCAGCTTCGTCGCGATCAATCTCGTCTCGAAGTTCTACTCGATCAAATGGATCGCCCTCGTCATCGTCGTCGCCACCTTCCTCCTCGGGATGTGGGTGACCAACGACGCCGTCCTGCTCACGCTCGTGCCCTTCACGCTCTTCGTGACGAAACAGACCGGGCAACAAAAGCATGCGCTGTTGATCGTCATACTGCAGACGATCGCCGCGAACATGGGAAGCGCCCTGACGCCGATGGGCGACCCGCAGAACATCTACCTTTACTCCTTCTACGACATCCCCTTCGGAACTTTCATCCAGTCGATGGCGCCGATCACGATCACCGGCTTTCTATTGCTTGTCGCAACGACGCTGCTTCTGATTCCGAATACGCCGTGCCATCCGATCACCGTGTCTCCGAAGGTCGCCTGGAAGCGCCTTGCGCTCTACGCGATCGTCTTCGCCAACGCGCTCCTGTGCGTCCTGCGCGTTTATCAAGGACGCGAATACATCGCCTTGATCGTCACCCTCGTGTTGATCCTGCCGTTTGCGCGCCACCTCTTCAAGAAGGTCGACTATACGCTGCTTCTGACCTTCTTCTCGTTCTTCATCTTCACCGGGAACATGTCCCAACTCACCCAGGTGAAGGACTTCGTCGGCACGTTGCTCAACACCGACGCCTCGGTCTACTTCACCGGCCTGATCACGAGCCAGTTCATCAGTAACGTCCCCGCCTCGATTCTGTTATCCACCTTCACCGACGCGCCGTTCTGGCGGCCTTTGTTACAAGGCGTGAACGTCGGTTCGATGGGTACCGTGCTCGGCTCGCTCGCTTCCCTGATCACCCTCAAGTTCGTCCTGAAGGACTTCCCGAACCAGGGCAAGACCTACCTGAAGATCTATACGGTGATTTGCGTCGTCTACATCATCGTCATCACTGCCGTCCTCTTCCTGGTGAATGGGTACTGACCGGTGAAGTGTTCACCCTTGCCAACCGCGACATCGTTCAATCGACTTGGGTGATGGATGCGCACGATGCGGACCATCAGATCGATGGAAAAACATAAAAATCGCGACTAAAAAATCGCGATTTTTTATATCGTTTCCTGATGATTCATTCATCGGTCAACTTTAAAAAAATACCGTGCTTTCTTCGAGTCTTCAGAGAGGACAAGTTCGCCGCCATCACACATTGTAAAAGTCATCGTGGACATGATGGAAAACGGCGAAATAAAATGTAGGTAATCGTCATTGGTACTTTTGTCTTCTTTGCTCTGTTCCTTTGACTTGTTCTAATGCCTTATCCCTTTTGTTTTTATGAGGAATCTGTTCAGACCTGTGTTTTCCACA
>DMTN01000050.1 GCA_003477305.1 Acholeplasmatales bacterium | reverse complement strand
TGGGACGACGTGATGAACATCAACGTGAAGACCGTCTTCTTCTTTTCCCAGGCCGCCGCAAACCAGTTCGTGAAGCAGGGGACCGGCGGAAAGATCATTTCCGTGGCCTCGATGCTTTCCTACCAGGGCGGCATCCGCGTGCCCTCCTACACCGCCTCGAAATCGGGCGTGAAGGGGATCACGATGACGATGGCCAACGAATGGGCGCAATACGGCATCAACGTCAATGCGATCGCTCCCGGCTACATGGCGACCAACAACACCGCCGCCCTGCGCGACGACGAAAAGCGCGCCGGCCAGATCCTCGAACGGATTCCGGCGGCCCGCTGGGGCACGCCGAAAGACGTCGCCGGCGCCTGCGTCTTCCTGGCCAGCGAAGCGGCCTCCTACATCAACGGCTTCACCCTCGCCGTCGATGGCGGCTGGCTTGCCCGCTAAATCAGAAAAAGACCGTTCCGGTGTTGTCCGGAGCGGTCCTTTTTATTTGTTCAGATCGTCTTGAGCCAGGTTTCCAAAAGCGGGAACCAGGTCGCCACATGGGCATATTGGCGGGCGTACTCGCGCTGGTCGCCCTCATCCCACGGGGTCGTGTCGTCGGCGAGCGCAAGTCCGTGCACGCCGTGCGGGAAGAGATGCGCTTCGACGGGAATCCGTTTCTTCCGGAGCGCGGCGATCAGTCTCAGGCTGTTCTCCACCGGGANNGCCCTGGTCGTCCATCGTATGCCAGACGAAGACCGGCGGCATGGCCTTCGGGACATGACGTTCAAGCGAGACTTCCTTCAAGCGCTGTTCCGATTGGTCTGATCCGAGCAGATTGGCGATCGAACCGTGATGTTCCCAGCGCGGATCGGAGGTGACGACGGGGTAGCAGAGGATCGCGCCGGCGAAGAGTTTCGGATGCCGTTCGACGAGATGGAGGGCGAGGTGTCCGCCGGCGGAAAAGCCGATCACGAACAGCCGCGCGACACGCGGGTCGGCGCGAAATGATGTTGCGACGGAAAGCGCCTCGTCGATGACGTCCGGATGGATTTTCTTCTCGTGGCGGTATTCGAAGACGGCCGCGTGGAACCCGAGGACCTGGAAGCGTCGGACGACCGGCAGCGCTTCGCGCGGCGAAGTGAAATGATATCCGCCGCCGGGGCAGACAAGGACGGCGTCACGACGGCGGTCGTCGATGAAATGGGGAATCAGAACGTTCTTTTCCATAGGTCCTCCGTGAAAACATCTATATATTTATATATAGTATCGCACAATACGCAAGAAATGCATCCCCAAATCCGCGAAAATCGGCACGGAGCTCTTGACAACGATTTCAGGTCGGCGTAAACTATATGTGACCAATTGGTCATTTTTGTGGAGGAGCCCGGGATGAAGAAAGAATTGACCGCCGAAAAAATCCTCGACGCAGCCTTGACCGAATTCGCCGAACGCGGCTTTCGGGCCGCCTCGACGAACCGGATCGCCGCCCTCGCCGACGTCGCGAAGGGTTCCGTCTTCCAGCGTTTCGGCTCGAAAGCGCTTCTGTTCGGAGCGCTCTTCACCCGCGAACTCGACCGCATGCTCGAGGAACTCGACAATTTCGATGCGACCGTCGATGCGCCGGTTTTCGAGCGGATCGTCGACGTCCTCGCCTGGAAGGCGCGGTATGCGGCCGGACACCCCGAGGCGACGAAGATCCTCCTCGAAGCGTTCTCGGCGCCGCCCGCAGGCGTCGGCGAGACGATCGCCACCCGCGTCCGGGATTTGTCGCAGATGAGCATCCGCCGCTTCTTCGGCGAACTCGACTGGAGCCGCTTCCGTCCGGAACTGACGAAAGAAGATGTCTACCGCATCCTCGAAACCGCCGCCAACGGCCTGCAGGCGACGTACGTGCGGGCGGGCATCGACGTACGATATATGGAATCGATCCGGAACGACAGCGTCGCCTTCATGAAGACGGTGGTCCGGGGAATGGAGAAGCAAGATGGACAAGGCGTTTGAGATCAAAGGACTGACATTCACTTACCCGACCGCGAAGGAAACGACGATCAAGGGTGTTTCGTTCGCGGTCAAAAAAGGGACGATTTTCGGGCTGCTCGGACCTTCCGGCGCCGGCAAGTCGACAACCCAGAAGATTCTCGCGAAACTGCTCTGGGACTATCAGGGCGAAATCCGGTTTTTCGGACGCGACCTGCGCACCTTCGGCAAAGAATTCTACGAGCGGGTCGGCGTCGGCTTCGAGATGCCGGTCCACTTCAACCGCCTCACGGCGCGCGAGAACCTCTCCTACTTCGCCGGGCTGTACAAGACGAAAGCCGACTATGAAGCGCTGCTGACGCGCGTCGGTCTGAAAAACGACGCCAACCGTCCCGTCGGCGAATACTCGAAGGGCATGAAGGTCCGCCTCAATTTCGTCCGCGCGCTCTTGAACGATCCGGAATTTCTCTTTCTCGACGAACCGACGAACGGCCTCGATCCGTCGAACGCGAAGATCCTCAAGGACATGATCCTCGAAATGAAGGCCGCCGGCAAGACGATCTTCATCACGACCCATCTGATGGGCGACGTCGAGCAACTCTGCGACGAAGTCGCCTTCATGACGAAGGGTTCGATCTCCGAAGTGTCTTCGCCGCGCGAACTGAAACTGCGCTACGGCAAGAAGGAAGTCATCGTCGAATCGATCGCCGACGCGGGCGAACGCAAGACGGTCTTCCCGCTTGAGGGCATCGGCCACAACGACGCGTTCCTCGACGTCCTCAAAAACGACCGCGTCGTGACGATCCATTCGGGCGAGACGACGATGGAGGACATCTTCATCAAAGTGACGGGTGAAGCGAAATATGAATAACTTCCTCCGGCTGCTCGCCGGGGAACTGCACCGCCTCGTCAAGTACCGCATCCTCTTCTTCGGACTGCTGGTCTCGGCGATCTGGGTTCTGATCCTCGGCCTGTCCGCCCCCGCGGAGGCGGAAATGCTGTTCCCGCTGCTCGTCGTCACCGACACCGGGATGATGTCGATCGCCCTGCTCGGCGCCTCCTTCTTCTTCGAGAAGCAGGAAAGCACCCTGAAGACGCTGCTCGTCTCCCCCGTGTCGCTTGTGGAGGTGCTCGCCGCGAAGGTGATCGCCGCGATCGCCTCGGGAATCGTCTCATCGATCCTCATCATGCTGGCGGCGTGGATCTTTCACGGCATCACCGTGAATGTCCTCGCGATCGTCTTCTATACGGTCCTCGCCGTCTTCGCCCACACCGCGCTCGGCTACGTGATTGCCCTCGCTTCGCGTGATTTCATGAGCTTTTTGATGAAATATATGGGGATGGCGGTTTTGTTCATGGTGCCGTTGATCCTCGTACCGCTGGAATTGCTCCCCGGCAACTGGATCTATCTCGGCATGCTTTCGCCGATGTATGCGACCGACGTGTTGATCGGCAGCCTCTTCGAAGCCGCCGAACCGCTCCGCGTCGTGATCGCCGCATTGTGGCTCTTCATCATCGGCGGGGTCATCTATCCGTTTGTCGTCTATCCGCGCTTCCGGGCGAAAGCGATCGAGGGGTGAGGTCATGAAAGCCTTCGCGAAACTGTTGAAATACGAAATCAAGACGCTGCTTCACGACCCGATGAACGCCTTCATGCTGTTCTACCCGATCTTCATGATGTTGATCATGGGCTGGCTGTTGCCGGCGATCCTCGACCGGAGCGGCGCCGCTTCGAACGCCCGGACGATCACGCTTTTGATCGGCTTCGTCGTCGCCAATTCGCTCGGCGGCTACATGATGGGCGCGCTCCTCGGCTTCTCGCTTCTGGAAAACAAGGATGAGAAGACGCTCTGGTCGATCGCCGTGACGCCGATCACGGTCGCCGGCTACGCCTGGTTCAAGACGGCCTACGCGTTCGTCTTCGCCTTCCTCGGCAACCTCGTGATGACCGGCGGCCTCAAGCTCTTCTTCGCCGATGCCTATGCCGTCGAATACGGCGGCGTCACGATCGGCCTCTTCGACAACATCACCTACTTCCAGATCATCGTCTTCTCGTTCGTCTCCTCGATCATCGTCCCCTTCATCGGCGCGATCTTCGCCGGCGTCGCGAGGAACAAGATCGAAGGATTCGCCTTCGTCAAGGCCGGCGCCTTGATCGTGATGGTCCCGATCCTCGCCTTGCTCGATTCACTGATGGGCTGGAAACAGTACTTCCTTGGCATCGCGCCGAACTTCTGGCCGGTCAAGGCGCTCCTCAATCTCGCCCTCTCGACCGACAATCCGGCCGATCTCGGATTCTGGTGGTATATGCTGATCGGTACGTTGTATCCGCTCGCGCTCGGGCTTCTCGCGATGCGCGGCTTCATCCGCAAGTCAGGTCTCAAGTAGGAGGTATGCTCATGCAGTGGTGGGGTTATGTGTTGATCGCCGTCGGCGTCATCGCCCTCGGCGCCCTCAAGTTCTACGCCTGGAACAAGATCAAGTCGAATCGATCCGACAAAGCCAGGAAAGCCGATCATTTGAACGAAGACTGACATGTAACGCGAAACGCGCCTGCGGGCGCGTTTTCTTCTTGCGCTTATCTCTTGACTCTATCGTCAAATATTGTATAGTTGGTATGTAGAATTCATTCGGAGGTATTTTCCATGCCCAAAACCATCCTCATCGTCGGCGGCGTCGCCGGCGGCGCAACCGTCGCGGCCCGTCTGCGCCGACTCGACGAAACAGCGAAGATCATCATGTTCGAACGCAGCGAGTACATCTCGTTCGCCAACTGCGGACTGCCCTACTACATCGGCGGCGTCATCAAGAACCGCGAAAGCCTGATCGTCCAGACGGTCGAGGATATGACATCCAAGTTCGCCCTCGACATCCGGATTCAAAGCGACGTCACGTCGATCGACCGCGCGAACCATACCGTCACCGTCAAGAAGGCGAATGGCGATACCTATGTCTAAGCCTACGACAAGCTGGTCCTCTCGACCGGCGCGGCGCCGGTCTTCCCGCCGATCCCCGGCATCCGCGAGGCAAAGAACCTCTTCACCCTCCGCACGATCCCGGACACCGACGCGATCCACGACTTTGTCGTCAAGGAAAAACCCGCCCGCGCGACCGTCATCGGCGGCGGCTTCATCGGCCTCGAAATGGCCGAAAACCTCCACGGCCTCGGCATCGACGTCACGATCGTCGAGATGGCCGACCAGGTGATGGCCCCCATCGACATCGAAATGGCCTCGATCGTCCACAACCACATCGGCGATTTGGGCGTCACCCTGATTTTAAAAGATGGCGTCAAGTCCTTCGCCGACGGCGGAAAGACCGTCGTCCTGTCGAGCGGGAAAACGGTATCGACCGACCTGATCATCTTCGCGGTCGGCGTCCGTCCCGAAAACCAGCTCGCCAAAGCGGCCGGACTTGCCATCGGCGCCCGCGGCGGGATCGTCACCGACCACCGCATGACGACGTCCGACCCCGACATCTACGCGGTCGGCGACGCGACTGAAATCACCGACTACGTCTCTGGCGGAAAGACGATGATCGCCCTCGCCGGCCCCGCGAACAAGCAGGCCCGCATCGTCGCCGACGCCCTCTGTGGAAACGAAGACCGCTATGAAGGCGCCCTCGGCACCTCCGTCGCGAAGGTCTTCGACCTCACCGTCGCCGCCACCGGCATGAACGAAAAGGCGCTCAAGGCGGCGAATTTGCCCTACCGCGCCCTTCACACTCATCCCGGCTCCCACGCCGGCTACTATCCCGGCGCGGAGACGATCTCCATGAAACTGCTCTTCCACCCCGAAACCGGCGCCATCTACGGCGCGCAGGCGGTCGGCGGCGAAGGCGGATGCAAGCGCATCGACGTGATCGCGACGGCGATCTACGCCAAACTCAAGGTCACCGACCTCGCCGACCTCGACCTCGCCTACGCGCCGCCCTATTCGTCGGCGAAAGACCCGGTGAACATGCTCGGTTACTACGGCGAAAACATCCTGGCGGGACTCGACGAGACCTACCAGTGGCACGAAGTCGCCGGACTGGCGGCCGAAGGCGCATACTTCCTCGACGTCCGCGAACCGGTCGAATTCGAACTCGGCGCGCTTCCCGGCGCCGTCAACGTCCCGCTCGGATCGATCCGCGAACGGATCGCCGAACTGCCGAAGGACAAGACGATCCACGTCTACTGCCTCTCCGGGATCCGCTCCCACGCGGCGCTCCGGATCCTCGTCCAAAACGGCTTTACGGTGAAAAACCTCGACGGCGGATACAAGACCTGGCAGTGCCTCTATGCCGTCTGCGAACCGACCGTGAGCACCAAGATCGACGATTCCGGCGCGATGAAGGCCGAATCGGTCAAGGAGGAAAAGAAAGCCATGAACCAGCCCGACGCGATTCTCAAGGTCGATGCCTGCGGACTTCAGTGTCCCGGTCCGATCGTCCAACTATACAAAGCGATGAAAGACATGAAGGAAGGCCAGGTCCTCGAGATCACGGCCACCGATCCCGGCTTCCTCAAGGACATCGGATCGTGGGCCGCGAAGACGGGCAACACCCTGATTTCGGCCAACCTCCTAGACAAGGTCGTCACCGCCAAACTGCAAAAGGGCGTCGGCGATTTTGCGAAGAACAAGGATGTCGCCGTGACCGAAACCAAGAACGGCACGACGATCGTCGTCTTCTCGCAGGACCTCGACAAGGCGATCGCCGCCTTCATCATCGCTTCCGGCGCCGCTTCGATGGGCAAGAAGGTCTCCCTCTTCTTCACCTTCTGGGGTCTCAACATCCTCCGCAAACCGAAGCGCGTCAAGGTCAAGAAAACCTTCATCGAACGCATGTTCGGATTCATGATGCCGCGCGGCGTGAACAAACTGCCGATCTCCAACATGAACATGGCGGGCATGGGACCGATGATGATCAAGGGCATCATGAAGAAGAAAAACGTCGACTCGCTTCAGACCTTGATGGCCAGCGCCAGGGAAATGGGCGTCAAGATCATCGCCTGCGCGATGTCGATGGACATCATGGGAATCAAGCAGGAAGAACTGATCGACGGCATCGAGATCGCCGGCGTCGCCACCTATCTCGGCGATACCACCGAGGCGAACCACAACCTGTTCATCTGACAAAAAAAAGTCCTTCCGGACGGCACTGCCGTTTCGGAAGGACTTTTGTCATTTTGCGGGAACGATGCCGGCGCGGATGCGTTTTGCGAGATCGTTGACTTTCGTCTCGATCAGGCGGATCGTCTGATCCATCGCCTCGTCGCCTTTGCCGGACGGATCTTCCAGACCCCAGTCTTCGAGATGCCGGTTCGGGATCCAGGGACAGATGACGCCGCATCCCATCGTCACGAGCACGTCGATTTCCGGCAAGGCTTCGGTCGTCTTGGGCGACTGGGTCAAGGTCATGTCGATCCCGTGCAGGTCCTGCATGCGGCGGACGGCGTCGGGATTGATCTTCGGGGCCACGTGCGTCCCGGCGGAATACGGGTCGATGTCGGCGGAAGCGAGCTTTCGGGCGAGCGCTTCGGCGATCTGGCTGCGGCAGGAGTTGTGCGTACAGACGAATCCGACTTTCATTTTGATCTGCATGGGGATCCCATCCTTTCGAGTGACTCGAACTTTTGATGAATCGAAGCAAATGAAAAACCATGACGATCGTCGCGAGCGCGGGATCGGACCGTACCCGGAAGCATCAGGCGGTCACAATTGCACAAAGATGCCAAGGAAGCCTTCTATCGGCCGCAGCACGTTTCGCTTTGGTCGTGGCAGCAATCCTTCTGCTTTTCAGGATTCGCCGCGTCGCATTCGCACTCGCATTTTTCGTCTTCGCAGCAGCCCTGCCGCGCTGCGGCGGCCACCGGGCGGCGCTTCTCGATCATTTCGAGGATTTGCGCGACGGTCGAGACCCGGCCGGATGCCATGACTTTCCCGTCGATCGCGATGCCGGGCGTCGCGAGGACGCCGAGGTTCATGATTTGTTCCATATCGGTGACGTGCTCGACGGTCGTGAACAGCCCCGCGGCGGCCGCGGCCTTGACCGCGTTTTCGTAGTTCGTCTGGGATTTCTTGCAACAACCGCCCAATGCTTGAATGATCATGTCGTGATTCCTCCGTCGTTTCTGAATTGATTGATATCGTCATGCAGGTCATTCAAGATGATTGAATCCAATTCCGATCATCGCGATTGACGCGAATCGGGGGAACAGGGCATCCATCGCACTTTCAATGGTCGGTAGGTTCATGACTCGTTCACGCCTTATATAGATGGATGTCTATATGTATTTTAACAGTCCGGGTTCCTTCCGTCAACACCTTTTACTTCGAAGTTCGTTTTGGATATGGAAAAGCCGAAGGAGAAGTGATATGATGAAAAAGATGAACAGTCAAGAACGGTCCGAAGGGGGGGAGATCCATGCAGGATTATCGGACCAGACGCGCCGCGCGTCTGAACCTGATGAAACGTCAGACGGTCATGAAGTGGATCGCCGGATTCACGGTCACGATCGCCGTCGCCGTTGGTTCCACTTTCAGCCCGGCCGCCGCGACGGAAGCCAAGTTTCTCTCCGCATCCTCCGCCGGCACGGACATCGTTTACGAACTCTATGTCGACGCTTCGCTCGATTTAACTTCTGATACGCACATCCGCGTCGTGGCCCGCGACCAGTTCGGCGACCGAGAACAAAGCCTCGGCCCGGGCATGTCATCCGGGATCTTCACCGACCTGCGCGCCGACACCGAATACCGCTTGTTGATCGAACTCGATCAGGGGTTCGGCTGGCGCACCCTCGACAAGGCGACCGTTAGGACCGCGCGCGGTCCCGGCGGCGCGATCGTCGGTTATTCCCTCGAGGAAGTCGGCGAATATCAGTGGGAAACCCTATTGCGATATCACGTCAGCATCCACGTGTCCGATCCGGAAGGCGCGTTCACGTCGGTTTACTTCCGTCACGCCCAACTCAGCGGCAATGAACTGTGCGACTCGATGGACTTCGACCATTGCGCTTCCCAGGGCAAACTGATCGAGCCGCCGGAAAACCGCTGGGTCAGCATGCCGGTATCGGGAACCGATGTCGAACTGATCCTTCCCGATCTCTGGGGATCCGATTATCGGCTGTTCTGGGAACTTCGGGCGATGACGACATCGGGAGAGACGATCCTTCTCGATTCCCGCATCCTCGATACCCCGCCTTCGTTCTTCGCCTATCTTGGCGTCTATGATGCCGGGCTCGATTGGCTCGACGTCTCCGCCCATGTCGAAACGAATCCCGACGTACCGGCGACCTTCGAAGCCGTCTTGACTTCCCCGGAGGGCGAAACGGTGGCGCGGTTTACCGTCGATCCCGTCGTGATGGAGGAACAGGAGTTCCCTGAAAGTTCCACTTCCGGGGTAACGCGCGTCGACGGCTTGCTCCGCGAAACCGAGTACCATCTGACGCTTTACGCGACCTATGTCGATCCCGCATCCGGCTATACGGTGACGAAGGAAGTGTCCGCTTCCGTCGGCTGGACGATGCCGGCCTACACCGGGACGTTCACCTGGATCGAATCGGACCTCGGCTACGATTTCACCGCCGATTACCACGATCCTTCCGCCGTTCTCGGACCGATTTACTACTATGTCTATCTCTGGGTGGATGGAATCTATCAATACCAGTCCGGCGGCGAAGTCACCTTGATCGCTGACGGCGACCGGCGGACTGCGACGTTTTCGATCCCCAAACCGGGAACCGGCTACCGCATCGTCGTCTATCTTGAGAAAACACCGGCACCCGCCGTCAGCTATTCCAGCACCGTCGCGGAAATCGTCCGCACGCCCGCATGAGCCCGGGAGGAAGGAAAACCATGAAAAAACTGAAAGAGATGAACAAGGAACAACTGATTCCCATCATCGTCATCGCCGCCGTCGTCGTCTTGCTCGTGCTTCTCTCCGCCCTCGCTTCTGTGCTGTTTCCGGGATCGACGTTCGCCGATATCGTCGATAGCAGCATCGGCCGCTTCTTCAACGTCGCCGACTTCTTCGCGAACAACTATGTGACCCTCCTTGAAAGCGTCGCGATCGTCTTCTTCGTATGGGTCCTCGAGAAAGCTCTGACCACCCTCGTCCGGCTCCTCTCGCGGAAAAATCCGCGCGGTGCGACAGTCGCCGACCTGCTTGCATCGGTCATCAAATACACGAGCGCGCTCGTCGCCGTCTTCATGGTCCTCGGCGCCTGGGGCGTGTCGACCGGAACGCTGCTCGCCGGCGCCGGCATCCTCGGACTCGCGATCAGTTTCGGCGCCCAAAGCCTGATCGAGGATATCATCAGCGGATTCTTCATCATCTTCGAGAAGCAGTTCGCCGTCGGCGACATCATCGAAGTCGGCGGGTTCCGCGGGACCGTGAACTCGATCGGCATCCGCACCACGCAAATCGAAGACTACAACGGCGACGTCAAGATCGTGAACAACTCCGACATCCGCGGCGCCCTCAACACTTCCGCAAACCTCTCGCCGGCGATCTGCGACATCGGGATCGCATATGGCGAAAAGCTCGAAAACGTCGAGAAGATCATCCGCGAGGCGCTGCCGCAAATCCGCGAGCGCGTTCCTGCCATCGTCGAAGGTCCGTTCTACTATGGCGTCCAGTCGCTCGCCGATTCGGCCGTCGTCCTCCGCATCTACGCCAAGACGCATGAAATGAAAAAGTATCAGGTTGCCCGCGACCTCAATCGCGCGATGAAACTGCTTTTTGACGAACACGGGATCGGCGTCCCGTTCCCGCAGGTCGTCGTGCATCAGGGAAAGCCGGACGAGTGATCCGCCGAAAGAAAAACAGAGCGCGTGCCCGAGAGCACGCGCTTTTTCAATGGGTTGATTGAATCAGGATCGGTCCGGCGTTTCCCGGCCGTTTGACGGCGGGATGCCCTTGTTCTTCGCCTTGTCGTCATACATCCGGTGGTCGACTTTCGAGAGCAGATCGTCAATCGTCAGTTCCGGCGTGTTCTGGATGAATCCGTAACTGAAGCGGAGAGTTTTCAGGGCGGGGATTTTTTTCAGGCGGATCATCAGATCGCGAACCGCGGTGACGCTTTTCCCGGCTGCGTTGGCGTCATGATAGGTGACGACCATGAACTCGTCGCCGCCGATGCGGGCGACCATCCGTTCGTTGCGGAACACCTGCTTCAGGATCCGCGCGAACTCGGTGAGGGCGACGTCGCCGACCTGATGACCGAAGTTGTC
Organism: Acholeplasmatales bacterium; assembly: GCA_003477305.1. Classification (GTDB taxonomy): domain Bacteria; phylum Bacillota_I; class Bacilli_A; order Izemoplasmatales; family Hujiaoplasmataceae; genus UBA12489. The sequence goes on along the minus strand of DMTN01000050.1, from coordinate 9,478 downwards.
GTTCACGGCCTTGAAATCGTCGAGGTCGATCATGATCAGGCCGAACAGTTCGCCGCGCTCCTTGATGAAATGGACGTATTCGTCGAATTTCACACGAGAATAGAGGTTGGTGAGCCCGTCGAGCGTTCCCGAGGTGGTTTCAAGGAACATGTAGGTCACGACCACCGCGAGCGCGAGCATCGGCCACGTGAACAGGAAATTATTGTAAAACGACTGGATGATGGTGCCGATCACCGGCAGGATGAAGACCGCCATGACGCCGCGAATCACGCCGATGTTGGTCTTTCCGCGATGCATGACCGTCAGCACGGCCGCATAGATCAAATGCAGGTATAGAAGAACGTTGTTGATCCAGCCGAACGGTCCGGTCGCATAATCGTTGTCCCCGGTGACGGAAAAATAGATCGGGACGAAGAAATTGAGGATCAGCGCGATCAAAACGAGATAGGTTCCGAACTGATAGAAATGCAGCCGCCGGATGCGTTTGCGGTCCTTCAGGATCTTATAGTCGACATAGGAGATCCAAAATCCGGCCAGCACGGGGGTAACGAGTACGAGCAGCCAGTTCGATAGATAATTGACGAAGAACGCGAAGGATCCCGCATAACTGTCGGCGATCCAGGTGGCCGCCTCCAAAATCAGCGCGGCGATCGTCAGGCAGATGATCGATAAAAACAACGAACTGGAATAACTGTGCCGGTCGCCTTTGATCCGGATGATGATCGTCATCGTCAATAGCAGGAAGCATGCGAAGATATTGATGTCGAATGCGAGGATGCGGTCGAGCATGTCTTACCCCTCCGTTTTGTCTTGATGCTTCTGGATCCAGGCATACGCTTCCGGTTCGGGAAGCGGCCGTGAAAACAAAAAGCCCTGCACGCAATCGCCGCCATACGTTTTCAAAATCTGGAGCTGTTTCTCGGTCTCGATGCCTTCGGCGATGACTTTCATGCCCATCAGATGAGCCATTTCGATGATGAATTTGAGAATCGCCCCTTCGGCCACGCCTTCGGAGGCCTTGCGGACGAACTCGCGGTCGATCTTGAGGACATCCATCGGAAGCCGCGACAGGTACGTGAGCGAAGAATAGCCGATCCCGAAATCGTCGAGCGTCAGGATGAATCCCATCGCCTTGATTTCGAGCAGGTTATGAATCGCTTCCTCATAGTTTTCGACGAAGGCGGTCTCGGTGATTTCGACGCGGATCGATGTAGCGTCCACTTTCGTTGCGGCGACGAGGCGTCTCAGTTCGGGGACGAACCGCGGGTCGATCAGTGACTTGGCGGAAAGATTGACGGACAGTTTCAGCGGGCGCGCGGCGGCGCCCTTCCAGATATTCGCCTGCAAAAACACGCGTTCGATCACAAACAGATCGATCTCAAGAATCACACCGATCTTCTCCGCAAGCGGGATGAACGCAAGCGGCGGAACGTTTCCGCGGGTCGGATGAACCCATCGGATCAGCGCTTCGACGCCTTCCGCCCGTCCGGTTTGGAGGTTGACGATCGGTTGATAGTGAAGTTTGAAATCGCCGCCGGTCACCGCCCGCCTGAGATCTCCGCCGAGCAGGATTGCGGCGAGCCGATCGTTCGCCAGCGTCTCGTCATACTTCACGAAGCGGTTCTTGCCCAGATCCTTGGCCGCCGAGAGGGCCGTGTCGGCACAGCGTAAAAGCGTCAAAAAATCGCCGCCGTCGCGCGGACAAATGGCATATCCGGCGCTGTAGGTGACGTAGAACTCGGATCCGCCGAGCGACCATGGCTTGCGGATTTGCCGAAGCATTCCCTCAAACGCGTGTTCCAGTTCCAAGGTTTCGATCGGCCCGCGCATGATGACGATGAATTCGTCGCCACCGATTCGTGCCACGAAATGCGGGGACGGATTCGCCGCTTTCAGGATTTCGGCGACGGCGCGCAGCAGTTCGTCGCCGACCGCATGACCCTTGATGTCGTTGATATTGTGGAAGTCGTCGATGTCGAAGAGCAGAAACACGGCCGCATCGCCTTGCAGTTCTTCGGTGACGAATCGTTCGGCGCTGTTCCGATTGGGCAGGCCGGTCAGCGAATCGATATAGGCATATGAATCAAGTGTGGCGTTCAGGCGGCCAAGCCGCTCGATCGTCGATGCATATAGGCCCATCGACCGGCGGATGATGAGATAGAAGATGATCGCCGTCACGCCGACGTAAAACCACCCCTTGATGGTCTGAGCCCTCTCGAACGACGGCGTGCCGCCGAAAAAAAACTCGGCTGCCCAGTCGGTCAAGACGATCCATACGAATCCTATGATCGCATAAATCAGGATGATTTTGGCGCTGACGAGATTCGGATTGAGCGTTTCGGGATGTTGGTGATTCGCCGATTCAGGCGTCTTTTTGTCGACGGGTTGCGGTCGATGCGTTTTCATGAGGGTGATGTTTCCTCCGCCAAGGTCCGACATGCATACGGTGTTCCCTCTCTGTATTATACCCACATTCACCCATTTTCTCCATATCGCATCTTAAAAAAATCACAAAAACACCGTTATCTTCGACTACTTGACGCCGTTTACGCGCATTCGGCACCCTTGCGGCTCCGGCGACAATGTGATATCATAAATGGAGTGCGGCCAGATGGCCCGGGATGGGACTCCGATGGATCAAAATTATCTCTACACGCTCGCCTTCATCAAACACAACGATGAAATCCTGATGCTCAATCGCAACAAGGCTCCCTGGTTCGGTATGTGGAACGGCGTCGGCGGGAAACGCGACAAAGGCGAATCGCCCGAAGACTGCATCCGCCGCGAAATCGCCGAAGAAACCGGGATCGTCGTCACCCCGGAGCAAATCCGGTTCCGCGGAACCCTCTCCTGGAANNTCCTGTACTTCGTCGAATTGGACGACGCTTCCCCCGATCCGACTCCCGTCGGAACCGGTGAAGGCATCCTTGACTGGAAAAAAATCACCTGGATCGTCGATCCGCGCAACCTCGGCGTCGCGTATAACATTCCGACGTTCCTTCCGGCCTTGATCGGGGACGACCGGACCTATCATTATCATTGCATCTTTGAAGGAAACCGCCTCGTCAGCGTGGAAACGACGCCATTGAAGATGTAGCGAAAAAACCGGAGCGCGTGTGAAAAGATTAGGAAAGTGTGTGAAAAACGAGCACATTCACAGTCTTATCACGCGCTTTTTGTTATAATGAATTGTCAATATAAAAGGGGAATCACATCATGTTAAAACTCATCGATATCAGAAAAACCTACAAAGTCGGCGATTTCGAACAGCACGCGCTGGACGGAATCTCCGTTTCTTTCCGCAAGAGCGAGTTCGTCGCGATCGTCGGGCCTTCGGGATCCGGCAAGACGACGACGCTCAACATCATCGGCGGCCTCGACCGCTACGATTCGGGCGACATCATCATCAACGGAAAGTCCACCAAGGACTTCAAGGACTCCGAATGGGACAGCTACCGAAACGGATCGATCGGTTTCGTATTCCAAAACTACAACCTGATCAGCCACATCACCGTCCTCGACAACGTCGAGATGGGCATGACGCTGTCCGGCCTGCCGGCCAAGACCCGCCGCAAGCGCGCCGCCGAAGTGCTGGAACGCGTCGGTCTGAAGGATCACATGCTCAAGCGTCCGAATCAGCTTTCGGGCGGCCAGATGNNTCGCGATCGCCCGCGCCCTGGCCAACGACCCCGACATCATCATGGCCGACGAACCGACCGGCGCGCTCGACTCGGTGACCTCGATCCAGATCATGGAACTGATCCGGGAAATCGCCAAGGACAAACTGGTCATTCTCGTCACCCACAACATCGAAATCGCCAACCGCTACGCCAACCGCATCATCCACATGAGCGACGGCAAGATCGTCGACGACTCGAACCCCTATGAGCCCCGATCGACCGAACGTGACAACTTCTCGCTCAAAAAGACGGCGATGTCGTTCCGTCAGGCGCTCAACCTGTCTTTCAACAACCTCAAGACGAAACTTGGACGCGCCCTCATCACGGCGTTCGCCGGTTCGATCGGCATCATCGGCGTCGGCTTGGTGCTCTCGCTTTCCAACGGTCTCAACAAGGAGATTGCCGATCTTGAAACCGGCACCCTCTCCGACTTTCCGCTGTCCATCAGCCCGACCGCCTACATCATGCGCACGGGCCAGCAGATGATGGGGAACTTCACCGAAGATCCTGAAGGCCAGTTCCCGACCGAATCGCTTCTTTATGCCGTCGACCAGCAGGCGAATACGATTTTCCATAAAAACGTGATCAATCAGGATTATCTCGATTTCCTCGACGGACTCGACCCCGCGCTGTATAACGAAATCAGCTATGGACGCTCCGTCGCGATGAATCTCTTCACGACCTCCGAAAGCGACGACTCCGTCATGGTGGTCGATACCGGCGACATCGATTGGGGCGAAATCCCCGGCAATGCAATTTTCGTCGAGAACAACTACGACATTCTGGCCGGTTCTTTCCCGATCGCTCCCACGGAGCTCTTGCTTGTCGTAGACACCTACAACAACATCGATCTTCGACTACTGACGGCGATCGGCTATGACGGTGATATCGAAACGCTTGGATTTGACGATATCATCGGCAAAGAATTCCGGATCGTTTTCAACGACGACTATTACACATATTCCGATTTGACGACGCTCTACTATCCGTCGCTCGATTACGAAGCCCTATACGACGATCCCGATACGCTCACGCTTTCGATCGTCGGCATCGCCCGCGCAACGGAAGACGCCGCATCGACGGTCCTCGGAGAAGGCATCCTCTATCAAAAGGAACTGACCGACATCGTTCTCGCGGGTGCCTCCGGGTCGGCGATCGCCCTTGCCCAAGCAGACCGGATGACCAACGTCATGACCGGCGTCGCGCTCACCGAACAGACCAAATCGGCGATGCTCAAATATCTGGGAGCCGATACGATCCCGGTTTCGATCCGCATTTTCCCGGTCGATTTCGACGCAAAGAACGCGGTCAAAGAATTTCTCAGCACGTATAACGACGACAAGGCGGAAGTCGATCAAGTCATTTACACCGATCTCGCCGAGACGATCACCGACACCGTCGGCACGTTCGTCGACACGATCACCTATGTCCTCGTTGCCTTCTCGGCGATCAGCCTCGTGGTCTCCTCGATCATGATCGGCATCATCACCTACGTGTCGGTCCTCGAACGCACCAAGGAAATCGGCATCCTGCGCGCCCTCGGCGCCCGCAAGAAGGACATCTCGCGCGTGTTCAACGCAGAGACCTTCCTGATCGGTCTGACGGCCGGTCTGATGGGAACGATCATCACCTGGGTCCTGACCTTCCCGATCAACGCGATTCTTGGCAACCTGCTCGAGGAGATGTCCTCGATCGCGAACTTCTCGATCACCGCGATTGTCTCGCTCATCGCCATCTCGATCATCCTCACGCTCTTCTCCGGCCTCGTCCCGTCGCGCATCGCGGCGCGCAAGGATCCGGTTGAAGCGCTCCGAACCGAATGAACCGGGCGGCCGCCTCAAGCGGTCGCTTTTTTCATTCAAAAAAAATATTTAAAAATANNTAGGTATTGTGTTTTGCACAGTACCATGTTATTCTATTAGTGTGCAATGCACAGTACGGAGGTGGACCCGTGAATTCACAATTTAAGAAAGGCATCATCGAAATGTGCGTCATGGCCGTCGTCTCCCACAAGGACATGTACGGCTTCGCAGTCATCGAGCAAATCGCCCGGGAGATCGACGTGAACGAAAATACGATCTATCCGATCCTGCGGCGACTCACCACCGCCGGTTACTTCGACACCTACATGGAACCGACGGGTGTCGGAGCGCCGCGCAAGTATTACCGCATCACCGAACTCGGCAAGGAAAAATCGCGTGAATACGCCGACGAGTGGTCGAAATTCCTGACGGGAGTATTCAAATTATTGGGAGGAACGCAAGCATGAAAAAACAGTACTTAAGTGAAATCAGGACCCTGCTCGGCCGTTATGTGATCACGGCCCTTGAAATCGAAGACATCATCAACGATTACGACCGCATGTACGAAGACGGTCTCGCCAAAGGGATGAACGACGCCGAAGTCATCGACTTCCTCGGAAAGCCCGAGAAAGTCGTGCGTGATCTCGGCGACGCCTACGACCGCAAGCCCGGAAAGCACTCCCACCATGGCAAGATCATCGCCCTGATGCCGTTTCTCTGCGTCATCGCCTATTTCCTGATCGGCTTCGTCGGTCACGCCTGGCATCCCGGCTGGCTCGTCTTCCTCGCCGTTCCGGTCTCGGCGATCCTCTTCGGCGCGTCCGGCCGCAACTTGATGGGTAAACTGACCGCGCTGTCGCCCTTCATCGCCGTCGTCGCCTTCATCGTCCTCGGCGAGTATGGCCTTTGGAATCCCGGATGGCTCGTGTTCCTGCTCATCCCGACGATCGGCGCGCTCAATGACCATTCCTGGAAAGGGAAGGTCTTCGCCCTCACGCTCATCCTCGCCAGCGCCGGATACCTCTACTGCGGCTACGCCCTGAACGCCTGGGGTTACGGCGCGCTATGCTTCCTGCTTCCGCTCGTCTTCGGCGCGGCCACCGGCTTCGTCGACATCATCGTCGATTGGAAAGACTACAAGAAGCTTCCGGTTTCCCAACGCCGCTTCTTCTTCGCGATGTGGTTCGTCGTCCTGGCGACCGCCGCGACCTACGTCATCCTCGGCGTCGCGTTCGACTGGTGGGCTTATGCCTGGCTCGTCTTCCTCGTCATCCCGATGTTTCCGATCATCGCCAAAGGCGGTGCGAAAAACCGCATCGTGGCGCTCTCGCCGTTTCTCGCGACGATCCTCTTCTTCCTGCTCGGGTTCCTCGTTCCCGGCGCCTGGGCGTATGCCTGGATCGCCTTCCTGTTGATCCCGATGACGGCAATCCTGAAAAACGCCTGATCCACATCTTCTGACGCCGCGAACCGCGGCGTTTTCTTTTTCACATGAAAACCGGATATGGAGCTCCCCGAAAGCCATGATTGTGTGCTATACTAAAAAATGAAGAGGTGATGCGATCATGTGCGATACTCTCTATAAAAAGACGACGGACGGATTCATCTTCGGAAAAAACAGCGACCGCAGTCCGAACGAACCCAACCTGACGGAATACCACCCGGCGGGAACCGACCCGGACGTTGAAAAGCGCGTGACATACATCTGTGTCGCAAACGTTTTGGCGCGTCGCGCCGTCACGATCACCCGTCCCGCCTGGATGTGGGGCGCCGAGATGGGAACAAACGACGCCGGCGTCGTGATCGGCAACGAAGCCGTCTTCACCCGATCGAAGGGCAAGAAGCTCGAGCGCCTCACCGGCATGGACCTGCTTCGGCTCGCCCTCGAACGCGCAGGTTCGGCGCGGGAAGCCGCCGACGTCATCATCGGTCTGCTCCACGACTACGGTCAGGGCGGCAACTGCGGTTTCGACAAGCCGTTTTACTATGACAATTCGTTTTTGATCGCCGGAACCGACGGCGCCTACATCCTCGAAACGAGCGGCGCCGACTGGATCCTGCAAGACGTCTCGGGACAAGGGAACATCTCCAACATGCTCGCGCAGGACGGTCCCTTCCTCGCGACCTCCAAACCCGGCATCAAATCGTTCGCCCGCAAAAACCGCGNNTCTATACCTTCTTCGCAAAAGCGAAAATCCGTTCCTGCCAGGCCGCCGACCGCCTCGCCAAGCCCGACTTTTCCGCCGCCGACATGATGGCCGCGCTCCAAAGCCATGTATCGGACGACGAACCCGACCTCTTCGCGCGCGGCAGCGTGAGAAGCCTCTGCATGCACAAAAGCCCGCTTGGCGACCATACCACCGGCAGCATCGTCCACGTCGTCCGGGGCGGTCAGTCGACGACCTGGACCACCGGTTGTTCGACGCCGTGTCTGTCGCTCTACAAGCCGACCTACTTCGGCATTCTCGTTCCGCCGGTCTTTGCCAAACCGGACGAATCGCTCGGCTACTGGCTCGACCGCGAATATCTGGTCCGCGCGATCTACGCCGGCCTCATCGATCTGTCGGACTATCGCGACCAGCTCGCGCGGATCCAACAATCGTTTCTCGAGGGCGACGATCGGCTCATCGCGAAAAAATCGACCAGGACCGAATTCAAAACCTTTCAGAAGGCGTGTTCGGACCGCGAGGAGGCGTTCGTCGAATCGTTCCGCGAAGCGATCGACCGGATCGCCGAAAACCCGGCCGGACTGTCCCCGCTCTGGATCCGCAAGACGATCACGCTCGGCCACAACGTTTCGGCCCCGACTTTGAAAGAGCGTCAGGAGGGCCGATGAAAATCGTCGTCGCGCCGGCTTCCTTCAAGGGATCGTATCCCGCATCGGAAGTCGCCGGCATGATGGAACGCGCGATCCACGCGACGGACCCTTCGATCGACGTCATCAAGTTGCCCGTCTCCGACGGCGGCGAAGGCTTCGCCGATTGTTTCCTGTCACGGTTCGGCGGCGTCAAGGTATCCACCCTTGCGCTCGATCCGCGGGGACGTCCGATTCCGTCGTATTACGCCCTGTTACCCGACGGGACGGCGGTCGTCGAACTCGCCGCAACCGCGGGACTCCATCTTGCCGGAGACACCCCGGATCCATCCACGGCGACGACTTTCGGCGTCGGTACGTTGATCCTTCAAGCGGCCGAACGCGGCTGTCGGGAGATCATCGTCGGTCTCGGCGGAAGCGCCACCAACGACGCCGGCTGCGGCCTCGCGTCCGCCATCGGGGTGCGATTCCTTGACATCGACGGCAAGCCTTTTATCCCCGTCGGCGAGACCCTCGACAAAATCGCCGCGATCGACCGATCCGGGATCCCCCCGATGCTTCAGGAACTGCCGATCCGGATCGCCTGCGATGTCACCAATCCGCTCTCCGGTGTATCTGGGGCCGCTTCGGTCTTCGCCCGCCAGAAAGGCGCCGACGACACGATGATCGCGATGCTTGACCGACAACTCCGGTCCTATTCCGCGTTGCTATTACACCAATATCGGTTCGACGCCGAATTCCCCGGTGCCGGCGCCGCCGGCGGCACCACCGTCGCACTCCGGTTCTTTCTTGACGCGGAGATCGAGCGCGGGATCGACACCGTCCTCGAGATGCTCGGATTCGACGCCGCGATGGACGATGCCGCGTTCGTCTTCACCGGCGAAGGCAAACTCGATCGTCAGAGTCTCGGCGGGAAAGCCGTCGCCGGCATCGCCCGGCGCGCCCTTGCGAAAGACGTTCCGTGTGTCGCCTTCGCAGGCCGGATCGAGGATCTTGAGGTATCCGACTATCCGCCCGGACTCACCAAGGCGATCGCCCTCTTCGAAGCTGCACTGCCGCTCCCTGATGCGATATCCGCAACCCCGAAGCGACTCAAGGAAGCGATCGAACAACTGCTCAAACATCGCAAGCCAAAAAAAACATCCTGATTCCGACATGTACTCTATACCCCAAGTCAAGGA
>DMTN01000017.1 GCA_003477305.1 Acholeplasmatales bacterium | reverse complement strand
GTGCGCTTTACAGGGTATATTTTACCGAGGGGGAAACGATGCTTTTTTTGAACCTTAATCCCCTTTTGGTTGGGCGAGATCGTTCGTGTCGAGCGACTTCTTGAAGACGTAATAGCGCTGAAAGAGGAACTCCAGGACGAAGTTCAGAACCATCGTGAGGGCGGTGACGAGATACTCGTTCCAATGCATTACTTCCACGAGATGGTTACCGCCGAACAGGGTGATCGGCGTGAACACGGCGTAGAAGGCGAGGACCTTCGCCATCGCGACGGGAACGTTGTTCGCCGATTTGAATGTATAGCGGCGGTTGATCGTGAAGTTCCAGAGCACCGAAAGCGTGATGGAGATCAGGTAGCATGGCCAATAAGGCCACTTGATCAGTTCGTTCAACAGCGTAAAAGAACTGATTTGGACCAGTCCCGCGGAAATGGAGATGATCGTGAATTTGATTGCGCGTATGGCTTCCTTGCGTTGTTCGATCGTCATGGCGGTTTCCTTCTCCGAACGACGGCGTCAAGTCGCCGGTACGGTTGACATTCGATGGATCGATCGGCTTGCGGAACGGTTTCGAACGAATCCCTTGTGCCGATGGTGCATCTATTCTCCATCATATCATATTCCGGGGAAAACGGCGAAGTCAATTCGGGATGCTTTCATGATCTTTGACGGCCGCACAAGCAAGAAAAAAAGCCGCCGAAACGGGCGGCAGGCGGAAGTCGACTCGGAGATGGAAGTATCAGAGGCGGTTCGACCGGAAGCCCGGAGGGGAAATGGTGATGACGATATTCGCCGGATGGCAGATGCGAGGCGCGCGAATCGTCAAATGCGACCAGAGATCGTGTCATGAATGCGGACCGCCTCCGTGCTGCGCCGTCAAGGCGCGCGATGCAATTCCTTTCGGACTAGTTTACTTTGACGAAGAATCAAAGTATAATAAGTACGGTAAACGGTTTCACATGACCGCCACGACTTATCCCTCCGGAGGACTCCATGCATCCGAAACATCTGCTCACGCTCTCGCTATTGATCCTGTTCTTCCTCGCCGGTTGCACCGCCGTCACCACGACCACGACCGCAAGTACGACCGCCGCGACCACCGGCGCCGCGACCACGAATCAAACGACGACGGTTCCCACGACCCTGCCGACGGAAACGACGACCACGGAGACAACCACCGCCGCGCCTGTGGACGGGATCGCCGCCGTCACCGGACTGGAAGACGCCGTCGTGATCCGAAACCATTATTTCCACGTCCTCAAAGGCGTCGCGGCGACAAGCGACGAGGGTGTCGACCTCACTCCGTACATCAAGATCCTCGGATCGGTCGACTTCGGGACGCTCGGCACCTATGAACTTCAGTATGAACTCGCTTATGGCGAGGATGTCTTTTCGACGACGCGGACCGTCGTCGTCACCGACGGTACGTATGTCGCCCCGACCGGTTCCCGGCCGGCCGCTTCCGCGACGACGGTCGTCATCGGCGAAGGCTCCTACCGTTCCGGGACCGCGAGTTCGATCACCCATCCCGTCAATCCGGCCTACATCGAAGCCGATCTGTTGAGTCGGGCGATTCCGTCGAACGGCTGGTGGACGACCCTGCTCGTGCACAACTACGGCGGCACCGGCAACGGCATCTACACGAATCCGCTCAAGTCGGGGTTCGCGAACCAAGGCGTCGAAATCACCAATCCGGGCGAAGGCTTCGTCCAGTACTGGAACCCCGAAGGTCTCAAGACGATGGCGCAATTCTCGCTTTCCTTGAAGGATCTCTATCTGCGCACCGACGGCCTGGCCGCCGGATACATGACGCGCGTCATCGATTACGGCGCATCGTCCGTCAAGGTCGCGATGCGCAACGTTTCATCGACCGAAGACGAGATGGTCGTCACCTACGCCCAGGGCTCGCCGTACATTTTCGCCGAAGTCGCCTCCCGGCAGGGCATCACCCTTACTGCCGGATCGGACGGCGTCGACAACTACGAATACTACGATCTGTCCGGCAACCGCATCACGGATTCCAGCTATCTCGGCGATGCGATCATCGTGAAGATGGTCCGCCGCCACGTCGGCTACGTCTGCACCCCGCCCGCGAACGTCGGATCCCCGATTTACGCGGACCGCTACTTCCTGGTGAACGCGCCGACCGACACGGTCTTCACGATCGGTTCGGGAAACCATCCCTTCGGGCTGTTGAACCGTCTTTCGATGACGCTCGGGGAAGGCAACTACCTCTCGATCGCCGCGATTCCGTCGCTGGCGGAAGCCGGTTTCTACCATGATCACGGCTATGCCTTCATCGCCGGATCGACGATCGATTACGATGTCGACCATGCGAACAGCATCGTTTCCACGGACTATCTGATGAACGTGCAGAACGTCTCCGGCATCGTCGCGGAACCCGCCCTCGCGCTGTTGCCGCACCAATACCGCAATTCCGAGGTCCCCTTGACAACGCATACCTTCCGCACCGTCCGCGGCACGCTCAAGGTGATGGCCGGATCGGCCTTCTCGACCGTTCTGCCGTTTCATGGCATGCTGCCCGGCTTCACCCTCCCGGAAGACGCGACCTTTTCGGCCGCGACGGTCGCAAGCTATCTCGCCGACCTCGATTCCCGCACGGAAATCGCCGACACCGAAAACTTCTTGAACGCCGAGGGACCCTATTGGAACAGCAAGGCCCTCTACCCGCTCGCGCAGGGGACGATCATCGCTGACCAGATCGGCGATGCCACCCTCCGCGACGGCTTTATCGCCAAGCTCGAGTATCTGCTCGAGGATTGGTTCACCTATGACGGCGACACCGATCCGAAGTATCTCTATTACAATCGCGCCTGGGGCTCGGTCTACTATTCCGACAACACCTTCAATACCGCCGGCGAACTCTCCGACCACAGTTTCACCCATGGGTATCTCGTCTATGCGGCCGCGGTCGTGGCGATGTACGATCCCGCTTTCATCGCCGCCTATGGCGGGATGGTCGACATTCTTTTGAACGACTACATGACACCCGAAAAAGGCGACGCCTATTACGCCTACCTCCGTTCGTTCGACGCGTGGGCGGGTCACTCTTGGGCGCACGGTTTCGGTTCGTTCGCCGAGGGCAACAACCTCGAATCGACGAGCGAAGCGCTCAACTCCTGGGTCGCCGGCTACCTGTGGGGCCTTGCGACCGGAGACGAAGCGCGCGTCGATGCGGCGATCTACGGTTTCGTCACCGAAACCTCCGCGATCAAGGAATACTGGTTCGACTATGAAGAGGAGAACTGGGCGGATGGCTATGCGAACTATGCGGCCGTCGCCGGCATGGTCTGGGGCGGCAAGTACGATTATGCCACCTGGTTCGGCGCTAACCCGACGTTCATCTACGGGATCCAATGGCTTCCCGCTGGCGAATTTTTGACCAACTATGCCCTCGATGAAACTGAAACGGAGCGGTTGACGACCATCTTCGAAACCTATCTCGCCGCCAAAAACGGCGTAATCGACACCTGGTATTCGAACATGTGGAGCGTCCTTGCGATCTACAACCCGGAAGCGGCGCTCGCCGCGTTCGACGCCAACAAGATCCTGACCGACGACTATCCAAGCGAACTGGCCGGCGCCTACTGGATGATCCACGCCCTCGCCACCCTCGACCGGCGGACCGTCGAAATCACGATGGAAATCCATCCGCGCGTCGCCTCGAGCCTCTACGTCCAATCCGACGGATCGGTCGTCGCGATGGTCTGGAACCCGGGCGGCGCATCCGAAACGGTCCGCTTCTTCGACGGCGAAACGCTTGTCTCGACCGCGACGGTGGATGCCCATAGTTTCACCAAGGTCACGGTCCTTCCCGGGGTCTGATCCGCATCGCTTCGATGAAATGAAAAAGGCTTCGACGGTCAGCGTCGAAGCCTTTGTTTTCGTTTGATTGTCGAAACGAGGTCAGTCCGAAGACAATCCGACCATCCGGCGGCTCTCGGCGTAGACCCGCGCCCCGATCGCGCGGTCGAGCGCGTGCTTGGCCGGTTTTTCGTCGATCGTGAGATGGAAGAAGCGGCCGCTGACATCGGTCAGTTCCGGCGCGGCGGAAAGATAATAGATCGCTTCTCCCGAAATCACCGGATCCTTGAGGAAATGGGATGTGAAGTGCTTGAAGAAGAAACGATAGAGCGGACCGTTGTTGGACCCGATGCCGGTCTTGACGTCCCCGGGGTGCATCGCGTTGATCGTAACGCCGGATCCTTGGAGTTGATCATGCAGCTCCCAGACGGTGAGAAGCTGCGCCGTCTTCGAAGCGCCGTATCCCTTGAGGCCTTTGTAACGGCGGCGATGCCAGTCGAGATCCTCGAGGTCGAGGCCGTTGAAGCGGTGGCCCTCGGAGTTGATCTGCAGGATGCGCGCCGGGGCGGAAGCCTTCACACGGTCGAGGAGCAGTTCGGTGAACAGGAAGGATGCCAGGTGGTTGACGCAGAAGACGGTCTCGAAGCCTTCCTTCGTGAGGATGCGGGTGGTGGAGTGCATCCCGGCGCAGTTGATCAGGACATCGATCCGCGGATAGTCGGAGAGAATCGCCGCGGCGGCCTTGCGGACATCGTCGAGATCGGCGAAGTCGGCGATGACGAGTTCGACCGAAACGGGATGAAGCGCCTGTAGTTCGGCTTTGACCTTCTCCGCCTTGTCAATGTTCCGTGCGACCAAGACGAGGTGCGCGCCGCCCTGCGCGAGGCGTTTCGCCGCCTCGTAGCCGACACCGGAAGTCGACCCGGTGATGACGACGACCTTGCCCGTCATCGGCGCGTCGGTGATCTTCTGGACGGCTTTGCGGTTTTTCAAAAACATCAGTTCATCCGGAAACGGTCGTTTACCCATGTGCCTTCTCCTCATCCGAACAACTTGCGCATGAACCAGCGGTAGAATCGGCGGTACCCGGGGATGCCGTTGTAGATGTCACCCCAAAGATCATAGTAATCCCGCTGCTCGATGATGCGGCCGTCGGCGTGCAGCGTCAGACGCGTCGCGCCGTAGATCGGCGTCGCAGGGGAACGGCGGAACGACATCGTCATGGTCCAGTCGAAGAGGATCGTGTTTCCGTCGGTCGCGATGGAGGCGATGTCCATCCGAAGCGACCGGCACCGCTTCGTCAGGCGGTTGCACATCAGGACGAAATCGGAGTATCCGACGATTTTCTGGATCGAGTCCTGGAAGATGATGTCCGGATGATAATACGGGAAGATGTGGGACCAGTCGGGCTTGCCGTCGGGCCGATAGGTTTTCGACCACAGCTCGCGCACGGATTCTTTTGTCAGCGCGACAATCTCCATTCCGGCGGTCTGTTCGATTTGGTCATGAATCTGCATGATGGTTGCCTCCCAAGGCGCGTCGCGTCGCGTGCGTTGCGCGTCCGATTCACTTTCTAGTGTATCACGCGCGAGGAAAAACCGTACCGCGGATGCGATGTTTTTGATGTGATTGTTCCTTTGCAGAGTAAACGCAA
>DMTN01000069.1 GCA_003477305.1 Acholeplasmatales bacterium | reverse complement strand
GTCATGATGATGATCTTGTGGTAGCGGGCGGAGGCAAGCGAGAATTCTTCGCCGATGCCGGTGCCGAAGGCTTGGATCATCGACAGGATCTCCTTGTTGCCGAGCGCCTTGTCGAGGCGGGCTTTTTCGACGTTCAGGACCTTGCCGCGCAGCGGCAGGATCGCCTGGTATTCGGAGTCTCTGCCCTGCTTCGCCGAGCCGCCGGCGGAATCGCCTTCGACGATGTAAATCTCGGAGCGGGTGGCGTCCTTGGTGCGGCAATCGGCCAGCTTGGAAGCGAAGCCGAGGGTGTCGAGCGGCGACTTGCGGCGGGTCGCGTCGCGGGCCTTCTTGGCGGCTTCGCGGGCGCGTTGCGCCATGACGGCCTTCTCGATGATGTTCCGCGCGGCGACCGGATTTTCCAAGAGGAACCGCTCGAGGCCTTCGGACATGATGTTCGAGACGACGCGGCGAACGTCGGTGTTGCCGAGCTTCGCCTTCGTCTGGCCTTCGAACTGGGGATCGGGATGCTTGATCGAGATGATCGCGACGAGTCCTTCGCGGGTGTCTTCGCCGAGCAGCGACTCATCCTTCTTGAAGATGCCGAAATTGCGGCCGTAATTGTTGATGATGCGGGTCAGGGTCAATTTGAACCCTTCCTCATGGGTGCCGCCTTCGGGATTGGTGATGTTGTTGGTGAACGGATAGATGTTGGCCGCGTAGCCGGTGTTGTACTGCATCGCGATCTCGACCGTGATGTTTTCCTGCTCCCCTTCGAAATAGGCGACGAGCGGGTTCAGGAGTTCTTTGCCGTAGTTCAGGAAAGCGACGTATTCGCGGACGCCGCCGTCATACTTGTATTCGTGATGGAGATTGATCGCGGGATCGCGGGAATCCTTGATCGTCAGCTGGATGCCCTTGTTCAGGAAGGCGAACTGCTGGATGCGCGTGCGCAGCGTCTCGTAATCATATTCCTGCGATTCCTGAAATATGTCCGGGTCGGCGAGGAAGGTGACGATCGTCCCCCGCTTGTCGGTGTCGCCGAGGCAGACGAGCGGTTCTTTCAGGAATCCGTGCTCAAAGACGATCCGGTACATCTTGCCGTCCTTGTGTACTTCGACCTGAAGCGACTTGGAGAGCGCGTTCGTGACGGAAGCGCCGACGCCGTGAAGGCCGCCGGAGACTTTATAGGACAGATGGTCGAACTTGCCGCCCGCATGCAGGGTGGTGAACACCGTCTCGACGACCGGTTTGTGGGACTTCGGATGGACATCGACGGGAATGCCGCGGCCATTGTCCTCGACGCGGATCAGATTCCCGGGAAGAATCTCGAGATCGACCTTGTTGGCGAAGCCGGCAAGGGCTTCGTCGACCGCGTTGTCGACGATTTCCCAGACCAAGTGATGCAGTCCGCGCGGTCCGGTGCTGCCGATGTACATGCCGGGGCGTTTCTTGACGGCTTCGAGTCCTTCGAGGATCTGGATGCTGCTGGCATCATAGATGGCGCCGGGAGCGATCGGATTGCCGGGGATGTTCGGATTGTTATTGTCCATGGTGTTCCTCCTTGATGGTACCTTGTGCAACTCTGAAGATGCGGGCGTTTCGGATGATGTCATCCGCGATGTCGGTCAGTTCGGTGGCCGTGACGATGGCCTGGATGCCGGTTTCCATGAGGCGGCGGAGCAGCCGGTTCTGCTTCTCGCGATCGAGTTCGCTCAGCACGTCGTCGAGCAAAAAAAGCGGTCGTTCGTGTTTGGTTTCTTCGATGTACTCGACGAGGGCGAGATCGACGGCGAGCACGATCATGCGTTGTTCGCCCTGTGAGGCGAACGACGCGGCGGGCATGCCGTTCAACAGAAAGCCGAGGTCGTCGCGATGCGGACCATGGTTCGTCGTTCCGGAGAAGAGATCCGTGCGGTAACGCGTTTTGAGGGCCGATAGCAGGTTTTCCGCGACGGACGGCTGATAGGTCAGCCCGAGGTCTTCCTGTTTGACGGAAAGGAACTGGTACGCCTTGGCGGCCTTGCGGTCGAGCGCGGTGATGAAGGCGGCGCGCTTGGCGATGACCGCTTCGCCGGCAATGGCGAGTTGTTCGGTCAGGACGTCGAGCAGCGTCCGGTCGACTTCTTTACCGGGTTGGGCCTGTTTTAAGAGTTCGTTGCGCTGTTTGAGCGCGTGCTTGTACGCCGACAAATCGTCAAGATAGCGTTTGTCGATCTGTCCGAGCACGACGTCGAGGAAGTAGCGGCGGTCGACCGGCGAGCCTTTGACGAGGTTCATATCCTCAGGGGCGAACAGGACGACATTCAGGATCCCGACGTAATCCGACAGGCGTTTGACCTCCTGGCCGTTCGCGAGGGCTTTCTTGCCGTCCTCGGCGAGAATCAATTGCAGGTCGGTCCGGCCGGTTGCACTCATTACGGATGCGCGGGCACGCGCGAAAGGAGATTCGAACCGAACCATCTCGCGGTCCTCCGCCTTGTATGATTTGGAGAGGGCGAGAGCATAGATCGATTCGAGGAAGTTGGTTTTTCCTTCGCCGTTCGCGCCGATGAAGAAGTTGAGGCCGCTGGCGAGTTCGACGGTCTGCTTCCGATAGTTTCGGAAGTCGGCGAGCGTGACGGTTTCGATTCTCATCGGGAAATCTCGAGATCGACGCGGGGTTTGGTGAAGACGGTGATCCGATCGCCGGGATAGAGTTTCCGGCCGCGGCGGTTTTCGGGTTCGTCGTTCACGGTCACCCGGACCTCCGCGAGGAACGATTTGACTTCGCCGCCGCTTTGGAGCACGGCCGCAAACTTGAGCAACTGCCCGAGCGTGATGTATTCGGTTGTGATGTCGATCGTCTTCATGACACGCCTCCGGACAGCACTTTCGTTATATATAATATTATATAATATTTATATATAAATTTCAATCTAAATCGGCGCTTGGCGGTTCTTTCAAGAACCCCGCAAACAGAATCCCGGCGGCCTCATTCAAAACGCAAAGACGCGCGTTTCCGCGCGTCTCGTTTCGTGTTTTCGTCCGTCACCGGGTCGCGATTTCCAAGAACGTCGTCATCGTGAAAAGCCAGTGGCGATCAAGCCTGATGGTGTCCAGGATGATGTGGATCCGATTGTTCTTGAAGGTGAAGCGGAAGTATTGTGACACATCGTTGCCGGTGTCGAAGACCTTGACGCCGGACAGTTTCGCGGAAGCGGCCTCGCTGACGATGAGGGTGATGTTCGTCTTGGTTTCGAGCACTTTCTCCACGCCGGCCTTTTCCGACAGCGATTCGAACAGCTTTTCATACATGTAGAGTTCCAGATCGGGATCGTAGCGGCCGAACCGGTCGGTGAACTCCTCGAGGAGGTTGGCGACGTCGGCGCGGGACCGGACCGAACCGATCTTGTTGTGCATCTCCATCTTGACGAAGTCGTCGTCGACGTAGGCGCCGTCGATGTACTTCGACACGGTGGCTTTGATCTTCGCGGGTTTCTCCGGCTCGACGACGCCCTGCTGGAAGCGGATCTCTTCCTGGAGGATGCGCATGTACAGATCGACGCCGACCGAATCGATGAACCCGGATTGTTCACTGCCGAGCACGTCGCCGGCGCCGCGGATCGAGAGGTCGCGCACGGCAATCTTGAAGCCCGAGCCGAGTTCGGTGAACTCCTTGATGACCTTGAGGCGCTTCTCCGCGTCTTCGGTGAGGACCTTGTCCTTCTTGTACATCAGATAGGAATAGGCGATCCGGTTCGAGCGGCCGACGCGGCCGCGGATCTGATAAAGCTGGGCCAGCCCGAGACGGTCCGCATCGTGGATGATGAGCGTGTTGGCGTTGGGAATGTCGATCCCGGTTTCGATGATCGTCGTCGATACCAGCACGTCGTAGTCCCGCTCGATGAAACCTTCGACGACGTTCTCGAGCTGGGTCTTGTTCATCTGCCCGTGCGCCACGGCGACGCGGGCTTCAGGCACCATCTTCTTGATGATCGCCTCGACGCGTTCGATATCGTCGATGCGGTTGTAGATGTAGAATACCTGGCCATGCCGCGAGAGTTCGCGTTCGATCGCATCTTTGATGACGGTGTCGTTGCGTTCGAGCACGTAGGTCTGGATCGGATAGCGGTTCTCCGGAGCGGTCTCGAGAAGCGACATGTTCTTGACGCCCATGATCGCCATCTGCAGCGTCCGCGGAATCGGCGTCGCCGAAAGCGACAGCACGTCGACGTTGACCTTCATCTCCTTGATGCGTTCCTTGTGCTCGACGCCGAACCGCTGTTCCTCGTCGATCACGAGCAGTCCGAGGTCTTTGAAGACGACGTCCGCGGAGAGGATCCGGTGCGTGCCGATCAGCACGTCGACGGTGCCGTTCTTCAATCCCTCGAGGACGACGGACTGATCCTTGCGGGTTACGAACCGGTTCATCAGCTTGACGTTGATGCCAAACTTCTCCATGCGGTTCACGAAGGTGTGATAGTGCTGCCGGGAGAGCACGGTCGTGGGGGCGAGATAGGCGACCTGCTTGTTGGAAAGGACGGCCTTGAAGGCGGCGCGGAGGGCGACTTCGGTTTTGCCGAAACCGACGTCGCCGCAGAGCAGGCGGTCCATCGGTCTTGTGTCCTCCATGTCTTTCTTCACGTCCTGGATCGCGCGCAACTGATCGGGCGTTTCGTCATACTCGAAGTCGGCTTCGAAGTCTGCCTGCATCGGATCGTCCGTCGCGAATGCGAACCCGATGGAATGTTCGCGCTGGGCATAGAGGTTGATGAGCTTTTCGGCGATGTCCGCAGCCTTCGCGCGGACGCGTTGCTTCGTCTTCGCCCAATCGCTGCCGCCGAGCTTGTTGAGATGCGGCTCGAAGCCTTCGCTGCCGGCGTACTTCTGGATCTGGGCGATCGCGTCGACGGGGATGTAGAGTTTGTCGCCGTCACGGTATTCGATGTGGATGTAGTCGTTCTTGGTCGCGCCGAGCTCCATCGTCTTGATTTCGAGGAAGCGGCCGATGCCGTAGTCGTAATGGACGACATAGTCGCCCGGTTTGAGTTCGTTGACGGAAGAAAGCCGTTTGCTGTTCTGATACACCGAGACATAACGTCCGCGCTTCGGGATCGGTTGCTTGCGCGAGAGCGCGCTTTCGGTGATCACGACGAGCCCTCCGGTCAACAGCGAGAGATCGAAATAATGCTCCGAGGCCATCAGGTTGACGATGCCGATAGCGACCGCGTCGCGTTCGCCGATGATTTGAAACGGCAGCCCGTGCGCTTCGAACATGTCGGCGAGGTTGTCGCGCGTCTTCACGGTCTTGACCGCGACGATCACCGCGTTTTTCTTGACCAGCACGCCGGCTTCGCGGTAGAACGCCTCGAAATCGCCTTCGTACTTCTCCGGCTCGCGACCGAAGATCTTCACCGTCGCGTCAAACGGTTGGGCATAAGCGCGATCGAGCATGTCCATCGCGACCACGGAATCGAAACGGATCCCGCGCAGGTCGAGGAGCATCTCAAAACCCATCCTCGCATAGTCGCCGGTCGAGAGATACCAGTCGGCCATTTCCGCGGTCATCGCATCGAACTGCTCGTACACCCGGTGATGGTCGAAGAAATACACGACGGGTTGTTCCAACAGGTCGACGAGCGTCGTCTTGACGCCGGTCAAAATCGGAATATAGCGCGACAGCCGGTCGAGTTCGCGATGGTCCGTGATCGCTTCGCGGTCGCGTCCGATGCGCTCGAGGGCGACCGCTGTGAAGGCGGTCGATCCGGTCCTCTCGTCGATGAAACCGAGCAGTTTCTGCATCCCGTCATCGTCATAGAAGAACTCATACATCGGCATCGCCGAAAAGCCGTCGACGGTGCCGACCGAGCGCTGCGACTCGATGTCGAAAATCTTGATTTTCTCGAGCGTGTCGCCGAAGAAGTCGAGGCGGAACGGCTTCGGCTGATTGAGCGGAAAGACATCGAAGATGCCGCCGCGCAAGCTGAAGTCGCCCGGCTTCTCGACGGTGTACTCGCGCTTGTATCCGTACTCGACGAGCCGGCGCGCCAGCGCCTCGACGTCGTGTTCGGATCCGGTCTCGAAACGCAATTCGGCTTTCTTCCAGTCGGCCTTCGGCATCATCGGCCGGACCAGACCGGCGGTATGCGTGACGATGATCTTGCGCTTTCCGTCGATGACGTCTTTGATCGCGTTGATGCGCTCCATCTTGAACTCGTTGGAAGCGACGAGCATCTCGCTCGTGATGAATTCGTCCTGCGGGAAAAAATCGAGCGCGTCTTCGCCGACGGCGATCGACAGACGGTCGTACAGCAGTTGCGCCTTATACAGGTTCGGCGCGCAGACGACGATCGGCCGCTCGGTGTCGAAGTATCCCGAAAGGACGAGCGCGGCCATGCCTTCTTCGCTCAGTTCGTTCACCAGGATGCGTCCGGCCGGCTTCGTGATCGCTTTGCGGATCTGCTGGAACTCGGGGGCTTTTTTCAGAACGGCGAGTGCTTGTTTCATCGTTTCACCTCATGCGAACATGGCGAGTCTCTCCGACTCGCCGGGGTATATGCGGTTCGCGCCGGTTGTCCGGCGGCGATCACTTCTTTTTCTGGATGGAATAAGCGGTCGACAAAATCGCCGACAGCGGCAAAAAGCGCAGGAAGAAACGCGTCAGATGCATCGTGAAACCCGGCAGGATCACGCGGCGGTTTCGGAACAGGCCGCGCACGGCGATCGTGGCGCAGCGTTTTGCGCTCATGCCCGGAAGTGCCGCTTCGGCTCCGGCGACGGTGCCGAATTCGGTATGGACCGGGCCCGGGCAAAGGGTCAGAACACGAATCGGTTTCTTCGCCTTCCGCAACTCATAGTCGATCGCGGTTCCGAGATGATGGACGTAGGCTTTGGTGGCGGCGTAGGATGCGAGCAGCGGCGTCGGCAGAAAGCCCGCCATGCTCGCGACGTTGAGGATGCGCCCCTCGCCCATCGACTGGACGAACAGTTTCGTGAGGATGTGGACCGCCGTGACGTTGGTGTCGATCATCCCAAGATCACCCGCGAGGTCGTGATCCGCGAATGCGCCGACGCGGCCGAATCCGGCGTTGTTGACGATGATTTTCGGATCGTATTCGAGGCATTCCCAATGCAGCTTGACACAATTGTCGCGGTTGGACAAATCGAACGGCTTGACGACGACATTGACGCCGAACGCATTGGCCAGTTCGAGTTTGAGGTCATTCAATTCGTCGACGCGGCGGGCGACGATGATGAGATCGTACTTCCGCTGGGCGAGTTGGCGGGCGATTTCGCGGCCGATGCCGCTTGAAGCTCCGGTGACGAGTGCGTACAAATGCGATTCCTCCTTTGATTCCGGCCGTCAGCGGCCGAAATCGATCGTGATCCAGTCACATGCGCCGACCACCCGGTCGGCTCCTTCGCATGCATAATGTTCCGGATGGTCCTGGTGGTTGACGACGATGCGGACGGTCTCTTCTGACAAAGTGCGTTCATACACGAACAACGTCTCGTGCGGCAGGATCCTGAAGGACCCGCGGCGAAGCCGTTCGTCCGCCTTCCGCCAGCGCGCAAGTCGTTTGTAATAAGCGAACAAATCCTGGTCCGAGGCCGCTGGATCCCAGTCGACGGTACGCCGGTTGTCGGGGTCGTAGCCGCCTTCCATGCCGAGTTCGGAACCGTAATATACACAGGGCATACCGATAAATGTGAATTGAAATAATATCGCCAATTTTAGCCATTTCACATTATTTTGTGATTGCGTCTTGGCCCGCGGTACGTCATGCGAGTCGATCTGGTTCAGAAGGGCTCTGGCAACATTGTCAGGATACATCGTCAACAGATGTGTGAGACGGTCCGAGAAGACATCCAGGCTGGTTTTTCGACGTAAAAAGTAATCATCGACGATTTCGTAGAACTGATAGTTTTGGACCGAATCGAACTGGTCGCCGCGCAGATAATAGTCGGAATTATGCCAGACTTCCCCAATGATCGCGAGGTCCGGTTTCACCGCCTTCAATTCACGGCGGAAGCGTCTCCAGAAGACGGAATCGACCTCGTCGGCGACGTCAAGACGCCACCCGTCGATGTCAAAACGTTCGATGAAGTGCTTCCCGACCCGGATCAGATGATCCTGGAGTCCGGGGTCGGCGGAATTCAGCTTCGGCATGTGCATTTCGGAGGCGAAGGTCTGATAGGTCTTGTCTTTCACCATCGCGATCGGGAACGAATCGATCAAAAACCAGTCCTTGTAGATGCTATTTTCCTGGTTTTTGAGCACGTCTTGAAAGGCGAAGAAGCCGGCGCCGCAGTGGTTGAAGACGGCGTCGAGGACGATCCGGATGCCGGCTTCGTGAAAGGCGTCCACCAGCAGCTTGAACTCTTCCTCGGTGCCGAGCCGGGGGTCGATCGCAAGATAATCGGTCGTATCATAGCGATGACAGCTTGGCGACAGGGAGATCGGCGTCATGTAGACGGCGTTCACGCCGAGGTCGACGAGATGCGGAATCTTGCTTTCGATGCCTCTGAAATTCCCTCCGAATACATGATACCAGGTCGGTTTTTCGCCCCATGGCACAAGCGTCGGATCGGCCGGACCGACGCGGCAGAACCGGTCGGGAAAGATCTGATAGAAGATCGCGTCCTGCATCCAGGCAGGCGCTTCGAATCGGTCGCAGTCCTGGATCCGCGGCATTTCGAACGCCCCCATGCGGACCGGTTCCTCGCGCTGGAGTCCGTATTCGCCGAAAAACCAGACATCGGTTCCTTCGACGACGCGGAAATAGTAGATGCACCCGTAATTGGCGGGTACAAAGGTTGTTTTATAATAGGCGAACAGCGCATCCGATCCGCTCTTCATCATCGGATGTGCGCGACGATCCCGATAGTCTTGGAATCGATTGTATTCGATCACATCGATCGTCAGGGTGTCGTGCTTCGCGGCGCGAAACAAGAGGGTCAGGGACCGTTTGTCCGCCACATAGCCCCATTCGGAGTTGGCGTGATGGAACAGGGCTTCGCGGATCATGCGCGGAGTGCCGCGACCGGTGCCCCCCGGTCGGCCTTCGCTTGACGGGCGAGGAGATAGACGCCGATCGCGACCATCGCGATCGACAGATATTGGGAAGGCGACGGATAGACGTTGCCATGCAGCGTGAATAATCCGACGAGCGAGCCGCGATCGTCCCCCCTGAGGAATTCCAGGAGAAAACGAAAAACCCCGTAGACGGTCAAATAAGATGCGAATTCGCGGCCTTTGAAAGCCTTGTACGTGTGTATCGCGTACGCGGAAAGAAAGAGGAAAGCGGCTTCGTAGAGTTGCGTCGGCAGCACCGCGCCGGTCCCGGCGGAATGTCCGTGCGGGAAGACGAATCCGAACAGTTCCGAAGGGATGCCGTAGCAGCAGCCCGCGCAGAAGCAGCCGAGCCGGCCGAAGCCGTGGGCGATCAGGATCCCGACGGTGATCGTGTTCAACAGCCTTCCGATGTTCTTCCATTCCGACCGATACCCGAACCGCATGAGCAAGGTGAACATCGCGACGCCGCCGATCAAGCCGCCGATGAAGGTGATCGAGCCGAACTCGAACTCACCGGATTCGATCCAATGGAAGGTCGCGTCGAAGACGGCCGAAAAAAAGAGCGCGGAGCCGAGTCCGACGGCGATGAACAACAGGATCTTGTTCGCCTGTTTGCGCGTGTAGCCGTCTTTCTTTTCCAGACGGTTCCCGACATAGAGCAGCATCCCGAAGAGGCCGACGGCGGTCAAAAGATCATACATCGCGACGTTGTAGCCAAAGACTTCTTTCCATAGGAACGGATACATGGAATCAACTCCTCTTCACCATTATATCACAGACCCAGTTAAGTATTAACTGTCGTTTTTACGCGAAAGAAAAAGGGCACGGACGAACCGTGCCCTTGGGCTTTCCCGATCAGCCCTTGGTGGCGCCGGCGGTGATGCCTTCGATGAGATAACGCTGGAAGATCATGTAGAGGACCGTGATCGGGAGCGCGACGATGAGCGCGCCGGCGGCGAACGTCGTATACGACGAGCTCCGCGGGTCGGAAATCATCGAGAACAGACCGACCGCAAGGGTCCACTGTCGCGAGACCGGAATGTTCGGGTCGATCTGGACGTCGAGCAGCATGCGCGGCAGCATGTAGTCCATCCACGGCGCCATGAACTGGCCGACGGCGACGAACGACAGGATCGGGACCGCGAGCGGTAGGATGATCTTGAAGAAGATCTGCCACTTGTTGGCGCCGTCGAGCATCGCCGACTCGTCGAGATCCTTCGGGATCTGCGAGAGATAGCCCTTGATGAGCCAGATGTTGCCGGGGATCGATCCGCCCACATAGAGCACGGTGAGCCAGGTCGGCTTGCCGAGCAGGTGGAACGTCTGGAACAGCGTGAACATGGCGATCAGGCCCATGAACGACGGGAACACCTGGAGGACGAGGATGCCCATCAGGCCGGCCTTCTTGCCTTTGAACTTGAAGCGGGCGAAGACGTAGCCGGCGCCGGTGATGAAGATGACGCCGAGGACCATGTTGAGGACGGCGATGATCAATGTGTTCTTGTACCAGAACAGGAAGTCGCCCTCGAACAGGTCGATGTAGTTCTGGAAGGAGGCGAGGTGTGCCGGCGGGAAGAGCGTCGTCGGCAGTTCGCTCACGTTCGTGAACGAGGCGCTGAACAGATAGACGATCGGGAACAGGACGAAGAACACGGCGAGGCTGAGATACAGGAACGTGATGAGTTTCATGGCGATCTCTTTGAAGGAGAAGACCTGGCGGTACGCGCCGACCAGAACCTGCTTCCGGTTCGGCAGATGCAGCGCATGGTAGATGCCGTAACCGGGGAGAAGACCGAAGAGCGCCCCGCGGAAAGGCGGATATCCCTTATGGGCGTAGATGTCGGCGGTGATGGCGCTGTGGGTGAACAAGAGCGAAACGATCAGGATGGCAACGAAGAATAGTCCTAACATTGTCGTCAGTCCTCCTTAAAGGCTCGCGTCTGCGAGAAGTTCCAGGCCGCGATGGACCCGACCATGAGGAAGATGAGGATCGAGAAGACGGACGCCATGTTGTAGACGCGCTTCGTGACGGTCAGCGTGTACATCCAGGAAATCAGGATGTCCGTGCTGCCGGCATAGGCCCTGTCGATGTCGCCCGCGCCGGATCCTCCTTGGGTGATGAAGTAGATGACGCCGAAGTTGTTGAAGTTGCCGGAGAAGGTCATGACCAAGATCGGCGACGTCGAATACATGATGAGCGGGAACGTGATGAATTTGAATTTCTGCGACGGCGTGGCCCCATCGATGTCGGCGGCCTCGTAGAGGGTCCGGTCGATCGAGGTCATGATCGAGGTCATGAGGGCCATGAAATACGGTGCGCCGAGCCAGATGTTGACGACGATCAGGACAATCCGGACGAACCAGACGTTATGTGCGTTGTTGAACCACTGGATGTTGTCCTGGCCGAGCCAGAGGAACTTCTGCCACGCCGACAAAGCCGATTCGCTCCACGCCGTTCCGAGCATGCCCCAACGGGTCAGGGTGTCGTAAATGCCGGCAGACCGCAATAGCGCGTTGATGACGCCGCGTTCGCTGAAGATGATCGAGAACGCCATCTGCGAGATCAGGGCGGGCACGGCCCACGGCAGGATCAGGACGGTTCTCCAGAATTTCTTGAAGGGAACGCGTTCGGAGCCGATCACGACCGCCTGGAACATGCCGCCGAAGAAGACGGTCACGGTCGAGAAGATGGCCCAGATGACGGTCCAGAGCAGGACTTTCCAGAACGTTTCGGCGAACGGGATGCCTTCGCCGAACGTGAAGATGCGGGCAAAGTTGTCGAAGCCCACCCAGACGAAGCGTCCGGTGTCGGTGTCAAAGCCGCTGAAATTCGTGAAGGCGATCAGAAAGCCGAAGATGATCGGCATGATCGAGATGAAGGTGATGACGAACAGCGCCGGCAGGATCATGATGTATTCGAACCCGTGGTTGAAGACGTTCACGAACCACGCGCGGTCGGTGATGCGCTCGCCCGTTTCGGCGAACTTCTTGCTCGTGTTGTGGGCATCGATGATGCCCCAGACATAGATGAGCAGGAAATAGGCGAACAACAGCGTCGAAATCAGACCCGAGATGAGCAGAAACTGCGACGTATGGCCGATCAAGGGCGTATAGTCGAGAATGCCGGAAACCGGGATGTAGACTGCCGATCCTTCGGTGAAACGAACTGATTTCAAAGCGTCGTGCAGCGAGTTGTAGTAATATTCGCGCGTGTCGGACTGACCGAGCGTGACGACCGACCAGAAGCCCTTGACAAAGAACCCCGCGGTGTCATGGAACCAGTTGTAATAACTTTCCTCGAATTCCGTCCGGAGTTCCGGATGGACCGAGAAGTAGACTTCGAGCAGGAAGCGGTTGTATTCCTTCGAGGTCAGGCTGCTCGTCGAAAGATTGTAGCGCTGCGTGATGTAGTTGCGCAGATAAATCGAGAAGGCGGTGGCGTTGTATCCGGCGTCTTTCCGATAGTCGATTTCCGGAACGAACTGCACATAAAGCATTCCGGCGTCGTCGACCACGATGTTCCCCTTGACCGTCAGTTCCTTCAGATCGTCGACCAAAGCATCGTCAGGTTCGAGAAAATCGGTGCTGTCGGCGACGTTGACATAACGGTAGTTGGCCGTCGAGGTGACGGAGATCGATTTCGTGCATTTGACGTAGACTTTGTCGGTAACGTCGTCGTAGAAGAGCACGCCGGTCCGATAGTAGGCGTCTGCGCCCGATGGGATTTCGGCGAGCGTGTCGTTGGGATCGTTGACATTGATATAAATGTCGGCGGTCTGTTCGCTGCCGATCGTGTAGTATTCCTGCCCGCCGACGTTGTAGACGGTGAACCCGGTCAGAATGCGGTAGAAATTCTTCGCGGCGATCGCGGCGTCGTCTTCGCCGATGATCAGGTCGTTGACCTCGTCGATGACGCCGGTATCCGACGTCCTCGCGGCGTTTGCGGTCACGACAAGATCGTCGAAGAGGAGGAAGTATCGCGGCGTCGAATGAGCGAGAATGTCAATTGCGGTGAAATCGATCAAATCGCGCATCGTGAATCCGTCGTCATCGACGCTTTCGACCGCATAGAACGCGTCGAACGTGTCTAGCGCATCGATTTCATCACTGTCGACTTGGAAACGATACAAGCTGTAAAAGCCTCTCGCGAAACTGTCGGGATAGAGTACGCCGACCCCCGAGTTCGGGTCGTTGACGACTTTGACGTACGAATCGTACTTTGCGAAATAGCGGCTTGAACCGAGTTCAACGCCGACAAAAAGCACGAATAGGAAGAAAAAGACGAGGGCTTTCCAAAATTGTTTGTTGAAAACCTGGCCGAGGCCGGGTATGATCGCCGAAGCGACCGCTTTGAGCTGATGAACGGTTTTGTTCATTGGATACCTCCCATGACATGCTTGCGTTCTCCACTTATTAGGAAAGATGGCCTCCTTGCGAAGGCCATCTCAACCTAACAATGGAAGTGCCGGTTATTACGAACCGAGCGCCTTGGATGCGAGATACGATGCTTCGGCTTTCTTCTGCTCTGTGGCGATGTCGGCGTTGGTATCCCAGATGTTGACGACCATCGTTTGCGCAGCCGCCCAGTAATAGGTGACTTCGGCGATGGTGGGCATCGGGATGGAGGTCTGGAGCTGAGCGATCATGACTTCCATGAACGGGTCATCGGTAATCGGGTTCTCGTCGGAGTCCGTGATATTCGAGAGGTCGATGAGGGCGGGCAGGTCGTTCGAGGTCCGATACAGAATTTGCTGAGCGGTTTCGCTGGCGAGGAATTCGACGAATTTGATCGCCGCTTCGCGGTTCGAGGAGTTCTTGTAGACGGCGACCATCTGCGAGCCGGCGTAGGTGCTCGGCGTATGAGTCGCACCGGTGACGCCTTCGAAGGACGGGAGGACGGCGGCGCCGAGGTTTTCGGCATCGATCGCATCCTGCATCGTGCGGATCGACCACGGGCCGGCGATCATCATCGCGGCGACGCCCTGTTCGAAGAGGGTGGTGGAAGCGGAGTTGTAGGCGTCGTTTCCGGTGACGACCGGCTTGAGTTCGGTGGTCAGCCAGGTGAGGGCGGCGAGAAGTTCGGCGGATTCGAAGCCGACTTCGGTGCCGTCGATGCCGTCAACGCCATGCGGACGCCATCCAAAAGCGGAGTAAACCGTCTGGAGGTAGTAGTTGTCGGCCCAATGGGAGTTGGTCGTGAGCAACTGCTCGCCGGGGTTGTCGATGGCATACTGTTCGGCGGCGGCGATGAGTTCGGGCCAGCTGTCGAGGGCGGCGACTTCTTCGGCGCTGATCAGTTCTTTGTTGTACATCATGAAGATGGATTCGATCGAAATCGGAACCGCGTACAGTTCTTCATTGGTCGTTCCGAGCGTACCGGCGGTCGCAATGTTGAGGGCGATCGGTTGAACCGTGGCCTTCAGCGTGGTGAGCAGCGAATCCGGAAGCGTGTAGACGAGGTTTTCGAGCATGGCGAGGGAGAGGTGGTCATGCGGGAACATGAACACGTCCGCGCCGAGTCCTTCGACGAGACCATAGGTCTTCAGGTCGTTGCGGGAATCGAGGGCGCCCTTGTGCTGGAATTCGACGATGATGTCGGGATAGACTTCGTTGAACGCCGGAATGACTTCGGCGGCAAAGACGCCGTCGGTGTCGTCGAGCCACACGGTGATCGTGGTCGGCTGGGTCTGGCTTTCGGAGAAGTCGATGATGTTGTCTTCGAGTTCGACGCCGCAGGCGGTGAGCGCGAAGAGGACGATGAGGGTCAGGAATACGCTAACAAGTTTTTTCATGGCTGTGTCTCCTCTCATCCCACTCAGAACCACTCTTTGCGGCGGGCGAAGAAGAACGCGACGCCGAAGAGTCCGAGGATTCCGATGCTGGCGTTATTCGCCGCGCAGCCGGTTTCGGGTTCCGTGATGGTAATGTTGAACGTTTCCTGGGTTTCGTTACCCCAGTCGTCATAGGCGGTGACGGTGATCGGATAGACGCCGGCCTTGTTCATGTTGACGATGCCTTCGGTGGCCTTCACATAAATCCGGTCGGAGACGTTTCCGTCACGATCGTCGATGGCGCGGATGTTCGGCCAGTAGCTGGTGTCCCAAGCCGTTCCGGCGACAAACGTGAGCTGTTCGGTGAGCAGGACGGTGATGACCGGGCCTTCGTCGTCCATGACGATGTCGACTTCGGCGGCACGTTCGTCAAGGCCTTCGCCGCCATTGTCGAACTGAAGCACGTATTCGTGTCCGGCTTCGAGTTCGATGGCGAGTTCGACGGCGAGTTCGGTGATGACGTCTTTGTCTTCGTTGAAATTGACGTTCAGGATCGCATCTTCAACCACGACGCCGTCCATCAGAAGGGTGAACATGCCGGCGATGTCGAAGAAGGCTCTTTCGTAACTGGTTTCTTCATACTCGACATAGTCGTATATGGCGACTCTTTCGGTCGGAACCATGAGTTCCATGACGAAGGCGTCGTGATCGGTGGTGTAGCTGTACGTTCCTTCGGTGGAACCGGCGATGCCGGCGTAGATGACTTCGACTTCACCCGCGGCGACGTCCGTCAGAACGGCGCCTTGAATGTTGTCGTTGCCGGAATACTTGGTGTCGCCGGCGTGGACGATGATGCCGCCGTCCGTCGGGGCGGCGTCGGTGAGCAGAATGGCCTTGCCGGGGACTCCGTCGGGAGTCTTAAACGCGTCAGCCATGGCGAGCGGGGTTTCCCAACCGGTAGCGTTGACGTCCATGCTCCAGTTGTGGATGCCGAGGTTCTCTTCATAGGTGGCCGTCTTGCTGAGATGCAGAACGATGAAATTCGACTTGTCGGGCGAAGCGACGAAGTATGTCTGGAAGCCGCCCTGGAAGTAGTAGACGTGGATTTCATCGACGGCGCCGGACTTGATGGTGGTGACGTCGAAGTTGATCTGCTGTCCGTCCGGGGTTTCGCGGTAGTCCCAACGGCTGTCGGTGCTGATTGAATCGGCGATCGGGATCAAGCCGATGGTGTCGGAAGCGTCGTCGTCGATATTGATGACCATGACGGCACCGAAATCATCGACTCCCGCTCTGAGAACGGGAGAGCCTGAACCGTCCGTGCCGGTGCCCCAGGTCCACAGACCGACGTCGGAGTAGTCGCTGTCCCACTTCTGATAGTGGAAGACGACGCGACCGGTGACGTTGGCGGGAATGTCGGAGGCGACATACGGATCATAAACGGTTTCGTCGATCACGATTCCACCGACTCCGGTCGGAACATATTCGTAACCGACGATCTCATACAGTTCATAGGTGGTGACGATCGGCTGGGTCATGTCTTCATAGACCGAAGCGACTTCCGCCGAGAACTTGACCTGGACGATGCTCTTCGTCAAGGCGAAGGTTCCGTCGAGTTTGCCTTCGATCATGCTGTAAGGCGTGAACTTGAAGGCGAAGGACGATTCCGCATAAAGAGAAGCGTTGTCAAATCCCTGCCATGTTTCCGCCGCCGCATAGACAGCGGTGCAATCGCCGGCGACGAGTCCTTCGACATCGACCGCGACGTCACCCGTTTTCTTGGTGGCATCGGTGCCGGCATAGACGATCAGGTTCGGTACGCCGCCATCAACGATGGCTTGGCCCATTCCGACCTTGCCGAGTTTGCCTTCCGGCGTCGTGAATTCACCGGTGAAGATCGGCGTCGGGGTTCCCCAAACGCCCCACGAGCCGATGTTCGCGTCGTTATACCATCCGCCCCATGCATGCAGGCCGAGGGTCTCTTCATACACTTCGGAAGCGGTGAAGTAGACGATGAAGACGTTGATGTATTCATCGCTGGCGACGAAAATCGTGTCGGACCCGCTGAAGAAATACACGTGCATCGTCGCACCGGCCGCAGCCGCGCTGACATCGAGGGCGAGGTTTTCGCCGTCTTTGGAATCTTTATGATCCCAACGGGCGTCGCCGCCGATTTCGGCTGCGATCGGAATGATTCCCATCTCAGTGGCGTCGGCGCCGATGGCGACTTCAATGACGGCACCGAAATCATCGACTTCGGTTTTGGCAACGCCGTCCGTGCTGCCGTC
The DNA here is from genome assembly GCA_003477305.1 of Acholeplasmatales bacterium. Taxonomy (GTDB): domain Bacteria; phylum Bacillota_I; class Bacilli_A; order Izemoplasmatales; family Hujiaoplasmataceae; genus UBA12489. The sequence continues at coordinate 3,589 of DMTN01000069.1, read as the reverse complement.
GGTCCCGGTTCCCCAGACCCAAAGGCCAACACTGTCATATACTCCATCCCACTTCTGATAGTGGAATACGACTTGTCCGGCCGCGTCGGCGTCGACGGTAAGATTCTTCGTCGACATCGCAAAGCCAAGCAAAGCCGCTACTGCGAAAAACAGAAGCAACAGACTTTTTTTCATTTTTTCCTCCTGTATTGATTTTTGTCTCTGTCCACAAGTGAAAGCGCTTGTGTCCATTTGAACGTGTTTAATTCTACTACTTTCATTTTATGAATGCAAGCGTTTTTACTCCCGTGTAAAACGTAATCGGTTACAGACTCTATTATGAAAAACCAACATATTTTATGCTAGAATAAAGACGTGCATTCGTTTCATTACACAAGGGGGTATTCCTGTGATTAAAAAATTTGCTTTGCTTCTCATCCTTGCGTCATCGCTCTTGTTCATCCCGACTTTCCGTCGCGTCGAAGCCGCTTCCGAGGCGACCGATACGATGGTGATCCACTATTTCCGTTATGGCGCCGATTATAGCGATGGATGGAACATGTGGATGTGGCCTGTCGGCGGCGCCGGCGCCGCCTATCAGTTCGATACGAACGAATCCGGGATCGTCACCGACGGCTTCGGCGCCGTCGCCACGATCGATTTGACCACGAACTTCGCAAGCGCATCCTCGATCGGCATCATCATGCGCAAGGGCGAGTGGTTGAAAAAGGATGTCGACAAAGACCGTTTCATCTCCGTTCCGGCGACTTCCGAAGCCGGTGTGTTGCATGTCTATTTCGTCGAAGGCGACGAGCGGATCGGCTATGCGATCGACGATCCCGACGGCCCCGACCGCTCCGACAAAGTCGTCAACGCCTACTTCAGCACGCTGCGATCGATTCGGTTCACCTTGACGTCCGTCATCGCTTCGGGAAACATCAATCTCAAGATCAACGGCGCTGACGCCACCTTCACGATCTCCCTTACCGCCAACGCCGGAACGATCACGATTCCGACGAACGTCAACCTCGAGAACACCTATACGCTGGAAGTGTTGTTCGGTACCGAACTCAAGACCTACGACGTCACGTTCGACGGCATCTATGATACCACCGCCTTCATCGACGCCTATGGATATGACGGAGACGATCTCGGCGCCGTGGTGAACGCATCGACCACCGACTTCCGCGTGTGGGCCCCGATCTCCTCGTCCGTCGTCCTGAAGATCTATGACTCAGGCACCCCGGCTAGGCTTATCGCCAAGGATCCGGCCGCGACCGACACGCCCGCTCAGACGATCGCGATGACGAAGAGCGTGAAGGGAACGTGGACCGCTTCCCTCTCCGGCAACCTGCACGGCAAATACTACACCTACACCGTCACCAACGGCATCAAGACCAACGAACTGGTCGACCCGTATGCGAAGAGCGCGGGGGTCAACGGCTTGCGCGGCATGGTCGTCGACTTCAGCCAGACCAATCCCGCCGGGTTCACCTACGGCGACCGTCCCGGCTCGATGCTCCACTACACGGACGCGATCATCTATGAAGTCCACGTCCGCGATCTCACCAGCCATTCGAGCTGGGTCGTCGACAGTCAGTACGACTCCTATCGCGGAAAGTTCCTCGGCTTCACCGTCGAAGGCACGACCTACGAGGGCGTCTCGACCGGCATCGACCACATCAAGGAACTCGGCGTCACCCACGTCCAGATCCTCCCGTTCTTCGATTACGGCAACGCCGTCGACGAATCCGGATCCGCCACCCAGTTCAACTGGGGCTATATGCCGCTCAACTACAACTGCCTCGAAGGCTACTACGCAACCAATCCGTATGACGGCGCCGTCCGCGTGAACGAATTCAAGCAGTTGATGGCGACGATGTCGGAAAACGGTCTGCGCGTCATCATGGACGTCGTGTACAACCACACCGGTCAGAGCGGCGACTCCAACTTCAACATGATCCTCCCCGGCTATTACTATCGCATGAACAGCGACGGTTCGTTCTCCAACGGATCGGGAACCGGCAACGAAACGGCCTCCGAACGCTACATGATGCGCAAGTTCATGGTCGATTCCGTCACCTTCTGGGCGGAAGAATACAACATCTCCGGATTCCGTTTCGACCTGATGGCGCTCCATGACGTCGAAACGATGAACCAGATCGTCGCCTCGCTCCATGCGATCGACGACACGATCCTCGTCTACGGCGAACCCTGGACCGGCGGCGGAACGATCTTGTCCTCCACGATCGCGGCCGATAAGGTCAACCTCGTCGACATGCCCGGCGTCGCCGCCTTCAACGATGATTTCCGCAACGCCGTGAAAGGCAACCCCGACGGAACCGAAGACGGCTTTGTTCAAGACTCCAAGACCACCTCGATCATCAACCGGCTCAAATACGGCGTCGCCGGCGGCGTATCACTCCCCGGCATCACGACCGAAGGCCTCTCGTGGGGAAGATTCTGGAACGACAATCCGAGCCAGACGCTCAACTATGTCACCGCCCACGACAACCTCACCCTCTTCGACAAACTGACCTACACCGCAACCTACGCGCAGAAGAGCGGCGGACTCATCAAGGAAATGCAGAAGCAGGCCAACGCGCTCGTCCTGACGGCGCAGGGCATTCCGTTTTTGCATGCCGGCGAAGAGTTCCTGCGTTCGAAGCCGTGCGTTCCCTCCGACAGCTCCGATGTCTGCGTCGCCACGAAGTACAACCGCAACTCCTACCAGTCGCCCGACGCCGTCAACCAGTTGCGCTGGGATCTCAAGGCGCAGGACGACAACATGGAAGTCTTCGAATACTACAAAGACCTGATCGAACTCCGCAAGACCCATCCGGCCTTCCGGCTCTCGACCGCCGCGGAAGTCGAAGCGCATCTTTCCTTCATCGACTTCGACGACAACTCCGTCCTCGGCTATACGATCTCCGATTATGCAAACGGCGACTCCTGGGATACGATCCTGGTGATCCACAATACCGGCGAGTTCGCCACCGTCACGCTGCCGGCCGGCGACACCTGGAATCTTATCGGCGATCAGTCCGGCATCGGCACGGAAGTCATCCGGACCTTTGCGGGCGGCGCGTCGATGTTCGTCATGGAAAACGAAACCGTGATCCTCTATCAGGGCGTCGTCGTCCTCCCGGAAGAACCGGAAACCGGCTGCACCATCTTCGGCATCAACTTCGGCTCGGTCTTCTACTCGATGAGCGCCATCTTCCTTGCGTTCTTCGTCCTGATCAAGCGAAAGCACTGAGTCACCGAAGAACAAATAGGTGATTGACATCACCTTGATTGATGCGGAACAGGTCAAACGACCCTGAGCCGCAAGGGTGTGCTCGCACCCCTAGACCATATCTTCTCGAAAGAAGTGTTTGGTTTGCTTTTCTTCATGATGTTGAAGGCGGCGTTTACGTCCGCATTCACGCATCTACCGGTTTTCGTGATGTAGAGTCCGCGATGGACTCGACGTCCCTGAAAACCGGTTTTTGTTTCTGTGCCTTTTTCGAAAACCGGAATCTCGTCCTTGTCATAGAAACTAGCTTGAGAAGTATATGATTCTTCCTGCAGCGTGAAGACGATGCGGTAGTCGTTTGAAAGCTGTTCG
>DMTN01000070.1 GCA_003477305.1 Acholeplasmatales bacterium | reverse complement strand
CATTTTTCCGTTCGCCCACCACGCCGAAAGCAGATGGGCGTCCATTTCTCCCGCGTCGCGGACAACCACGACGCCGCTTTTCAGATGCATGGTAACGCCTCCTCCCGCTCCCGTGCGATTGATCGCTTCGGGGATTCGAATTGATGGTACAATGGTGATTGGGTGAGAATATGAGATCGTTCGACGACATCAAGGATCTGATCGAAAGGGACGGCTGGAAGCAAGAAAGCATCGGCACGCAGTCCGAACAGTCGGTCCACCGCGCCATCAAATACTGGATCAGCCCCGATCCGACGACGCATGAAGTCCGCCTCAACGGCCGGATCACGGACGTCTTCCTCGACGGTCGTGTCCATGAAATCCAAACGCGGAATTTCGCCGCGATCGCCGCAAAAATCGCGGCGCTGCTCGAACGTTATCCGGTGACGATCGTCTACCCGGTGAATCGAAAGAAAACCATCTATTCGATCGGACCCGACGGAAGCGTCGGAAAGGGGCGCGTGGCGCCGCGGCACAAAGATGCTTCACTGATCCTGGCCGAACTGCACGGGCTCAAGGGACTCCTCGGAGATCCCGGGCTTGACTTCACGGTCATCACCTTCGACGCCTCGGAATACCGATCGGCAAGTTCGCAAACCCCGAAGGGAAGGATCGACCTGTACCCTTGCGGGACACCGGAGGTCCGGCGGTTCGGCGCCCTTGCGGACTTCCGCGAACTGATCCCGGACACGCTTTGTGAGCCGTTCACGGTGAAGGAACTCGCGAAAGCGCTGAAGATGAGCGCGGTTGACGCCGCCCGGACCGCGCTCTTTCTGCGCGACGCGCATCTCGCCGAAGTGATCGGAAAAACCGGCCGCGCCTATCTCTATCGATGGATCGCCGTCGCACCATGACGGTGATTTTTTCATCTTCGCGCGACGTATTGAGGCATCCCATGCGATCCGGATCATCGCCGGTCGTACGTCGGTTCCCGGAAAAACCGCTTACTTCTATTGTATCGGTGTCGCGCGTGAAATGCAACTGTTCGAGCCGAAAGTCGACGACCGATTCTGATTGAAATCACTCGCGTTTCGGACTTTTGTGCTACAATGGTTTTCGGCATGCGTCCTCACGCAAATCCCTGCCGGCGAACGGAGCCCGGTCCATGTTCTCATCGATGCATCTTCTCATTCTCGTTTTCTGCGCCGTTTTCATCGTCGCCATCACGGTCTACGCCGTGAAGAAACGCGTCCCGCTCAGGAAAATGCTGTCGTTCATGGTCGGCGTGACGATTTTCGGCGAACTGATGAAGGTCTTCTCCAGGATCATCGTCCAAGACGGCGCGGCGCTCCTGTCGGTCGAGTTTCTGCCGCTTCACTTGTGTTCGATTCAGATCTTCGCGCTGTGGTTTCTGCGCTTTTTTAACAAGTCCCCGCAAACCGAAAAGACCTTGCTCGCCTTCATGTATCCGACCATGCTCGTCGGCGGCGCGGCCGCCCTGTTGATCGCGACGGTGACCCCGATCTCGCTCGCCAACCCGGAAATCTACGAGTATTTCGTCTATCATGCTTCGGTCGTCGCCTTTGGTCTTTACATTCCCCTGACGAAGCAGGTCGACTTCACCTGGAAGCGTCTCGGCAAAACGATGGCGATCTTGGCGATCCTGTTCTTCTTCTCGATCTATTTCAACGCGATGTTCTCGCAGGGGATCTACCGTGCGAATTTCTTCTATTCATCGTTCCCGCCGCTGCCGGGGCTTCCCTATCTGAACTTCTCCTTCTTCGGCCGAACGCTTTCAAGCGAGAAACTCGGCTGGATCTGGTATCTCGTCAAACTGGTCTTTCTCGGTTTCGTCGTGATCCTTTCCTGCTACGCGCCGTTTCTGATCAAAAACGCCCGCATCAAAAAGGCATCGGACATCGCCTGAACTTTCCCGTCCATGAAAGAACCGCCGGATTTTTCCGACGGTTCTTGTTTTCAGGCGGAGAGCGGCGGCTCGGTCTTGTCCCGCTTCAGGGTCAGAAGCAGCGGCAGGAAGGCGATCGCGCAGACGATCGCCGCCGCCAGGAAAATCTCCGGGGTCGGGACATCCCGCACGATGCCGAACTCCTCGTAGGTGATTCCCGATTCCTTGATCACCGCCGCGCCGATGAACGGCCCGACGACCATCGGGACGAGCACGTAGAAGATCATCCGGATGCCCTGGAACCGGCCCGCCTTGCCCAGCGGCGTGCGGTCGCGGATCTTCGCGTTCAAGACGCCGGTGAAAACGAGGTTGCCGGCCATCATCACGAACCCGGCGATCCCGACGAGAACCGGTGCGCGGAAGACGAAGAGCAGGATCAGGCCGACCGCCATGATGCCAAGCGACGGCAGGAAGAAGGCGTTCAGCCGCTTGGCGTCGGCCTTGCGGGTCGCAAGCGTGCTCGCCACCGAGGCGAGCAGGATCACCACGCCGAGCAGAAGCGCATAGGCGTCGATGCCGAGGAACCGTTGGATATAGATGATGAAATATGGCATGTAAATCTGCGTGGCGGTACAGAACACGGCGAGCGTCAAGAGCGAGAGATACAACGTCGGATTGGCTTTCACGGTCGACGGCAAAAAACCGTGCGCGACGCTCTTCCAGTAGTTTTCTCCGGATCGCACGGGTTTGGGTTCGTCGATCAGGAAGAACCCCGCGATGCCGCCGAGGATGACGATCCCGCCGAGGACGATGTAGAAAACCGGCCAGTCGCCGGATGCGACGAAGCCGTCGAAGCCGCCGAAGATGACGAGCAGCGCAAGCAAAGGCAGGATCGCGAGCACGCCGTCCACCTTCCCGCGGACCGATGGATTGGTGACATCCGTCACCCAGGCGTTGAATGCGCCGTCGTTGGCGGTCGCCCCGAAGAACGTCATCACGCAGTCCATCACGATGACGATCGTCGCGGCGATCAGGACGGCGTCGCCGTTTGGAAACAGCGCGGCGACAGCGTCGGTGGAAATGAACGCGAAGGCGATCGTCGAGAGGCCCCAAAAGATGTAGCCGACCGAGATGAAGGCCTTCCGGCGGCCGATCCGGTCGGAGAGCGCGCCCATCACGATCGTCGTGAGGGTCGCGGTCGCGGCGCTGGTGGCGACCATGATCGCGATATGGTTGGAATTGCCGGATATGGTATCATAGAGAAATTTGTTGAAATACATGTTTTCGACGATCCATGCCAACTGTCCGAAAAAACCGAACATCAGCAGCGTCGTCCAAATCCTTGGGCCCAATCCCTTGTTGTTCATCGCGGTTCCTCCCGTGTCTTGAAATGCGTATGGCGGAGCGTCGCCGTGCCGTATGGATGAAGCGGCAGGACCACGCGCGTGTTCGTGCTCAGGCTGATCGCCGCAACGTCGACGCCGCGGTCGTTTTGATAGAAATCAGCGTCGATGACCCCCTTGCGGAACCCCTCGACGAGGACCTGACCGTCTTTGACAAGTAAGCCGTAACGGTCTTTTTCGAGAGATTCGAATGCGCGGTCATGAAACGGACGAACGCCGCCAAGATACGTTTCATGCGCTTTTAGCTTCTGACAGTACAAGAGCGGTCCGCAAAAGACGCTCGCCGACCCATCCGCGTTCACACGCGTTTCGACGGGCCAGTCGAACGCGAGATCGAACACGTCGCCGGTCTTCATCGATTCCGTGATCGCCACGCATCCGGCTCCGGCCGGGACGGAATCACCGTTACAGCGCATTTTCGCATCAAACGGCCGGCGCGCCGACAGGGTCATCGACGGCGCATCGCAAGCCGCGACCGTAATCCGCGCGCCGTCTTCGAACGGATAGCCGGTCGCGATCTCGAGGGTCGCCGACCCCCTGGGTCCGCCGATTCGGTACGTTCCCGCCGCATACAGAAAGACCGTCGCGCCCCCCTCGTTTCGAAGCACTGCGGAGGCGGCGAATTTCGGAAATCCCTGATGCATGTTGGCAGCGCAGCAGCCGTAGTTCGGAGCAACTCCGAAGGTGGTCGAGCGCGGCCCGGAATCGTAGAAACGGCGCCGTTTCACGGTCGCCTCGGGCTGGTCCGTCTGTTGCAGGTACTGATGCCCGCAGAGATCGTTCGTGAAGGTTGCGGGTAGGGTGTTCCAGGCGAGCCGTTCGAGCGTGTCGGCGACCTGTGGATCTCCCGTCAAAACGAGCGTTTCCTCGAGCGAATGCATCAGTTCGACGACCGCGCAAAGTTCGATTCCGCAGTCCGGAAGCGGGCCGTTCAAATGCTCGTCGGAAGAGAAGACACCCGCCGCCGTGCCGTGAAATCGTCGCACCGCCGCAAGTGCGGACAGCGCCGGCTCCGCGTCGGTCTTCCCTTGCAGGAACGCTTCGTAAACGGGGTACTTGATCGCCATCGCGAGATTGACGCCGTGCGTCGTGAGGTAGCGCATGGTCCCTTTTTTCGCATTGTCCTTCGCGATTTGTTCCGCCGACTTCGGCGCCGGGAGCGTCTTTCGCTTCTTCCCGATCGCATCGTAAAGCGCGAGAATCGGTTTCAACGCCAGAAACAGCGTGCGGTTCAGATACCTTGTCGTCGGTTCCGGATAGGGGAAGGATCGGAAGAACGCACTCCAGGGATACGTGAGGCGCACCAATGTTTCGAGCAAAACGTCATATTTGGGGTCCTTGGTCCGTTCGCGGACGAAGCGGATCGCCGGAAAGGCTTCGAGCCCGCGGGCATACCCCCAAAACGCCGGCGGACGGCGTTCGATGCAAGCGATCATATGGTCGCAAAAACGCCGGAGGAACACGGCGGCGCGGTCGGAACCGGTCGCAATCGCATATTGGACGATCGCCTTGACCGCGACGAACCGCGGCCACCAGTCGTCATTTCCGGCGGGACCGAAGAAGCCGTCTTCCGTCTGCGAAGCGAGGATCGCCTCGATCCAAGTCACGACGCGACGCATGAGCACGGCATCGCCGGTCAGAAAAGCGAGCGGGACGATGCCGTCGAGATAATACGGCCCGCGCTCCCAGCCTTCGCCCGTCCCGCCGAGCCAGGCGGAAGCAGGCCCGACATCCGGAAAAAGCTCGGGCAGATGGCCGGACAGACCGGCCGCCTGCTTCATTAGCAAATTCATGATCATGCCGGCGGGCTTGATGTCGGATAGCGGAAGACGCTCATAGCGGGATCGGATCATCGCGAAACCTCCGGTCGGGCGTAGACCGCCCCCAGCGAAAGCAAGACCTGGGACGGCGCGTAGAACAGCCACGCGAGATTGAACGGGACGCCGGATAGAAGCGCCCAGATAGACTCCTGTTCCAACACGAAGTACCCCTGATCCGTCCCGACCGCCAGGAAGATGAAGAGGTCGCAGAGGATGAAGAGCAGAAACCCGGGGAAGGCGAACGGATCGCGCTTGCGGATCGTCAGGGCAATGCCGGCGTTCGTAAACAGAAGCGCCGCGTAGACGGCGGCGAGGATCGCCAGCGGATCGAATCGGCCGACGGTCACGAACAGCGCGACGGCGATGAACAAAAGCAATGTCGATCCGCGCAGAATCGCGATGGTCCGATGGTTCGCGCAATCGAAGCTCGAAAGCCGCACTGCGTGAAACAGTTGCGCGACGCAGAAGAGCGAAAGCGCGAGGACCCGAAAAGGCCCGAGGACGACGAGGAACAAATCGGCCGCGACCGTGAACATGAGTCCGGCGGTGGCGGATACCCGATCCGTGGTCGGCCGGAAGCGGTAGAGCGAATGGACGGCGGACAGGACGATCGCGGCAAATTGGAACGCCCGCGTCCAAACCCCTTCCGTAAAAAACAAAAAACCGGCGATGAGCGCCGTTTCGACCGCGATGAATAGAAGCGAAACCGGAAATCGTTTCAAAGACAAGACCTACCTCCGGGTAAAGGGTCGGATCATTCGACGTCGCCCGATGCGCCGGAACGGACGTCGGGATCGATCAACGCCATGAAGGCGTGATTGCGCGACAGCGCCAGGAAGACAGGGACGCCGACGATGCTCACGACGACGAGCTCGCCGAACGCGACCGACAGCGCGGTCGCAAAAAACGGCACCCCATAGGCGATCTCGAATTCCCAACCGACGAAAAGACCATTGGCGACGACGGGACAAAGCGAGGCGACGAACAGCGCGATCCACGGTTTCCCGAACGCTTTCTGATAGCGTGAGACTAGGAGGATGCCGAGAACCGCGAAAATCGTCCCGACCGTGCCAAAGACGACGTCGAAGAGCATCTGCGGACTTGCGAGATTGGCGATCGCACAGCCGAGGATGAGCGGAAGCGCATAGTCTTTTTTGAAGAATACAAGCAATACCAGCATCTCGGCGATGCGGAACTGGATTTCCCCATAGGATATGAAACTGAACGCGATCGTCAGGCCGACATAGGCCGCGGCGACGAGTCCGAGTTTGGTGATTTTGGCGACGGACATGGATCACAACTCCTTGTTTTTTTGGTTCGGGATGGTTAGGGCAAGGAACATCCCGGGGATTCGCGATTGGTTCAGGAAGCGCCTTTATAGTTCCAGGTCACGGGACGGTTGTCCGAGTTCCAGAGATCGTCCCACGATACCGGCAGCCACAAGGCCTGGCAGTAAATCGACAAGGCGTCGCAGTCGACGAACGCGTCTTCTTCAATCAGGGTCACGCTCGAGGGAATGACGATCCGCACAAGCGACGAGCAGCGATAGAACGCCTGATGCCCGATCGTCTTGAGCGTGGCGGGAAGAACGATCGACGTCATTCCGGTACAGCCCGAGAAGGCGTAGATCCCGATGTCGGTGAGTTTCGTCGGCAGGACGATGTCGTCGAGCGCGGCGCAGTTGCGGAACGCCTTCGTGCCGATCGCGAGCATCAGCGACTCGTCTTCGAAGGAGATGTCTTTCAGAAGCACGCAGTTCTCAAAAGCGCTGTCCGAGATGCCCTTGAGCCGTTTCGGAAAATGGATCGCCGTCAAGGAACCGCAGCCGTTGAAGGTGAAACTCGAGATGACGTCGAGAAACGGGGAGAGCGTGACGGTGACGAGGGCGGCGCATCCGGAGAACGAGCCGGAACCGAGTTTGTTCAGCTTGGTGGCGGCCAAATCGGCCGATGTCAGTTTCCGGCAGAGTTTGAAGGCTTCGATGCCGATTTCGACGAGTTCGGTCGGAAAGATCACGGTCTCCAGATTGTCGCAGCCATAGAATGCATAGCCATAGATGCGGACCACCGAATCGGGGATGACGATCGAGACCAAGTTGTCCTGGTCGCGAAAGGCGTCGAACCCGATATAAGAGGTGTCGGGATCAAGCGTGATCTCGGTGTCGGGCGCGATCGCGCCGCGGTATTCGAGGAAATAGTCGCCGAGGTAGTTGTATCCATCCGGCAGGGCGTTGTACCACGGCGTGCCGACAAAGGCATTCTGCCCGATGAAGCGGACATTCTGGGAAAAAGTGATGTCGGCGAGTGAAGTGCAGTCGTCAAAGGCGTTCGCGCCGATCGTCGCCTTCGTGATCGAGAGGTCGACGGCGGTAAGGCCGGTGCAGTGGGCAAAGGCGAAGTTGCCGATGGCGGAGAGGTTCTTCGGAATCACCAGCGTGAGAAGCGATGTACAGCGTCCGAACGCCAATTGCTCGATGGACGACAACGATTCCGGAAAGATGATTTCCGCCAGGGCGGTGCACCCGTGAAACGCCTCTTCGCCGATCGTTTCGAGGTGCGCGGGCAGGATGATCGAGACAAGATCCGCATCGTTTTTGAAGACGGCGTCGTCGATGCGGGTGACGAAGATCCCGAGGATGTCGTCGGCGAGCACGACCGCCGTGTGGTCGCCATCCCAGGCGACGACGGCATAATAGTTGTTGCTTTCGCTCAATTCGTAGGTTACGCCGTCGACGACCTGATAGCGCGGGGTGGTTTCCACGGTGGTGTCGTCCTGACCGCAGCCGTTGAGCATCGGTAATAGCAATAGCGTGAGTAGTAAGCGGATCGTCTTTTTATGGTCCATCGTCGTGCTCCTGCGGGCGGCGCCGGTGTCCGGCCTCCGTATCACAAGTCAATGATAGCACGAAACAAAATCGGCTTCAATCGGTTTTCAACTCTTTAATGGACAATCGCTCATTTTACCAGCGACGCCCCTTTTCGGCGGTCAGCGCTTGATCCCTTTAGTCTTGAAATAGTGTAGAAATTCGGTACGATACATCCGTTTCCAGGATGTTCCGTCCGGTTTGACGCGGGCGCACGGCATGAAGGAAAGGTATCCCGGGTGGTCCTCGTCGTAGAAGCCCGGATCGGGTTCGCCGAAATAATGCGGTTTTGACATCGCGTTGTCGTTGAAGAGTCCGATGAGGGGGAACTCCCAACAAAGTTCCGGTTTGACCTTCCAGGGATGATACAGGTTGTCGGTGGCCGCCTTCTGGAGCGAACATTCGCCCGAAGGCAGCGCGAAAACACATTTCGTCTGGGTGAAATGCCGCGGAAAATCCGGTCTTGCGTAAAAGTGAGGGACGCGTATGGTGCGTTTTCCATGAAACAGAAAACCCCATTCGCCTTCCTCGAGGAATACTTCGGGAACATTCTCGAAGTAGCCGGGATGATCCTTCATGAAGCCGCGAATCCGTTCCTCTTCCGGTTCCGTCACGTAAACTCCGTCGTAGCAGCAACGGCCGTCGCAGCGGGCGCAGTCCATCGGCGTCATGTGCGGATCGTCGGATAACGATGGAAAGATCGTCGCGTCATCGGCGGCGATGAAATCGGCATAGGGCTTGAAATGCCGTTCGACCCACCACAAAAGGTCGGTGCGTCCGGTCCGATCGATCGCCTGGGCGATGAGTTCGGGAGCTCCTTCGACGCCCTCGGAACGCATCACGGCATCGGTGAACCGATCAAAGTCGGCAAGTTGGCCGGAAAGCATGGCGGAAGCGAGAATGAGCGTTTCCATTCCCGGTTCGAACGTCGATGCCCGTTGCAGGCTTTCTTCAGAAATCGGTCTTCCGACGATCACGGATCCGGCGGCGCGGAATGCCTCGGCGCGGTCCGCTTCATCCTTCCGGCCTTCCGTCCGGGATCTTGCCGCGATCCGTCCGAGATCGTCTAGGGCGGCGTGGTCTCCAAATCGGGCAAGCGCCAGATTGCGCCATGTTCTACCGTATATGACGATATCGGGAAGATGTTCGTCAAGGGCTTGGTGAAGCCCGATTTCATATTCGGTGAACGCGTCCGAGAGCCGTCCGCAAAGCTGGTCGAGATTTCCTTTGGCGATGTGTCCGAGGGCGCTTTCGGCGCAACCGGAGGGGGAATCGGCGAGGATGCGGCGGGCGTCCGACAATCGCCCGAGCGCCGTCGCGGCGAGCACCGCAAGCACGTTCGTCACACCTTCCGGAGCGTCGGAAGTCATATCCATGACGTCCGCGTATTGTCCGGCCGCATATGCCAAAACGGTTACGCGATCAAATTTCATGAGCGAATCGAACATCCTCATCATCCCGCTTCCGGTCACGGCATCAGGGTCGTGACATGACCTTATCATTATATCAAAACGGCGTTCCGGCCACAACCATTCCCGTTCCAGTCGACGATAATTCGCGCCGATATCGGTTGTGATGAAGGCAAGTATAGTATAAAATAGGATTGGCCGGCCTGTAAACCGGCATCCCGAAATGAAGGTGGACCCCATGTTCGAACACTTCCTGAAAGAACGCATCCGCGCATTCAACCCCTATCACGCCGATCAGGCGATGACCTACGAAGACGGCCTGCTTCTGATCGCTGCGCTTCGGTACCATCTCGCGACGGACGATGCGGAGTGTATCCAATTCATCCGTGACTATCTCACTTTGCACATCCTGCCGGACGGCACGATCAAAAACTATCGTCCCGCCGACTTCAACATCGACAACATCCTCGCCGGCAACGTCCTGTTCGCGATGTCGGATTTGACCGGCGATCCCCGCTATGAACTCGCCGCCCGCAATTTGCGCGCGCAATTGGAAAGTCATCCCCGCACGACCTCCGGAAGTTTCTGGCATAAGCTCCGCTATCCCAATCAGATTTGGCTCGACGGATTGTACATGGGGCAGCCGTTCCGTCTCGCATACGCGTTCCTTCATGACGAATCGACGGTTCCCGGCGATGTCATGAACCAGGTCGAAAACGTCCGAAAATTGCTATGGGACGACCAGCGCAGGCTGTACGTTCACGCTTACGACGAACGCCGCGACATGCAATGGGCCGATCCCATCACGGGACGTTCGCCGAACGTCTGGAGCCGATCCGTCGGGTGGTTCGCGATGGCGCTTGCGGATCTCGCCGATCTTTTCGCAGGGCATGACGAAGCCGCACGCAAGCGGCTCGGCACGCTGCTTCGGGAACTGCTCGACGGCATGGCCCCGCATCGCGATCTAGAAACGGGAATGTGGTTTCAGGTCGTCGACCATCCCGAGACCCCCGGCAACTATCTTGAGACGAGCGGCTCGGCGATGCTCGCCTATGCCGCCCTGAAGGGAACCCGTCTGGGCATCTTGCCGTCGTCCTACGCCGAAGATGCCAAGCGGACCATCGCCGGAATCGAACGCAAGTATCTTTCGTATCAAAAGGGCGGATGGGTTCTCGGCGGCATCTGCGCCGTCGCCGGACTTGATAACGAACGCCGGAACGGATCAATCGCCTACTACCTCTCTGAACGAATCGCCGAAAATGAGATCAAGGGCGTCGGACCGTACTTCTTCGCCAAGCTCGAACAACAGATTTATTGACTTTCATGACAGAGCGCCGAACGCGCTCTTTTCTTTTTTCCAAAATCCGCAATAATTCTTCATAAAATTGATGTAAGCGTTTGAAAATCGTCTTGACAGAGCATAAAAGCGGTGATAATATTAGTTGGATAGTAAACGCCGTCCGCATAGATAGACGGTTACAAGGAGTCAAACGATGGAACGACTGAACCGCGTCAATCACCCTGCGCAACTCCGGCCGATCCGGATCATGCAATTCGGCGAAGGCAACTTCCTGCGCGCGTTCGTGGACAACTTCGTCCAGATCCTGAACGACAAAGGACTCATCGATGCGAACGTCGCCGTCGTCCAACCGCTCCCCCAGGGCCGCATCGCCGCGATGGCGGAACAAGATGGCCTTTATACGCTGTTTCTTGAAGGAAAACAGAACGGCGAGATCGTCAAGAGCCACCGCATCATCGACGTCGTTTCGGAATACATCGATCCGTTTGCCGATCTCGACATGTTTTATGCGCTCGCCCGATCCGAAGACCTCCAGGTCGTGTTCTCGAACACCACCGAAGCGGGGATCGTGTACGAACCCGTTTCCCTCATCGACGGCGTCCTGCCGGACAATTTCCCGGCAAAACTGCTGTCCTTCCTGAAAAAACGGTATGACGCGTTCGGCGGATCGCGGGAACGCGGTCTGGAAATCGTTCCCTGCGAACTGATCGACCACAACGGCGACCATTTGCACGCCGCTCTCGACCAGCTCGCCGCATACAACGGAATGGAGCCTGATTTCATCGACTGGCTCGATCACGCGAACCGCTACTACAGCACGCTGGTCGACCGCATCGTGCCCGGCTATCCGAAGGAAGACGCGGCGCGGCTGGAAGCGGAACTCGGCTATCTCGACCATTCGATGGTCAAGGGTGAAATCTTCCACCTCTGGGTCATCGAAGGTCCCGCTCGACTCCGATCGCTTCTGCCGTTTGACCGCGCCGGACTCGACGTCCGGTTCGTCGACAGCATCGTCCCTTATAAAGAACGAAAAGTCAAAATCCTGAACGGCGCCCACACGGCGCTCGTTCCGATCGCCTATCTGCTCGGCCACACGGCCGTGCGGCAATCGATCGAAGATCCTGCCGTCGACGCCTTTGTCCACGGTTTCGTGTTCGACGAAGTGATTCCGACCATCCGCCTTCCGAAAGCCGATATGGAGGCGTTCGCCGATAGCGTCTTCGAACGCTATGCGAATCCGTTCATCCATCATCTCCTGCTGTCGATTTCGCTCAATTCCGTCAGCAAATACAAGAGCCGCATCCTGCCGACCGTCGAGGACAACCTCGCTTATGGCAATTTCCCGAAACATGCCCTGTTCGCCCTCGCCGCCCTGATCTGTTTCTACCGCGGTGCCGATGCTAACGGCGATGCGATTCCGCTCAAGGACGAAGAGCGCTTCCTTTCGTTCTTCCGCGAAGCCTGGGCTTCCTGCGATCCAAGCGCGGTCGCGGCGAAGACGCTTTTGCACCCGTTCTGGGAATCGACCCGGCTCGCCTCGCCGGCGGTCACCCTGTTCGTCTCGCGCTGGACCGAAACGATCGTGGATGCCGGCATGCCCGCCGCCCTCGCGCGTTTCCTCCGGGAGGCTTGAGATGCCCGACTACGTCGTCATCCATCCCGCCGACAACGTGATGGTGTCGCTCGTTCAAGTCACGCCCGGAATGGTGCTGAACGGCCTCGTCATCCGCGAATCCGTCCCCAAAGGCCACAAGATCGCCCTGCGCGACATCGCCGCGGGAGAAGCAATCATCAAATACGGCGCTTCGATCGGCCGCGCCGAGAGCCCGATCGCCGCCGGATCGCACGTCCATGTCCACAACGTCAAAACCACTCTCGGCGGCGTGGAATCCTACGAATACCATCCCGCCTTCGCGCCGCGTCCCGCGGTTCCGCCTTCCCGCACGGTCCGGCTGTATCCGCGCTCGACCGGCGAATTTGGAGTCCGCAACGAACTCTGGATCATCCCGACCGTCGGCTGCATCAACACGGAAGCACAGAAGCTCGCCGCCGCCTTTGCGGCGTCACATCCGGAAACCGATAACTATGACGGCATCTACGTCTTCGGCCACCCTTACGGCTGTTCGCAGATGGGCGACGATTTGTTGAATACCCGCGCGACGCTTCAGAACATCGCGCTCAATCCGAACGCCGGCGGGATCCTCGTCCTCGGCCTCGGCTGCGAAAACAACCAGGTTTCGGCGTTCCGCGATTCCTTCGCCTACGATCCCGTCCGCTTCCGTTTCCTGGCGATGCAGGACGTCAAGGACGAACGCGCCGCGGTCGCAAAATTGCTCGGCGAACTGCATCAGAACCTGCTTCATGACCGGCGCGTCGAAACGTCGATCGCAAAGCTGCGCATCGGACTCAAGTGCGGCGGCTCCGACGGACTGTCGGGGATCACCGCGAACCCGCTCATCGGCCGCTTCGCCGATTGGCTCACCGCCCACGGCGGCACGGGCGTCCTGACCGAAGTCCCCGAAATGTTCGGGGCGGAGACGATCCTGATGGCGCGCGCCGCCTCAAAGGACGTCTTCGACAAGGCCGTGGCGATGATCGACGGATTCAAGGAATACTACCTGTCGCACGGACAGGTCGTCTATGACAATCCTTCCCCCGGCAACAAGGCGGGGGGCATCACGACGCTCGAAGACAAGTCGCTCGGTTGCACCCAGAAGGGCGGAACCGGCATGGTGACCGACGTTCTCGGTCGCGACGAACGGATCCGCGTCGCCGGTCTCAACCTCAAGACCGCCCCCGGCAATGATCTCGTGTCGGTCACCGCGCTCGGTTCGGCGGGCTGCCAGATCGTGCTCTTCTCGACCGGCCGCGGCACGCCGTTCGGCGGCTTCGTTCCGACCGTCAAACTATCGACCAACACCGAACTCTATGAAAAAAAGCCGAACTGGATCGACTTCGACGCGGGATCGCTCGTCACCGGCGCCGCCTGGGACGAAACGCTCGAGCAATTGATCGGCCTCGTCGTCGCCGTCGCCGACGGCAAGAAGACGAACAACGAAAAGAACGATTACAGGGAGATCGCCATCTTCAAGGACGGGGTCACCCTCTGAAATGTGGGGGAACGACATGACAGCATTCATCAACGAGGATTTCCTGCTTCACAGCGAGCCGGCCAAACGACTCTATCACGGACACGCGGAGCGCATGCCGATCATCGACTACCACTGCCATCTCGATCCCCGGGAAATCTACGAGAACAAGACGTTTCGGAACCTCTTCGACGTCTGGCTCTCGGGCGACCACTACAAATGGCGCCTGATGCGGGCCAACGGCGTCACCGAAGACTACATCACCGGCAACAAATCCGATTACGAGAAGTTCCTTAAATGGGCCGAGACGGTCCCGCTCCTCATCGGCAATCCGCTCTATCACTGGACCCATCTCGAATTGAAGCGCTATTTCGGGATCGACGATCTTCTCTCGCCATCGACCGCCAAACGGATCTACGACGCGGTGACCGAGAAGCTCGCATTGCTTCCCGCCCGCAAGTTGATCGAGATGTCCGGCGTCGAGGTCGTCTGCACGACCGATGATCCCGCCGATACGCTCGCATGGCACGCGAAAATCCGCGCCGACAAGTCGATCCGGTTCAAAGTGTTGCCGGCGTTCCGCCCCGACAAGGTCGTCAACGTCGAACTGTCCTGGTTTTGCAGCTATGTCCAGCGTCTGTCCAAGACGGGCGGGACGAACATCGCGACGCTCGCTGATTTGAAGGGTGTCTTGCGCGCCCGCATCGACCATTTCCACGAAAACGGCTGCCGTCTCGCCGACCACGCCCTCGACGTCGTGATGCACAAGCACGCCGACGAAGCCGAAGTCGCGGAAATCTTCGCGAAGGCGATCGCCGGGATCACCCTCTCGGAATCCGAGATCGCGAAGTACAAGGGTCACATGATGGTGTTCTTCGGACGCGAATACAGCCGCCGCGGCTGGGTCCAGCAATATCACATCGGCGCGTTCCGGAACGTTTCCTCGCGGATGTTCACGCTGCTCGGGCCGGACACCGGCTTCGACGCGATCTCCGACGGCGCCGTCGCGCAGCCGCTTTCCGCCCTGATCGACGCCCTCGACGTCACCGGCGAACTGCCGAAGACGATCCTCTATACGCTCAACCCGCGCGATTTCGAAGTCGCGATCACGCTGATGCAGTCGTTCCAAGGCGGCGGCATCCCCGGGAAGATCCAGTTCGGCTCGCCCTGGTGGTTCCTCGACACGATCGACGGGATGACCAAGCAAATCAAGGCGCTCGGCAACAACGGGTTGCTCGCGCGCTTCGTGGGCATGTTGACGGACTCGCGGAGTTTCCTCTCTTATCCGCGCCATGAATACTTCCGGCGGCTGCTTTGCGACCTGTTCGGGACGGAAATCGAACGCGGTCACTTCCCGGACGACGAAGAACTCCTCGGAAGGATCATCGAGGACATCTCGTACAAGAACGCCAAAAACTATTTCGGTTTCTAGAGAAGGCGCTATTTTTGTCCGGGGCGGCTGGAATCATCGGCCAGAAGGTGTCTCAGCCGCTCCGTTTCCTCCTGTGTGAAGGGACGCGAAAGCGCATCCGATCCATATGGAGTTTCATAAAAGCGGAACCGCGGCTTCTCCCAATCGAGAAAACGCGGGGATGCGAACGGACCTTCGAAGGTGCAATCGAGGAATCCCGCCATCCCGTTTTCGCGCCATGGACGCCCGAGCCAAACCTCGGACGATCCCGATGCATTGCGAATCTTGCAGTGATGGAACACGAGCCCGAACGGTTGATCCACCGGGGTCGAAGGAGCGGCCACGTAACCCTTCCCGAGGACGACGATCTCGCAATCGTCGAACAGCGCGAAGGCGCCGCCGAAGATGAAATCGACGGTTCCTTCGATCCGCGTGCGCCGATACCGTTGACGCGAGGGACGCGCATGTAGTTCCTCGTCGGGCAGAAAATCCCGATAGCGAAGCGAAAGATCATACGGCAAAGGACCGCAGAACAGCGTGTCCTGATGCCCCTTCAAGACGCAGTCGGTCATCACGAAATCGGTGCCGGACACGGACAGCGCCACCGCCTGGCCGACGCCGGGACCGAAGCCTGCGACATTCTCGATCGAGAGTCCGGATACGGTCACGCCGTCGGCGAGAATCGTCAGCGTCGGGGTCCGAAACGTATTGAACGGTCGTCCGTCCGCGTGGATGCGGTCGTTGCAATCATCGAAAACAAGCGCGGTCCGATCGGCGCCCTCCCCTTCCAGGACGAGGCCGTCGCGTCGGATCCGGAGTTTCTGGAAATACCGTCCCGCCGCGAGGCGGACGCGGGTCAAAACGCCCTCGGGCAAGCGGTCGAGGGCGGACTGGACATCGTCATTCGGTGTCAGATTCAATTCGAACACGGGGATTCCCCCTTTCGTCTCTTCATACAGATTATAGATGGGAGTGACGCATTTGACAATACGCAAATACCGATGCGTCGATCTTCTCGTCTTCACGGCGATCGCCTGCCTGTTCGACGCCGTCATCGGCCGGTTCGGTCTGTTCGGCGGACGGCAGTACTTCGGTCTTTCGACCGTCCTCGTGCTTGCGATGTACGTGCGCTGGGGGCGCTACGCGCTTTTTCCGAACCTCGCCGTCGCGATCGTGAACGTCGCCGTGAACTACGTCGATCCGGCCGTCGCCTTCGCCCATGCGTTGGGCATCCTGTCGCTTTCCGTCGCGCTTCTCGTTCTCCGCACCGCCCCGCTCCAGGTGCGTCGGCCGAAGCTCGCGCCGCTTTCGCTTTATTACCTGACCTGCTATGCGGTCCTGTTTTTCACCGAATGGATTCTCCTGGTCGTCATCGGAC
Organism: Acholeplasmatales bacterium; assembly: GCA_003477305.1. Taxonomy (GTDB): domain Bacteria; phylum Bacillota_I; class Bacilli_A; order Izemoplasmatales; family Hujiaoplasmataceae; genus UBA12489. The sequence goes on along the minus strand of DMTN01000070.1, from coordinate 5,725 downwards.
GACCGACCGGGTTCGCCGGTTTTGCGGTGAACCGCATCTTCGACGTCCTCCTCGGTTTCGGCCTGCTGTTGATCATGGTCGCCCAGAAGGAACTTTTCATCCCGATGACTCCCTATCTTCTCGAAAACAGCGAAGGAACCCGATAACATGAGCGAACCCAAGCCCACCGTTGGCTTCACCGAAAACGAACTGCGGCACCGCGAGGAACTGCTCGATGAAATGGAACGCACGCGTTGGCATCGCTATTTCCGCCAGATCAAGAAAGACTGGCCGATCTACGCGATGCTCGTGCCCGTCATCGTGTTCTTTTTCCTGTTCCGCTATCGCCCGATCGGCGGCATCCTGGTCGCCTTCAAGAACTACGACAATTACGCGATCACGATCGGCGAAAGCGACTTCTACGGCCTCTACGCCTTCCGCTACATCATGTTCGGTCCGCAGGCCGACCGCTTCTGGCAGGCCTTCCGGAACACCTTCACGCTATCCACCTACGGTCTCTTCTTCGGCTTCCCGGTCCCGATCGTGCTCGCCCTGATGTTCAGCGAGATCAAGAACGAGGCGTACCGGAGCGTCACGCAGATCCTCTCCTACCTGCCGAAGTTCATCTCCTCGGTCGTCATCACCTCGATCATCGCCCTGATGCTCTCGGGGGGTAACATCACGCAGGCGCCCGGCTTGCTCAACGCGCTCTTCACGAAGTTCGGATGGATCGAGGCGGGGACCCCGATGCTCTCGGAACCCGAGTACTTCCGCTCCATCTACATCATCTCCGGCATCTGGGAGGGGGCGGGGTACGGATCGATCGTCTACTTCGCCGCGATCATGGCGATCAGCCCGACGAACTACGAGGCCGCACGGATCGACGGCGCTTCGAAGCTCGCGCAGATCCGCTACATCACCCTGCCCGGAATGGCCCCGACGCTCACCATCATGCTGATCCTGAGGATCGGCGAAATCCTCAACGTCGGGTATGAAAAAGTCATCTTGCTGACGATGAACCGCGGCGCCAACGTGCTCTCCACGGCAGAGGTCATCTCCACCTACGTCCTGTCGCTCGGCGGCTTGACGCAGGGGGCGAGCCAACTCAACTTCGCCGCCGCGGCCGACCTCTTCAACTCCCTGATCGCGATGTTTCTGGTCCTCGGCGCGAACTTCATCAGCCGCCGCGTATCCGAAACGTCGCTGTTCTGAGGTGCTGTCATGAAACGACTCGATCGCACCGAATTGCTTTTCACCATCCTGTCCTACGTCCTCGTCACGCTCTTCGTGCTCTCGACGCTCTATCCGTTCATCTACGCGATCTCGATGGCCATTTCCGGCGAAGACGCGATCACGATGGGGCGCGTCGTCCTGTGGCCCGTCGACGTCCAGTTCGACGCCGTCGCCGCGCTCATCATCGGCGACCGCGCCAAGAGTTTCTGGATTTCCTACACGAACACGCTGTTCTACACCTTCTACGGCACGATCTTCTCGATGGTCCTCTCGGTCTTCGCCGCCTACGCGCTGTCGCGGACGAAACTCGTCTTCAAGCGTCAAATCGGCTTCCTGATCGTCTTCACGATGTGGTTCTCGGCCGGACTCATCCCGACCTACCTCAACTACCAGGACCTCTTCGTGAACAACCGCTGGGGCATCATCTACGGGTTCGGCGTCCAGGCGTTCAACATCCTCCTCTTGCGCAACTACTTCAACGGCATCTCCAAGGAAATCGAGGAAGCCGCCGTGATCGACGGTGCCAACCATTTCCAGATCCTCACGAAAGTCTTCCTGCCGATGTCGAAATCGGCGATCGCGACCGTCACGCTCTTCTACGCGCTCAACCGCTGGAACGGCTACTTCTGGAACAGGATGCTCGTGCAAGGCACCGAACATCCGCTCCAGGTCGTCCTCCAAGGCATCGCCGAAGGGGCGCAGAATACCGACGTCGTGACCAACTACCCCTACTCGGAATACTCGCTCGCTTACGCGGCGATCATCATGTCGATTATCCCAATCGTCGTCGTCTACCCGTACCTGCAGAAATACTTTGCGCGGGGCGTCAACGTCGGAGGGGTAAAAGAATAGATTGATAAGGAGAGAAAAGGAGAAAAAATGAAAAAGTTTCTATGTGTCATGATTGCCATTTTCGCAGTCACCGCATTCGTCGCCTGCGATCAGACGACGACCACCGCGGTGGTGACCACCACCAACGGAACGGCCACCACGACCGGGACGACCCCCGCCACCACGACCTCGACCACCCGTGCCACCACCACGACGCAGACCACGGCCACGACGCTTTCGACGATCGACTACACCTCGGATGTCACCGTCAACGTCGCGATCAACTATACGTCGGGAGGCCAGCTGATGAGCATCACGTATCAGAAGGACTCCGCGTATGAGTCGTTGAACGGAACGACCTATACGAAGGGTGACCTGCTGCCCGTGTGGGAAGCGATCGGTGAGAAACTCCACATCGACTTTGTCGACCTCGCCACCACCTCAGACGCATCGACGAACGCCCAGTGGACCCGCCTCACCACCTCCGGCTTCGAAGGCGTCGACCTCGTCAACGGCACCGGCGCCCAGATCGGTCCGGAAGGCGTCAAGGGCAACTTCGTCAACATCGGCGCGTATCTCGACGCGATGCCGAACCTGAACGCGTTCCTCGAAGCGAATCCGTCCGTCAAGGTCTCGATGACCGCAGCCAACGGCGGCATCTACTTCACGCCGTACTTCGACGGAATCAACGAACTCGAACAGATGTTCCTCGCCCGCATCGACTGGATCGAAGACATCCTCGACGCCGAGTCTCCCGTCTGGGATACCACCGCCGCGGTCAAGCCGACGGCCTACACGCGCCGCCAGGTCACGACCCCGATCGATGTCGACATCACCGTCGCCAACGCCGACGGAACGACCCGCGTCGTCGAAAAGAACTACACCGCGAACATCCTCGACGTCCTCGCGGCGATCGAAAATCCGACCGGCGCCACCCTCGCCGAAGCCTTCGTCGCCCATATGGAAGCCGCTTACGGCGACCAGGGATACGCCAAGCTCTCCGATGTCTTCGCCGGCACCGACGCGGCGTATGACACCGACGAACTGCTCGCCCTGATGTACGTCGTCAAGGCCAACCCGGGGTACCTGACCCGCGAACATACCAACGGCGCCAAGACCGCCGTCGAAGTCCTGTTCCCGCGCGAAGGCACCGGCGCCCGCATCCGCAACCTGCTCAGAGGCATGGAAATGTTCGGTCTCCGCGGCGTCTTCTCGCGTTGCGAATGGCTCTACTTCGATGAAGAAGGCCTGATCCAGGACGTCCGCCATTCCGAAGAATTCATGGACGGCGTCGATGACCTCGCCGGGATGTATACCGACGGCCTCATCGTCCAGAACCCCGAAGGCACCACGAACTGGCGCAAAATCCTGCTCGAAGGCGCCAACGGCTTCATCACCTACGACTACAACGCCACCTCCACCGCCCAGAGTCTGATCGACAAAGGCCTTTTGATCGACCCGACCTTCAGCTTCCAAGCCATTCTCCCGCCCGTTGTCGACTGGCTCGGTGACGGCAACTACTTCCACTTCTCGGAAGCCGTCCGTTCCGTCAAGAACGAAGCCTGGGGCATCCCGATCGCCGTCGAAGCGGATGAGACGAAACTCTATCGCATCCTCAAGCTCGTCGACGAACTCTACGACTACTCGTCCGCCGACGCGGTCGGCACGATCCATTTGTACGGCCCCGAAGGCTGGACCGACGGAACCTTGACCTACGGCACCGACATCGTCTACGAACTTTCCGCCGAAGCCCTCACCGAGATGGGAACCCTCGCCGGCGGCAACATGATCAACTATCTGCGCCAGTATGTCGGCGCGACCATGCCGATCGGCCACATCCGCAGCCTCGGTCTTGAATTCCAGACCCTCTCTTCGGAAGGCATCGAAGGCGTCGAACGAATCAACACGGCCGTCGTCGCGGGCACTTTCAAGCTCGCCGGACTCGTTGATTCGGAGAACCCGTGGTACCAGCTGTCGCCGACCTTCTTCCCGCTCACGAAGACCGAAAGCGACCTCATCACCGCCTCGGCGACGTTCCGCTCCCTGTATCTGGACAGCACCTACATCACCTTGGTGAAGTACGGCTTCTCCGGCAACGGCGGATCGCTGACCCGCGAAGCGTACATGGACCTCTTCGACATGAACGGCGTCAACATCTACGACCTGATCTACATCAAAGCCTACCGCGATGCGTACCAGCGCATCCTCGATGCCAACGAGTGACATCGGAACAAGCACATCACGGAAACCCCGGGAGGGCGTCTTTTGCCCTCCCGGGCACTCCGTGCCTAAAGGAGTCCACCGATGAAAGCCAAATTTTCAGCCCTGCTTCGTTTTTTCGCCGCGCTGCCTAAACTCCCGTTTTTCCGCAAACTGCCGCAGACGATCGTCTTCGTCGGCGCGCTTTTGTGCGCTGCCGTGTACTTCGTCTACACGCTTGCCTTCTCCTCGGGATGGGCGCTCGGGGAATGGCTCGGCGATTTCTTCACCAACGCGCAGCTCGTCAACCACGAACTGTACCGCTGGGGCGTCTGGCTGGTCGTCGCCGCAAGCGCCGGACTGATCACAAACTCCCACAAGAACCGCTGTTTCTACGTCGGCAACTTCCTCTCCGCCGGCGCGACCGTCGCCCTCATGGTCAAGTGCGCCGTCGTCACGGGCGAATTGCTTCCGCCGCTGCGGGAACAGTACCTCCTGCTCGAACCGATGTTCCTCAACATCACGATCGCCCTCAACTTTTCGACGGNNTTTACGTCTGGAGCGGCGTCATCGTCGTCTTCGTATGTTGGAAATCCGTCACGCAGATGATGCGTGCCAAGAAGCATCAATCCTGTCGAAGGGAGGCCCCCCATGAAGATTGTCAACATTAAGGCGGACAAACTCCGCTACCAGGCCAACTCCCTTGCCTATTCTTTCTGCCTCCTCGGCCTCGCGCTCGGAGTGACCGGCCTGTTCACTCTGATCACCTACGACGCCTTTGGCGCCGGGGACGCCCCGACGCGCGTCGTACCCGACTTCCGCATCGGCCTCGAGATCGCCGTGAGCATCGTGATGATGCTTCTGACCTTCCTCGCCGCCGAAAAGGCGAAGTCCTACGACCCGCTTTGGTCTACCTTCGGATTGTTCCTTTTGGCAAGCGTCACCCTGCTTCGCATCGCCGACTTCGGCACAGCCTACCAAGGCATCACCCACTACTGTTTCGACCGCGGCTGGATCCCCGCGGCCGTCCAGACGAAGGCGACCGTGATGTTTTTCGCCTCCGCCCTGTTCCTCTATGCGGCGGCGATCGTATCGACCGTCCGCGTCTTCATCCTCCACCGTCACCTGAAGGAGATCGCCCGCCATGGGAACGCTTAAGCTCGACGGTCTCGTCAAACGCTATCCCAACGGCGTCCAGGCCGTGAACGGATTCGACATGGACATCAAGGACGGCGAATTCGTCGTCCTCGTCGGGCCTTCCGGCTGCGGCNNCCGCGACATCGCGATGGTCTTCCAAAACTATGCATTGTATTCGCATATGACCGTCTATCACAACATGGCGTTTTCACTCGTGCTCCGGCGCGAGAACTCAGACCACATCCACGAACGCGTCATGTGGGCCGCCGAACTGCTCGGCCTCATCCCCTACCTCAACCGCAAGCCGGCACAGCTCTCGGGAGGCCAGCGCCAGCGCGTCGCGCTC
>DMTN01000046.1 GCA_003477305.1 Acholeplasmatales bacterium | reverse complement strand
CATGTCCACGTTGACTTTTACAATCGTAGAAAGAATTAACCCAATAGGAATCAATATATACCCTACAATTTGATACCAAAAATCAACACTAGACAACACATTATCTTTTGCGGAAGTTACTACAATAAGGTATTTATATTTGTAATTTGAGATATTTGTGGTGTGTTTACATTCATCAATATTCATTGAGAGTCTTCCGTTGCCTAACATCAATATCCAGCCAGATGCAACCAAAGGATAAAGAAAACATAAAGCAAAACTATATCTCTCAGCAGTAATAATATATGACACAAATAAGAGCGATACTAAAAATATTCCGCCTTGGAACATAACAAGAACCGGCATATTATATGTAAGCTCGTTGCTTCTTTCTTTTTTCATAACGAATAACTCCTTAATTAAACTTACTTGTAAGTCGTGTGTGATTAAACAAAGTAATCCACTGCTATAATTGCAAAAAATCCACTAGAATCAGAATACATTATAGGATTAATGGAGCAATCGACAATCAGAAGGACGAGAGGTGGCATTTGATTCAAATCAAGCTTTCATCCAAAAGGAAATCGATGATGTGGAGGACTTTTATGCCTTCAATGTTTCCTGCGCCCTCTAGGTTTCCCACCACCAAGACTTTCTCGTAATTGTTGGGAATGTTCAAAAGATTTGCGATTTCCCTTGGATTGTCTTTGGGCAACTGGAAAGCAACTTGCACATATACTGTTTTTTGGGGAGAAGTACAGACAAAGTCGATTTCGGTCTCATTCAATTTTCCCACAGAGACCTCGAATCCCCTTCTTTTCAATTCCAAATAGACGGTGTTTTCCATTTGAGATCCATAATTTCCCCGATTCCTCCCCAAAACGGCATTTCTCAAACCTAAATCCACGACATAGTATTTGCCGAGAGTCTTCAGTCTTTCTTTTCCACGGATATCAAATCGCTCAGCTTTGTAAAAGACGTAAGCGTCTTCCAACAAGGATAGGTACCGATCAACCGTTTCATGGGACATCTTTCTCCCGGAAGTAGACAAAGCCTGAGCAATTGAACTGCTTGAAACCTGATTTCCGATATTGTCCAAAAGGAACTTCACGACCCGCAACAAAAGGCTTGTGTCTTTGATCCCCCCCCTCAAGCAGACATCCTTTAAAAGAATGCTGTCAAAGAGACTTTGGAGCACGCTTTCGACCATCGATGGATCGCCTAACAAGGATACGCCGGGAAAACCTCCGTTTTCCATGAACTCATTGAAGTAAGTGGGATATTTCATTTCATTTCGATAATTCTTGAACTCGAGATACTCTAAAAAGGACAAGGGCATTACCTTGATTTCGACATATCTTCCGGAAAGATAGGATGCCAGTTCTCCGGATAGAAGCGAGGCATTTGACCCTGTGATGTAAATATCGGAATCAAAAGCAACCCGCAATCCATTGATGACTTTCTGCCACTCATCAACTTCTTGGATTTCATCGAATAAAAAATAGACTTTTTCAGATGTAGTCACTCGTGCTTTCAGATAATCATACAATGCCGAAGCGGTTTTGAGGGAATCGGAGTCGGGATGTTCAAAATTGATGTAAATGATGTTCATCTCGGAAACTCCGGTTTCCTTCAGATGATTCATAAACAGCTTCATGAGAAATGACTTTCCCGAACGACGAACACCGGAAACGACTTTTACATATTCCGTGTCTTTGAATTTGATGAATGCTTTCAAGTATTTTTCACGCATTTTCAACATGCTATCCACCCCTGCCATCATTATAACATAAAGATTGATTAAGTAAATACTTTTGCGGTTTAAAACGCAAAACTTAATACTTTTTGATTTTTTGCGTTTGCACTGGAATTTATAATGAACTTTATTTGCCGACATCATCATGAAAAAACTCGCCTCCGAACCTTGTCGGAAGCGAGCCGGACGATGATGATCGATTGCATTTCATGATGATGGACATTTCTACTGGAGGTTGTGCTTGATAATCTCGATGAAATATCGGTGTACGGACAAGTTTTCTGATAGTTCGGGATGGAATGCGGTACCAAGTTGGTTTCCCTCTCGCACCGCGACGATATGTCCGTCGACGGTCGCAAGCACCCGCGAGGTGCCGTTCGTCCGGGCGACGTAGGGCGCGCGAATGAAGACCATCGGGATCGTGCCGATGCCGTCCATCGGCGCTTCCGTGCGGAAACTGCCGAGCTGGCGGCCGTAGGCGTTCCTGACGACATCGACGTTCATCGTCGCAAAGTAGCTGCGGGCGTCGTTGTCGATCTTCTTGGCAAGCAGGATCAACCCGGCGCACGTGGCGAACACCGGCAAGCCGTTTTTGATCAGGTCGCGCAGCGGTTCGAAGAGTCCTTCGTCCCTGAGCAGTTTTCCCATCGTCGTCGATTCGCCGCCGGGCAGGATCAGCCCGTCCATCGGACGAAGCGTGCCCAGATTGCGGATCTCGTAATGCGGCACCCCAAGACGGTCGAGCATTTTGGCGTGCTCGAGAAAGGCGCCCTGGAGCGCCAGGATTCCGATCAGCATGGTCTCATTTTCCCCGCTCGGCCATCAAAATGTCGATTTCGCCCTCGTTGATCCCGACCATCGCGTCGCCGAGGTCTTCGGAGATCGCGGCGAGGATTTTCGGGTCGTGATAGTTCGTCACGGCCTTGACGATCGCGGCCGCGCGTTTCGCGGGATCGCCGGATTTGAAGATACCCGAGCCGACGAAGACGCCTTCGGCGCCGAGTTGCATCATCAGCGCGGCGTCCGCGGGGGTCGCGACGCCGCCGGCGGCGAAGTTCACGACCGGTAAACGGCCGGCGTCGTGGACCTTCTTCACGAGTTCGTAGGGAACCATCCATTCCTTCGCGGCCTGGTAGAGTTCGTCCTCGCGCATCGAGGAGAGACGGCGGATTTCGCTTTCGATCATGCGGATGTGGCGGACCGCCTGGACGATATCGCCGGTTCCTGGCTCGCCCTTCGTGCGGAGCATCGAGGCGCCTTCCTGGATCCGGCGCAGCGCTTCGCCGAGATCACGGCAGCCGCACACGAACGGGACGTTGAACTTGGTCTTGTCGATATGGTATTTGTCGTCGGCGGGCGACAGCACTTCGCTTTCGTCGATGTAGTCGATTTCGAGCGCTTCGAGGATCTGCGCTTCGACGAAATGGCCGATGCGGACTTTCGCCATCACCGGGATCGAGACGGCGGCCTGGATTTCCTTGATCAGTTTCGGATCGCTCATCCGCGAGACGCCGCCGGCGGCGCGGATGTCGGCGGGGATGCGCTCGAGCGCCATCACGGCGCAAGCGCCGGCCGCTTCGGCGATCTTTGCCTGTTCGGCGGTGGTGACGTCCATGATGACGCCGCCCTTGAGCATCTGGGCGAGTTGCTTGTTCAGTTCATAACGATCGTTTTGCATCGTGAATACCTCCAAAGGTAACTTGCCATATACTCTCATTATAGACTCATCTGGTCATCTTCAAAGATTCAGAATGAATCAATGTGATAGGACCAGAGAGGAAAAAGAGAATCGCGGGCGGCGATTCTCTTGAACGGTTCAGTTGCTTTTCGGCTTTTCCGACTTGACGAGGGCGATGAAGTCGGCGATCGGAAGCGTCGTCTGTTCCTGCTCTCCGTAACGGCGGTAGGTGACGGTGCGATCAAGGACTTCCTTGTCGCCGAGGACGAGTTGATACGGGATCTTGAGGGTCTGCGCCTCGCGGATTTTATAGCCGAGTTTCTCTTCGCGGTCGTCCATCTCGACGCGGAGGTCGTGATCGACGAAGAGGTCGAAGAGTTCCTTGGCGTAGACGGCGTGGAAGGCGTTGTTGACCGGGATGAGTTTGATCTGGACCGGGGCGAGCCAGGTCGGGAAGGCGCCGGCATAATGTTCGATCAGGATGCCGATGAAGCGTTCGATCGAACCGAACAGCGCGCGGTGGAGCATGACCGGACGCTTCTTCTCGCCGTTTTGGTCGATGTAGGTGAGATCGAACCGTTCCGGCAGGTTCATGTCGAGCTGGATCGTGCCGCACTGCCAGATCCGGTTCATCGAGTCGCGCAGTTTGAAGTCGAGCTTCGGACCGTAGAAAGCACCGTCCCCGGGGTTCAGCTTGAAGGGTTTCCCGATGCCGTTCAGGGCGTCGGCGAGCGCCTTTTCGGCGCGGTCCCAGGTGGCGATGTCGCCGATGTACTTCTCCAGCGGTCGGGTGGAGAGTTCGATGTGATAGGTGAGCCCGAAGACCGAATACACATACTCGAAGAGTCGGACCAGTTCCTGGATTTCATGGACGATCATGTCTTCGGTCATGAAGATGTGGGCGTCGTCCTGGGTGAAGTTGCGGACCCGGAAGAGTCCGTTCAGGGCGCCGGAAGCCTCATGGCGATGGACCAATCCGAGTTCTCCGACCTTCAGCGGGAAGTCCTTGTAGGAATGGATGTCGCGCTTGTAGACGAGCATCCCGCCGGGGCAGTTCATCGGTTTGATCGCAAACTCCATGTCGTCGATCGTCGAGGTGTACATGTTCTCGCGGTAGTTCAGCCAGTGGCCGGAGATGACCCAGAGGTCCTTGTTCAGCATGATCGGCGTCTGGATCAGCTTGTAGCCTTCCCTGACGTGGACCTTGTACCAGAAGTTCTCAAGCTCGCGGCGCAGGATCATGCCTTTCGGGAGCCAGAACGGGAAGCCGGGGCCGAATTCCGAAAGCATGAACAAATCGAGCTCCTTGCCGAGCTTGCGATGGTCTCTCTTCTTGCGTTCTTCGACCAGAAACAGGAAATCGGCGAGTTCTTTTTCGGTGTAGAACGCGGTGCCGTAGACGCGGGTGAGCTGCTTGTTTTTGGAATCGCCGCGCCAGTAGGCGCCGGCGAGGCTCGTCAGCTTGAAGTAGCGGAGCCATTTCGCGCTCGGCAGATGCGGACCACGGCAGAGGTCGGTGAAGTTTCCCTGCGAATACAGGGTGATGATCTCACCGTCGGGGAGCGCGCCGATCAGTTCGGTCTTGTAGGGATCCGCGGCGAACGCGGCGAGCGCCTCGGCCTTCGACGCTTCGCGGCGAACGACCGACTTGTTCTCGGCGGCGAGCTTCTGCATCGCCTTTTCGATCGCGGGCAGGTCGCCTTCGGTCAGGACGACGTCGCCGAGATCGATGTCGTAATAGAAGCCTTCCTCGATCGCCGGTCCGACGCCGAACTTGGCGGAAGGATATAGCGAACGGACCGCCTCGGCCAAAAGATGGGCGGCGGAATGGCGCAGGATTTCGAGGGCGAGGGGATCCGTTTCGGTGATGAGCTGGATCGCTGCGTCGAAAGCGAACGGACGGTTCAAATCGAGCAGTTCGCCGTTTACCTTGACGGCGACGCATTTCTTGGCAAGCGAGGGCGAGATCGACTGGGCGATTTGAAAACCGGAAACCGGGCTTTCGTACTCGCGCGACGAACCGTCGGGGAAACTGATCTTGATCATGGGATTGCCTCCTGTAATAAATTAAAAATCGCCCTTCAAACGAAGGGCGATCTGTCGACCGTGGTGCCACCTTGATTCCGGAAATTGCTTCCGGCGCTCATTGCCTGTAACGCGGGCTGCGGGTCTTTTCGAAGACCGGCTCGGAGGTGGTAATCGACGATGTCCGCAAGACGGCTCGCACCAAATCCGTCCTCGCTTGTGCGTTTGATCGCGATCGTGTCCCCTTCAATGCCTGATAGGGCGTTTCTTATATCTTATTATATTACAAGTTCGGTCAAAGTCAAGAGCGTCGCGTCGGTTTCTCGGTGAGTTCGAATTCGACGGTGAGTTCGCGGATGCGTTCGAAAATGCGGATCGCCTTGGAACGCTCGATGTCCGAGGTGTTGAGCATCATCGCCTCGATGATCGTCTTCATCTTGATGTTGGAGGCGAAGAAGGTCGGGAGTTCGTCGAGGACGCGGTGCTGCAGGATCGGGCCGAGGACTTCGTCGCGGATGAACGGGCTGACCGTTTCGCCGCCGATGTCATCGAGGAACAGCACGTCGACCGTCTTGAGCTGGCGGATCCGTTCTTCGAGGTTGCCTTCGCCGATCGAGGATTTCAATTCGCGGACGAGGTCGGGATAGTAGGCGAAGACGCTCCGGTAGCCCTTCTTGGCGAGTTCGTTGGCCATGCAGGCGAGGATGTAGGTCTTTCCGCCGCCGAAGACGCCGGAAAGATACATGCCCTTCATCGGGTTGGTGCGCGAATAGCGGTTGAGGAAGTCGACCATGTATTTGTGGATTTCCTTGCGCACCGGTCCGATCAGGTCGAAGTCGGTGATGTCGGCCACGAAGACTTTCCGCGGGACGTAGAGGGCGTCGATCCGTTCGAGCGTGGAATCGGAGAGGTTGTAGCGGCATTTCCGATAGGAGACTTCGATTTCCTTGCCGTAGAGGTCGAGGACGGGAGTCATCCCTTCGGTCGCAAGCTTGCATTCATACAGGCCGCGGCACGTCGCGCAGATGTCTTTCCCCTCCTTGAAGACGAGGAAGCTGTTGATGGCGCGGACGGTCTCTCCGTGGGTCAGGTCGTTCTTCAGGACAAAAGCGTTGATCACGGGGTCCTCGAGCAGCCGGTCGATCGTATCATCGGCGCCGGTCGACGACGGAAAGCCGTTTAAGAACTCGTTCAGTTTTTTCATCCTTCACCCCTCCTCACTGGATCGATTTCATGTATTCGTCGAGCCAGTCGATCTTGACGTCCGGCTTGTCTTCCTTGCCGTAGCGGCCGGCCTTGCGGGCGGCGCCGGAATCGCGTTTCTTTTCGTATTCGGCGTTGAGATGCTTGACGTAGTCGACCGCGATCGCCACCGCGTCGATGCGGTTCCGCTTCCACGACAAACCGATCTTTTCGAAGTATTCGTAGGACGGCATGTCGCCGTGGTTGTTCTTGAGCACATACGCGAGCATGACGTTTGTGACGCCCTTGTCGAGGCCGATTTCGTTCAACAGCCGCTCGACGATCCGCAGATCGGCGACGGCGACTTTCCCGCCGGACATTTCCTCAAGAAGTTCCTTCGGGGAAACGGCGCTGAAGTAAGTCGCCGGATCCGTCGTTTCGACCGGATGCGACGGCGCTTCCGCTGTTTCCGGGGTGGGTTCGACGTTCCGGGAGGAAATCTTGTAGGCGTCGCGGGCGAACGAGGCGAGACGGGTGAGATCGACCGGCTTGGTCTTGTCGACGGCGCGCAGCCAGACGTCTTTCATCCCGAGTTCGTCGAGGCCGTACACGTAGGCGAGGTTGTCGATCTTGTTTCTGACGACATCGGTCAGTTGGGCGGGATCGAAGAATTCGGGGGTCATGCTTTCGGTGAAGAGCCGGAAATCAAAGGTGGAATGACGGACCCGGATCGATTTCGATCGCACCCGGCCGGCCAGATCGGCCTCCGATTCGGCGCCTTCGGAAGGCAGGGCCGGAAAGACTTCGTCGAACGCCTTCGTCAGGTCCATATAGCCGTCGCGGGTGACCTTGGCGGTCTTGAACAGTTTGATGATCTTCGCATACCGCTCTTCGGTGACGGCGGCTTTGAGATACTGGCCGAGGACGCCGTCGTTGACAAAGCTCGACGCCGACATCGGTAGAATTAGTTCATACAGGAAACAGTCGCTTTTGAACGCGGTCGTAAGGAGCCCGGCCGCCTCCAGTTTGAAGCGTGCCGCCTCGAGGCTTTCGAGTTGGACGTCGAGGATGCTTTCAAGATCGGAATGCAGGTACTTCTCGGAGACGAGGGTCGATTTGTTCATGAGCGCGAAGAGCGTTAGATAGAGCGAAAACGCCGTCACGCCGACCAGCGGCTGGTAGAGCAGCGCCAGCGCCTGAAGATCGGCCGTCGACGCCATCGTCCGGGTATGGACAAAAAACAGGTCGCTTCTGCGCACGCGCTCCATGTCCGGCCTCAGGGATGCAGCGAGACGCCCTTGAATTTCAGAAGGCCGTCGAGATGCTTGAACAGTTCGAGCGCTTTTTTCTTGGGACGGTCGAGACCGACGAAACTGAAATAGTTGATTTTAAGATCGATGCCGGATTCGATCGGCGTGATCTGCGCGACCGTCATGATGGCGTCGAAGCCATTGCCGAGAAGATAGATTTCGCCGTGCGTCTCGTTGATGTCCCTGACGTCGAGCGACGCTTTTTCGGCGATCTTCTGGACCGCGGCGAGGATGTCCTTGAACGAGTTGCGGTAATAATGGGTCCGCAAAAGCGCATCCGGATGAAGTTCGCGGGTTTCGCAGGTGGTCATGAAGAAACTGGTAATGGACATGGCGTCAACTCCTTAGGATGGCGAGCACCGTTACGAACTCCTCGTGGAGTTTTCGGCGGGTTCCCGCATTGTCGATTTGATGCGTCGCCTTGCGGCATTTTTCCTTGAGCGGCATCTGCGCGCCGATGCGGCGCAGGGCTTCTTCGCGGGTGATTCCGTTGCGTTTCATGAGCCGTTGTAGCTGGATCCGCGGGGGACACCAGATCGCGACCGTCGCATCGCAGAACGTCTCGAATCCCGCTTCGAACAAAAGCGGCACGCTTGCGACGACGAGTTCGGCGCCCTGTCGCTTCTGATCTTCGATCCACGCGAGCATCGCGGCGCGGACGGCCGGGTGGGCGATCGCGTTCAGACGCTCGCGGGCGGCGGCGTCCCGAAAGACGATTTTTGCGAGGACGGCACGGTCGATTTCGCCGAATGCGTCCTGAATGCCGGAACCGAAGGCGGCTACGATGTCATTATACAATACTTTCCCGCTTTTTGACAAATCTTTATAGACGGCGTCGGCGTCCAGAACCGGATAACCGGCCTTGCGGAAGAGCCGCTGCACGGCGGACTTGCCGGAGGCGATCCCGCCGGTCAGGCCGACGACGAGTCCCTTTCCCGGTTTCTGGATCTGGCAGTGCGGGCATAGGTACGTTCCGCGGCCGCCGACGACCGTTTTGACGATCGTCGCGCCGCACATCATGCATGGTTTGTCCTTCTGCATGTGGACCCGCAGTTCGGTCTGGAACATGCCGCTGACGCCGAGACTTGATACATAACTGCGGATCGTCGTGCCGCCGTCTGAAACGGCGCGTTCGATGACCTGCTTCGCTGCAACGGCGATCCGGTCCCATTCGCTCCGGAGCAAATGCTTCGCCAGCGTCATGGGATGGACGAGGGCCCGAAAGAGGGTTTCGTCGACATAGATGTTGCCGAGTCCCGCGACGACGGTCTGATCGAGCAGAAACGCTTTGACGGGGCGGGCCGCCGTGTTTCCGCGGCGGGCCAGATAGGCTCCCGAGAAGGCCGCGGAAGCGGGTTCGGGACCCATCGCGTCGATTGCCTTCAGACGCAGTTCCTTGCCTTTGGGAACGAGTTCCATCGTGCCGAACTTGCGCGTGTCATGATAGCGAAGCGAGGATCCGTCGGTGAAGCGGAAGACGACGTGTTCGTGTTTCGCGAGGGGATCGACGGCCGGTTTGAGAAAGTATTTTCCCTCCATCCGGAGATGCGAAACGAGCGAGATGTCGTCGAGGACGAAGAACAGATATTTGCCGAAGCGGCCGAGCGAGGCGACGGTCTGACCCTTGAGACGGGCGCTGAAGGCGGCCGGTTCGAGACCGTGGATGATGCGCTCGCAATGAACGTCGACTTGCGCGATCGTCTTTCCGACGAGCCGGGGTTCGAGCGTGCGCCGGATCGTTTCTACTTCCGGAAGTTCGGGCATGTCATTTCACCTCGTAAAGATTTCTGCCGAAATCGCCTTCGACCTTGAGCGGGACATGGAAGGCGACGGCGTGCTCCATCAGGTCGACGACGACATCGGCGACGGTCGCTTTTTCCGTGATCGGCACGTCGAAGACAAGCTCGTCGTGGATCTGCAGGATGATCCGCGACTTGAGGCCGCGACGCAGGAATTCATCGCGAATTTTCACCATCGCGATTTTCAGGATGTCCGCGGCGGTTCCCTGGATCGGCGCGTTCATCGCCATCCGTTTCCCGTTTTCACGGACCATATAGTTGTCGGCGTTGATTTCCGGGATGTAGCGGCGACGTTGGAACAGCGTCGTCACGTAACCCTTGGTCTTGGCGTCGTCGATGGCCGCGTTCATATAAATCTTGATCTCGGGGAGTTTGACGAAATAATCGGCGATGAACGCCTCCGCCTGCTTGGGCGAAATCTTCAAATCCTCGGCGAGACCCCAGGAGGTCTTGCCATAGATGAGACCGAAATTGACGGCTTTCGCCTGCCGGCGCTGATCCGGCGTGACATCCTGCCTGTTGAAGACGAGGCGGGCCGTATGGGTGTGGATGTCATCGCCGCGATGAAACGCTTCGATCATGTTTTCGACATGCGCCATTTCCGCGAGAACCCGCAGTTCGATCTGCGAATAGTCGCACGAGTAAAGCAGGCTTGAGGCATCGGACGGAATGAAGATGCGTCGCAGTTCCTTGCCTTCCTCGGTGCGGACCGGGATGTTCTGGAGGTTCGGTTCGATCGAAGAAAGCCGACCGGTCTGGGTCAGCGTCTGCTTGTAGATGGTGTGGACGCGTCCGTCGTGTTTGACTTGGGTCGCGGCCCGGATGCCTTCGTAGTAGGTCGAGTAAAGTTTCGTGGCCGACCGGTAGTCGGTGATCTTGTCGACGATCGGATGGAAGCCGGCCAGCTGTTCGAGCACGGACGCGTCGGTCGAATAGCCGCTTTTCGTCTTTTTATAATAGGGGAGGGCAAGCTTTTCAAAGAGGATCGTGCCGAGCTGCTTCGTGCTGTTGATGTTGAATTCTTCGCCCGCGAGTCCGTAAATGTCCTTTTCGAGGATCGCCGCCCGCGCGGCGAGGTCGGTGCCGAACGCTTCGAGCGCTTCGAGATCGACCTTGATGCCGGCATATTCCATGTCCGCGAGCGTTTCGGCGAGCGGAATCTCGATTTTTTCGAGCAGGTCGGTCTGATCGTAGGAAGCGTTCACGGCGAGGATCTTCGCCTTCAGGTCGCGCACCGCGACGGCCTTCTCGGCGGCGTGCCGGCGATATAAGTCGGGATCTTCCGGCAGGGCGTATTTCGCCCCCTTGCCGAAGACTTCCTCGTCATAGGCGACGGCTTCATACCCGAAATTGGCGACGACGGAGCGGAAATCGTCACGGGTCAGGTTGGGATTGGTGAGATAGCTTGCCAGCATCAAATCGAAGCGGAACCCATTGGCGTCGAACCCCGCCCACTTGAGGGCGACTTTCATCTGCTTCAGATCGTAGGTATCCTTTGCGATCGAAGGATCGCTCATCCACGTAACGAGCGAGGGGGTGTTCTTGAAGGTATCGAAAGCCACGAAATACGATCCGGATGCGGTCGCGAAGCCGAACCCGAGGATCGTCGCCGAATGGTAGTTTGGCCCGAATGTTTCGATGCATACGGCGGCCGGACCGCTGATCAGGCGGGGNNCATCGGAGGACGAAAGGACCCGGAAGGAGGAGTTTTCGATCGTTGCTTTCGGGCGGTCGATTTCGATTTTCTTGAGGAGGGAATGAAACTCCATCTTCTGCATGAACGCGCGGAGTTCGCCGGTATCGGCGCGGCGGTATTCGAACTGGTCGACGGAGAGCGTATTCGGGAAATCCGTCACGATCGTTGCGAGACGCTTTGAAAAGCGCGCCACTTCGACGTTAGCGGCGATCTTCTCCTTGAGCTTTCCGGAGATTGAATCGACGTTGTCGAAGATGTTTTCGAGGGTGCCGTACTCACTCAGGAGTTTGACTGCGGTCTTGTCGCCGATGCCCTTGATGCCGGGGATATTGTCGGAGGCGTCGCCGACCATGCCCTTGTAGTCGGGGATCTGCGAGGGGGTGATGCCGAGCCGTTCTTTCATCGATTCGGGCGTATAGACTTCGATTTCGGAGAGGCCCTTCTTCGAGATCGTCTGCGAGACGTTCGCGGAAAGCAGTTGCATCAAATCGTGGTCGTTGGAAAAAATCTCGATCTTGTCGAAATCGGACCGGAAATGGGTCGCGCAGTAGCCGATGATGTCGTCGGCCTCATAGAGGTCCTGCTCGTAGCGGGCGACGTGCGCGGCGTCGAGGTATTCGCGGACGATCGGCATCTGCGCGATCAGTTCCGCGGGAACGTCGGGGCGCGTGCCCTTGTATTCGGTGAATTCGAGATGACGGTGCGTCGGTCCCTTCGGATCCCACGCGACAAGCATGTGCGTGTAGTCCATCTTGAGCAGTTGCTGGATCGTCGAGGCGAAACCGAAAACGGCGTTCGTGTAAACGCCTTGGCTGTTTTTCATCAGATTCCCCATCGCGGCGGTCGCGAAGTAGGAACGGAACAACAGGTTGTTTCCGTCGATCAGAAGCAGTTTCTTCATCGAATATACCTCGCCGGCCGAAACGGCACCGGATTCAACTGATTTTGTTCTGGTTGCGCTGGTAGATGAGCAGAAGCCCTTCAAAGATCAGGCGTTCGTCAAGCGTCATCGGCTGTTCGCAGAGCGGATGGATCAGCTTCGCATGTCCGCCGGTCAAGATGACCGGAAGCGCCGGATTGCCGAGTTGCCGCTTGATCCGGCCGATGATGCCGTCGATCATCGACGCGTGGCCGTAGACGATGCCGGATTTGATGCTGTCGATCGACGTCGTCCCGATCAGCTTGTTGGGCAGTTCGAGTTCGATCTGCGGCAGTTGGGACGTCTTCGAGATGAGGGCGTTGCGGCTGGTGGTGAGACCGGTCGAGATGATGACGCCCTTGAGTCCCAGATTTTCCACGTAGGTGAACGTCGTCGCCGTGCCGAGGTCGACGATGAGGCATGTCTTGGCATAGCGTTCGGTCGCCGCGACGGCGTTGGCGATGAGATCCGAGCCGACTTCGCGGGGATTGTCGGAAAGGATCCGGATCCCGGTCTTGACGCCGGCGCCGAGAAAAATCGGCGTGATGTCATGCCACGCCTGGAAGTATTCGCGAAAAACGTCGTTCAATTCCGGAACGACGGAAGAAATGATGACGGCGGTGACGGGGATTTCCTTGAACATCAGGTTCATGGTCATCGCGTATTCATCGCTCGATCGGTTCTTTTCGGTGTTGATCTTGAAGGTCTTGTCGACGGCGGTCAGGTTTTTCGAAACGCCGATGCCGACGGTCGTGTTGCCGATGTCGATGAGGACGAGCATCTCAAATCTCCGCCGGGTCTTCCGTGCGGTTCTCGAGATAGCCCTTCAGACGAAGCGCGACGACGGAACCGATCAGACCGGCAAGGAAGGCCTCGATGAGCGCCGCGACCGGAACCAGATAGAAGACGAGGAATGCAAGATAGGGAAGAAACGCCTGACCGAGGCTCGCATAGCCGAACACCGTCGTGAAGGAGGTCCAAAGCAGCGGGAGGACCATGAACGTATGGATCAGCGTCAGAACGAAGAACCCGAGGCCAAAGGCGAGATATTTGTTCTTGAAGATGTGCTGGAACAGGCGCATGACATCATAGATGACAAGACCGAAGAGAATGCGCGGCAGCACGGAAACCCACGGATAGACAAACATCGGGCTATTGTAAATGAATGCGGCGATGAGCGAGACGACGCCAAAGGCGAGGCCGAGATAGATCGACATCTTCCGGCCGAGCAGCGTCCCGCCGATCAAGACGGGAATGTGGATGATCGTCGCTTCGATGTTCGGTGCGATCCGGATGAAGCCGAGCGAAGACGAACCGAGACCGAAGGACGGGACGAGGCCGAGAACGGCGATGATGGCGATGAAGATCGCGAGCATGGTCATTTCCCGGATTTTTTCCTTGTTGCTTTTGATCACTTTCGTTTGCATGGTAGTGCTCTCCTTTTTAGGCCGCTTTCCGCGGTCCCATAAGACTATTTCAAAAAGCCGGGTCCTCAGACGTTGGACTTGATTTCCGCGACTTTGTTGAAATCGAGTTCCTGAAGCATGGCCAGGATGACCGCCTTGACGGCTTCGTAGTCGTCGACGTGGATCATCGAGGTGGACGAATGGATGTAGCGCGCCGGCATGCCGATGGTACAGACGAGGACGCCGTCCTCGGACAACTGCACTTGCGCGGCGTCGGTGCCGCCGAGCGATTTATAGTACTGGAATTTGATCTGGTGCTTGTTTGCGGTCTCTTCGACGAATTTCTTCATTCCCTGATGCATGATGCAGCGGGGATCATAGAAGCGGATCATGAATCCGGCGCCAAGCGAGCCGCCGACCTCGGAATCCTCGAACGTATCGGCGCAGGGGGAGCAGTCGACCGCGATGAAGACATCCGGCTTGATCATGTAGGCGGATGTGCCCGCACCGCGCAGTCCGACTTCTTCCTGGACGTTCGCGCCGCAATAGAGTTTGCAGGGGATCGCCTGTTTGTCGACCGACTGCAGGATGTCGATCGCCATTGCGGTGCCGAAGCGGTCGTCCCAGGCCTTCGAGATGATTTTCTTGCCATCCTTGGTGATCGTATAGTTATTATGGAACACGACTTGCTGGCCGACCTTCACGCCGAGTGTTTTGGCGTGTTCTTTCGAATCGGCGCCGATGTCGAGGACGAAGTCATCGAAATCGGTGACCTGTTTGGAGGCGCCGTCGCGGAGCAGATGCGGCGGTTTCGCGCCGATCACGCCGGGAACGAAGGACCCGTCGTCGATGACGATGTCAAGATGCTGCGCAAGCATGACGGCGGCGCTGACCGATCCCATCGGGATCAATTTCACGTAGCCTTTGTCGGTGATGCCCGAGACCATCGCGCCGACTTCGTCCATATGTCCGGCGATCATCACCTTGGGTCCGTCCTTGGCGAGGTTGACGCCGCCGAAGAGCGAACCGAGCTTGTCTTGGAAGAGTGCTTCGGAAAGCGGTTCGAGCATGCCTTTGACATAGGTCCGGACAAGTTTTTCGTGCGCCGAAACGCCCGGGAGTTCAACGAGATCGCGATAATGCTGTTTCAACATGATGGTTCCCCCTCAGAAGTGGAAAGCGATATGATAGATCGGTTGTCCGCGTCCGACGAAGCGGGACTCGAACTCGGTTTCGACGTTGTCTTCGTGCCGTTCGGCGTGCAGATCGAGGCTGATGCGGTCGAATGTGCAGCCGGCGTCGACGAGCGTCCTCATCGTGTATGCGAAGAAGGCGAAATCGTCGGTTTTATAAAGGATGCCCGCGTGCGGCCGCAAGACCGCCTCGTATCGGGTGAGGAACAGCGGGCTGGTGAGGCGGCGTTTGGCGTGGTGCGTTTTGGGCCATGGGTCGGAGAAGTTGAGATAAAGCAGATCGATTTCGCCGAAAGCGAACACATTCGGCAGATCCTCGGCGTCCATGTGGACGAGCCGGACGTTCGAAAGCGGTTCGGAAAGCAGCTTCTCGAGGGCGCGGACGATGACCGAATCGTACTTCTCGATGCCGACGAAGTTGATTTCGGGATGGCGTTTGGCGGTTTCAAAGAGGAATCGGCCCTTGCCGATGCCGATCTCGAGTTGAATCGGGGCGTCTTGCGCGAACAGATCGCGCCATCGCCCGCGGTGCGTTTCCGGATCGGAAATCATCACGTCGGGATGCTGGGCGAGTCGCTCGCCGGCATCGCGGACCTTGCGGAGACGCACTTCAGCGGGCCGTTCCGGCAAGGATTTCGATGCTCTCGGCGTAGATCGCGGCGGCGACGAGCATGTCCTTGATGACGACGTATTCGTTCGGTTGATGCGCCATCTCATCGTCGCCCGGCATGCACGGACCGAACGCGACGGCCTTCTTGAGTTCGCGGGCGTAGGTTCCGCCGCCGATCGTGAAGATCGGATTCTTGAAGTCTCCGGTATACTTGCGATAAGCGCCTTCGAGCGTCTTGACGAGCGGGTCGGTCGGCGATACGTAATGCGGTTCGGAATGGCGGAGCGGTACATAGGTGAAGCCGAACGCTTCGGCCGCTTTTGGGATCAGCGGCGTCTTTTTGGCAAAGTCGAAATTCCTTGGGAAACGGATGTTGCAGCCAATCCGAAACGCCCCGTCGGCGTAACGGACGATGGCGGTGTTGAGGGTCAATTCCTTCATTTCGGGATCGAAGGTGTCGATCCCGAGCTTGACGCCGAAGTGATCGTGCGTCAGGTGTTTGTCGAGGAATCCGACGAATCCGGACGATGTCACCGTCTTGAGGAAGTCGACCATCAGGAAAATGGCGTTGAGACCGTGCATCGGCGAAGCGCCATGGGCGTTCTTGCCGTAAATCGTATAATGATCTTTCTCCACTTTGCCCTGGCGTTTATTTTGAACAAGCCAGGCGCCGAACGCCGCGGACACATCCTTCTTCAGGACGGCGACGCATTCGTCGGGAACGACGTTGTAGCGTTCACCGGCGGTGATCGAAACGATCAGGTCATCCGTCTCCTTGCCGGTGATGTCGAAACTGTAGCTGCCCTTTTCCGCGTAGATCAGGGGGAATTCGGCATCGGGAGAAAAGCCGATGTCCGGGAGGTCTTCGTATTCTTTGTATTTTTGGATGCAGCGCATGCCGGATTCCTCGTCGCAACCGATGATCAGGCGGACCCGCTTGTTGAGTTTGATGCCTTGGTCGCGGATCATCTTGATTGCGAGATAGGCGGCCATCGTCGGACCTTTGTCGTCGATTGCGCCGCGGGCGAAGATTTTTCCATCCTTGACGACCGCGCCGAACGGATCGGTATCCCACTTGCCACCGGTCGGGACGACGTCGATATGCGTCAGGACGCCGATGATCTCCTTGCCCTCGC
Organism: Acholeplasmatales bacterium; assembly: GCA_003477305.1. Taxonomy (GTDB): domain Bacteria; phylum Bacillota_I; class Bacilli_A; order Izemoplasmatales; family Hujiaoplasmataceae; genus UBA12489. Next base: position 312 of record DMTN01000046.1, on the reverse strand, counting down.
CGATTTCGATATGGCCGGCATGGTTCATCACGTTCCGAGTTTTGAAGCCGTCGATCTCGGCCATGGTCAGGACGAAATCGAGGGCGCGCTTGATGTCGGACCCGAACGGCGCGTCGGTATTGTTGGGATCGTACTTTTCCAGTACGGTCGGGATGCGCAGCAAAGCCTGCGTTTTTTCGATGTATTCCTGTTCATATGTTTGGGCAATTTTCAACCAATCCATCATCGTCACCTCATTGATCCTATTTTACCATAATCGGACTTTTTTGCCAACCATCGCGCCGAAATCGATAGTGTAAAATGGTTTTGGAA
>DMTN01000021.1 GCA_003477305.1 Acholeplasmatales bacterium | reverse complement strand
ATCCCGATCGCAAGGCTCAGAGACCGCATTCTCTATCTTGCGGAACAAGCCGAGATTGAAACGAAGGTCACAAACGAAGCCTACACTTCCAAAGCATCCTACTTGGACAACGACGAGATGATCAAAGGCGAGTTCTCCGGGCGCCGCATCAAACGCGGGCTCTATCAATGCAAAGGCGGACGTTTGATCAACGCCGATCAAAACGCCGCCATGAACATGATTCGCAAAGGTAATCNNCCAAACGAACATACCTCTTCGGTGTGTAATCGTCTACAATCAGGCGAATCATCGATTCGCTGAGGGTGAGAATCACCCTTTGTTCTTGGAGGCACCATGGATAATAAACTGATCAAATGCAAACCCAAGAAAACCACGCCGGTCCGCTGGCTCGCGCTCGTCGCGATCCTCGGCACGATGGCCGCGGTCGTCATGCTCGCGGAATTCGCGCTGCCGTTCCTCGGCCCGTCGTTTTTAAAACTCGATTTGTCGGAAATCCCGGTGATGATCGGCGCCTTCGCGCTCGGCCCGCTCGCGGGCGTCGCGATCGAGGCGATCAAGGTCGTCCTGAACCTGCTCATCGAAGGATCGGTGACAATCGGCATCGGCGAACTCGCGAACTTCCTGATCGGCATTTCGTTCGTCCTCCCGGCTTCGTTGATCTATCACTATATCCGCACCCGCAAGGCCGCGCTTCTCGGTCTTCTCGCCGGCGTCGTCGTGATGACCGTCATCGGCGCGCTCCTCAACTGGTTTGTCCTGTTGCCATGGTATGCCGGGATGATGGGGCTTTCGATGGACGAACTGATCCTGCAATTCTCCGTCGCGCTGCCCTATATCACCGACGCGCGGACCGGTGTCCTCTTCGGAATCGTACCATTCAACGTGTTCAAAGGAATCGTCATCTCGGCGATCGTCATTCTCATCTACAAGCGCGTATCGCCTCTGATCAAGGGCAAGGACGCGGAATGCGACGAAATCGACGAATAATTCAATCAAAAAGGGCTTCCGGATGAAAATTCGGAAGCCCATTTCATTTTTTGCGATCAGGAATATCGGTCTTGATCGAGTTTGGCGCGCAGTTCGGGAGGCAGATCGAACCGGACGTGCGAACCGACATTGCGGTAGACGAAGCGTTTCCAAGCCGTGACGTTGACGCGGCCCGTCGACCGACGCGACACGGTCATCACCGCCGAAGCGGGGATCCCCGATGAATCGAGCCGGATCCGATAGGTGGTGACGATGCGTTCGTTGAAGGCCCCATATCCGGCGTCGACGGATTTCGTCAGGATGACACGGCTTCGACCTTGACGCGCGGTCCAGAGGGAATCCGTGTCGCGCGCTTCGAACCATGCGAACGCCGCGTCTTCGGTGAGAACGGGAAAACCGGCTTTGACGGTTTCGGAGTATACCGTCCGGGTTTTGCGGTTGAAAACATGGACGGCGTTCGTGGTATAGAGGGTCTCGGTGCGACGTGCGAGGACATCGATGGTCGGGTTGCCTTCGTCGTCGATGGAAAGCAGATGCCGGACGGGGATGTTTTTGACGAGGGCGACGGCGATCACCACGAGAAAGACGGCGATGACACCGAGAAACCACCGGACGAGCGAGAAAAAGCCGGTGATGTACAGCGGATCGCCGGGGTAGCGGAGGACGCCATTGAACTCGATCGGCTCGCCGGCGAAGTAGATGGCGGCGAAGATGCCGAGGTTGAAGAGGATCACGACGATCGGAACGATGGCGAAAATCCAAAGAAGCAGATTCCGCTCCGTCGCGCGCGCTGTTTTGAATTTGTTGAAATTGATGCGAATCTGTCGATCATCCATCCATCTCACCGGACCTTCGCATCGATTATATCATGCCAATCGCGCGCGGGTGTATGGTTCTCCATAAAAACTTTTATTGCTGTGTAAAAAAACCGCGCTTGATGGTAAAATGATAGAGTAAGGACCAACGAAGCGAGCGTGACAACATGAATACGGTAAAAATCGACAAATATTTCAAAGGCATGGTCGCCCATCGCGGCCTCTCCGGCATCGAAACGGAGAATACGATCAATGCGTTCGTCGCTGCGGCGAACCGCAGTTATTTCGGCATCGAATGCGACGTATACGCGACTCGGGACGGCAGGATCGTCGTCAGCCATGACGACACGCTCCTCCGCCTCGGCTTGCTCAATCTCTATATTCCCTCTTTCCGATACGACGAACTCCGGAAGTTTTCGCTGATCGACCGGAAAACCGGAAATCTTTCGGAAAACATCTGCATCCCCACCCTCGAGGAATACCTCGTCATCTGCCGGACCTATAAGAAGAACGCCTTCGTCGAACTGAAGGATGGCCTTTCGACAGAAAACGTCGAGACGGTCGTCGTTGAAATCATGCGTCACAAGATGGAAGAGAAGACGACGATCATCTCCTTCGACGAACGCTACCTCGCCTATCTCAAGAAAACCCATCCGTCGATCGACATGATGTACCTGATGGACGAAGTGACGGAGAAGGGCATCGAATTCTGCGAAAAGCACCAAATCGGGATGGACGTCCATTATGATCAGGTCAGCGAAGACCTGCTCAAGCGCGCGCATCTGATCGGCCTCAAGGTCGCAGTATGGACCGTCGATGACAAGATGGTCGCCGAAAAGCTGATCAAGATGGGTGTCGACTTTATCACGTCCAACATCCTCGAATAGCATGGACAGGATCCTCGTGATCGGCGCCGCGGTCGTCGACATCTCCGGCGTCGGCGCCGGCTCGGTGCAACCGGGCGATTCCAATCCGGGCATCGTCGGGCTGTCCGTCGGCGGCGTCGCCAAGAACATCGCCGAGAACCTGACCCGCCTCGGCCTCGACGTCCATCTGCTTACCTTCCTCGGCGACGATCTCTTCTCTGCCTTCATCACCAACCATCTCGACCAGGCCGGCATCCTTTATCCGATGTCGCCCTCTCTCCCCGGCCCGTCCGGGAAATACGTCGCGATCCATGCCCACGACGGCGTGCTCGCGACCGCGGTGAACGACTTCCGCGTGATCGAGACGCTCGAACCCGGCGATTTCGACCGGTTCGCCGCCTACATCGAAGGATTCGACGTCCTCGTCCTCGATGTCAACCTGTCCGCATCCGTGCTCGACCGCCTCATCCATGCGTTTTCCCACAAGAAGATCGTCGTCGACGGCGTGAGCCGCGCGAAGGTCGTCCGCATCCGTCCGTTCCTCGACCGCATCTGGCTTCTCAAGGTCAATCGCGGCGAATTGTCCGAATTGCTCGGACACGACGCCGTCGACATCATTTATGGCGTCAAGGATCTGCTCGGTACCGGCATCCGGACCGTCGTCGTGACCAACGGCGCCGACCCGATCACCTACAACATCGAGCGGCGCATCTACCAGACCGCGATCTTCGAGACGAAGAATCCCGTCTCGTCGTCCGGCTGCGGCGACGCCCTCGTCGCCGGCACCGTCTACGGGCTCGTCAAGGGACTGTCGATGCATGAAGCCGTGAATTGCGGCAAGAAAGCCGCGAGTTTCACGATGGAAGTCGCCGAACCCTGTCATCCCCTGCTCCATGCGAAGCTTTTCGAAGACTAGGAGGAATCCAAGATGAAGAACCCGATGATCGATCTCATCATGTCACGGCGCAGCATCCGCCAGTATTCCGAGGAGCCCGTCTCCGAGGAAATGCTCAAGATGATCGTCGAATGCGGCATCCATGCCCCCACGGCGCGGAACAAGCAGTCTTGGCACTTCACCGTCATCACCGATCAGAAAACGATCGAGACGGTCAACGAGATGACCCTCGCCGGGATGGACCGGCTGGGGATCAAGAAGGAACCCGGCTACCATGTCTTTTACCACGCCCCGGTCGTCATCTTCCTCAGTTCGGCGATCGAGGGATTCAGCGAAATCAACTGCGGCTGTGCGATCGAAAACGTCGCGCTCGCGGCGAAAGCGCTCGGCCTCGGAAGCGTCATCGTCGGGCAAACCAGATACATGTTCCATCAAGCCAACGTCGTCGACGTGAACCGCCTGTTGAAGATCCCGGAGGGGTACGAACACGACTGCGCCATCTGCATCGGTCATCCGGCCGGTCCCGGTCCGGATCCGAAAACGATCAAGGAAGGCGTCGTCGACTACATCCGCTAGAAACGAAGAATACTTTTGACGAGTTCAAAAGTATTTTTTCTGGAATGAACGGCTGTGCGCCGGTATAAGGAGTATTTTCCATGTGGCGAACCATCTATCAAAGTTGGGCTGACCGGACCGATCTCGATCCGATCGTCCGCACCGATCTGGATAACAAGAGCGACATCGAACTCGAGGACATGTTCTACACGTCCCTCGCCTTCGGCACGGGCGGCCTCCGCGGCATCGTCGGCGCCGGTACGAACCGGATGAACGTCTATACCGTCCGCCGCGCCAACGAAGGGTTGGCCCGCTATCTGGAAAACCGTTATGTCCCCGCCGCGCTTGGCCGCGGCGTCGTGATCGCCTACGACAATCGCAACATGTCCCGTGAATTCGCGGAAGAATCGGCGAAGGTCCTCGGTGCGCACGGAATCCGCGCGTATCTCTTCGATGCGCTCCGTCCGACCCCCGAACTCAGTTTTGCGGTCCGCGACCTGTCCGCGCTCGCCGGGATCGTCGTCACCGCCAGCCACAATCCTCCCAAATACAACGGATACAAGATCTACGACGAATACGGCTGCCAATTCACGCCCGTCTACGCCGACCTGATCGTCGGATTCGTCGAATCCGTCGCCGATCCGTTTTCGATCGCGACGATGGACCTGTCCCAGATGAAGCGCAAAGGCCTGCTCGTCTCGATCGGCACCGACCTCGACGATCGCTATCTCGCACAAGTCAAGACCGTGCAGATCCGCCCGGAGCTCGAACGCCGCCTGAAACTCGTCTTCACGCCGCTGCACGGCACCTCCGCCGAACTCGGCACCCGCCTCCTGAGGGAAACCGGCTATGCCTTCGACGTCGTCCCCGCCCAGATGATCCACGACCCGTTCTTCGGGACCGTCCAGTCGCCCAATCCGGAAAACCCCGGAGCGTTCGCGCTGGCGATCGCAAAAGGCCTCGAAGTCGACGCGGATATCCTCATCGCCACCGACCCGGACGCCGACCGCCTCGGCGTCGCCGTCAAGGACGGGGAGGGATACCGCCTGCTCACCGGAAACCAGACCGGTGCGCTCCTCCTCGACTATCTGCTTGCGGGTTTGAAGGAAACCGGGACGCTTCCCGCACAAGGCGTCGTTTTCAACACGATCGTCACCTCCGATCTCGGTGCGAAAATCGCCCGTTCTTACGGGTTCGAGGTCGTCTCGACCCTCACCGGATTCAAGTTCATCGGCGAACAGGCGCGCTTTCTCGAAGGCACAAACCGGACCTTCGTGTTCGGTTATGAGGAATCTTACGGGTACGTGATCAAGGATTTCGTCCGGGACAAGGATTCGCTGCAGGCGTTGCTCCTCGCAAGCGAAGCCGCGAACTACTGGAAACTGCAGGGCAAGTCGCTCGTCGACCGCCTCGCGGAGCTTTTCGCCGTGTTCGGCACGCATCTCGAAGTCCTCGAAAACCTCGATCTGTTCGGTTCCGAAGGGGCGAAGCGGATCGATCGCATCGTCGCCGCATTCCGGCTTCATCCGCCTGTTGAAATCGCCGGACTCCGGGTCAAGGCCCGCGAGGATTACGAGGCCTCGATCCGTATCGAGGGACGCGTCCGCACCCGCCTTACGCTGCCGAAAGCGAATGTCATGAAGTTCATCCTCGACGCCGACGCATGGTTCGTTTTGCGTCCGTCCGGAACCGAACCGAAACTGAAACTCTACGTCGGCGTCGTCGACCGCGACCCCGCCGCCGCGCAAGAACGGCTCCGCGCCGTTTCCGAGGAGCTGCTCGCGCGCGTCAACGCGATCGACTAGAAATCCGGGTTTGCCTTCGCGCAAACCTTTTTTCTTCCCCTTGATTATGTGATATAATATCGTTCGGATGGTGGTGATCCAGATGCCTTATCTCATCGGCGGGATCGTGCTCAGCATACTGATCGCGATCTATGTCCTCTCCTACAAACTGAATGAAAAGACCAAGGCGCCGGAAGGGTGCGCGTTCCCGGAAGGCTTCGATGGGTGCGGCGGATGCAAGTCGGCCGCCTGCGCATCGCGCGTTCCCGGAAAGCCGGAAGAACCCCGTGCTTGACAACGACTGGAGAGTCCTCCTCGAACCGGAGTTCGCGAAGCCATATTTTATTGAACTGACCGCGCGCGTCAAGGACGCCTACCTGGCGGGACCGTGCTACCCGCCGATCAACCAGGTGTTCAACGCCTTTCGCCGCACCCCCTATGCATCCGTCAAGGTCGTCATCCTCGGCCAGGATCCCTACCACAATCCGGGCGAAGCGATGGGACTCTGCTTCTCGGTCCCCGACGGCGTCCCGCTGCCGCCGTCGCTGCAAAACATCTTGAAGGAACTGCGCGACGACCTCGGCATCGCCCCGCCCCGATCCGGCGACCTCACCGCCTGGGCCGACCGCGGCGTGCTCCTCCTCAATACCATCATGACGGTGGAAGAACACCGGCCGCTTTCCCACAAGAACATCGGCTGGGTGACCTTCACCGACCGGGTCATCTCGCTGTTGAACGACCATCCCGAACCGCTCGCCTTCGTCCTCTGGGGCGCGAACGCCCGCTCCAAGAAAGCGCTCTTGACGAATCCGCGCCATCTCGTCCTCGAAAGTCCGCATCCATCCCCCCTGTCCGCCAACAACGGGTTCTTCGGATCGCGTCCCTTCTCCAAAATCAACCGCTTCCTGGAAACGACGGGACGCGGACCGGTCGATTTCGATCTCGACCGGGCAAAGGAGCCGCATGTACAATAAGCAATTGCAGAAACCGATCTTCACCGGCATGCTCGTGGCGATCGGCATCATCCTCGCGGAGTTTTTGGCGATCTCGCTGCCACCGACCGCCCATCCGGTGATCCGGTTCTCGATCGGCTATCTGCCGATCATCCTTGCAGGTGTTTTCTACGGTCCCGTCTACGGCGGCGTCGCCGGCATCGTCCAGGACCTCCTCGGCTTCTTCCTGTTCGGACTTGCGAAAGGATATGTCTTCCATCCCGGCTACACCTTGAACGCGGCGCTCTATGGGATCATCCCGGCGCTCTTGATCCGTTCCGTCTTCAAACGCGAGAAGAGCTTGTTCTACACGCTCAACTACGTTGCCGCCGGGGTCTTGCTCGGGTTGTCCACGTGGTTTTTCTTCGACATCGAGAAAGTCTACTCGAGCACGCTCGACTCAAGCGCCAAGCTCTTGTTATCGGGCTTTGCACTGTTTGCGGCGCTCGGTCTCGCGGCGATCAACTTCCTCCTCCGCAAGGGCTCCGGAACGCTCTACCGGCCGCAGAAGGTGCTGTTCGCGGTCATTGTCATGTACATCCTGACGTCGCTCATTTTGACGCCGATCTGGCTGTGGACCACGGTCCCCGGCTATTCGATCTGGCTCGCGCTGCCGCTTCGGCTCTTGAAGATGCCGATCGAAGTAACGTTCTATGTCCTCCTCATCATGCCGATGATCAACGTTTTCGACCGGTTAAGCAAAAAAACGGAGACGGTTTCGGAATAGATCGCGACACGGCTTCGGCCGTGTTTTTGTTTCGTCGCTTGACATCCGCGGGAAACGTGATATCGTAAAGATGAACTAGCATGGATTGTGAGTTTTGCGTTCCGGAAGGGAGCCGCCATGTCGCAACGTGTCATCGCCCAAAAATCCACCAGATTGATCATCCTCTATGCCTTCTTATCGGTCTTCTTCCTTGCGATGGGGCTGATCAGCCTGCCGTTTCTCGATTTTCACGAGGCCATAACGTGGATTATCTCCCTTTTCGGCTTGTTCGGCTTGTCCATGTCGGCATTTCTTCTGATTCGACTTCTGTACCTGCCGCGCAACCTCATCGTGGAAAACGGCGACATGCTCTCGGTCTATACTGGATTCGGAGACAGACAAGTGTTCTCGTATGACGAGATCACCTCCTTGACGATTCATTCTGAAGTCCGATATCGGAGCGGGACCATCATCATCACGACCCGCAGGGGCGACGCCATCGTCACGGGGTGCATGGACGTCGTGGCCGCCTACGGAACGATTGTCGAAGAACGCGCAAGGCGGAAGGCGAAAGCCGAATTCGAGCGCGCGGAAAACGGCGAAAGCCGCGATTCGATCGGCGGCTGACCGCAGGGTTCCGATCCTCTCGCGAGCGGCTTCTTTTGAGCGGGGATCTCCGCCATTCGTTTCTGACAAAAAACACGATCCGCGCGGATCGTGTTTTCAAATTGTTCAGGTTCAGAGCTCGATGACCTTGACTTCGCCGGGTCCCATATGGATCCAGACGTTGCCTTCGGGGGTGAACTGGTCGAAGTCGCGTGGCATTTCGTAGGTCGCGTAGACGATTTTGCCTTCGCGGGCGACGCAACCGGATTTCTCGCGCAGGGTCTGGAGCTGGGCGACGACGTTGACTTCGTTGTTGTAGTCGGCGTTGGCGAGGACGACGAGGCATTTCTTGGTCTTCTTGTCGAAATAGGAGACGCCGACGGCGGGAGTGTCGAATTCGCCGAAGTAGATCGGGACGTAGGCGGACAGGTCGGTGATTTTTTCAAGCCAGCGGGCGCGGATCTCCTTCACGCCGTCGAGATGGTCGGCGAGTTCCCAGCGGTCCGGGGCCATGTAGTGGAACGCATACTTGTCGAAGAGCGCGAGCTTCCCGTAGAAGAGGTCTTCCTTGGGCAGGTTGAATTTGTCCTTGTCGGTGCAGTCGACGCCGGTATTCATCGGCTGGACCTCATAGACTTCCTGGCCGGAGTTGATGAACGGGACGAGGTTCGGCAGAAGCATGTTCAGCGCCGTCACCATGCGGGCGAGGCGCTTGCCGCCCTCGCGGCCGGCGATGCGGGCGGTGTCGTGCGTCTCGGCGCAGGCGAACATCGGCAGGGCGATGTCCTTCGCGCCGTAGACGAACTTGTGGAACTTCTTTTCCCAGACGCGCGGCTCCATCCAGAAGCCGTTGCCGATGATGATGTTGTAGCCGAGTTCCTTCGCCTTCGCGGCGTTGTCGGTGTTGAGTTCCTCGGCGATGAACGCGAAGTCGAAGTCGTTCCGCTTGGCTTCGGAGATGATCATGTCGAGCAGTTCGCGGGGCAGGGCGTGACCCATGTCGATCCGGGCGCCGTCGATGCCGAAGTTCTTCTGATAGAACGGGATGATGCCCGCAAGCGTGTTCCACAGTTCCATGTTCGGCTGGTTGCCGGCGAAGAGGTTCGCCTTGATCGTATCGAAGAGGATGTAAGGCGGCGTGTTCACGTCCTTCAGATACTTGGCGGTTTCCTTCGGATGGTCGAGGAACATCCGGAAGAAGGTGACGTCGGTCCACGGGGGCTGGACGTCGTTGATGTGGTCGGAGAAGGCCGGGGCGACCTTGAGGTTCATTTTCTGCTCGACGAGCGTGATCAGCTTGGCGGGATCTTCCTTGAGGAGTTCTTCCCACAACTTTGGATTCTGTTCCTTCGGGTTCTTCTGGAACATCGCGATATGGCGCTGGACGTCGGGTGACGCATAGACCTGGGGCATGTATTTGGGATTCGGCGGGATCGTATTTTCGAGGCCGTCGACATAGGGAACCTTGTATATACCGATTTCCGTGGCCTTGATCCAGTAGAACCAGTCCGGATGAATCCGGATCAGGTCGTTCTCGACGGCGTTCGTGCGCGGGATGATGTCGATCACGACGCGCATGCCGTACATGTGGCAGGCCTCGACGAAGGCGCGGAATTCCTCCTCGACCGTCATCTTCGAACCGGTCAAGGGATCCTTGAGCGAGGGGTCGAGGTCGAAGAACGAAGCGACGCCGTACGGACTGCCGAGTTCGCCTTTCTTGTCCTTGAGCGAGAAGCGCGAGATCGGGAGCATGTACACGGTGTCGACGCCCATCTTCCGCAGGAGCGGCAACAGCGCGAGGGTCTTGACGAACGTGCCGGTTTCCTTCAAGCCGTCGAAGTTCTTGACGTCGAGGGAGTAGGAGCGGTCGTGATCCCAGGCAGTCGAGGTGCGGATCATCGTCGAATAGAGCACGGCCTTCCTGACCCAATCGCCGCCGAAGGTGCCTTTTTTCGGCTTCGCGCCGAGGGTCTTCGAGAGCGAACGGGCGTAATCCTGGTTTGGATCGGCGCCGGCCATGATGCGGTCCTTGATGACGGCGGCGTAGAACCGGTAGGGGTTGACGAGAAGTTCGCCCGAGGGGAGCCGACGCAGTTCGCGACCGGCGTAATCCCAGGCGTTCCAGAGATCGGGGACGACATAATTGACATCGCCGGATGGAATCTTTGATTCCAGCACGGCGAGGAGTTTTGCGAGTTTGCTCATGGGCATGGAAGTCACCTCACTTTCTATTATATCAAATCAAATGCCTTTGATACCTTCAATCGGAAATGTGTAAATGCTTACAACCGCGCCGATACGCTTTCAATAAATCACGTTTCATAGTATAATTTACTGGGTAGGAGTGAAAACATGAAAAAACCAACGGTTCTCATCGTCATGGACGGCATCGGGTACGGCAAGGAATACCCCGGCAACGCCTTCGCGCTTGCGAAGAAGCCCAATCTCGACCGCCTCTTCAAGGAATATCCGAACACCACGCTCGATGCTTCCGGCGAAGCCGTCGGCCTGCCCGAAGGACAGATGGGCAACAGCGAAGTCGGCCATATGAACATCGGCGCCGGTCGCATCGTCTACCAGTCCCTCACCCGCGTCAACGTCGCCATCAAGGACAAGTCGTTCTGCACGAACCCCGCCTTCCTCCAGGCGTTCGACCACGTCAAGAAGCATCATTCCAAGCTGCATGTCTTCGGTCTGCTTTCCGACGGCGGCGTGCACTCCCATATCGAACACATCAAGGCGCTGTTCCGGATCGCCAAGAACAACGGCATCCAGACCGCCTACATGCATGCCTTCCTCGATGGACGCGACGTCCCGCCGCAGTCCGCGACAACCTACATCAAGGCGCTCGAAGCCGATTTCGCAAAGAACGACTTCGGTCGGATCGCTTCCGTTCACGGCCGCTACTACGCGATGGACCGCGACAAGAACTGGGGCCGCATCCAACTGTCCTATGATGTCATGAGTTTCGCCAAGGGACCCGTCGCCGCCTCCGCGGTATCGGGCGTCGAAGCCTCCTACGCCGCCGGTGTGAACGACGAGTTCGTCCTCCCGTTCGTCGTCGATCCAAAGGGAAAAATCGAGACCAACGACGCGATCATCTTCGCCAATTTCCGTCCCGACCGGGCGATCGAGATCGGCACCGCCTACTCCAACCCAACCCTCGCCAAGTGCGACGTCACGAATGGTCCTGCCAACATCTTCTTCGTTTCGATGATGAAGTACTCCGACACCGTCCTCGGACCCCTCGCCTTCGAACTGAACAGCTTCGACCGGATGTACGGCGACTACATCGCCGAACTCGGGCTGACCCAGCTGCGCATCGCCGAAACCGAGAAGTACGCCCACGTGACGTTCTTCTTCGACGGCGGCGTCGACAAGGTCATCCCCGGCGCGACCCGCGTCCTGATTCCCTCGCCGAAAGTCGCGACCTATGACCTGATGCCGGAAATGAGCGCGCAACTGATCGCCGACAAGATGGTCGAAGAACTCGACAAAGGCGTCTACGACACCGCGATCCTCAACTTCGCCAACGGTGACATGGTCGGTCACACCGGCGTCATCCCGGCCGCCATCAAGGCCGTCGAAACGGTCGACGCCTGCGTCGGCCAGGTCGTCGAGAAGATCCTCGCGATGGGCGGCACCGCCCTCATCACCGCCGACCACGGCAACTGCGAGAAGATGCTCGAGGACGACGGTACGGTGTTCACCGCGCATACCACGAACCTCGTTCCCTTCCTGATCACGAAGAAGGGCCTCAAGCTCCGCGAAGGCGGCACGCTCGGCGATATCGCGCCGACGATGCTCGAGCTGATGAAACTCGCGCAGCCCGCCGAGATGACGGGAACCTCGATCATCGTCCGATGATCGACCACCGGCTCCGCAACATCCGCCTCAAGGACCTGTTCTTCGTTTTGCTCTACGGCCTCGTCCTGCCTTACGTGTTCGGGATCGTCGCCGGTTTCGCCGACTACTATTTTTCCGGAATGCTGCCGATCTCGATCGGCGCGATGCTGTTCTGGATCATCGCCCTCTATGTCGGCGATGCGGTCCGGAAACAATATGAAGACCCGCATCTCCTCTACACGATCATCACCGGCATCGGCCTCGTCCTCACCGCGGTCGTCATCTACACCGTCCCCTATGTCCTCACGATCGCCATCGCGAACGAAGAGAGCCGGCTTCTCGTCTTCCATCCTGCATTTTATCTGATGTATGCGACGATCCTCTTCAACCCGGTCAACTGGGTGACGGCCTTCAGTTTCTCGCTTCTTTTCTGGCTTCTGTCGATCGGGATCGGAACGTATCTCGGCGTCCGCAAGACCACGCAACGGATTTTCTAAAAATCTATATAGACAAAGGAGAAACAAACATGCCAAACATCACCAACGTACACGCGAGGGAAGTCCTCGACTCGCGCGGCAATCCGACCATCGAAGTCGAAATCTACACCGAATCGGGAGCCTTCGGGCGCGCGATCGTGCCAAGCGGGGCGTCGACGGGCGAATACGAAGCCATCGAACTCCGTGACGGCGACAAAGGCCGTTACCTCGGCAAGGGCGTCCTCAAGGCCGTCAAGAATGTCAACGAGATCATCGCTCCCGCCGTCGTCGGCTACGACGTCACGATGCAGACGTTCCTCGACAAGCTCATGATTGACCTCGACGGCACCCCGAACAAGGCGAAACTCGGCGCCAACGCGATCCTCGGCGTTTCGCTCGCCGCCGCCCGCGCCGCCGCCGACTATGTCGGTCTCCCGCTTTACAAGTATCTCGGCGGCTTCAACGCCAAAATCATCCCGACCCCGATGATGAACATCATCAACGGCGGATCGCATGCGGACAACTCGATCGACTTCCAGGAATTCATGATCCTGCCGGTCGGCGCGACCTCGTTCCGCGAAGCGCTCCGGATGGGTGCCGAAGTGTTCCACAGCCTGAAGAAGGTTCTTCACGCCAAGGGCTTCAACACCTCTGTCGGCGACGAAGGCGGTTTCGCTCCGGACCTCTCCAGTAACGAAGCGGGCTTCGAAGCGATCGTCGAGGCGATCAAGAAAGCCGGCTATGTGCCGGGCAAGGACGTTTGCATCGGCATGGACGTCGCCGCCTCGGAATTCTACGATGCGGAAAAGAAACTCTATGTCCTCGAAGGCGAGAAACGGGAAATGACGAACAAGGAACTCGTCGACTTCTACGCCGGCCTCGTCGACAAATACCCGATCATCACGATCGAAGACGGCCTCGACCAGAACGACTGGGAAGGCTGGGCGATGCTCACGAAGAAACTCGGCAAGAAGATCCAGCTCGTCGGCGACGACGTGTTCGTCACGAACACGGACATCTTCGCCCGCGGCATCAAGGCCGGGATCGCCAACTCGATTCTGATCAAGGTCAACCAGATCGGCACGCTCACGGAAACCTTCAACGCCATCGAGATGGCGAAGAAGGCCGGCTACACCGCCGTCGTCAGCCACCGTTCCGGCGAAACCGAAGACACGACGATCGCCGACATCGCGGTCGCCGCGAACATCGGCATGATCAAGACCGGCTCGCTCTCCCGCACCGACCGCATCGCAAAATACAACCAGCTGCTCCGGATCGAAGAAGAACTCGGAGAAATCGCCGAATATCAGGGCATCAAGTCGCTTTCGAGCGTCAACAAGTAACCCAGCGATAAAACAAAAGCTTTTGGGTCTTCCCAAAGGCTTTTTTTATGGTATAATATCATAGGTATATTAGCCGCTGATTCCGGAACGTTCTTCCGGTAGGCTTACGGAGGGATTCTCATGGGATTTCTAGATTGGCTGTTGCTTGTCGTATCGGTACTCCTCATCGCCTTGGTGATGATTCAGGAGTCGAAGGACGATGTCAAAAATACGTTCTCGGGAGAAAAGTCGGAGCTCTTCAAAAACCAGAAGCAGCGCGGACCGGAACTTTTCCTGAACCGGATGACCATCGGCATGACCGTGGTATTCGCCGTCGTAACGATTTTGGCAATCATCCTTTAAGGACACGACGAAGTGTCCTTTTTTTTTCCTCCGTCCATTCGACGGAAACCGCTTCGAAGGGAGGCAGTGACATGCAAAACGATCTATTGAAAATCATCGGCGACGAGCATTATGTCGCCGCCGATCTTGAAACGCTCGCCCGGATCCTCAAGGCGAAGTCCGAAACGGAACTACAAGCCTTGCTACAAGACCTCAACGCGCTCGAAACCCAAGGCATCCTCGCGAAGAACAAGCGCGAACGCTACAATACCGTCGAACGCCTCGGTCTCCTCAAGGGAGCGATCGACCTGAAACGCCAGGGGTACGGTTTCGTCAAGCCCGAAGGGACCGACGGACCCGACGTCTTCATCCCGCGCGGGAACGTCGGAGACGCGATGGACAACGACCGCGTGCTCGTGAAGATCACCCGCCGTTCCGAGGACGGACGCGTTGAAGGCGCCGTCGTGCGCATCCTCGAACGCGCCCTCAAATATGTCGTCGGCGATTATTTCCAAGGCGCTGTGTTCCCGAAGAATCCGATTGGCGAGTACCTGTTCAAGGTGAAACCGCCGTTCCGTCAGGATTTGAAGGACCATACCGTCATCAAGGCACAGATCATCCGCTACACCGCCAGCAAGATCCTCGACGTCAAACCCGTCGAAGTCATCGGCCATCCGACCGACCCCGGCATCGAGATCCTCACGATCGTCGCCGAGCACGGCCTCTCCGTCGATTTCCCCGAAGACGTCAAGCGGGAAGTCGAAACGAAGATTTCCAATGTCGTCACGCCGGAAGAGCGGAAGAACCGTCGTGATTTCACGAACGATCTGGTCTTCACGATCGACGGCGAGGACACCAAGGACATCGACGACGCCGTCTCGCTCACACTGCTTCCTAGCGGCGACCATTTGCTCGGCGTGCACATCGCCGACGTCTCGCACTATGTCACCGAAGGTTCCGCGCTCGACCTCGAGGCCTACCGCCGCGGCACCTCCGTGTATCTTGCGGACCGCGTCATCCCGATGCTGCCGCGCGAACTGTCCAACGGCATCTGCTCGCTCAATCCCAAGGTCGACCGGCTCGCTATGTCGTGCCTCATGACGATCGACGGAAACGGCGACGTCACCGACTACGAAATCGTCGAAGGCGTGATCAACAGCCGCGCCCAGATGACCTACACCAAGATCAACAAGATCCTCGCCGGCGATCCGGCGACGATCGCCCAATATCCCGAAATCGCGGCGGTCTCGCCGGTGATGCAGAAACTCGCGAAGATCCTCTACGACAAGCGCGCCAAGGCCGGCTCGATCAACTTCGAGACGATCGAACCGAAGCTCGTCTTCGATGAGGACGGGAAGGTCAAGGACATCGTCGTGAAGGACCGCGGGATCTCCGAAGGGATCATCGAGGAATTCATGCTGATCGCCAACGAAACCGTCGCCGGCCACTTCATGAAGCTCGGTCTGCCGGGATTGTTCCGGATCCACGAGAACCCCGACACCGACAAGCTCGCCACCCTCTTCAAGCTCGCCAAGGAACTCGGGTATCAGAAAAAAATCCCGAAGAAGATCACCCCCGTCGACCTCCAGCAACTGTTGGTCGCGGTCGACGGCACGAAGTTCGACAAGGTCATCAACATGCTGATGCTGAGATCGATGGCGAAGGCGCGGTATTCCGCATCGAACGACGGCCACTACGGCCTCGCGTTCGAGAACTACACCCACTTCACCAGTCCGATCCGGCGCTATCCCGACACCACCGTCCACCGTCTGCTGCGGAGTTATCTCTTCTCCGGGTCGGTCGACAAGAACGTCGTCTCCCACTTCAAGGGCGTCCTGCCGGACATCGCCGACGCGACGAGCAAGGCCGAACGCGTCGCGATGCTCTGCGAGCGCGAAGTGATGGACATGAAGAAGGCCGAATTCATGATCCCGCACATCGGCGAGATCTTCGAAGGCGTCGTCTCGACGCTCACCCGCTTCGGGATGTTCATCGAACTGCCGAATACGGTCGAAGGCCTCGTGCACATCTCCAGTTTCAAGGAAGCGATGGAGTTCATCGAGGAGAAAATGACGTATCTTGGCATTTCCTCGCGGAAAGAGTATACTATAGGCATGGTCGTGAAGGTGAAACTCCTCGGGGCCAATCCCCTGAAGGGACAAGTCGATTTCGAACTCGTCTGAGAGGAGCGGTAGCGTGAAACTGATCGCCAGCAACAAGAAAGCATCCCACGAATACTTCTTCCTCGAGTCTTTCGAGTGCGGCATCGTCCTGACCGGCACGGAAATCAAGTCGATCCGCGCCGGGAAGATCTCGATCGCCGACAGCTATTGCCGCGTCAAAGGCGGCGAGATGTTCGTCATCAACATGAACATCGCGAAGTACGCGTACGGTAACATCTTCAACCACGAGGAACTGCGCGAACGCAAACTGCTCTTGCGGAAGCACGAGATCATCAAGCTCGGGCAACGCCAAAAGATCGACGGACTCACCCTCGTACCCACGAAGGTGTATCTGAAGGAAGGTCTCTGCAAGGTGGAAATCGCGCTCGCCAAGGGAAAGAAGCAGTATGACAAGCGCGCCGTTCAGAAAGAAGCCGATTCCAAGCGGCGGATCCAGAAGGCGATGAAGAACGTCAACCTCGACTGAGGTTCTCACGATTGTTGATGCAAGGAGTGATTGAATGGATAAGGATACGATGGTCAAAGCGAAATTCTATGACATATTCGTATTTCAATTCTGGTATAAGCTCATTCTCGGTTTGATCGGTATCGCAGCAGGTTTTTTGATTTGGTTATTTCAAAAAATCTGGGCTGACACGGTCCTTGTGATTCTCGTCCTTTGGGGATTCATCCTCCTGCTGGTCCTCGCATGGCTCGTGATTCGCACGATCAATAAGGCGAAGGACCGAAGGCAAGGCACTACACTGGTTGCCGAAGCGGACGCATGGCGTCTGCCGGGATCCGGCACAAAATAAACGCAAGTCGCTTCACCCATATGGGGCTGTTCTGGATTCGACAGGATGGTTCGAGTTTGGTAAGCATGCGATCGGCATATCTAAAGTGCACCCAGTAAATAACTGGAAACCAAAATTACGCTNNTGCAGTCGGCGGACTTTAAAGCGCACCGGCAAATAACTGCCAACCAGTCTTACGCTTTCGCCGCCTAAGCATAGGTAGCGGGGTCCCTCCTTCCAGCCTGCGGGTTTGAGGGACCTCCAGCTAGCAGGATAGCAAAACGGGTCGCCGCCTTAGGCTCGTTCGCGAAACTAACAAGGCTGGTCAACGGATCGTGGGTCTCCTGGCAGTCCGTTGATGAGATTTACAGGAAACTAAGCATGTAGAAAACTCGACGATCGGCTGTTTTGGACCGGGGTTCAAATCCCCGC
>DMTN01000055.1 GCA_003477305.1 Acholeplasmatales bacterium | reverse complement strand
CTTGCCGGTACCGGCGGGACCGATGCCGAGGACGATTTCGTTCTTCTCGATCGACGCGAGATACTTCTTCTGATTCAGCGTTTTGGCGTAAATCGGTTTGCCGGAATAATTCTTGATGATCTCCTTGCGGTTCAGGAAGAGATCGAGGATCTCGTCGTCGCCGACCTTCGGGAGAAGGTTTTTGAGATAGATGATGTCGCGTTCGTTGAAGAACACGTTGCGGTGCGCCATCGACTTCAGGATCATAAAGAGGCGCGCCATTTCGGCGAGCATCGCGGGATCGTGGGTGTCGGCGAGAATCTGGTTGTTACCGGCGTACATCTCGACGCCGTAAAGGCTCGAAAGCAGTTTGAGATATTTGTCGTTCGTACCCAAAAGACGGACCATTTCGGATACCGTCGGAAGATTCAGTTCAAGTCTGGACAGATCGGTCATCGATCGCATCACTCCTTCGTTCCAGGAATATTATACCATGCCCCATCGAAAAGCCGTCTTTTCCAGCGGTTTTTGGGGGAAAAAAAGCACTTCTCGATGGAAGTGCTTGAGTTCAGGGTCTGCGGCCTTTGTTCTCTTTTGCTTTGAGCTTCTTGGATACGCTCGGTTTTAGATAGTACTCGCGTTTGCGGGCTTCAGCTAGGGTTCCGGCACGGGAGACGTCGCGTTTGAATCTGCGCAGCGCGTCCTCGATGGACTCGTTTTCTCTGACTACGGTTTTTGCCATGTGCTTTTCACCCCTTTTCTTTTTTCCATTTAGAATTATACTGTATTTCCATGAAAATGTAAACAAAAATTTAGCAAAAACGATTTAATTCCAGCGCTCTGTGTGTTATCATTTTAGATAGACGATTTCGAGGTGATTTACATGCGGATTTTCCTTTTCGACATCAATACGATCATCGACAACTGGATGACGTACGCCGGCATCGCCGGGGTAATCATCCTGATTTTGGTGATTCTGGTCGCCGTTTTCAACAAGACCCAGTACGCTTCGCGGTATAAAGCTTTCTATAAACGGCTCGACAAACAGATCACGAAGCACTACAATTCCAACCTCCTGATCGAGAATGTCATCAAGAACTATGTGAAAGACGACACGAACACCTTCAAATCGCTGAAAAGCAAAGGCAAGCACCAGGTCAAGAAATACTTCGACTTCTACGTCAAGAACCTTCCCGAACTGGTCCTCCTCAAATCGTTCATCAGTCCCGATCGGAACAAGAACCAGATCGCGATCATCCTCCTCGACGAATACGACAAGGTCCTCTATAAGTGGGACAAGAAGCGCAAGGTCGAAGGGTTGATCAAGGCCGCCAACAAGTACCAGATGCTGAACCCGCTGATCGCCTTCCTCTTCGAACTGCCGATGAACATCAACGAAGCCGCCCCGTTCCGTTTCAGAAACCACGACAACGACTACACCCTGACGTATGAGATCGTCAAGGATACAAAGCACGTGAAACGCAAGATCAAAGAGAAGAAACTTTCGAAGCACGAGCTCAAAGCCCAGCAGAAAGTCGAAATGGTGAAAGCCAAGAAACTTCAGAAGACACAAAAGATGCAGAAAGCAGGTCGCTGACCGCTCCATTCATCGAGAGAAATTCCTACATTCAAAGAATAAGGCCGACCAAACCGCGATTGCGGTGTAGTCGGCCTTTTTGGTTCAATTCACGCAGCGTTAGATCAAACATGGTTTTGGTCACGCCCTCCTGCATGCGACATCAAGTCGGCATATGCGTACAGACCCCATTTATGAACATAAACTAGGTTCTCTTTGTCGCTTTGAGAAAAGTAGCCAACCACGTTTTGCCCTTTGACAAGACACGTCTCAAAAAACCGATCTGACAATCGGAGAACCGTCTGGAAGTGGGACAGGAGATATCCCGTTTTTTTATAGAGCAGTTTTGATGATCGCCGATTCAAGTAGTCGAGAACGAGCGTCTCATCGACCTCCGGGACCATCCCGATACACTTGAGCAATTCTTCGATTCCCGCGATATCGTCGATGTCGTCGATCGAATCGACGATCGTCCGTTCAATCGACGTGACTTTGACCCCGCGAAGGAAATCCACTTGATCATCGGTGTCGGATCGCACATATTGGAATTCGAAACCATCGAATTCGAAGGGGATGAAACGATTCAACGAGGATACATGAACGGTATTGTAGACCTGATTGTAATACCCATAATACTCAAAGGCGCTATGATGGGAGACAAATGCGGTCTCGTTGATCGAACATGCGATTATAAATTTCGAAGCGATCAATCCGCCGTTCTCGAGACTGACCGTCGCATACAAATTATGTTTAACCTTCCTGACGTAACCCTTTTTCCGATAATTGCTGATAATCGCGATTGCTAATGATTTCTTGTGAGTCAAGCCTGCGACGAAATCCGTGTTAAAAACCTCTTTTTCCGCAATTTCCTTATAATACTTCATTGGAATCACCCGTCAATAGATTATCACGACTTCGAAGAGAATTCAATTAAATATTTTATATATTTGAATGATTGTATGCTTTTTTATGTATTATTGTTCCATTTCATAAACTTTATGCATAGACTTGCTTCAATTGACTTGTCAACTTTCACCGAGATGGATCCGTTCACAAAGTGACATTCAACGAATCGCGATTCGTCCTAGAAAGCAAGATGGTACTACTCCTCTTTACGCAATGCCATTTTGACGATTTTCCGATCGTCGTCATTGACAATCAGCCGTGATTTTTCCAAGTAAACAATATTCAGGGTTTGATGATTCAACGCTTGTCTGTCGATCTTTTGATTGAACTGGAAGTCTCTGGCAAACAGATAGTATTTCACCGTTTGATCCGACTCGCGGTTGCAGATGACAAGACCGACCGTGACCGCCCGGTGCAGTGCGCTTTTGATTGGAAAAACCTTAAAAATGTTGGACAAGGTTCTCTCCTTGCTGATTCCGCGGCGCAGATCGATTGTCATCCGAAAGTACAGTTTGGTGTACATGAAATCAAGTGAAAACGCATATACCAACGTGCCAAAAACGATCCACGGTGCGATGCACCGGATCAAGAGGACGTTCGCCTCGACCAAAGTTCTATGGTCGACCCAGCCCAAATAGACGACGACGGCACTCATCAGAATGAAGAGAAGCGTCACCGCGATATTGGAATTCAAGCCGTCCTGGACAAAACGAAAATCATCGTCGAATTTACGGTACGGCTGGTTTGGTTGCAACATCAGCAATTTCCGCTTGAGCGCATCGTCGTCTTCGATTTTCCCGTCGCTCGAACGACCCGTGACACAGGCGATCTGGGCGTCGTTGAGTCCGAATTTGGACCGGAGTCGTTCCTTTAGTTTGACGGGATCTTTGATTTTGTCGATCAGGATCAGGATTTCCGCGACCAGCCGTTCCGCCGGCAGGCTCCTGTATTTGTACTTCATCTGATCCCCCCTCTGAGCATCCGTCTTGTCGATCCCGAAAGGAAACGAAGTCGATCGCACGCCTGCCCCGTCGATGACGGAATCCTCATACGTCGTACCCGGGGAGAACACCGGCGGCCGAATCGACCGTGTCTCCCGGTTCGATGACGGCGGGCGAGACCGGATAGGACGCTCCCAATAGACGGATCCGGACCGGTTTCGAAAGAAGGCTCTCGACACCTTGGAAACGAACTCGCAGGTAGTTTCCCGTGTGCCCCGTCAGCGTTCCGGCGTCAAAGGACTCGGGGATCGCGACGAAGGTCTTCCCGACGTTTTCGTGGACATATGCTTGGGCGAGTTCGTCGGACAAGGCAAGCAGCGCGGCGACGCGGCGCTTCTTCTCGGGACCTTCCACCTGACCGGGAAGTCCGGCCGCCATAGTGCCTTCGCGCTTGGAGAACGGGAACACATGCAGTTCGGAAAAGCGCATCTCGCGAATGAAGGCAAGCATTTCCTGAAAATCCGCTTCGGTCTCGCCGGGGAAGCCGGCGATGACATCGGTCGTAATCGAGATGCCGGGAATACGGTCGCGCAGTTCGGCGATTTTCCGTTCATAGTCGGCTTTTGTGTATCTGCGATTCATCGCCTTCAGGATCCGTTCCGCACCGCTTTGGAGCGGGATGTGGAGATGGTCCGCAAAGACCGGATATGCCGCGAGGATGTCAATCACATCGTCAGAGAGCTCGCTAATTTCGATGGATGAAATACGGATCCGGAGCAACCCCTCGATCGCCGCGAGTTCTCGTAACAGATCGGCGAATCGGTAGTTTTTCAGGTCTTTCCCATAGCCGCCGGTATGGATTCCGGTCAGCACGATTTCCGCGAAGCCGTGGGCCGCAAGGTACTTCGCTTCGCTTAGGACAGCCGCCGGATCTTTCGATCGGACCCGTCCGCGGGCATACGGGATGATGCAATAGGAACAGAAGTTGTCGCAGCCGTCCTCGATCTTGAGGAAGGCGCGCTTGTGCCTGGCGAACGCCTGGATCGTCATGCCTTCGAACGCGTCGCCCTCGCCGACCGGATCGACGCGGACGAGCGTCGTCTTCGACCGGCGGTATTCGTCGACGTATCGGGGAGCGAGATGGCGGTCCTTCGTCCCGAGGACGACGCAGACGCCATCGATCGCGGACACTTTCTCGGACTGGAGCTGGGAGTAACAACCCATCACGACGACGATCGCCCCGGGATGAAGGGCGATCGCGCCGCGGATCGTCTGACGCGATTTCGCCTCGCCGGTATTCGTCACCATGCAGGTGTTGATCACGACGACCTCGCACGAGGCTTCCGCAGGAACGATCTCGTACCCCTGGGTTTTGAACAGCTCAGCGACCGCTTCGGTCTCATAACTGTTGACCTTGCAGCCGAGGGTGAGAAAGGCGGCTTTCAATTCCTGGCCTCGCGGATCGCGTCGAGCGCGGACAAGATGTACATCGAAGCCGTTTCGGACCGCAGGATGCGGCTTCCGAGACCGCAGACGACGGCGCCGCGTCGCTTCAACTCCGCCAACTCGGAAAAAGCGATCCCGCCTTCGGGACCGACGATGAAGAGCAGCCGTTTGTCAAGGTCTTCGGCGGTGACGACCTTGCCCAACGGGTCGGCGGCGGTCGCGGCTTCATAACACACATAGACGCGGTCGAATTCCGCAAAAGGCAGATCGTTCAGATCGGTGACGCTGCGGATCAATGGAATCGCGTTGCGTTGGGACTGCTCCGCCGCTTCCTTCGCGATCATTTGGAAGCGTTCGAGCTTGCGCGGCGCGTCGGCGGGATCGATCTTCACGACGGAGCGTGAAAACGCCGTCGGGATGATTTCCGAAACACCCAGTTCGGTCGCCTTCTCGAGCATCCACTCGAAGCGGTCCTTCTTGATGAGCGCCTGCGCGATCGCGATGTAGATCCCGCCGGTTTCGCCGCCGAGGTCCAGTTGGAATTCGAACCATGCCGCATCCTCAAGGTAACTTTTGAGAACGGCCAAACGGGCGCGTCCGTCCTCGTCGACGACGTGGATTTCGGCCCCCAATTTCATCCGCATGACGTTTTTGATGTGATGCAGGTCGCGATCCGCGATGCGGACCCCGGTCGCCGTGCAGTCACGGTTTTTCACGAAGTATCGTTGCATGCTCTTCACCCGATCCAATCCCGAATCGCGATGGCGATTCGATCATACTCTTGCTGCTTGCCAATCTCGCAGCCGTCAGTTCGCTACCGTGGTGACTTCATTCAGAAACGCGGCGACCTTCGCGAAATCGCCTTTGTATTCAAGAGAAGACAATAGGACGGCTCTCGCGCCGTCCGACAGCCGTTTGGCGACGATGAGGTGCAAACCCAGAAGCCTTCGATGTTGATGCTGAATCGATACGTACAACGACAGGTCACAGACCCGACTTCGACGTCCGACGGTGATCGTGATGCGCTCGTGCGAGATCGCGCAGAAGGACTTTTTGGACAGATATAGCACAAGCGAAACCCCGAAGAAAAGCCAGTAGGTCGACGCGACGACAATATAGAGGTATTCGATGGCTTTCACAGGTGGAAACGACGCGATGCTTATGACGGTCCACAAAATCAAGGCCAACATGTTGCTCGGTGCGAACAGACGTCGTTTGAGAATCATGGTTTTCAACCTCCTGCTCAAATGGAATCGGGTCCATGCGATGGATTGACGCATGCGATCACCGTCCCTATTGTATCATAAAGGATCGCATTCCCAACCGAGAAAAAACGGCCGATGGATCGGCCGTTTTGCATCGATTCAATTCCAGGAAGGCACGCTGTTTCCTTGGATCGCGGCGATCAGTTCGAGCACCGCCGACGAGCCGCGGGCAAGATGCGCCCCGGTCTCCTCCGGATCGAACGATCCCGATCCCGAGACGAGCACCATGCACGGGACTCCGACCGAATCCTGGCCGGTGGCGGCGAGATAGTCCTCGCGGCCGTCGGAATCGACCGTTTCGACGTTCAGGAAGTAGACGGGATGCGCCGTGTAGGTCGTCGCGAAGTCGTGGACCTGTTGCTTGATGGTACTGCAGTTGTGACAGGAGAGCGAATAGAGATAGACGATGTAGGTCGAGGTCGACCGATCGAAGATTTCGTCATAGCCGTTGATATGGTTCAAGCCGGCGAAGTCGAGAACCGTCGTCGTTGGCTCCGCGGTCGTGACCGGCAAATCGGTCGACGCAGCGGATGCGGTCGTCGATGGGACCGTCGTCGCGGCACTGATCGCAAGCGCGCACCCAGATAGACAAAGCATCAGGATGACTACTAGAAATAACCGTTTCATGAAAACGCCTCCGATCCAAGGAAAAGCCGACCGAGAATCGATCCCGGTCGGCGCGATGTCATTGCCAGTACTGGTAGGTCCCCTTTTCAAGGTCCCCGAGGATCGACAGGATCGCCGACGCGCCGCTGAAAAAATAGCGGGAAGAGGCCGTGGTGCTGAATGCATTGTCCTTGATCAGGATCAAAGACGGGGTGCCGACCTGGGTCCGCCCCAACGTGGTGAGGAAGGCGTTCTGAAGATCCGATGTCGCACCGTCGACGTTGAAGAAGAACATCGTGCGGTCCTCGTAGGTCGACGCGAAGGCGAACATGTCTTCCTTGATCTCGCCGCAGTTGTAGCACGATTCGGAGTACAGGTAGACGATATAGGTCCCCTCGCGGCGGTTGAAGACTTCGTCGTAGTCTTCGATGTAGTCGAAGTCGTCGTAGTCGAGTCCGTCCGTGGTGGTCGTCTCCGCCGCGCAGGCGGTGACGGAAAAGGCGAGGAAAAGAAGAAACAGGGGGAAGAACAGTCGTTTGATGGTCATGGCGGTCAACCTTTCGATGCGTTACTATAGATTATAACAGAAATTTGTGAAGTTTTATTGGGGATTTCAGTCTTTCGACACGACTTGATACGCCCGCGCGGCTTTCCCGTCGCGCATCGTCACGATCGTCGTGTCGGTGTAGTGCTTGAGCACTTCCATCTTCTGCGGCGGGGTTGCGAGGATGATCTGGACCGGCAGCTGCGCGATGAATTCCATCATCGCCTTGATGCGGGTCGTGTCCATCTTGTCGAACACTTCGTCAAACAGAATCAACCCGATCGCATCGGAGACGTTGCCGCGGCTCGCCTGGGTGAAGACGCGGACGAACGAGGCGATCGTCGCGACGTAGAACGGGACCTGGGTCTCGCCGCCCGATTTCTCCTTGAAGACCTTCGAGTAGAGGATCACGTCGCCCTGCGAGTTGAGGATCTTGATGTCGTAGTCCATGTAGGTGCGGTAGTCGGTGAACTTGTTGATGGCGCCGCCGCTGTTGAGGTCGTCTTGCGCGAGGTTGATGAAGAGTTCCTCGAGCTGGCGCTGGTACTTCATCTCGAAATCGTAGTTGAAGATTTCCGAACCGGACTTCATCGAATCGTCGGACAGGACCATGTCGTAGTAGTCGGCGTATTCCTTCGATTTCGGGAAGATGAACTCGTAGGCGTCGTCGCCGAACTTGATCGTCTTCAAGGTCGCGTTGATCTTGGCGATCTCGTCCTGGGCGGAGATGATGTAGTTCCGCAGTTTCGCGATGAAGTCTTCCTTGAAGAGTTTCTCGGCGGCTTCGCGCGCTTCGCGGACCTTCGACTCGTATTTGACGAGTTCGCTTCGGATCAGCTTGTTCAATTCCTCGAGATAGTATCCCATATGCTCGAAGCCGTACGGATAGCCGAGGTTGAAGGCGTTCGTGTACTTGAACTGCTTCTGGCGGAGCGAGTCTTCGAGGTTCTTGAGGTTGCCGAGTTCGGTCTCGATGCGCTTCTTGTATTCGAGTTCGACCTTGATCGGATCCTTCGCGTTGCCGATTTCCTTGGCGAAGAGGCTGGATGCGTCTTCTTCCATGGCGAGGTTGTCCCCGGCCATCCGGCTCATCTCGGTCCGAATCGTCTCCTCGCGGGCTTCGAGCGTCACGAGGTCGTCGTTTAACTTGATCGCATCGGAGCGGAGCTTGCCGGTTTCCTCGTAGAGGCGGCGTTTCTGGCCGTTCAGAGCGCGGATGTCGTCCTTGATCTTCTCGTATTCGACGCGCAGTTCGTTGACCGTCGCGGTCGGCAGATCGGCTTTCCGCTGTTTCGCGTTTTTCAGCGACCGTTCGGTCGTTTCCAAGAGCACGCCGCTGCCGACCTGTTCGATCAGTTCCTTGAGGCTGAGCCGGCCGACGAGCGTGTTCTCGTTCTGAAGGCGGGTGATCTCGTCGGTGATTTTGGTATACTTTTCCTTCGCCTGGACGGCGAGGTTCTTCCACTTGTCGGTCTGGAATTCATGGGCGCGTTTTCCGATGAAGGGCTTCTCGGTGTTCTTGTTCAGGCTGCGGACCGTGAAACTGCGGTACACGACGCCTTCGCGGGTGATCGCCTGGGGGAAGTTTTCCAGTTCTTTGACGTCGCTGACCATGATCAGGCTGCCGCACGTCATCGTCACGTAATGGGCGGCGTCGACGTTGTCGGTCGCGATGATCGTCGCGAGCGAGTTCGGCTGGTTGTTGATGTAGTGGGCGATCTTCTTGGTGTTGACGAGGCCGAAGCCGGAGAGGTTCATCTGGTCCTTCAGGCGGTTGAAGATCTGCAGGGCTTCGTCGAAGTAGCGCGGCTCGACGATCAGGTTGAAGCGCTGCGCGCCGAGGTAGTCTTCAACCGTGTCGACCCATTTCGGGTCCGTCACTTCGAGCAGTTCGGCGAGCACGTGGACCGAGCCGTCGACGCCGAAACGATTCTTGATGCCTTCCTTGATCTTCGCCTGGAGTTCGACGAGAGCGGGATGATAGCGGAGCCGGTGGTTCTCGAGGTCCTTCAGGGCGGCGAAGATCTCGTTGATTTCGGCGAGCGCGCCGGTCTTCTGGCTTTCCGCCTTGCCGATTGCCTTGCTGGCGGATTCGGTGCGTTCCTTCAGGCGCTTGTCGATGTCGAAGAGCGCGAGTTTGGTCTTGTCGACGTCGTTGGCGCTGACGTTCACGACGTCGATCTTGGCGAGTTCGTCGTAGATTTTGTCCTTGAAGTCCTGACGCAGTTCGGCGATCTGCGGTTTGTTCCGCTGGACCCGTTCGAGATACGCCTGGCGGATTTCGCGCTGGTCTTCGACGCGGCCGGAAAGGTCGAGGATCTCGCGGTCAAACAGTTCGCCGGCCTTGAAGGATTCGTCCGACTGCATCATCGCGTAGATGTCCTTCTGGCGGTCTTCGGCGGCGGAAAGCGAGGCGTCGATGCCGTCGATTTCCTTCTTGTAGCGGTCGACCGAGAATTTGTTCTTTTCGAGATCGGCGAGTTTCGTCTTGACGATCGACCGGGTGTTTTCGAGATCGATCAGCTTGAGCATGTATTCGAAGAACTTCTTGGATTCCTGGTTCTTCTTGATTTCCTCATAGGTGAGTTTCATCTCTTCGAGGTCGCTGATCTTCTGCTTGATGACCTTGAGCGTGACTTCGAGGTCGCGATAGGAGTGGATCGACTCCTTGATCGACTCGACGTCGAGCGTCTTCTCTTCGAGCAGATAGCGGTAGATGAATTCCTTGACGTCGGCGATCGGCTTGAACGCGAGCGCCTTCGGCAACAGCGAGAAATAGGTTTCGTTGATCGAGCCGAACTTCTGACGGAACGCCAGTTTCGCCTCGCGGCGGGTCGGATAGATTTCCGCGGCGCGCTTCAGTTTCTTGAAGTTGAGCGTTGTCAGGATGCGCGACTCGTCGTCGACGAAAAGCGTCTCCACCATCGGACCGTCGGTGGCGTAGAAAAGCACCTTCGGAGGCAGGACGTCGCCGAAGACGTCGATTACGGCGCCGACGGTGAAATAGGTCTTGGTCCGCTCGTCCTTGAATTCGAGCGCGACATGGCCGGTGACATCGCCGACGCGGAGATATTCCTGGTTGTCGATGCCGAGCTTGCACTTGACGTAGCCGCGCAGGTCGCGCTTGCTTTTTTCATTGGCGGCGAGGTTGAAGATCTGGTCGCCGGCGGTGAGGATGAAGGCGATCGCGTCGACGATCGTCGACTTGCCGGTGGCGTTTTGGCCGGTGATCAGGGTGTTGTTCTGGATGTTGAGGGTTTCGTTGGAAAAGAAATGCCAGTTGATCAGGCGGACCTTAGTTAGCTTCTTCAACGGCCGGTCCCCCTTCCTTGCTGGCGAGGCGGCGGATCACGTCGAGGACGTCGTTGATGTTCTGCGTCGAGATCGCCATCAGGATCGTCGGGTAGATGATGACGCGGGTGTTGCCGATCGCGGGGTCGCCGAGCGGTTCGATCAGGTTGTACTTGCGATACAGGCGGATCACGCTGACGAGGTCGGTCTTGTTCATCTTCTTCTTGAGTTCGAGGGCATCGTACTTCTGATGGATCTCGTCGATCATGATCACGACGTTGTCGTTGACCGACGTTTCGACGAGATGCTGATGATAGAGGATACGGAGGATGAGCAGGATCAGCGACTCTTCCTTCTTCAGCTTCACGAGGTTCTGGTTTTCCTTCGTGACGAGTTGGAGCGCGCCGCGGTCGCGGTCGAGGATGAGCTCGTAGCCGATCACGCCGAAGTATTCGTCGAAGTAGTTTTTGAAGGACAGGACGAAGTAGTAGAGCTCCTTGTTGTCCTTCTTGTCGCGGGCGAGAAAGGCGTTCGCGAGCAACCGTACGACGGTGTCGGCGAACATTTGGCGCTGCGCGCCGGTAAGGTTTTCGAAGTTTTGGAGAATCATGATAGTTTCTGCCCCCTTATGATTTGGAAGTCGGACATCCGGAATTTCTTATGATGGATCGTCGTGTCGAGCGGCTGGATGTAGTAATTCATTTCCTCTCCGGCGTAGACCAGGATGTAGAGGAGCCGGAGCACCGCTTCGTCGGCGACGTCCTCACTGATGAGTTCGGAGGCGCGGATGATCGATTGGTTCCGGAAGAACGCGGCGAGGAACTTCTTGATGACTTCCTCGCTGTAGTTCGTTTCAAATTCCTTGTAGAAGGCTTCCTGCAGGGCGTTCGACGGCGTCAGGACGTTTTCAAAGAGGAACTGGCCTTCGCCGTGGACGTAGGCGCCGCGCGGCGTATAGAGCGAATTGTTGTTGATGACGCCGTGGTTGCGTAGGGTGAAGAGCGGCGTGATGGTGCGAAGCGCAAAGTCGGTTTTGTACTTCTTAACGTTTTCGGCGGTGAAGCGGAGGATCGTATTCAGCTTGCCGATAACGTTTTCGTCATCGTTGAGGAGGAACTTGATCTTGGCGATCGTCGAGTTGACGTAGATCTTGTTCTTCTTGTCGATTTCATCGATGATGTAGCCGAGCGAGTTGTAGATGTCGATGATGTCGTCGATCCGCTTGTTGGCGCGGATCTTGGCGAGATCCTGATTGTTGTTCGCGGCGACCAGGTATTCCCGCGAGATCATGTCCATGATGACCGGGTTCTGCTGGTACTCTTCGAGTTTTTTGACGATCGCGAGTTTGTACTTCGCGACGTTGTCGGAGGTCTTCAGGCGGGAATAGGCCTGGTCGACGAGCTCGACTTTGTAGTTCACGAGAAGGTTGATGAGATCGCGGATCTCGGAGTTCAGGATGATCGTGCGGATGTAGTATTTCAGACGCGAGTCGAGTTTGCGGATCTCGCGGATGAAGGCGATCGTGTTCTTGTAGACCTGGTCGACGACCATCCCGAATTCGGAACGTTCGTGCTCGAGCAGGGTATAGGCGGTGAAGATGTAGCCGCGGAATTCGTGGGTCTCGTCATCGTAGCCGTACATCGTGTCGGTGCCGATCGTCTTGAGCGCCTGCATCACGGTGATCGCATAGTCGCGGAAGTTCAGGACTTCGACATAGTCGTTGTTGACGTCGATGTCGATCCACTCGCACTCTTCGAAACGCCGGAGGATCAAGGCGGCCTTGTCGCGGAGCGGCGCCGAGGCTTCGACGTCTTCGAGGTCCTTGACGGCGGCCGAGTGGACTTCGAGGACGTCGAGGACGGCCTGCTGGGCGATCGTCTTGTCCATGCCGAGGACGGAACCCTGTTCGTACGAACGGAAGACCGACATGAGGCACTTGACATACAGTTCCTGGTTCTTGCAGTTCAGGATGCTGAAGAAATTCTGCGGGATGATTTTATAAAGTTCCATCGGCTTCGCCTCCTTCCGTCATGATCTTCATTCGTCGCGAGCGTACTCGAAGCCGCCTCCGACCAGGTTGCTCAAATTGGATTCGATCTGAATCCAGTCCTGGCGGAAGGCGGCGAGCGCGTCGCTGCCTTTCCGGGTGATTTGATAAAAGCGTCGGGTCATGCCCTTCTTGTTCTTCTCCGAATAGGAGCTGATCTTGTCATCTTCCAGAAGGCGCTTGAGCGCGAAGTACAAGGCCGCTTCCGTCAGCGTGAAGTTGCTGTGGCTGACGCTTTCGATGATTTTCGACATTTCATATCCGTAGCTGTCGAATTTTGCTAGAATGGATAGTACGATGTAATCCGTGAACCCGCGGATGTATTCGCCCGAGTTGCTCATCAAATCACCTCCTTTTTATATATAAGTTGTTTATGTATAATTCGTTTTTGCATATATCTCTTATGCATAACGTGATTATATTATAACTCCTTGCATATGCCTTGTCCATCATTTTTTTATGGATGGATGCGGATTCGTCGGGATGCGATTTCTTTTGTATTGATTAGTGGTATAATATGAGCGTCATGTTCTACTTTGACAAGATCGTCCCATTCGGACGACATCGGAGGAAGCGGTTCGATGAAGCGATTTTTACGATGGATTTTCCTATTTGCCTTGACCGGGTCGATGATCGGTTGCGACTTGGACTTTTTTCGGGCGACGACCGCCGCGACGACCGCGACCACGGTCTATCAGACTCCCTATGTCGAACTGCCTGCGGGACAACGCTCCGAGTTGTCTGCGGCGCTTGATCGGTTCGACGCCGCCCTTACCGCCAATCCGCGCTTGATCATCCATACTGAAATGGATTCGCTGGCGCATTACCCCGGTTCTAGCCATCAAAACGAATCTTCGCTCGACCTGCAGATCGATTTGGTCGACTTCTACATCTTCAGTTCTTTGATCACCGGGAGCACATCCAACCCCGTCATCGAATACTTGTTTGAAGAAGACGGAAACATCCATCGGTTCACGGCGGATGAGAACAATGACATCGTTCGTTCGATCGCCGTTCAGGACATCACAATGGAGAACATGATGGACTTGTTGAGTGAATACGGATTCAGCGATGATGTCTCGCTCGATTATCTCGGCGATGTCAAGATGCTGTCAAGCACGCACTTCACGGCGAAAATCGGTTTCCCTTACTGGGAACAAGTGCTCGGAACCGAACTCGTCGCCACCGTCATGCAAATTCAGGACGTGCAGTTCAATCTTCAATATCTTGACGTCGACATCCTTTTTAAAAGCAACTTCTCGCAATATGTCTTCACGACCTCGCTTGATATCGCCGGAACGCTCCAAGACTATTCGTTCCGTCTGGAACTTTCCATCGAGCAGGAAATCACGATTCGGAACTTCGAGAAACTCGCCGTCGGCGACATGGGGTTCAACATCCCGGTCAGCCCGACCTGGAATGACATCGAGTTTGATGTCGGTTCCCGCAGCAGGCATTTCCAAGTGTATCCCAATCAGGACAATTGGATTCGCTTCTACCTGTCTCCGGGGATCTATGAAAGAACCGCCTTCGACGACCAATACGCCATCTACGACGCCGAGATGAATCTTCTGACCGAGATCAGGAATTACCTAACCATTCCCAGCGAAGGGTATTACTACGTCAACATGCAAACCGACGCGGTCGACGAATATTACTTCACGCTGGAGTTGCTGGATATCACGGACATCACCTACGAGACCATCGAAGGCGTTTCGCCCGGAACGATCGTCGGATATGCGGAAGGCGAAGATGATTTCAACCACTATTACTTCCCGACTCAGCCTTACCCGTATCTGCTGGTGTTCGAATTCGGCGCAACGGCGGGGCTCCTTACCTACAGTGACATCGAACTGCGTTCCACCAAATACTGTCCCGTCGGTCATCAAGTCTGCCGCTTTTTCATTGACAGCCAACGTTCGCAGGAAATCACGGTGTACACCAAAAAGGTCGGACCCTTCGAACTCCATTATCGCCTCGTCCCGCTGATTCTGACCGGCACTGATCCAGAGGATCTGTACGACATCTCCGCCTATGACGAGGAGCATCCGCTCATGATCGGAGTCGGAGTCGAAAGCGCATCCTTCTTGATCACGATTCAAACGACGGGAAATTACCAGATTCTATTTCAGCCCCTCGACTATTACGGTGGGATGAACGATTATCAAATTGTCGTGTATGAGGGAGGTTCCGTCACGCCGACCCCCGCGTTTTGGTATCGACTGACGCCCGGCACCTACATCGTCACGGTGACAGGGAGCCAAAGCACCCTCTGGATCTTCTACCCCTATTTGATCAAGGATTCCTGACCTGATCCGTTTTCCGACGTATAGAGTCATGATAGCATGCGCTCCGTTTTTCATTGACACCCGCGGTTCCGGCATGGGCATCGTCTTCGTGACGGGTGTCCGGAGCGATTTCGGCCTGTACAAAGGCAAGTGAGTTCTTGTCATGAACGATGCTTATCGATATGCAAAACGACGGCGCCTTCGAGGACGCCGTCGTTTTTTTCGATCGTGGGCGTTTCGACGATTTGAACTCTTTATTCATGCAGTTTGACTTTTATGTCGGTTTTTATCAAAATTTTTTGATTTTTTCCGACTTAATTATCATTTCGTAGAAAAATAAAAACGCTCGATTGCTCAAGCGTTTGTCCATCCGCGAGGTCTTGATGGGTTTGATCATCCTTCGCACGGAGGATCGATAGGGGGATTGCCGTCCGTCGATTCGTCGGTCTTGGTGCGCTGTTCAGGAGCTGTGATGCCATTGTCCGCGCTCATTCGGTCGTGGTCGTCAGGGGTCTTGAGCCGAGGGATCCGACGCTTTTTGTCGCGAGCGTGTCGATCTCAAGCAGGCTTCGGGTCGGATCGAAGACGAGATTCCCGTCCGTGATCAGGTAAGTCGATTCAATCACGCTTCGGTTCGTCGAAAGCGCGATCGTCACCGGAATCATTCCTCCGGCGTAGCGCGTCGGATCGAACGCGAAACGGTAGACGCACGATTCCTCCGCCATGTGGCAGGTCGCCCAGATCGGCTGCGCGAGCGTGACGACGGTCGTTCCGGACGGAAGCGGGATAGAATAGCGGAAGACGGATTCGATGCGCTCGTACGGGTTTGACGGAAACAATTCGCCTTTTCGTATCGCCGTCGGGTCTTCATCGAGGAAACGGTCGATCGCGACGGCGTAGATTCCCTGGTGAAACACATCGATTCCGGCGAAATCGAGGAGCAGTTCCGCGAATCCGATCTCCTGGGTGAGGGCATGCGCTTCGTAGTCGAACGTCAGTTCGACCGGCGCGCCGAACCCGTAGGCTTTGCCGCGCTCGGGAGCGGTCACGTCATCGAAGTACAGATGGGTCGCCGTCCGGTAGAAGTCGTCGGACAGAATCCGATGATTGTCGGCGTTGATCGGCATCGCCGCGGACTGACCTTCCGCCGGCAGGTCGAAGGTCGTCCGATGGATCGCCACGCCGGGGTCGAGGTCCTCCACGGTTTTCATGCGTGCGACGTAGGCTTCATACACGACGTCAGACGCGGCGGGATAGCGCATCATCCAGACACCCGCAAGCGCGGTCCCGCCCGCATCGAGGCGATAGTAGAATCCCGGGTACTCAAGCGCATCGTTTGCCTTCGGGGCGGGGACGAGCGCCTCCATGACGATGGCGGTTCCTTCGTTTTGGATCACATAGGTGGCGGTGACGAGCATCGCCTCGGCATGGTAGTTACCGGTATAACCGGTATCCTCGGTTGAAAGTGCGAACGACTCGGAGACGATGTGGCAGTCCGGTGGCAATTCGAACAGCAATTCGTAGCCGGCGGCTGCCTCGATGTCGGGGCTGATGCCCGGACCGCAGGAGAAAAAGACCGGCGTGAGGATCACAAGCATGAGAATCAGAGCGATGCGGCGCATTATGTAGCCTCCGTCATAAAACCGAATCAAATATCTCATTCATTATTCATCGCCTTTATCATATCGCGGACCGACGCTCACGTCAAGCCCTGCTGAACAAATAGGTGATTGACATCAC
>DMTN01000022.1 GCA_003477305.1 Acholeplasmatales bacterium | reverse complement strand
TCCGTATCTGCGTCCGCTCTACGACGCCCTCTACGACATCCTCGGTACGAAGACGGCCCAGACGATGATCGAGCAGGGCACGATCGAAATCGCGCCGCTTGCCTACATGCGCGGCCGGACCCTCGACAACGCCTATGTGATCCTCGACGAGGCCCAGAATACGACCGTGAACCAGATGAAGCTGTTCCTCACCCGCCTCGGCTTCGGATCGAAGATGATCGTCACCGGCGACGTGACCCAAAGCGACTTGCCCAAGCACGTCGAACCCGGGCTCGTGATCGCCGCCCGCATCCTGCAGAACGTCCCCGGCATCGACATCTGCCATTTCGACAAGATCGACGTGGTCCGCCACCCGCTCGTCCAGACGATCCTCGAGAGGTTCGAACATGCTCAGGATTAACTTCGTGAACCAGTTCGACGCGGCGGATCAAGCGTATCTGCCGACGCTCGAAAAGGTTTTGAAACAAGCATACAAGACGCTTCGCACGCACGGCCGGAAGATCATCTCGGTGATTCTCGTCAACGATTCCGAAATCCAGCGAATCAACCGCGACTACCGCAAGATCGACCGCATCACCGACGTGATCACGTTCGACAACCAAGACGGCGGCATCGAACTCGGCGATGTTTTCATCGCCATCCCGAGGACGAAAGAACAGGCCGCATCCTATGGGCATTCCTTCGAACGGGAGCTCGGGTTCCTTGCGGTTCACGGGTATCTGCACTGTTCCGGCTACGACCATCAGACGCCGGAAGAAGAAAAAACGATGTTCGCGCTCCAGGAGGAAATCCTGGCGGCCTGCGAACTCAGGAGGAATTGATCATGGACAAACTTTATCAAATCGCCCGGGAGAACATCAAGAACAGTTACTCCCCCTATTCCAAGTTCCCCGTTTCGGCCGTCCTCGAACTGAAGGACGGGACCCTGTTCAAAGGCGTCAACATCGAAAACGCCGCCTACGGACTGTGCAATTGCGCCGAACGGAGCGCCATCTATGCGGCATACTCGCAAGGCGTCCGCAAAGCCGACATCAAGCAGATCCTGGTCTATACCGACCATCCCTATTTCGTTTCGCCGTGCGGCTCCTGCCGCCAGGTGCTCCGCGAACTGATGGAAGACGACGCCAAGGTGATTCTGGCCAACAACAAGGGCGAGACGAAGACGTACAAGAACGCCGACCTCTTGCCGGCGGCCTTCACCGAGGGCGACCTCTGATGTTCCGTTCCGGCTTCGTCACCATCATCGGCGAACCGAACGTCGGCAAGTCGACGTTTCTCAACACGGTCCTCGGCCGCAAGCTTGCGATCGTCTCGGACAAGCCGCAGACGACCCGCGACCTCATCACCGGGATCTTCGAGGACGCGGATTCGCAGATCGTCTTCATCGACACGCCCGGCATCCATCACGGCCGGACGCGGCTCGGCGAATACATGTCGGAAGCCGCCGTCAACACCGTCAAGTCGGTCGACCTCGTGCTCTTCATGGTCAATGCCTACGACGACCAGAAATACGAGAACCTGGAAATTCTGAAACGCCTCCAAACCGCCAAGACGCCCGTTTTCCTGATCATCAACAAGATTGACGCGATCAAAGATTGGCATCGCCTTCAGATGGCCATCGACGTCTACAAGGCCGCCTTTCCGTTCCAAGCCGCGTACGGCATTTCCGCGCTCACCGGACAAAACGTCGACAACCTCGTCGCCGACATCAAGGCGACCTTCGGCGAAGGTCCGCGGTTTTATCCGGAAGGATCGGTCACGGACCGTCCGGAATCGTTCCTCGTGGGCGAATTGATCCGCGAGAAGATTCTCTCGATGACCTCGGAGGAGATCCCGCANNGATGAACGGCGTCAAGACGACGATGGGGATCCACGCCTCGATCATCGTCGAACGCGCCGGCCAGAAAGCGATCATCATCGGGCACCGCGGATCGATGCTCAAGAACATCGGCACCGCCGCCCGCCTCGATATCGAGGAACTCGTCGGCACGAAGGTGTTTCTCGAACTGTTCGTGAAGGTCGAACCCGACTGGCGCAACCGCGAATATTACCTCAAGAATTTCGGATACAAACCCGATCGGGGTTGACGCCGTGCAAGCGTTCGATGGCCTGATCCTGAAACAGATCCCCTTCAAGGAGTCGAGCAAGATCCTCCACGTCTATACCGCGGAAGGGATGAAGTCGGTCCTCGTCCACGGTGCGAAAAAGTTCGGATCGCCGTACCTGTCGTCCTCCGAAAACCTCAACCTCGTCAAGTTCCAGGCGACCGGCAGGGACCTTCTGACGCTCACCGACGCCGACCTGATCGAAGTCTACCCCAGGATCAAGGCCGATCTCGAACGGTTCACCTATGCGCAGCATCTCGCCGAACTGCTCCACGGCTTCGGCGAAGCGGAATACGACCATGCCAAGTTCTTTGCCTTCACCCTGAAAATCCTCGCGAAGTTTGAAACCGAAGCGGACTATCAGGTCTACGCCTTCATCTTCGAACTCAAATTCCTGTTTCTGCTCGGCGTCGCGCCCGCTTTTACGGCCTGCGCCGCCTGCGGAAAGAAGGACGAACTCACGTTCCGGGTTCGCTCCGGCGGACTGTCCTGTCCCGACCACTTAGAAGGCCCCGCGGTCACCGACGCGGCGTTCCGCTGGATGCGGCGCCTCTACCAGATCGACCTCAAGGACCCCGTCGTCGAACGGCCCGACGAGGCGGCGACGGTGGAAATCCGCCGCGTGATCGACGACTGGTACGCGTATCATCTCAATTTCCGCTCCAAATCGCGCTCCGTGCTTTCCGGATTGCTCGGGTACTGACCCGGCGATCCGGTTTTGTTTGAAACGGCCGAAAGGCCGTCGTTCGGGGTCCGCTTTTCAGTTACGACTTGACTTTACGTATTTTGAATATATAATTATTATGAAGAATTATGCGCGTTTTGAGAGGATGGACAACATGAGGATATCGCTCGAACAACTCGTCACCTATGCAAAGCAATACGGATTCGTTTTCCAGGGATCCGAAATCTACGGCGGACTCGCCAATACGTGGGATTACGGTCCCCTCGGCGTCGAGCTGAAGAACAACGTCAAGAAGGCGTGGTGGGAAGCGTTCGTCTCGCAGAACCCCTATAACGTCGGTCTCGATTCCGCGATCATCCTCAATCCGGAAACCTGGGTGGCTTCCGGACATTTGAAGTCGTTCCAGGACCCGCTGATGGACTGCAAGTCGTGCAAGTCGCGCCACCGCGCCGACAAGCTGATCGAAGCCTTCACGAAGGGCGCCGTCGACGCCGACGGCTGGGACAAGCAGACGATGTACGACTACATCATCCAAAACAAGATCAAATGCCCCGTCTGCGGATCGCTCGACTATACCGAAATCCGCGAATTCAACCTGATGTTCAAGACCTTCCAGGGCGTCGTCGAAGACGCCAAGGCGACGATCTACCTCCGCCCCGAAACGGCGCAGGGGATCTTCCTCAACTTCCGAAACGTCCAGCGTTCCTCGCGCAAGAAGATTCCGTTCGGGATCGGCCAGATCGGCAAATCCTTCCGCAACGAAATCACCCCCGGCAACTTCGTCTTCCGGACCCGCGAGTTCGAACAGATGGAACTCGAATTCTTCTGTAAACCCGGGACCGAGCTCGAGTGGTTCGCATACTGGAAGCAGTTTTCCGTCGATTTCCTGACTTCGCTCGGCCTGAAGGTGGAGAACATCCGGCTCTATGACCACCCAACCGAAAAGCTTTCGTTCTATTCGAACGCCACGACCGACGTCCACTACCGTTTCCCGTGGGGCTTCGACGAACTCTGGGGGATCGCCTCCCGCACCGACTACGACCTCAAGGCCCACATGGGCCATTCCGGCGAAAGCCTCGAGTATCTCGACCCCGAGACCAACGAGAAATACGTTCCGTACGTCATCGAGCCGTCGCTTGGCGTCGAACGCCTCGTGATGGCGGCGCTCTGCGACGCCTACGACGAGGAGAAGGTCGAAGGCACCGACGAATCGCGCATCGTCTTGCGCATCTCGCCGAAGCTCTCCCCCGTCAAGGTCGCCGTTTTGCCGCTCATGAAGAAATTCCATGTCGAGAAGGCCAACGAGATCTACGCGACCCTCGCGAAACGCTTTGCGACCCAGTATGACGATGCCGGCAACATCGGCAAGCGGTATCGCCGCCAAGATGCGATCGGCACGCCGTTCTGCGTCACGATCGACGAGGAAACGCTCACCGTCGGGACCGTCACGGTCCGCGAACGCGACGCGATGACCCAGGTCAAGGTCGCGGTATCGGAGCTTTCCGCCTGGCTCGGAGCGCATCTCGGCTGAACCGTTTTTGACAGTATGTTCTTGACGAAGGAGGTGGTTTCATGGCTCCCATCAGTCAGCAGGCGATCGACGCGATCATGAACGCGTCCGACATCGTCGACGTCGTCGGCGAGTACGTGAAACTGCAGCCCGCAGGCAAGAACTTCAAAGGGCTCTGTCCCTTCCATAGCGAAAAGACGCCGTCGTTCTTCGTGTCCCCCGAGAAGCACATTTTCCACTGCTTCGGCTGCGGCGAGAAGGGAAACGCCGCGGCGTTCCTTTCGAAATACAAGAACATCTCGTGGCCGGAGGCGATGAAGGAACTCGCCGACCGCCACGGCATTCCGCTGGAACTCGACCGGAAATACGGTCCGGACGAGTCCTTTCAGCGTTATTACGAGATCAACGCGACGGCTTCCGACTTCTATCAGCTCGCCCTCACCAACAGCCGCGAAGGCAAGCCCGCGCTCGACTATCTGCTTACCCGCGGCCTCGACCTGCACACAATCCAGCAGTTCGAACTGGGATTCTCCCCCGACGGCGCCGACCAGCTCTACCGGAACCTGAAGGGCAAGTTCCAGGAACTCGACATGCTGCAGATCGGCCTCATCAAGAAGAACGCCGAAGGAAACTATTACGATCTGTTCCGGAACCGCGTGATGTTCCCGATCAAGAACGAATACGGCAAGGTCGNNCCGCCTCTACAAGAAGGCGGAGAACGAGCCGAAATACGTGAACAGCCCCTTCACCGAGATCTTCACGAAGGGCGACACCCTGTACAACCTCGACCGCGCCCAGCCGGCGATCAAGACCGCGAAACGCGTGATCCTCTACGAAGGCTTCATGGACGTCATCGCCTCGGTGAACGCCGGCGTCAAGGAGGCCGTGGCCTCGATGGGCACGGCGCTCACGCCGGTCCAGGCCGCCCTGATCAAGCGGTTCGCCGACAAGGTGTGCGTCTGTTACGACGGCGACGAACCCGGTTTCGAAGCGATTTCGAAGGCGATCCCGCTGCTCGAGGAGGCCAAGCTCGACGTGTCCGTCCTGCTCCTTCCGGAAGACCTCGACCCCGACGAGTTCGTCCGCAAATATTCCGCCGAAAAGTACCGCGCATTCGTCGATCAGAACCAGGTCGACAAGTATGAGTTCCGCTATCAGCGGCTGATCCGCCACGCCGACCTCCGGCGCGCCGCGGAAGTCGAACGCGTCAAGCTCGAACTATTCCGCTGGCTGATCCAAAGCAACTCCGGAACGCTCACCCACATCTACATCGACAAACTGGCGAGTGACCTGCATATCGACGTCGAGACGCTGATGGGCGACTTCCGCGCCTACGGCTTCACGCAGAATCTCAAGATCACCCAGGCCGCCGAACGCGGTCGGGCGGGACAAATCGCCATTCTCGATCGCAACTACACCGCCGAAGTGTACCTGATGAACTACTATTTCCAGAACGTCGAATACCGCAACCGGATCGAGGCGGAGCTCACGCCCTACTTTGTCCGCGATGAATTCTTAATGTCGGTGTTGCTCGAGGCGCACGACATCCTCGAAGTCCGGGCGGGCGCCGACGTGATCGGCGAAATCGCCCATCGGATGACGGGCGACCGCAAGCGGGAATTCGAGAAGATCGTCATCGAAAAACTCGAGTATTCCGAAAAAGGCTTGTCCGAATGCATCATGACGCTCAAATCGCGCGGGTTCGACGACCGCATCAAAGAACTCGAAAACGACCGCGCCCAACTTGACAAGAGCTCTCAACAGTATCTTGCGAAATCCGAGGAGATCATGAACCTCAGGAAAGGAAGAGAAAACCTATGGAAAAGAATGAAATCCTGAAGAAACTCGTCGCTCTCAACGAAGCGCAGGGCTATCTCACCAACGATGACCTCAAGAAATACGCTCCCGAGGAGTCGGTGTTGTTCGACGACCTCCAGATGATGCTCGAAGAAGAGGGTATCTACACCGAACTCGTCCCCGTCCTCGACGAGGAAGACGAGGCAGCGGCGGAGGCCATCGAGGCCGTCCTGCCCGACGAACTCGATGACGTCGAAGCGGAAGGCCCGGCGACGCCGGAAGAAGCCGCCGCGGCGATGGAGGAAGACGATTTCATCGACCTCGACGAACTCTCCGACGCCGACCTTTCCGAAGAAGAACTGATCGATTTCGTCGATTACGCGAAGGAAATCGAAGAAGAACTGATGCGCGAGAAGCAATACGACTCCAACGTCTCGATCAAGGTCGACGATCCGGTCCGCATGTACCTGAAGGAAATCGGCCGTGTCGAACTCCTCTCCAACGACGAGGAATACGAACTCGCGACGCTCATTTCCCGAGCCCGCCGGGCGAAGGACATTTACGATACGCGCATTCAAGCCGGCGAAACGATCCCCGACGAAGAACGCGTCGAAGTCGAAGAACTCTACAAACGCGGCCAATTCTCCGAGAAGAAGCTCGTCGAAGCCAACCTCCGCCTCGTCGTCTCGATTGCGAAGCGCTATGTCGGCAGAGGGATGCAGTTCCTCGATCTCATCCAGGAAGGCAACATGGGCCTGATGAAGGCCGTCTACAAATTCGACCATACCAAGGGCTTCAAGTTCTCGACCTACGCCACNNTGGTGGATCCGCCAGGCCATCACCCGCGCGATCGCCGACCAGGCCCGGACGATCCGGATCCCGGTCCACATGGTCGAAACCATCAACAAGCTCGTGCGCACCCAGCGCACATTGACCCAGAAACTCCGCCGCGAGCCCTATCCGGACGAAGTCGCCGCCGAGATGCACATCTCGGTCGAAAAGGTCCAGATCATCCAGAAGGTCGCGCAGGAACCGATTTCGCTCGAAAGTCCCGTCGGCGAAGAGGAAGACTCCTCGCTCGGCGACTTCATCGCCGACCCGGACACCCTCACGCCCTACGAATACACCTCGAAGGAAATGCTCAAGCGCGAACTCGACGCCGTCCTCGAAACGCTCACCGACCGCGAAGAGAAAGTCCTCCGGATGCGCTTCGGGCTGCTTGACGGCCGCACCCGCACCTTAGAAGAGGTCGGCAAGGAATTCGGCGTGACGCGCGAACGCATCCGCCAGATCGAAGCCAAGGCCTTGCGCAAGCTCCGCCATCCTTCCCGTTCCAAGAAACTGAAGGATTTCACGAACAACCACTAAATCATGAGCGATCTCGGCCCCCGGCTCGAAAGCGCCCTCGCCTTCCTTCAGGACGCCAATTGCCTCGCCGACGTCGGCGCCGACCACGGCTTTTTCGCGATCGAAGCGATCAAGCGCGGCCTCGCCAAGCGCGCCGTCGCGATCGACGACAAACCCGCGCCGCTCGGACGCGCCACGGAACACATCGCCGCCGTCGGTCTCGCAGGCGTGATTCTGCCGATCCTCGCGGACGGCCTTCCGCGCGAGGTCGCCTGCGATACCGTCGCAATCCTCGGTCTCGGCGGGATCACGATCGCCGAAATCCTCGGCGCCGCCGATCTTTCGGTAGTCACCCGGCTGATCCTCGGACCGCAGTCCGAACCCGCCGCGACGCGCCTGTGGCTCGAGCAAAACGGCTTCAAGCTGGTCGCCGAGGCGTTCGTCCGCGAGCGCGGGAAACATTACCAGATCCTCGCCGCCGTGAAAGGCACGATGACGCTTTCGGAGGCCGAACGCGAGTTCGGTCCCTTGATCCTCGAAGCCCGCAACCCGGCGTTTCGCGCCTATGTGGCGAAGCGTCTTCATCAACTTGAAAACGGCCGCAAGCACGCTCTCGACGCCGTCCGGAAGGACGATCTCGAACGTCGCATCGCCGCCTTGAAGGAGCTCATCCGATGAATCTCATCGACATCGTCAAGCATCTCGAATCGAAGTATCCGCGAACCCTCGCCTACGAATGGGACAATGTCGGTCTGCAGGTCGGCTCGCTCAACCGGAAGGCTTGTGTCATCCTCGTCACGCTCGACGTGACGAAGGACGTCGTGAAAGAAGCGATCGCCCTCAAGGCCGATCTGATCATCAGCCACCATCCGCTCATCTTCAAGCCGGTCACCTCGCTTGCGACCGAGAGCCCGCGCGGCTGGATGATCGACAAACTCATCAAAAACGACATTGCGCTCTATGCGATGCATACGAACTACGACCTCGCCGACGGCGGGATGAACGACCGACTCGCGAAACTGCTCGGCATCCGCAATCCGAAACTGCTCGACGAAGCCGAAGGCATCGGACGCTACGGCGCGATCGAACCGCAGTCGATGTCGTCGTATATCCTGAAAGTGAAAAACGCGCTCGGGATCGGCACCGCCCGGTTCATCGGCGCGATCGACAAGAACGTCGTCATCGTCGGCGTCTCGGGCGGCTCCGGATCGAACCATGTCGGCGTCGCGAAGCGCCAGGGATGCGATCTCTACGTCACCGGCGACGTCACCTACCATACCGCGCTCGACTGCGTGCAGATGGGACTTTCCGTCCTCGACGTCGGACATTACGCCGAAAAGATCTTCAAGTCGGCCGTCGCCGAAGAACTATCCAATGCGTTTCCCGAGATGAAAGTCGCCATTTCGGCCGTCGATACCGATCCGTACGTCACTCTTTGAGAAATCGCATACATTCTTCTTGCAATTGTGCTCC
Source organism: Acholeplasmatales bacterium (assembly GCA_003477305.1). Classification (GTDB taxonomy): domain Bacteria; phylum Bacillota_I; class Bacilli_A; order Izemoplasmatales; family Hujiaoplasmataceae; genus UBA12489. The sequence continues at coordinate 38,317 of DMTN01000022.1, read as the reverse complement.
GGGCGTGTTATATTATTGTTTGAAATTCAAAGTAATGTCAGACAATGACGACAAGGAGCGAAACAAATGAGTAAAATCGGCATCGCCGTGTGCGGCAATTCGGGCATCGATTACGCCGTCCACGACAAACGTATCCGGGTCTATCGATCGGTATTGATGGTCGAAGACAAGGAGTATGAGGATTTCGTCGACATCAACGCGGATGATTTCTACGCCATGTTGATCAAAAACCCCGAGTTGAACGTCCGCACCGCGCAGACCTCGACCGGGAACATCCTGAAGATGTACGAAGAGATGGCGGCGACCGGCTGCGACGAGATCATCGCGATCGCGATCTCCGAAAAACTCTCCGGCACGTATCAGAACGCCGTTCTCGCGGCGAAGATGATCGAGAACGTCAAGGTCCATGTGTTCGATTCCAAGACCGTGTCCTATCCGGAAGCGAAGATGGCCTTCGTCGCGCAGAAGCTCGCCGACCAGAACGTCCCGGCCGAAAAGATCCTCGAAGAACTCGGAAAGATCCGCGACCATCAGCACATCTTCGTGTGCGTCGACACCCTCAAGTACCTCGTCAAGAACGGACGCCTCTCCAACGCCGCCGGTTTCTTCGGATCGCTGCTCAAGCTGAAACCGCTCCTCGAAGTCTCGAAGGATGGCAAAGTCCAGACGATCGAAAAGATCCGCACGACCCCGAAAGCCCGCGAAGCGATGCTCGGCCGCTTTTTGACCGAAATCGCCGGCAAGTCGGTCGAAGCCTTCATCATCTATACGAACAATTTCGACGTCGTCGCCGACCTTAAGGACGAACTCGAAGAGAAGCACGGTCTCAAAGACGTCAAGCTCGTCCCGCTCACCCCGGTCGTCGGCTGCCATGCCGGTCCCGGCACGATGGGTCTGGGCTACATCGTCAACCAATAAGCATCAGCCAGGAGAACCGACCCCATGAGCGAAGCCAAAAAACTGATCAACGAACTGCTCGTCGAAATCTTCAACCGCATCCTCGCAATCGAGGAGGAAGCGCTCCGCAACGCCGGAGTCGCTTTGTCGATGACGGAAATCCACGTCCTCGAAGCGGTCGGAAACGTCCCCGAGCCCTCGATGACCCTGATCGCGGCCAAACTCGGCATCACCGTCGGATCGCTGACGACCTCCGTCGCCACGCTCGCCAACAAGGGCTTCGTGATCCGCAAGCGTCCCGAGGACGACCGCCGCAAGGTGCTCGTCGAACTGACGCCGGCCGCCCACAAGACGCTTGAAATCCACTCGAAGTTCCACGAGAAGATGATCGACTCGATCTTCGAAGACCTCAAGGTCGAAGAGGACGAGGTGCTCCTCGCCTCGCTCCGCCGCGTCGCCACGTATTTCCGCAAGTAGGAAAAAAAACGACTCCCGATCCATGGCAACCGCCGCGGATCGGGAGTCTTTCATTTGGGTTCGTGCGGTCTCATGACCACACCCCGTCGCCGACGGGAACGTTGTAGTAGAGCCACTGGTAGACCTCGACGAAGCCTTCGAACCGTGCGGTCCATTCCTCGTCGACCGCATCGACATAGGTTCCCGTGATGACGCTTCCGCCGACGCATTCTTGCGCGATGCCAGACCGCTACAGGTCGTTCGCAAAGACCAGATCGAGCGATGACCGGACGAAGAAGTCGCAAGCCGCGAGGACGCCGGGCGGCAGATCGGCGATAAGCTTGCCCAGTTCGGCCTCAAGGGCCGCCTCGGTTTCGGGGGTCATCCCGAAGAGCCGTTGTGCAAGATACCGCTCAAGATACAGCGACAGCTGCGCTTCCGTCACGAGGTCGGCGGCGTTGGCCGATCCGACGGCATATACGGGATGACCGGCGTCGGTTTCCGCAAAACGGAAGGTCGGAAAGGCGATCGCCTCGGCGTCGCTGCCTTCGATGACGGCCACGCCGTCTTCCATCGAAAAACAGGGCGTCCGCGCGACGATTGGTCGTGGGTCGGTCATCAACGTTTGGTAGAGCGTGCGGATCCGCGACAGGGTACCGTAGTTGAATTGATTTTCCATACCGTTTGGTCCGAAATAGGCAATGCGGTCGTTCTCGGAGGAGGAGTTGAACGCGCGCAGCGGGCGGATCGCGGCGCGGAAGCCGAACTCGATGAACGCCCCGAAGACGGGATCATCGGCGTCCGCCGCCTGATACACCGCGAAGAGCGCGCGGATGTCATGATCGGGGTGGGCGGCGAAGTAGGCGTCGACCGCCGTCTTGAGTTCGTTTTCAAGCTCGATCAAAACTTGTGCCTGACCGCTCTCGCTCAACATGCTCCGATAGACATCGTAGGCGTCATCGGCGATGCCGTTGCCATTTGCGTCGATGTCAAAGACCAGCATGTCGGCGACGAGATCGAAGGACAGATTCTGGCGATCGATGATTTGCGAGCGGAGCATGCCGAGCTGATCGATGACGCGTCCGGCGGTCATCGCGTTTTTCAGCGTCTCGACGACCAGGGCTTCCAAAAGATCATCGGCGGACCGGACTCCGTAGACGTCGAACAGGTACTCGTCATAACCGCCGTAAGGAAAGAACGAAAGCGGGTCGCCGTCGAGGTCGTCGATCGTTTCATAGTCGGCCAAGATCGCGGCGGTTTGGTCCCGAAGCGATTGCATGCGGGAAAAATCGTTTTTTTGCAGATCGGTCTCTTCGCCGAACACGGGCGTGAAGTAGACCGGGTCCAACAGGACCTTCCGTTCGGCGGCACGCAGGATGTAGGGTACGCAGTTCGAAGCGAGCACCGACGTCAAAAACGCGTCGGGGGTCACGGTGAATTCTTTCTCAGGCTGGTCGGGCGTACCGGTGAGTGAGGCGAGGACGGAGAGGTTCGCTTCATCACCGGCGGCGGATGACACATAGCGGGCGCGATACTGCGCGGCGAGGAAACGGTCGTTGATCGTGAACCCGTATTCGCTGCGGAGCGCCGCCATCGCGATGGCGATCTGCGAGGCGTTCGGATTGGGACCGGAGTCGGTCGACGTGGTGGTATACCGTTCGCGGGCGATCGAAAGCGCGATCTGCCCGTCATGACCATCTGGGGTAGGATAGGCGGTGACAAACTGCCTCATCACGAAAATCCAATTCGCCAGCATGGAGTTCCCGGTCTGGAAAATCGGGGGGAGGGATTCATTGTCCATCAGCTTGTTCATCCGCGCGGTCAGGTCGTCTGAAGTGATCTCCTCGAGCTCGGCCGAAAGCAGTGCGCCGTCGACGATGTCCAAAAGCTGGTCCAATCCGTCGTCGGCGAGGACCGCCTCGTAGGTTTCCGCCGCCGTGACCGAAAACGCCAGCCCGGTTTCCGATGCGGATTGCGAAAAGACGATTTCGTCCGGATTGGATAGCACGTTCCATCCCGATTCGGGGACGAACCCGGTCGGCTTGCGGCAGGAAAGCACCGTCAACAACGCAAGCAGCAACCATCCTGTCAGTAGGATCCTTCGTTTCATCGTGATAACCCCCTCGATCGTGGTTCATCGATTGAAAAGCGAACAATCGCCACCTTTATGATATTCATTGCGATGCGGATTGTCAAGGTGTCGCATCGAATCGGGAATCGGAAAACAAAAAACAGCGCCGCCGGCGCTGCTTTTTGGATCGGTGCGGTTATTCGACGATGATGCAGTTGACCGGGCAGTTCGCTTCGCAGACGCCGCAATCGATGCACTGATCGGCATCGATGACGTAGATCGGGCCTTCGGCGATGCAGTCTACCGGGCAGTTCGACTTGCAGGTTCCGCAAGCGATGCAGGTATCCAGAATTTTTCTCGGCATGGTGGTTCCTCCCAAGGGATATGTGGTGACACGTACGTATTGTAACCGAAAGGCCGTTTTTTGTAAAGCGGAACCGAAAAAAAGCGAGCGGTGAATCGGGTGCGGCTTTCGCCGATTCCGCTTGATATCGGGACGCCGTTTTGATACAATGTAAGAGAGTTGAAAGGTGGTTGTCAATCATGGTTGAGTTACAGCTCTGGATCGTCATCGTCGTTCCCATCCTCTTGCTTCTCGGCGGCGGTGTCGCCGGCTTCTTCATCTCGCGAAAAGTCTTCAAGAACTATCTCGAGAAGAATCCGCCCGTGAACGAGAACATGATCCGCGCGATGATGTCGCAGATGGGGCGCACCCCGTCTGAGAAACAGGTCCGCCAGGTCATGGCTTCGATGAAGCAGGCCAAGTAGTCTTTCACAACATCAAAGCGCATCCGCGGATGCGCTTTTTGTTTGAAAAAGGGACGAAGGCAAATGCCTCGTCCCTCTCCATCACGGATGAAAGAATCAGTTTCCGCCGGTGCCGGAGGTGTTTTGGGTGGTCGTGACGTTTCCGGTGTTTTCGGTGCCGTGCTGATACGCGTCGATCTCGTCTTCGAGTTCGGACTTGCGGGTCTGGGTCTGGGTCCGCCAGGCTTCGACCGCGGCGGCGTTTTCGCTCACGCGGGCGTTGTACTGGGTGCGGGTCTGGGTTTGCAACTCGACCGAATCCTCGTGGTAGGTTTCACGGAGCAGTTCGAGTTCCGCATGGAATTCATCAAGCAGGGTTGCGAGTTCGGCTTCGAGGGCGGCGGTGTCTCCGCCTTCGCCTTCGAGGGTCGCGATCTGGGCTTCAAGGGCTTCGATTTGCGGCTGATACTCGTCCTTGATCAAGTCGCGGGCAGCTTGGAACTCGTCCTTAAGCGCCTGCGAGATGTCTTTGTTTTCCTGTTTCATCGTTTTGATGCGGGCCATCAGTTCGACCGGCGTCATCGCGACCGCTTCCTCGATCGTGAGCGTATCGTCGAGTTCGCAGGCGCGTTTCGCCAGATTGTACTGCGCCGGTGCAACACCGAGCGCGCCGGCCTGGGCGACGGTGGAACCGTCAAACGCCTTTTCGACGGCCTTGCCCATCATTCCGCGGTTCATGAAGGCTTCGTCGATGTGTTCCTTGATGCGGGTGCGGACCGTTTCGCCGAGTTCCGCATTCGCGGAGATCGAGGAGACGGAGACGAGCGTTTCGGCGGCTTCGATGTCGATGAAGCCGAGGTCGATCGCCTTGTCGATGATCATCTCGATCGCATCCGCGGATGTTTCGCCGATGAGATCGAGTTCGAGGAGAAGCAGTTCGCCGTCCTCGTTGAGCGCGTTGGCATCGAGGACCTTGTCATTTCCGCTGATGGTCAGATCGATGCTCGGGTTGATGTCCAGCGTGACATAGGTGTCATCCGCCGAGACGCTTCCGCAACTGATGAAGAGGCCGATGGCGATCGCCGTAACCGCGATCGTTGTGAAGATTTTTTTCAAGTACATGTTTGAACCCTCCTTTCGGGTTTCACATCATATACGTTTGGCAAAGCGATTTTATTGTGCAAGTGATGAATCAGTACGTAATATGTATGCGAATATGAAAACATCACCAAGGATAATAAAAAAAGAGCTCCTTTTCAGGAACCCTTGGGAATCAAGCGGAAGTTCATTCGACGCGGTTTCGACCGTTTTCCTTGGCGCGATACATCGCCTTGTCGGCCGCTTCGAGGAGTTCGGCGGAGGTGTCGGACAGGGTTTCGGGGACGGAAGCGATGCCGATCGAGATGGTGACCTTGATGTCGTGCTCCATGAATTTGACGACGGCGTCCTCGATCGACCGACGGATCCGTTCGGCGACCAGACGGGTGTCGGAAAGCGAAGCGCCGGGCATGATCGCGACGAATTCCTCGCCGCCGTAGCGGACGGCCAGGTCGCCTTCGCGGAGGGCCGTTTTGATCGCTTTGGCGACGGAGAGCAGGACCTTGTCGCCGACCACATGGCCGTAGGTGTCGTTGACGGTCTTGAAATGGTCGATGTCGCACATCATCACGCCGACCGGCGAACCGAGGCGGATGGCGCGGTTGTATTCTTCCTGCAGGCGCATCAAGCCGAAGCGGCGGTTATAGATGCTGGTGAGCGGGTCGGTTGCGGCGAGTTCCTGAAGCTGGACATGCGTGAGCGCGTTTTTAAGGGCGAGCGACAGTCCGGCGGTGAAGGCTTCGATGCCACTGACGGCGTTGTGCGGAAACTGCATCGATCCGGCCAACAAAAGCAAGCCGAGCGGAACCTTCTTGTAAAGGATCGGGATCACGAGCAGTTCGCGCGGACGGAAGGTCGAGATCACGGCGTCGACGTCGACGTCGACGGGAAAGGCGATCCGTTCCGATGTGCCGGTCTTCAACACCCGCCACAAGACGGGATTGTCGGAAAGGTGCTCCGGGTTCATGAGGGACCGCGATGCGGTGACGTCGAGTTCGCCGTTGCGCTCGACGAGCAGGGCTCCGCCGGCGGCGCGGTTCTTGCGGACGATCGTGTCGAGGGCGAAGGCGGAGATGCTGGACAAGTCGAGTTGGCTTGCGATTTCGCCGTTGAAGGTCTGCAGGTCGGCTTCGGCCTTGTAGGAGTCGGACAGCGATTGGATCAGCGCGTTGAACGCCCGCGCCGTATCGCCGAGGTCGTCGTCGGAAAGCACCGGGACGGAACAGGCGTCCACATCGCAGATGTCATACTTCGAGGTGGTTGCGCGGAGGGAAATCATCGATTCCACGTGACGCATGCTCTTGGAGAGCGTTTTGATCCGACGCGCGACGACCTGCCGGGCGAGGAAGACGTTGACGGCGCCGACGAGGATGCCGGCGACGACGCAAAGCGAGAAGAACAACGGGTCAAGGGCGAATTCGGCCGGAACGTTCATCGCCAGGGCGAAGAAGGGGAAGATGATGCCGATCAAAATGCCGAATCCGATCATGTAAATCGCAAGATCCTTGAAAACCTTTCGTGTAATCATGGAAGTATCCCTTCTGACGCTCCGTCACAACCCATTTCGGTACAGTACCAATATATCACAAGAAGCGTAAAAATAGTTGAAAGTCCGGCGCAAATCCCGTCCGAAGTCGAGTTGTTGTGGTCACGGGCGTCGGTTGATTCCGGCAAACCTGAAAAAACGGAAGAAAAAAGCATCCATCTCAGGATGCCTTCTTGAATAAGCGATCGATCAGATCGAACAGATGGACCCGGTTTTCGGTGCCGGCGCGCAGGCGTTTGTAGTTCGCGCGGTGACGGTAGATGATGATCGCCGCCGAAGCGAGGGTCGCGATCACGAGGCCGAGGTCGGGACGCCAGAGGAAATGCAGTCCGGTGACGAGCAAAACGGATGAAACCGCGCCGACCGTCGAGGAGACGGAAACATAGCGGGTCAGGTATTCGGTCAGAAGGAATACGGCGAGCAGCGTGAGGGCGATCCACGGATTGTATGCGAGCAACAGCCCAAACGAGGTGGCGACGCCTTTCCCGCCCTTGAACTTGAGCCAGACCGGGAAGCAGTGGCCGACGACCGAAGCGACGCCGTAGACGAGCGGATGGAACAGCGTGACGCCGTCAAACAGTCCGGTATTCAGGATCAGGAAGACGATCAGGCCGCTTTTCAGGGTATCGGCGAAGAGGACCGCAAAGCCGATCGGCTTTCCGAAGACGCGGAAGGCATTGGTCGTACCGAGATTCCCGCTGCCGAACTTGCGGATGTCCTTGTGTTGGAACAGCAGCCCGAGGAGGAGCGAGAACGGGATCGATCCGAGCAGGTATGCGATGACGATGAGGACGTAAGCCAAGAGCGACACCCCTTCCATGGGCATCATTATATCATGCGGACCGCCAAAATAAAGTATAAAAACAGTGAAAGTTTTGGTATAATGAAAGGGAGAAAAAAGGGGAATATCGGCATGAGCGAGAAAATCACAAACACCTACAACGCCCAATCGATTCAGATCCTCGAAGGCCTTGAAGCCGTCCGCAAGCGTCCCGGCATGTATGTCGGCAGCACCGACGCGCGCGGACTCCATCATCTCGTCTGGGAAATCGTCGACAACTCGATCGACGAAGTCCTGGCCGGATACGGCTCCAACATCAAGGTCGTCGTCAAGGAAGACAATTCCGTCGTCGTTTCCGATGACGGACGCGGGATGCCGGTCGACATGCACAGTTCCGGCATGTCGGCGGTCGAAGTCATCTTCTCGAAACTCCACGCCGGCGGCAAGTTCGGCGGCGAATCATATAAAATATCCGGCGGGCTTCACGGCGTTGGTGTCGGCGCCTCGGCCGTCAACGCGCTTTCGGAGTTCCTCGAGGTCACCGTCCATCGGGACGGCCTCCAGTATCAGATGCGGTTTGAGCGGGGCAAGAAGGTCAAGGACCTGATCGTTATCGGCGAATCGCGCAAAATCGGTTCGGAAGTGTGGTTCAAACCCGATCCGACGATTTTTTCAACGACCCTGTTCAACTACCAGACGCTGCAGGAGCGCCTCCGCGAGAGCGCGTTCCTCGTCAAGGGACTGCGCATGCAACTGATCGACGAGCGCTCGAAAGTCCGCGAAACATATCTTTACAACGACGGCCTCAAGGCCTTCGTCGACTTTTTGAACGCAACTAAGACGGTCGTTCATCCGACCCACTTCTTCGAAGGCAAGGCCAACGAGATCGAGGTCGAAGTGGCCTTCCAGTTCGCCAAGATCTATAACGAGAACATCATCTCCTTCGTCAACAACGTCCGTACCAAGGACGGCGGAACCCACGAGACCGGCCTCAAGTCGGCGTTCACGAAGGTCTTCAACGACTACGCCCGCAAGATGAACCTGATCAAGGAAAAGGACGAGGGACTCGACGGCGCCGACATCCGCGAAGGCCTGACGGCGATCATCTCGGTCCGCATCCCGGAAAACCTCCTGCAGTTCGAAGGACAGACAAAAAACAAGCTCGGCAGCCCGGAAGCCCGGCCGGCCGTCGAAACGGTCGTCAACGACCAGCTCATGACCCATCTCGTCGAATCGCCGCAAATCGCTTCCTCGCTCGTCGAGAAGGCGCTTTTGGCACGCAACGCCCGCGACGCCGCCCGCAAGGCGCGCGACGACGCGCGGCTGGTGAAGAAGGTCTCCAAGACGGAGACCGTCCTCTCCGGCAAACTGTCCCCCGCCGGGACGAAAAACCCGAAGGTCAACGAACTGTTCCTCGTCGAAGGCGACTCCGCCGGCGGATCCGCCAAGCAAGGCCGCGACCGCCGCTTCCAAGCGATCCTGCCGCTGCGCGGAAAGGTGATCAACTCCGAAAAGCAGAAGATGGAAGACGTCCTCAAGAACGAGGAGATCGCGACGATCATCGCGACCGTCGGCGCCGGTCTCGGCGGCGACTTCTGGATCGACAAGGCGAACTACCATAAAATCATCATCATGACCGACGCCGACACCGACGGCGCCCACATCCAGGTCCTCCTCATCACTTTCTTTTTCCGCTACATGCGCCCGCTCGTGGAAGCCGGCAAACTGTACATCGCGCTCCCTCCGCTGTATAAAATCACCAAGCTCGGCAAGAAGGAAGAAGTCAAGTACGCCTGGAACGAAGAAGACCGCGATACGATCTGCAAGGTCTTCAAGACCTACAACATCCAGCGCTACAAAGGCCTCGGCGAAATGAACGCGCCGCAGCTTTGGGACACCACGATGAACCCGGAAACCCGGACGCTCATCCGGGTCCATGTCGAAGACCTCGCCGACGCCGAGAACCGCATCTCGATTCTGATGGGCGACGACGTCGAACCGCGCAAGGAATGGATCGACACGAACGTCTCGTTTGCGGACGAAGACGACTATGAGATCAAGGAGGGTGCATGATGGCCTCTTTGAAAAGCAAGGTCGAACAGTTCGTCGAAGAGAAGATCATCCAGGGCAACCTCGAAGACCTGATCGGCGACCGGTTCGGCAAATACTCCAAGTACATCATCCAGGACCGCGCCCTGCCGGACGTCCGCGACGGCTTGAAGCCGGTCCAGCGCCGCATCCTCTACGCGATGAACCAGCTCGGCATGGGGTCCGACAAGCCCTATAAGAAATCCGCCCGCATCGTCGGCGAAGTCATCGGCAAGTACCATCCCCACGGCGACACCTCCGTCTACGACGCGATGGTGCGGATGAGCCAGTGGTGGAAGAACAGCGCCGTTTTGATCGACATGCACGGCAACAACGGGTCGATGGACGGCGACGGCGCCGCCGCGATGCGCTACACCGAAGCGCGGCTTTCGCCGTTCGCCGAGGCAATCCTCCAGGACATCGAGAAGAAGACCGTCAACCTCGTCCCCAACTTCGACGACGAGGAGTACGAACCGGTCGTGCTGCCGGCGAAATTCCCGAATCTTCTCGTCAACGGCGCGATGGGCATGGCCACCGGCTATGCGACCAACATCCCGCCCCACAACTTAAACGAAGTGATCGACGCGGTGCTCTACAAGATCGACCATCCGGACGCCGGCGTCGACGAACTGATGCAGTTCATCAAGGGTCCCGATTTCCCGACCGGCGGCATCGTCGAAGGCATCACCGAGATCAAAAAGGCGTTTTCGACCGGCCGCGGCCGCATCGTGATGAAGTCCAAGGTCGTCGTCAGCGACGTCCAGCTCGTCGTCACGGAAATCCCTTATGAAGTCAACAAGGCGGAACTCGTCCGCAAGATCGACGACATCCGCACCCAGAAGAAGATCGACGGGATCGAGGAAGTGCGCGACGAATCCGACCGCGAAGGCCTCCGGATCGTGATCGAGATCGGCAAGGGCATCTCCGCCGACGTCGTCCTCGCCTACCTGATGAAGAACACCGACCTGTCGCTTTCCTTCAACTACAACATGGTCGCGATCCACAACAAATCGCCCAAGCAGATGTCGCTCATGGCGATCCTCGACGGCTACATCGTCCACCAGAAGGAAGTCATCCGCAACCGTTCCAACTTCGATCTCCAGAAAGCCGAAAAGCGCCGCCACATCGTCGAGGGCTTCCTCAAGATGGTCGACGTCCTCGACGAAGTGATCCAGACGATCCGCTTCTCCAACGGCAAGAAGGATGCGATGGAGAATCTCGTCGCCAACTTCAACTTCACCGAACTCCAGGCCGAAGCGATCGTCACGTTGCAACTCTACCGCATCAGCAACACCGACGTCGAGGAAATGCGCGACGAGGCGGCCGACCTGGTCCGCCTGATCACCGCGCTCAACAAGATCCTCAAGAACGAGACCGAACTCGAAGGCGTCATCAAGAAGGAACTGAAGACTTTCTCCGAGAAGTTCCCGGTCGCGCGCCGCAGCGAAATCAAAGACGAAATCGCGAAAGTCGCGATCGCCGAGGAAGACCTGATCGCCCACGAGGAAGTCATCGTCGCCCTGACCCGCGACGGCTATCTCAAGCGCTCCTCGGTCAAATCCGTCCTCGCCACGAACAATGGCGACGCCGGCCTCAAGCCCGACGACGCGATCATCCGCCAGCTCGCGGTCAACACCCGCTCGACGCTTCTCGTCTTCACCGCATACGGCAACTTCATCCATCTCCCCGTCTACAAGATCCCCGACAAGAAGTGGCGCGAGATCGGCGAGTACGTCGGCGCGATCGTCCCGCTTGCGACCGGCGAGGCGGTCCTCGACTTCCTCGTCGTCGCCGACTTCACGAAACCGGCGTCGGTGCTGCTGGCGACCAAGGAAGGCATGCTCAAGCAGGTGCCCGTCGCCGAGTTCATCCCCGCCCGCATCAACAAGACCTACGTCGGCATCCCGGCGAGCCGAATCAGTCCGCTCGTCTCCGTCGATTTGTCAAATCCCGCCGACGCCTATGTCGTCTGCGTCTCGAAAAACGGGTTCATCGCCAAATATCCGATTTCCGACGTGCCGGTCCTCGGCACTTCCGCCCGCGGCGTGAAAGGCCTCAATCTGCGCGACGACGACCTCGTCGGCGCGGTCTATGCGACCGACACGACGAAGGACGAGACGATCCTGCTCACCAACCGCGGCGCGATCAAGCGCGAGTTTTCCGGCAACATCGAATCCTCGCGGCGTCCGGCGAAGGGCAAGTGCTATCTCAAGAACGTCAAGACCAACCCCTACCAGTTCGTCGGCGTCGCCGCGGCGAACGTGTTCCATCTGAAGGATAATCTCGCCTTCCGCGTCGTCACCGCGAAAACGGTTCTGGTGATCGCGGGCGCCGACCTCAAGCCGGACAAGTTCGAACACGGGGCGCCCTATCTCGAGAAGGACATCGTCCCCGTCGAGTTCCACTGCGAGGAAGCCAGACCGGACGAAATCGACCAGATCCTCGCCAAACTCGCCCGCGACCGCGTCGCCCCTGAACCCGTCGCCGGCGTCGTTTCTTCGGTTCCTGCGCCGACACCCGATCAGGAAGCCGACGACGTGATGCTCGAACTCGAGAAGATCCTCAACACGCACGCCGCGGAAGCCGCCGAAGACGCGGCCGAGGACGACGCGGAGAAGGAACAGATCGTCCAGCAGACGCTGTTCTGACGATTTCACCGAATCTTCACCGCCATTTGTTCCGAAACGTGCTATTCTACCGATGAACCCCGGATCAAGGAGAACCCTATGAAAAAAATCCTGCTTTTCATCCTCGTCGCGTCTTTCGCCGTTTTGGCGGGCTGCGACTTCTACGGCACCACGACCACGACCGCACCCATCGAACCCGAAACGCACACGATCACTTTGCTTGCGGAGTTCGTCGCGATGAACACGACCGACCACTACGTACTCGGCGCCGACATCGACCTCGGCGGCCTCGAGTGGATCCCGCTCGGCACACCCGACGATCCGTTTTCGGGCGATTTCGACGGTGCCGGCCATACCGTTTCGAACTTCGCCATCACCCACGCCTACGAAGGCTTCCTCGGCCTCTTCGGGAGCGTCACCGGCGACATCAAGGACCTTACCGTGACCGACTTCACGATCGACGCCACGTCGACGAAACTGATCTATGCGGGCGGCCTCGTCGCCCATACGACGGGCTCGATCGACCATTGCACCGCGGTTGGCGAGATCACCGTGCGTTCGAGCGCCTCGACCGTCTACGTCGGACTGCTGGCGGGCTTTGCGGCCTCGTATACGACCTCGACGATGACCCTCGCCGAGTTCGTCTCCTCGGAAATCCGCGATTCGCGCGCCTCCGGGTCGATCGACGCCGAAGCCGAGCACTTCCTGTATGTCGGCGGCCTCGTCGGAAAAGCCTATAACATCGTGATCGCCGATGCTTCCGCCGTCGCCGCGATCACGGCCAGTTCCGAGGTCTACCGCGTCTATGCCGGCGGTCTCGTCGGCCACGGCTACGGCGGCATTTTGAAAGCCCACGCGGAATCCGTCGAAGACGCCGTGTTCGAAACGGTCCGCTGTTACGCGGACGCATCGATCACGATCACCGCAAGCGGTACGAAGGCGGCCGTCGGCGGGCTCTACGGCTTTCTCCAGGACGGCTTCGTGGAAGACTGCTTCGCCAACGCGACGATCGTCGCCGCCGGGTCCGCGATCGACGTCGGCAGCATGTTCGGGGAACTCTGGTACGGACCGGTCGCGACCTCGGTCGGCCGACTCGACCTCACGATCATCGGTTCGCAAGACCAGACGGTGCGGTTCGGCTACCTCGCCGGCTTTGTGCCCGATCCGGTCCTGATCACCGACGTCTTCCGTCTCGCCACGTCTTTGGTCAGTTCCGGNNTGGGCAATCTTTCCTCGATGCTATGGTACCAGGACATCCTCGGCTGGTCGGCGGAAACCTTCGACTTGGCGACGGTCATCGGGATTCTTTCCTGAGTTGAATACGAAAAAAGACGGCTGCGGCCGTCTTTTTGTTTGAAACGAACTCAATCAACGTCGAAATGAATACGATAAGTACACCAAATGTCCAAAAAATGTTGTTTAATCCTTTCATTTCAAAATGCCATTTGATATAATGGATGCCGGTGATCGACATGAAATGCATCGCAAGCCTTCCCCGCATCCAGGTTCCCGCCGACGTCACGATGGCTTCGCTTCGATTGTACATCGAGATCGGCAAGAACGACTCCTACCAGACGCTCTTCGCGCCGGACTTCGCGTTCCTCGCCAAGCAGCTCGCGCTTCAGGAAGCCTACAGCTTCTACAAGTGCTTTTTTGCCGATCTGAAGATCCCCGAATCGCGGTTGAAATCGCTTCAGCTGGAGAGTTCGCGGCCGAAGACGAAGACCGAAACCCTCTATAAGAACATCGTTACGGTCTTTTCGATCATCCACCGCCCCGGCCGCGAACCGTTCAAACTGACGGTCACCGAGATCAACGATCTCGTCAAACTGCTCTACATCGGCTATTTCAATCCGGACCAGCTTCAGTACCGGAAGGTCGAGAAGGCGCGCCATACGCTCGTTGCGAACGAGCCTTCCTCGAAGCGCGAAGTCCTCGAGACGTTGATCAACGAGTTTCAGGCGGCGATCAAGAAGAACGAACACGAACGCTCCTTCCTGTTCCTCAATTTCATCGTCGACTACATGAACCTCGACATCTACAAATTCGATGACAAGGACGCCGTCGCCGTCCTGATCTACTACATTCTCTGCCGGCAGGACCTGTTCGCGGCTTCGCGCTACGTGCCGTTCTTCGGAAAGGTGTTCGTCCGGTTGCAGGAATTCCGCGCCGCGCTCGACCGCACCCGCTTCAACTGGAACGAAGGCTACGCCGAGATCATGCCGCTGCACCGGATGTTCTTGCAATTGCACCGCGACCTGTACAACGACCTTTCCGACGAAGCGCGCGACTACGACTACGAGTCGAAACTCGAGATCCGCAAGTCCGACTATGTCGAAAACACGATCGACAAGCTTCCCGAGGTGTTCTCCAAGGAAGACATCCGGCTCCGCCATCCGCTGATCTCCGACTCGACGATCAACCGCACCCTGAAGCGGATGCAGGAAGAGAACAAGATCCGTCCGCTCGGCACCGGCCGCAGCGCGAAATGGATCAAACTGTATAAAAAGGAAGTCAAGAAGACGAGCATCAAGCAGCTCAATCTGACATTGGAGGAATAGCCATGGAACAACTCGACCGCATGATCCTTGAGGCGATCCGCGAGGATATGCCATCCGGCGACGTCACCACCGACGCGCTTTTCACCGACCAGACCGCCAAAGCCCATTTCATCGCCAAGCAGGACGGCGTGATCTCCGGGCTCGAAGTCGCGCGCCGCGTGTTTTCGATCATCGACCCCGACGCCACCTTCGAACCCAAGAAGCAAAACGGCGATACCGTCCGCAAGGGCGAGGTCATCGCCATCGTCTACGGCCGGACGGCTTCGATCCTCAAGGCCGAACGCATCGCCCTCAACTTCCTCCAGCGGATGAGCGGGATCGCGACCAAGACGGCCGCCTTCGTGGCCGCCTGCGCCGGGACGGCCGCGGCGATCCTCGACACCCGCAAGACGACGCCGACGCTCCGCTTCCTCGAGAAACGGGCAGTCCTCGATGGCGGCGGGAAGAACCACCGCATGAGTCTTTCCGACATGGCGATGATCAAGGACAACCATATCAAGGCCGCCGGTTCGATCTCCGCCGCGGTCGCGATCGTGCGGGCGAAGATTCCCGCCGGGATCCAGATCGAAGTCGAGGTCGAAAGCGTCCCGGCGTTTCAGGAGGCGCTCGGGACCGATTGCGACATCGTCATGCTCGACAACATGGCGACGCCTTGGATGGCGGAATGCGTCCGGCTGAACGCCGGGAAAAAGAAACTCGAGGCGAGCGGGAACATGACCCTTTCCCGCATCCCCGAAGTCGCGGCGACGGGCGTCGATTACATCTCCGTCGGAGCATTGACGCACTCGTTTGAATCGCTCGATGTTTCGCTCCGCTTCCAATGATGAAAAAAACGCCGATTCCCCTAGTCAAGCATAGGTGTTTTATGTATAATAAATTGTCTGTGAAAATGGGGTCCTCAAGGTGCTGAAAGCGAAGTACGCATGGCATGCGCGCGTTCCGGGAATCATCCCCGACGACCGCATCTACGAACACATCCTGAAAAACCGGGGCATCGACGATGCCGACCGGTTTTTCGGCATGGGCAAGGAAGCGCTTCACGACCCGTTTCTGCTTTCCGGCATGAAAGCCGCGGTCGCCCGCATCCGCGAAGCGATCGAAAACCGCGAACCGATGATGATCTACGGCGATTACGACTGCGACGGGATCACCGCGATCAGCGTCCTCTACCGCGCCTTGAAGGGCGCCGGGGCGGTCGTCGCGTGGAATCTTCCCAACCGCTTCAGCGAAGGCTACGGCCTGAACATGAACGCCGTCGGCGAACTCATCGCCGCGGGCGTGAAACTCGTCGTCACGGTCGACAACGGGATCAGCTGCGACAAAGAAATCGCCGCCCTTTCCGATGCCGGGATCGACACGATCATCACCGACCACCACGAATCGAAGGGTCCCCTCCCCGCCGCCAAGGCGATCGTCCACGCGAAACTGTCGCCGGACTACCCCTGGAAGGAACTCGCCGGCGTCGCCGTCGCCTACAAGCTCGCGTGCGCCGTCACCGGATCCGACCTCGACGACCTCCTCGACCTCGTGATGATCGGCACGATCGCCGATTTGATGCCGCTCGACGACGAGAACCAGGCGATCGTCAACCTCGGCCTCAAGCAGATGAAGAACACCAAATTTCCCGGCCTCCGCAAATTGATGCAGTCCTCGCATCTCGACCAATTGAACGAAACCGCGATCGCCTTCAAGATCGCCCCCAAGATCAACAGTTCCGGACGCCTTGGCAAAGCCCATGACGCGGTCCGCCTGCTGACCTCCGACGACGAGGGCGAAGTGTCCCGCCTGATCGAAGCAGTCGAAGCGAGCCATACGCTGCGCAAGGACCTCACGGAAGATTCCTATCTCGCCTGCGAACGCCTCGTCGATCCGACCAAGTCGGTCCAGGTGCTCGCGGCGCGCGGCCTCCACGAAGGCATCATCGGCATCTGCGCTCAGAAGATCGCCGAGAAATACCAGAAGACGACGGTCGTCATCAACGTCGAAGACGGCGTCGGGAAGGGCTCGATGCGCGCCTCGGGAGAGGACAACGTCTTGTCCCTGCTCGATGGCGTCAGCGACCTCCTCGTCAAGTACGGCGGCCATTCGCAGGCGGCCGGTCTGACCGTTTCGGAAGCGAACCTCCCCGAACTGAAGCGGCGGCTTTCCGGCGCCGGCGGCGCCGGCGGTCCGCCGCGTCTTGAATACGACATGGCGGTGAAGTTTTCTTCCGTCTCGCTTCCGACCGTCAAACGGCTCGAGAAGTATTCGTTCTTCACGGCGACCTTCCTGTTTTCCGATCTGCTTGTCACCGCGAAGCAGACGATGGCGGGGAAGCATGCCAAGTTCGTCGTCTCCGACGGTATCAAAAGCGTCGAAGCGGTCGTCTTCAACGACCTTTCCCTCTATTACAACCTCACCGTCGGCGACCGCGTGGCGATCGTCGGCGGCCTCTCCGTGAACGCCTGGCGCAGCCGCGAGAGTATCCAGATCATGATCCGCGACTGCGCATGCGTTCACTTCCAGGTGCTCGACTACCGCGACCCGAACCAGTATCTCGAAGCGCTTCCGCATCTGTCCAACGACCTTGACACGATCACCCTCGACGACGGGTTCCTCTGGCGCAACCGCCCCTATGTGGAGACGCTCCGGCGTCTTCGCCCCGGGACGGTCGTGATCGCGCCGAGCTACGAACCCGCGGAACTGAAGCGGATCCTCTCGAAGGAAGGCTTCGGCGCCTGGTACCGGATCCTGCTTGAGCGCCAGACGATTTCCCGCGAAGAATTCCAAAAACGCACCGGCGCGCCATCCTGGCTCACCGACGCCGCGCTTTCGGCGTTCGCCGAACTCGGCTTCCTCAACTTGACCGAAACGGACGCCGTGATGCAGAAAACCGGGGAAAAGAAAAATCTCGCCGACGCGCCGACCTATCGCGCCTTGGCCGCGGTCGCCGACGACGTCGCCCGCCTGTACCGCCAGACCGAAGCGGAAATCCGACGCGACTTGCGCGCGTCGCTGGAGGCATGACACCATGCGATTCGAAGACTATATCAAAAACGTCCCGGATTTCCCGATCCCGGGGATCCAATTCAAGGACATCACCACGCTGATCGCCGATCCGGTTGCCTTCAAGGCCGCGGTCGACGAACTTGCGCAATTCGTGCGCGATCAGAAGGCCGAACTCGTCGTCGGTCCGGACGCGCGCGGCTTCATCGTCGGCTCGGCCGTCGCCTACGCCGCGCACGTCGGCTTCATCCCGGTCCGCAAACCCGGCAAACTGCCGCGCGAGACGATCTCCTACGACTACGACCTCGAGTACGGCAAGAACACCCTGTGCATGCACAAAGACGCCGTCAAACCAGGCCAGAAGGTCGTCATCATCGACGATCTGCTCGCCACCGGCGGCACGATGGACGCGACGATCCGCCTGATCGAAGCGGCCGGCGGTGTCGTCGTCGGGCTCGGATTTCTGATCGAACTCGTCGATTTGAACGGCAAAAGCCGGCTCAAGAACCTACCCGTCAAGACGCTCATCCAGTACTGATCCGCCCGCAATCCGGGCTTCGGAAGGAGGTGTTTGGCATGACGAAGGAAGCGATCTATCAACCGTTGCTTCAAGCGCTATCGTCCTATCTGGCGAAAGAAGAACACCTCGGATTCATCCGTCGGGCGTTCGATTTTGCCTATGACAAGCATGCCGGACAGCTCCGCAAGTCCGGCGAACCGTATATCGTCCATCCCGTCCAGGTGGCCGTCACGCTCGCCGAGTACCAGGTCGATCCGATCACGATCGCCAGCGGCCTCTTGCATGATCTGCTCGAAGACACCGATACCAAGTACGACGAACTGAAGACGCTGTTCGGCGAAGACGTCGCCGACATCGTCGAAGGCCTCACCAAACTGCATCTCCTCCATTACGAGGGATCGAAAGCCTCCGAACAGGTCAAGAACCATCAGAAGATGGTCCTCGCGATGGCCAAGGACATCCGCGTCATCTTCGTCAAGCTCGCCGACCGGCTGAACAACATGCGGACCCTGACGCACCTCGATTCGGAGCGACAGCTGCGGATCAGCCGCGAGACCCTCGACATCTTCGCCCCGATCGCCCACCGTCTCGGCATGTACCGGATGAAGGCGGAACTCGAAGACATCGCGTTCAAGTACCTCTATGCCGACCAGTATGCGGACATCGCCCATCTGATCCGCGACAAGAAGGGCAACCGCGAAGCCGACGTCAAGGCGATGAACGCCGAACTCGAAACGCTGCTCGAAAGCGAGAACTTCCATTTCACGATCAACGGCCGGATCAAGAACATCTATTCGGTCTATCGCAAGATGACGATGAAGAACCTCGAGTTCGAAGACATCAACGATTTGCTCGCGCTCCGCATCATCGTCGATTCGATTTCCGACTGCTACCGCGCGATCGGGATCGTCCATTCGAAGTTCGTCCCCGTCCCGGGACGCTTCAAGGACTACATCGCGATGCCCAAGCCCAACATGTACCAGTCGCTGCATACGACCGTCGTCTTCCACGGCAAGATCTACGAGATCCAGATCCGCACGCGGGAAATGGACGAGATCGCCGAGAAGGGCGTCGCGGCGCACTGGGCTTATAAGGAATCGCAGGGCCAGGGCGCAAGCCGGAAGAACATCGAGGACATCGTCTCCTCCAAGCTCCGCTGGTATTCGGAACTGATCCGCTATACCGAGGAGTCCAATTCCGACGAGGAAATCCTCAACATCTTCACCGACGACATCCTGAACGCCAACGTCTACGTCTTCACCCCCAACGGCGACATCATCGACCTCACCGCCGGGGCGACGCCGCTCGACTTCGCCTTCCGGATCCATACGAAGCTCGGCGAAAAAACCGTCGGCGCGATCGTCAACGGCAAGATCGTCCCGCTCGAATATACGCTCAAGACCGGCGACGTGATCGAGATCAAGACCTCGCAGAACGCCGTCGGACCCAACGACAACTGGATGAAGATCGCCAAGACCTCCAACGCCCGCTCAAAGATCAAGAACTTCCTCAACAAGCAGAAGCGCGACTATCTCGTCGAACGCGGCAAGGAAGACTTCGACGCCGAACTCGAGAGCCGCCGCGTCAAGGTCGAGCTCACCGACGAGATTTGCGCGAAGCTCTTCGAACTGAAGGGCGTCAAGTCGATCGAGGACATGTATTTCGAGATCGGCAAGAACATCCTGTCGCCGATCAGCGCGCTCAACGCGCTCACCGGCCGCGACGTCATCACCGAAGAGAAACTGATCGAATCGATCAACAAGACCCCCGAGCAGAAACGCGCGCAGAAGACGCGCACCGTCCACAACGACATCAACATCGTCGTCGAGGGCCTCACCAATCCCTCCGTCAAGCTCGCCCACTGCTGTTCCCCGGTGCTCGGCGACGAGATCGTCGGCTACGTCACCAAGGGCGCCGGCATCGCGGTCCACCGGAAGAACTGTAAGAACGTCGCGAAATTCGAACCCGAGCGCCTGCTCGATGTCTTCTGGGGCGACAACACGCTCCGCAAATACGAGACCAACATCAAGATCACGGTCCAGAACCGCGACAACGTGCTCGCCGAGATCATCAACACGGCGACTTCGAACAAGGGCAAGATCAACCAGGTCCAGGCCCAGGTCAACCGCTCCAAGGAAGGTATCATCAAGCTCAAACTCGAAGTCGGAAACCTGCTCGAACTCGATACGATCGTGACCGCGATCGGACGATTGCGCGACATCTACGCAATCGAGCGGATCGCCTGATGAAACTCGTCGTGCAGCGCGTCAAGCGCGCTTGCGTCACCGTCGACGGAACCGTTTGCGGAGAAATCAGCCACGGCTTCCTCCTGTTCGTCGGGATCGCCAAGGGCGACACCGTCGCAACCGTCGTGAAGGCCGCCAAAAAGATCGCCGCCCTGCGCGTCTTCGCCGACGACGCAGGGAAGATGAACCGGTCGATTGCGGATGCCGGCGGGCAGATCCTGTCGATCTCCCAGTTTACCCTGCTCGGCGACGTGAGTGGCGGAAACCGCCCCTCCTTCACCGGCGCGATGCCCGGTCCGGAAGCCGAACCGCTCTTCGACGCCTTCAACTTCGAACTGTCCCATACGCACGGGCTGGCGGTTTCGACCGGCGTGTTCGGGGCGCACATGGACGTCGAACTGACGAATGACGGTCCGGTGACGATCCTGATCGAACTTTCCCCGGAATGATATTGATTGACTAAGGACTTCAAAGCAGTTATAATAATTGTATATGCAAAAAGAAGAGCCATCCACGGAGGAAACGATATGGACAAGAAACAAATCGTCTTCGATAAAATCAAGGAAATCATCATCCAGGAACTCGGCGTCAAGCCGGAAAAAGTCCTTCTGAACGCCGCGCTTGCGGACGACTTCGGCGCCGACTCGCTCGATGCCCTCGAACTCTTCAACCAGATCGAAAGCGAATTCCTCGTTTCGATCTCCGATGAAGCCGCCACCAAGATGAAAGACGTTTCCGACCTGGTCGATTACGTTCTTGAGCACGTCAACGCCAAGTACTTCGGATAAAACGTCAAACGAAACGGAAAAACCTCTCACGGGGGATGTCGTCCTTGCAAAGAGGACGACTTTTTCTTACTAAGGAGCTTAATATATGATCGCCAAAATCAAGGGAACCCAGGACATTTTACCGCAGGAAACGGCGCTTTGGCAGGACCTCGAACGCGTCATCGCGAACGTTTCCGCCATCTATAACTTCAAGGAGATCCGCACGCCGATGTTCGAAGCGAGCGAACTCTATCACCGCGGCGTCGGCGAAGCGACCGACATCGTGAAGAAGGAAACCTACGACTTCGCCGACCGCGGCGACCGGATGATCACGCTCCGCCCGGAAGGGACCGCGGGCGTCGTCCGCGCCGTCGTCGAAAACAAGCTCTACGCCGATCCGTCGCTGCCGCTCAAATACTATTACGTCGGACCGATGTTCCGCTACGAGCGGCCCCAGAAGGGCCGTCAGCGCCAGTTCCATCAGTTCGGCGCCGAAGCGCTCGGATCGCTTTTGCCCGAGACCGACGCCGAGATGATCGCCTACGCCGTCACCACCCTGCGTGCCTTGCGACTCCCGAACATCAAGGTCAAGCTCAATTCGCTGGGCGCAAAAGCCTCGAAAGACGCCTATCGCGACCGGCTCCTGCACTATCTCGAACCCACCATCACCGGTCTCTGCCCGGACTGCCAGGCGCGGTACCGGGNNGCGTCCTCGACTGCAAGTTCGACCGCGAGAACCCGATCCTCGTGAACGCCCCGAAGCCGCTCGACGACCTGAACGAAGCGGACGCCTTGCACTTTTCGAAGGTGAAGCGTTTCCTCGACGCGATGCATATCGAGTACATCGTCGACAAGTCGCTCGTCCGCGGGCTCGACTATTACACCCATACCGTCTTCGAACTCGAAAGCGACGTTCCCTCGCTCGGCGCCCAGGCGACCATCGGCGGCGGCGGACGCTACAACGACCTCGTCGAAACCCTTGACGGCCCCGCCTTCCCGGCGGTCGGCTTCGCTTTCGGCATGGAACGTTTGCTTTTGGCGCTCGAATCGGTCGACGTCGGAAAGCGCGACGAATCGATCCATTGTTTCGTGATCGCGATCGGCGAAGCCGCGAAGCCGAAGGCGATGGAACTGATGACCGGTCTCCGCCACGGCGGATTGATCGTCGACGCCGACTTCATGGACCGTCCCCTCAAGGGTCAGTTCAAGCAATCCGAACGGCTCGGCGCCACCTTCACCGTGATCCTCGGCGAAGCTGAAGTCGCCGCTGGCACGGTGAACGTGAAGAACGTCAAGACCGGCGTCCAGGAGACGATTCCCGCTTCCTCGCTCTACGGCTATCTCGTCGAAGCGCTCCGCGCGTTGGAGCATCACTGCGACGGATCGTGCGACGGCGACTGCGGGGACGAATGCGATTGCCAATAATTTCCCGAAAGGGTGTATTTTCGGCGGTCGTTATGCTATAATCAATAAAAACGGGGCGTGATTTCTTTGAAGAAGAAACTGTTTTCCGACGACAACCTGAATCGCGCGATCAAATTCTTGGTGATCATCCTCCTGGTGCTCGCCGTTTTCTTCATGGCCACCCAGTTCAGGGACCTTTGGACCTGGATCACCGACGCGATCAAGGCCGTCCTCGTCCCGGTGGCGGTCGGCTATCTGATCGCCTTGATCCTCTTCCCGCTGATCCGCTATCTGGAAAAGAAAGGCATCGGTCCGCGCTGGCTGTCACTCGCCATCGTCTTCATCCTCGCGGTCGGGCTCGTCTTCGGAACCTTCTTTTTCCTGACGCCGCTTCTGTTCGATGAAATCAACGGTTTCTTCACCGACGACTGGAACAAGATCATCCAGTATCTGAACGTCGATTTGCGCAACGAGTTCATCCTCGGCTCCGACATCTACGATCAGATCGCCGCCTATCTCGCCGAGACCGACATCCTGAACAACCTCGTCAGCGGCTTCGTGCCGTCGCTTCTCGCGGCGGCATCCAACATTTTGATGCCGATCATCACGACCGTCGCGATCCTTCCGATGCTTCTGATCTTCTATCTCCTCGACTATGAAATGATCGGCGAACGGCTTCGCTCGATCGTGCCGCAGAAGCACGAGAAAGCGGCCGCCGAACTCGGCAGCCGCCTCAACGTCACCGTCGGCAACTACCTGCGCGGCCAGCTGATCCTGATGATCGCGATCGGCGCCGTCGCGACGATCGCCTACAAGTTGATCGGCCTCGATTACTTCCTGCTCTTCGGTTTGCTCGTCGGCATCTTCAACATCATCCCGTATTTCGGCTCGATCATGTCCGCGATCCCGCCGATCATCTATTCCTTCATCGCCGGCGCCGGCGCCGACCCCGGTCCCGGACCGCTCATCGTCCTCGGCGTGAACCTCCTGCTCCAGACGGCGGAAGGCAACTTCTTCCAGCCGATCATCATGGGCAAGCAGCTGCAGATGCATCCGCTCGTCATCATCATCTCGATTCTCTTCTTCGGATCGCTGTTCGGCGCGATCGGCGTCATCTTCGCCTCGCCGATTTCCGCTTCGATCCGCGTCTTCATCGAGTTCTTCAAGGAACGTCGCCAGCTGCGCGAAACCCGTGAGGCGGCGGAAAAGGCGGTATCGCCCTGATGATCCGCACCGGTGTCAAAGGCAGAATCTATTCGCTGTATGAAATCGCGGTGATCCTGTTCTACGCTTCGGTGATCGCCTTCATCCCGTTCGTGCTCGTGGTCACCTACATCTTCGACCTCGACCAGCTGATCAACATCGACAGTTTCATCCTGTGGCTGATCGGCATCGACGCCGGCGCGATGCTTCTGGGGACCGCGGTCCTGCTCTTCAAGAAAGATGCGTTGCGGCGCCGCGTCAAGCCGAGCTACCGGAACGAATTCGTCTATTTGATGTTCATCAGCGCCTTCGGCGTGCTCGGGTTCGTCGTGTTCTTCGATTATCTCGGCGGCGATCGCGCCTATATCGCGAACATCCTCGTCGTCCTCTCGGTTGCCCTCGTCTACATCCTGATCCATCTCGGCCGGAGATTTTTCAAATTCGATTATATGAAAAAGTGAAGGCTGCTTTGCGCAGCCTTTCTTGTTGGGAGACACCCATGTCGCTAGATCGCTTCGAAGCCCTCGTCGGGCGCCAAAAATTGAAGTTTCTCCGCACCAAGACCGTCCTCGTCTGCGGGCTCGGCGGCGTCGGATCGTTCGCGGCGGAAGCGCTCGGACGGTCCGGACTCCAAGGCATCACGCTCGCCGACTTCGACGTCGTCGCTGATACCAACCTGAACCGCCAGCTCGTCGCGCTGGCATCGACCGTCGGAAAGCGCAAAGCCGACGTGATGGCGGCGCGGATCAAGGACATCGATGCGTCCGTCGTGGTCCGCACGGTCACCGCGCCGGTTTCCGCCGCCACGCTTTCCGTCCTGCTCGATCCCGTCCCCGATTACGTCGTCGACGCGATCGACGACGTGACCGCGAAGGTCGCCCTGATCGCCCGCTGCGTGGAACTGCGGATTCCGATCGTCGCCTCGATGGGGTTTGCGAACAAGCTTCATCCCGAACTGATCCGGTTGTCCACGATCGACAAGACCACCGTCGATCCGCTCGCGCGGACGGTCCGGCTCCGGTTGCGCGCGATGAACATCGCCGCCAAGGTCCCCGTCGTCTATTCGACCGAGCCGCCGATCGCACCGCTTGTCCCCGGAACGCGGCTCGGGTCCTGCAGTTTCGTCCCGTCCGTCGCCGGCTTGTATCTTGCCTCGCACGTCATCAACAGCTTTCTTGAGGAGGAATCCCGATCATGAAAACGATCATTCTCGCCGGCGGCTGTTTCTGGGGCGTCGAAGCCTATTACGCCCGCCTCAAGGGGGTCCTCGACACCGCAGTCGGCTATACCGACGCACCGGCGGAAAACCCCAGTTATCAGGACGTCTGCCGGGGCTCCGGCCACGCCGAAGTCTGCCGGGTCACCTACGATGAGGCGGTATTGCCGCTGCAGAAGGTGCTCGAGCACTTTTTCCGCATCGTCGATCCGACCCAGAAGGATGAACAGGGACACGACCGCGGCGTTCAATATCGCAATGGCATCTACTACGTCGATTCCAACGATCGGCTTGACATCGAAGCCTATGTGGCTTCCGTCCGGACGAAGTACAAAAAGCCGGTGCATACCTTCGTCAAGCCCGCCACGCCGTTTTACGAAGCGGAAGGGTATCACCAGGATTATCTCGACAAGAATCCGGGCGGCTACTGCCACGTCGACATGTCGCTGCTTCGTCCTGATGAGATCAAACCGGAACGCCGGACCTTTTTGCTCGATCCCCGCGCCGGAAAGGGCGGTCATTAAGATGACCCCTTATCTGCGCGTGAAACCCGAAGTCGCCGCAGCGCTCGCGATCGGCCGTCCGGTCGTCGCGCTCGAGTCGACGATCATCAGCCATGGGATGCCATGGCCGGAAAATAAGAAGACCGCGCTCGCCTGCGAAACCGTGATCCGCCAAAAAGGCGCCGTCCCGGCGACCGTCGCCGTGATCGACGGGATCCTCTGCGTCGGCCTCGAAGAGCACGAACTCGACCGCATCGCCAAGGACCCGCACGACGTGATCAAGACCTCGCGACGCGATCTGCCCTACGTTTTGTCGCAGAAGCAGACCGGCGCCCTCACGGTCGCCGCCACGATGGTCGCCTGCGCCCTCGCCGGGATCCGCATCTTCGCCACCGGCGGGNNGGCTGGGAGCATTCCCTCGACATCTCCGCCGACCTCGAGGAATTCGCGAAGACCTCGGTGTGCGTCGTCGCCGCCGGCGCGAAGGCGATCCTCGATCTACCCGCGACGATGGAATACCTCGAAACCAAAGGGGTCCCGGTGGTCGGCTACGGGGTTTCCGAACTGCCCGCCTTCTACACCCGCACATCCGGACTTCCCGTCGACTGCAACCTCGCCGACCCGGAAGCCGTCGCCTTATTCCTCAAGGCGAAATGGGACCTCGGCCTCGAAGGCGGCGTGCTCGTCGCCAATCCGGTGCCGAAAGAATACGAATATGACCCATCCGCGATCGACGCCGCGATCGCGGCCGCGCTTTCCGAGATGAACCTGCGCAAGATCCGGGGCAAGGAACAGACGCCGTTTCTTTTGAAGCGGATCGGCGAACTCACCGGCGGAAAGTCGCTTACAACCAACATCGCGCTCGTACTCAACAATTGCGCCGTGGCCGCCGACATCGCGGTCGCGTATGCGCGCCTCGGGAGGTAACTCATGATCCGCAAAGACTATATTTCCTGGGACCAGTACTTCATGGGCGTCGCCTATCTGTCGGCGATGCGTTCGAAGGACGAATCCAGCCAGGTCGGCGCCTGCATCGTCAACCAGAAGAACCGGATCGTCGGGATCGGCTACAACGGCCTGCCGATCGGCTGCCAGGACGCCGATTTCCCGTGGGAGCGCGAAGGCGATTTCCTCGATACGAAGTATCCGTACGTCGTCCACGCCGAACCGAACGCGATCTTGAACGCGACCGTGCCGCTGGAAGGCAGCCGCATGTACGTGACCCTCTTCCCCTGCAACGAATGCGCGAAGCTGATCATCCAGGCCGGCATCCGGGAACTGATCTTTCTTTCTGACAAGTACGACGGCACGCCCGCCGACATCGCTGCCAAACGGCTGTTTTCCGCCGCGGGCGTGACCTGGCGCAAACTATCCGACTTCACGATCAAGGTATCCTTCGATGAATGAGCTGACGAACAAGGCGTGGCCGACGGTTCGGCTTTTGCTCATCCCGTATCTCGCGTTTTTGTTCCTCTTGTTCTTTCCGATCGACTACGAGATCGACGCCCCCGGCGGGATCACCGAGGTCTCGCAGACGATCGACATCGTCTACAACGAGGACAAGGTGATCGAGGGCTCGATTTCGACCACCTACATCATGGCGATCGCGCGGCCGACGTGGTTCATGTTCATCGCCGGGTATTTCAGCCCGTATACGACGATCACGAAGATGTCGACCACCAACATCGCCTACACCAACGAAGAACTCCGGCAGATTTCGTATCTGGACAAGGAAACCTCGGTCGAGGCCTCGATCATCGTCGCCTATCAGGCGGCTGCGGTCGTGAATCCCGAGGTGACGATCGGCTACGTCACGAAGACGCTCGTCTTCGGGAAAGCCGAATATCTGTCCCACTACGATGAAATCGAGTTCGGCGACGAATTCGTCTCCGTCCTCGGCGACGACGGCGTCCTCGCCACATCGATCGGGGACATCGCGGCCGTCACCGTGGACGCGGACGCCTACGACTTCACCTTCATCGACGCCCTAGGAGCGACCTACACCCTCACCTTGGAAAAGGATGCGGCGACGGCGAAGTTCGGGATCACCCTCAAGCAATATCATCTCGTCGACCGGGAAATCACCTATCCGCTCTACGAAAACGCCGATTCGAACATCGGCGGACCGTCGGGGGGGTTGCTTTCGACCATCTTCGTCTATAACCAGCTCGTGACCGAAGACATCACCCACGGTCTCAAGATCGCCGGAACCGGGACGATCAGCTACGACGGCGCGGCCGGATACATCGGCGGCGTCAAGCAGAAGATCCTGACGGCGTACTTCGCCGGCGTCGACGTGTTCTTCATCCCGTATCTCGATCCCGCTTATGTGTATGACAACTACGTCGAGGCGCTCCGCGTCTGCGAGGAAGTCGGGATCGATCCTTCCGGCTGGCTCGTCGGCGTTTCGAGTTTCCAGGACGTCATCGACTGGCTCGCGGCCGTGGAGGACTGACCATGGACCTCAAACGTCGGCTGTTCGCCTTGAAAATCAAATGGGAAACGGTGCGGCAGGAATTCAAGCTCCGCGGCCTCCTCGACGCCCTCTTCGCGGGGATCGTCTACGCAACCCTCATCACCGTCCCTGTCGTCGCCGTCCTGATCGAGCTCATGCTCATCTCGATGCATCGGCTGTATTTCTTCGCGGTCCTCTACATCCTCGCCGCGTTCGGCTTCGTCTGGCTCGTGAACCGGCTCGCCTACGTCGCTTTGAAGCTGAAGCGGCCGGATCACGAGTCCGATGCCAAAGGGCTCCTCATCGTCAACGCATGCGTCTGGACCGGATTCGTTCTGATCACCGGAATCCTCTTCCTGACCGTGTTCATCCCGGCCTTGACGGCCTGATTCATCGGAGGTACCTATGATTTACTGGCTCATCCTGTCCGCAGTCCTCGTGATCATCGACCAGGTCGTGAAAGCGGCTGTCGTCGCGAATCTGGTGAACGTCGGCGCCTCGATCCCCGTGATCGACGGCTTTTTCCACATCACCTACGTCCGCAACGCCGGCATGGTGTTCGGCATCGGCGGCGATGAATCGGGCGTTCCGCTCATCGTCTTCCTCGTGATCGGGACGATTGCGATGATCGCCTTCGGATATATGATCGCGAAAAACGATTACAAGGACCGGCGCCGCTTTTTCTATGCGCTCGCGCTCGCCCTGCTTCTCGCCGGCGCGCTCGGCAATCTGCTCGACCGTGTTTTCCAGGTCGATCACCGCGTCGTCGACTATCTCGATTTCCGCGGCATCTGGGACTACGTGTTCAATTTCGCCGACATGTGCCTCTCGGTCGGGATCGCGGTGTATTTGTTCGACCAGTTCTTCCTCGATCCGAAACGGCTTCGCGAAGATGCGCGCAAAGCGGAACTCGCCGCTTTCACCGAACCCATCGAAAAGGGTGCGAATGACGATGCCGCGTGAGTTCGACGAGGGACTCGAATACGTCGCCCTGGACACCGATCCTTCCGTTCGCCTCGACAAGTTCGTCGCGACCGTCTTTCCGCAGTATTCGCGCACGCTGATCCAGCGGCTGATCAAGGACGGCGACTTGAACGTCGACGGCAAAACCGTCAAGCCGTCCTACGTCGTCACTTCCGGCGACGTGATCCAGATCACCGAGATCCCGATCACCGAAATCGACGCGATCCCCGAAGACATCCCACTCAGTATCGTCTATGAGGATGCGGACGTCGTCGTCGTCGACAAACCGGCCGGGATGGTCGTCCATCCCGCCCCCGGCAACTACACGGGAACGCTCGTGAACGCGCTTCTGTTCCATTTCAAGGACCTCTCCGGCGCCGGCGGATCGTTCCGTCCCGGAATCGTCCACCGCATCGACAAGGACACCTCCGGGCTTCTGATGGTCGCGAAGAACGATTTCGCCCACAACGCCCTCGCCGCCGAACTCAAGGAGAAGAAGACGAAGCGCGAGTACGTCGCGATCGTCGACGGCGTGATCAAGAACAATTTCGGCGTGATCGACGCGCCGATCGGCCGAGACATCCGCGACCGCAAGAAGATGGCCATCACCACAAACGGGAAATCGGCCGTGACGCGCTTCGAGGTGCTCGAGCGGTTCCCCGACGCGACCTTTGTGAAGTGCGTGCTCGAAACCGGCCGGACCCACCAGATCCGCGTCCACCTGCAATCGATCGGCCATCCCGTCGCCGGCGATCCGATCTACGGCAAAAAGGGCGGAGCCGATCCCCACGGCCAGTACCTGCACGCCCGCACGCTCGGCTTCACCCATCCGATCAGCCAGGAAGCGCTCTTGTTTTCGGCGCCGCTGCCGGATTATTTCGAAGCGAAACTCGCCCTTCTCAGACGATTCTGAGAGGGGCGTTTTTCGACTGATTCAAAGGAAATCCGATGTCATCGCGTTCACGCGCGTGAAACCGAAGGTCGATGGATCAATGCGAGGCACTCTCGCGACATGTAACCTAGGTGATTCTTTGAATAAAGATGATCCATCAAGACCTGTTTTTAGGGAACATACGGACGTTCCATGCAAGCAAATGTTCCCTATGGCAGATCTGTCTATGCGCATCAATCGCGGATGACAAGTGGCGACACGTCATTCATCATGAAAATGCGTCCGATCGCTTCACTTGATGCGGCGAGTTGGCACCCTCGGACGGAAGCAGAACCCGTCGTGACATGGTTCATACTGAAAACGATGACCATTTGATAAAAAGATTTCAATAGCACTCAATTCTTGGGATCAATCACGCCCGAAAACAGTGTTTCCGGGATCATCGCGACATCGTTCGGATTTTCGGCTTGCGATGATGGAATGGGTTACTCTAAATACGTTCATCCACCACGATTTTCGCTGAAGGGCTTGCATGCTTTCGCGAACGTGATATAATATTTTCAATAAGCAAGAGACGCTTGGCGTCTTGGAAAGGAAGCAAACATGGATATCCTGGCATTCATGAAACCGACGCGGGAGGTTGTGACCGTCCGTGTCGAGTCGTCCCTCGTGGAAGCACTCGGGACGATGGAAAAATATCGTTTCACCTCCGTTCCGATCATCGACGCCCGCGGGTACTATGTCGGCACGCTGAGCGAGGGCGATCTGCTCTGGGCGATCAAGAACCAGCTCGGGTTCGACATGGGCAAGGCATCCACGTTCCTTGTCGGGAAGATCAAGCGGAACCGCGACTATGAACCGATCCCGGCGACGGCGACGATCGACCAATTGATCGGCAAAGCCTCCAACGAGAACTTCGTCCCGATCGTCGACGAGGATAACCTCCTGATCGGCATCGTCACCCGCAAGACCCTGCTCAACTATTTCTTCGAACACCAGTTCGTCGTCCTCTGAGATCAAAAAAATCGCCTGTCGGCTCTTGTGAGCGGACAGGCGATTTTGTTTGTGCATTCGATCAGCGGACGGCTTCGGCGTAGAGACGCTCGACGACGGTCCAGTCGATCACCGAGAAGAAGGCGTTGACATACTCGGGACGACGGTTCTGGTACTTCAGGTAGTAAGCGTGCTCCCAGACATCGAGGCCGACGATCGGAGCGCCAAGGGCGAAAACGGGATCCTGGTTCGGGGTCGAGACGATTTTCAGACGTTTCTTCTCGTCGACGAGCAGCCACGCCCAGCCGGAACCGAAACGGGTCTTCGCGGCGGTTGCGAAAGCGTCCTTGAAGGCGTCGTAGGAACCGAAGGTTTCGTCGATGGCGGCTTTCAGCGCGCCTTCGGGCTGGCGGCCCCGGTTGATCCTGAGGAGCGACCAGAAGAAGGCGTGGTTCCAATGTCCGCCGCCGTTGTTCTTGACGGCGGTCTGGATGTCGGCGGGGATGTTTTCGAGGTCGAGAAGCAGTTTTTCGAGCGGTAGATTGGCAATTTCGGGATGCTTGTCGAGCGCGGCGTTCAANNAAGATCGTCATCGTCATGGTATCGATGAAGGGTTCGAGCGCGTCGTAGCCGTAGGCAAGGACCGGCAATAAGTGTTTCATATGATTCCTCCGTAAGGTGAAAGATGTTTGGTTCGACCTTACTTTACCACCTTCGGGAACAGGAATCAAACGATATGCAACTAAAGTTAGCAACGGCTAACAAATCAGCGAAATAAAAGCGGAATCCGTCGATTCCGCCTTGGATTCATGTTTTTTTGGTCAAATCGCGGATCCGGTCCATGTTCTTGAAGTTGACTTTGGCGACGGAGGGAAGGAAATCGATCCCATGCTGCATGACGACGAGTTTGCCGATCAGATCGACGGCGGCGCCGGCCCCGAGCGGCAGGCGGATCTTGAGCGTCTTGTTCAGTTCGTCCATTCGCTGGAGGAAGGCGTCGCGGGCCAGCACCGAAGCGGCCGCGACGGCGAGATGGGCGCTCTCGCCTTTCGTCAAAAACGTGATTTTCTTATAGACGTCGACGTCTTTCAGGTATTCATAGTAGTTGTCAGGGGAGCAGAATTCGTCGACGATGACCTTCTCGACGATGCCGTCGGCCTTGAGCAGGCACTTCTTGATCGCGTGGTTGTGCAGATACGCCTTGATCTTGTTCATGTTGTAACCCTGGGCGACGAGTTCGTTGTATTTCGTCGGCTCGGTCACAAGGATCACATGCGGGACGAGTTTGCCGAGTTCAAGGGCGACCTCGCGGATGTATTCGTCGGTCAGTTTCTTCGAATCGCGGATCTTGAGCGACTCGAGCAGTTGGATCTTCGCTTTCGGGACATAGGCGGCGCAGACGACGACGGGACCGAAGAAATCGCCGGTGCCGACTTCATCGGAACCGATCGCCGAGGTGAAGTAGACGGCGGGACGTTCCGGCGGAGGGGTGCCAAGCGCGGATTTCGGTGTCTGCGGAGCGGATTGTTGAACGGGTTCGACGGCGGGCGCAAAGCCGAACAATTCGCTCCACATGAGGTACTCGTCCTGCGCGTCGGCGCCTTGCAAAAGGACCTTTCCGGTCTTGTAAAGGCTGACGGTCAAATCGCCAGACTTGAACATTTTCACGATGTCCGGACTGGTCGGGGCGATTTCCAGAGACTGATAGTATTCGAGCAGTTCGGGAAGCCGTGCATCGTCGATTTTGAACACGTAGTTCATATTCTCAACTCCATCGCTAATTTTACCATAGACTGTGATAAAATAATAGAGAAGGGCGGGTGAAAAAGATGTTCGCCGACAGAACCGTACTCGAATTCACGAAGATTCTCGCGATCCTCCGGCAGTATGCCGAGACCGATCGCGGCAAACGCGACGTCCTCGAACTCGCCGTCACCGATGTCCTTTCCGAGGTCGAACGCATGCTTGCGGAAACCGACGAAGCGCGGCGGATGATCGAGCGCTACGACACGACGCCGCTCGACGGCGTCCTCGACGTCGAGGGCGCGATCCATCGCGCCAAGCTCGGCTCCACCCTTTCGATCGACGAACTCCTCGACATCGTTTCCGGGATCGACGCGGTCGGCAACGCGCAGCGCTATATCCGCAAGATCCGCCAACTCGAGATTTCGTCTTCCGCGCTGGATCCCTATTACGACGCCTTGGTCTGGCTCTCTCCGCTGAAAATCGCGATCGAAACGTGCATCGACCCGAAGGGAACCGTCTACGACAACGCCTCCGAAGGGCTCTTTCTCGTCCGCACGAAGATCGGCGCCAACCGGCGCAAGATCGATGAGAAGATGCAGAGCCTGTTGCGAAGCGAAGCCGCGAAACTCACCGATTCGATCATCACGATCCGCAACGGCCGGCTGGTCCTGCCGGTCCGCGCCGAATACAAAAACAGCTTCAAAGGCATCATCCACGACCAGTCCGCCTCGATGGGCACCGTCTTCATCGAACCGATGGGGTGCGTCGAACTGAACAATCTAACCGCCGAACTGGCGCTGCAGGAAGCGCAGGAGATCGAGAAGATCCTCTCCCGCCTTTCGGCGATGGTCGGCGCCGACGCCGAAATCCTCGAGGCGAACGTCACGATCATGACGACCCTCGACGTCATCTTCGCGAAAGCGAAGTACGCCGTCGCGATCGGCGGCATCCGGCCCGAACTCACGACATCGACGATCCGGCTCGTCAACGCGCGCCATCCGCTGATCCCGAAGGAACAGGTCGTGGCGAACACGATCGGCTTCGGGGCGTACCGTTCGATCGTCATCACCGGACCGAACACCGGCGGAAAGACCGTCGCCCTCAAGACCCTCGGACTGCTTTCGCTGATGGTCCAGGCGGGCTTGCTGATCCCGGCGGACGAGATGTCGAAGACGATCATCTTCAAAAACATCTGCGCCGACATCGGCGATGAACAATCGATCGAACAGTCGCTTTCGACCTTTTCTTCGCACGTCACGAAAATCATCGCGATCATCCAAAACCTCAAGGACGATTCGCTCGTCCTGCTCGACGAACTCGGCGTCGGCACCGATCCGAAGGAAGGCGCGTCGCTGGCGATCGCGATTCTCGACCATCTCCGGTCGAAACGCGTCTATTCGATGGTCACGACCCATTATCCCGAACTGAAACTCTATGCGATGAACCAGGACGACACCGTCAACGCCTCCGTCGAATTCGACATCCAGACGCTCCGTCCGACCTATCGTCTCCAGATCGGCATTCCGGGGACCTCGAACGCCCTCGAAATCGCCAAGCGGCTCGGCTTGCCGGAATCGATCGTCCGTCACGCGGGAGCGATCTCGCTGTCCTTCGACGACGAAACCGCGCATCTGATGAAGAAACTCGAACGCCAAAGCATCTCCTTGAACGAAGAGATCGATGCCTACAAGGCGAAGAAAAACGTCATCGAACAGCGTCTGGAAGCCATCGACGCCGAACTCGCGAAGATGAAAAAAGACCGCGAAAGCGCGCGCGCCGCGCTCGAAATAGAGAAGGAACGGATCATCTCCGAGACGAAGGAAGAAGCGCTCCGCCTGATCGGCGAACTCGACCAATTGAAAAAGTCGGCTTCGTTTCGCGAACACGAGCTTGCCCGTCTGAAACACGAGGTCAAAGGCCTCGGCGCCCAGGAAATCGATCTTCGCAAAGTCAATGCGGCGAAGATTTCCGTCGGTGACGTCGTCACCGTGATTCCCTATCAGCGCACCGGCATCGTCATGAAGAGCGCCGGGAACCAGAAGTTCGAAATCCAGATGGGTGCGCTCTCCGGCATCTTCGATGAGAGCCAGATCGAATTTTCCGCGCGCCGCGCCCCCGAAGAGAAGGCGACGAACGTCAGAGTCGTCCGCAGCACCGAAGCGAAGATCGAACTCGATTTGCGCGGCGAACGGTACGAAGAAGCGATGTCACGCCTCGACAAGTTCGTCGACGACTGTCTCATCAACAATCTCGAATTCGCCTATGTGATCCACGGCTATGGCACCGGCGCGCTCCGCAAAGGCGTCCAGGAATACGTCAAGCGAACCGCTGCGATCAAATCGTCGCGCGCCGGCGGCCAGGGCGAAGGCGGAAGCGGCATCACCGTGCTCTATTTCAAGTAAGGAGCGAAACCATGATCATCCACCAGGCCATCGATCCCCGGGCGACCCGACCGTACTTCGAATCAGGGCGGACGCTCGTCGAATTCTATGCCAGATGGTGCGGGACCTGCCGCGCCCTCACCCGCACGCTTCAAATGGTCGAAGCGGTCGTCGGGGTCCCCGTCGTCCGCGTCGACATCGAAGACGACCCGGCGCTTGCCGAGCGGTTCGCCATCCTCGGCGTACCGCAGTTGCTTTTATTGCGCGACGGCGTCGAGATGGCACGCGCGGCCGGTTCGCTCGACGAATCGGAGTTTGCCGCCTGGTACGCCGAAGCGTCTCGCCGCTAGCCATCCCATTACGGAAGGAAGTCCCCTCGATGGACGGAATCCTCCTCGTCGATAAACCGCGTGGGATGACGAGCCACGATGTGGTCTTCAAGGTCAGAAAAACGCTTTCGGAACCGCGCATCGGCCATACCGGGACGCTCGACCCGATGGCCTCCGGACTGCTCGTGCTCTGCCTTGGCAAAGCGACCAAACTGGTCCGCTATCTGACGGAACACGACAAGGTCTATGAAGCGACGATCCAGGTCGGGATCGCGACCGATA
Source organism: Acholeplasmatales bacterium (assembly GCA_003477305.1). GTDB lineage: Bacteria > Bacillota_I > Bacilli_A > Izemoplasmatales > Hujiaoplasmataceae > UBA12489. Next base: position 2,560 of record DMTN01000022.1, on the reverse strand, counting down.
CCGACGACATCACCGGCGCGACGATCGCGACCCGGCCCGTCGAAACGCTCGATGCCGCGCGCGTCGACGCCGTCCTCGCTTCGTTCTTGGGAACCTCGGAACAGATGCCTCCCGCGTATGCGGCGATCAAGGTCGACGGCCGCAAACTCTACGAATATGCGCGGAGCGGTGAAGCGATGCCCGACGTCCCGGCGCGTCCGATCGATGTGAAAGAACTCGTGCGGACTTCCGCGATCCGGATCGAAAACGGGACGGCGGTCTTCACGGTCCGCGCCCACGTCTCGAAGGGAACCTACATCCGGGCGCTCGCCCGCGATTTCGGGACGCGGCTCGGGTTTCCGGCGACGCTCTTTGCCCTCCGGCGCATACGGGTCGGTGCGTTCGACCTCGTCGGCGCCGTCTCTCTCGATTCCGTCGGAAAGGGCGATTGCGCTTTGATCGATCCGCTTGCGACGCTTGGATTCGCGCGGATCACGCTTGATTCTGAAAATGAATTCAAGGCGAGAAACGGCGCTTTCCTGCCTCTTGTGAATTTTCCTTCCACAACCGAAACGATCGTATGCAGCGGGATCGATCAACCGCTTGCGATCTACGAATACGACGCCGCACGCGGCGTCATGAGACTGGCGGTGATGCTCTGATGGACCTACGACGATTACATGCGAACGATGTGTTCGACGCCTCCGGGCTCGTGATCGCCCTCGGCTTTTTCGACGGGATGCACACGGCCCACGTCCGGCTTCTGGAAACGGCGGTCGCGGTCGCAAAAGAACGCGGGAAAACCGCGGCGCTCTACACCTTTTCGACGCATGTGCTCTCGCATCTGCGGCGCGAACCGTTCTTCCATCTCACCAGCCTTTCCGAAAAGGCCGCATATGCGGAGCGTCTCGGCTTTGCCAAGTGCATTGTCTTCGAGGTCGACGACGCCCTCGTCGAACTCGAACCGGAACGCTTCATCGAGCGCTTCCTGCTCGGGGCCGAGGATGTCGTGATCGGCTTCGACTATTCGTTCGGACGGTTCGGACGAGGCAATGCCGAACTGCTTCAGCACGATGGCCGCTTTCCTGTCACGGTCGTCCCGGAGATTGCCTTTTACGGCAAGAAGATCGGCTCGTCGCGGATCCGCGAGGCGCTTGCGGAAGGCGCCCTCGCCCTCGCGACCCGTCTTCTCGGTCATCCCTACCGGATCGAGGGCGAAGTCGGCCGCGGGAAGGGACGGGGAAAGATCCTCGGCTTTCCGACGGCGAACGTCGACTACGACGGCTACTTCCTGCCACGCCAGGGCGTCTACGCGACCCGCACCTGGATCGGCGGAAAAGCCTATGCGTCGATGACGAACATCGGCGACAATCCGACCTTCGCGGGCAACCGGATCACCCTCGAGGTCAATGTCTTCCAGTTTCGCGCGTCGCTTTACGGCGAGCGGATCGCCGTCGAATTCCTCGCCTTTGTCCGCGACGAGGCCAAATACGACAGCACCGCGGTACTGATCGATCAGATGCATCATGACGAACGGACGGTCCGTTCGATCTTTGAAAAAGAGGAGTGGTAACGTGACGAAATACAATAAGGCTTTTTGGATTGCGACCGGCATCGGCGCCTTCATCTTCGTCGTTCTGATCATGCTTTCGAGCGTTCTTTCGCTCGGCGAGCGTCTCCGCGCCACGGGTCCGTGGCTCGAATATGCGTTCTACGGCGTTTCCGCGATCCTGTTCGGCCTGCTCATCGTCCGGCCGGTCGTGATCGTCCTCGCGGCCCCCACCTTCTCGATGGACACGCTGTTCGACGAGGATGCGAACGCCCGCAAGAACTATCACATGTACCGCCATGTCACGAAGAACCTGATGGCCGGCAGCTATCTCTCCGATCCGCAGAAAGAAGAACTGAAACTCGCTCTCGGCGATGCGATCCAGCTCAAGAAGACGCTGTCTTTCATCTTTGACGAGACGATCAAGAAGGAACTGAACAAGATCATCGTGCGGCACGCCGAGACGGTTTTCCTCTCCACCGCGATCAGCCAAAACGGGCGCCTCGATTTCATCGCCGTGCTCACGATCAACCTTCGTCTGATCAAGGAACTCGTGGTCCAGTGCGGGTTCCGCCCGAGCTATGCGTCGCTCGGAAAGCTGTCGCTCAACGTGATGACCGCGGCCGTCGTCGCCGAAAGCCTCGAAGGCCTCGATCTGAACGCGCTCTTCCCGACCCAGACGCTCAATGCGTTGAACGAGATTCCGTTTCTCCGCCTGCTCGCCGGTTCGCTCGCCCAGGGCGTCGGCAATGCGCTCCTCTCCCTGCGCGTCGGGATCATCTGCCGCAACTATCTTTTCATGAACCTGAAGGGCATCCCCAAGGCGGAAATCCGCCGAAACGCCTTCGGGGAGGCGCTGCTCCTCTTTCCGTCGGTGGTCGCCACCTCGATCAAGAAACTGCCGCATCGCCTGCGCACGATTTTCGAAAAAGTCTTTTAAATCCGGTTCCACCGTCCCCGGCCTCAAAACCGGGGATTTCTACGTGTTACTTCTAGTTCTAAACGCAATTGATTCTTTAGAATTGTTACACT
>DMTN01000066.1 GCA_003477305.1 Acholeplasmatales bacterium | reverse complement strand
CTATCGTTTCTTTACAGCCCCTTCTTTCAATGAGATCGATCAGCGGTTCGCCCACCGTAGCACCTTCCATAGAATCAAACCGCCGACGACGCAGGCAATCGATCCGAACAGGATGTCCGTGAGGAAGAAGATGATCGCGTCGGGCACGGACGGCACGCCGTGGATGAGGAAAGTGAAGAGCGACACGCCCCACGACGCCGCATAAAACGTATAGATGACGAAGAGGACCGTGATCGTCGTGAAAATCGACAGGGCGGTGATGACGTAGGGGGTTTCCTTCCGGAGCGGCGCTTGCGCCAGCCGATAGAGTCCGAGTGCGGCGATCGGGATGAGCGCATAAAGCGCGGCGTTCCCGCGGATTGAGTACATCGTATGGAAAAAGTTGATCAAAGCGCCGAGGAAGGCGCCCGTGACCGCCCAGACATACCCTCTTCCGAGATGGTCGGAACGCGCGTCGATGGTCCGATATTGATTCATCACGTCTTGCATCAACTTCGCATGGCAGGCGGCATGGGTCTTCATCACGACGCCGCGGATGAGCGAAAGGTTGTCGAAACCGGGCTCCTCGCACAATGCGCACGATGCGTATTGCGCGAGACCGAACGCTTGGAACGCCGCGCCGGCGGCAAAAAGCGTCCGATCGACGCGATCCCACGCTTTTTGCGTAGAGCGGGCACGGGAAAGCGGCAGACGGACGAGGGTGTTGCCTTGGGCGAATTCCGGTGTTGTTCGAAACGGTTGAAGGGTTGCCTGAAGCGAAGCCTGTTCAGGGTCCGTGAGCGGTCGCGTGAATAGGTAGTTGACGATCGTGGTCTTGCCGTTCCAGCGTCGTTCGGTGACGACGCTTGCTTCATGATCGTGGATCGTTCCAAAAGCGCCGGCGGAATAGGAATGCAGGCAGTACCTTCGAATCAAATCGAAATAGAGCACATTCATCACGCTCCCGAAAGACATCAATTCACGATGAGGCGGCTTCTCGCTTTTGTGAGGATCAGCGGCGCGGGGTGAAGAGATATCTCCAAACGATGCTTACGCCGAGCAGGCTGAACAGGGTGGCGATGCCCAAGTCCTGCAGGAAGTATGGCATCACGGCGGGGACGTCCTCGACCCCGACGTTGAGGAACACATCAAGGGTGACCCCCCAGCTTGCGGCATAGAGCGCATACAACAGGACGATGATGCCGGCGCTGACGACGACCGACAACCCCGATAAGACGAAGGGGATTTCTTTGCGGAGCGGGGCTTTCGCCGCCTTGTACATGAACATCGAGAACAGCGGAATCAGGGCGTACAGCAGCACGACCTGATACTCCAGATAGAAATTCACGAAGAAATTGACGAGTGCGCCGAGAAGGGCGCCGCAGATCGCCCAAATGTAGCCCTTGAGGAGATGCTCGGTGCTCGTGTCGATCTGCCGGTAGGCGGCCTGGACGTTCACCATCAATTTCGTGTGGCAGGCGTCGTGCGTTTTCATCGCGATACCACGGACGAGGCGAACGCGATCGAAGCCTTCCTGATCGCAAAGCGCGCAGGAATCGTATGGCGATAGACCGAGCCGATCGAATGTCTGGACGGCGACGGCGAGGGCCGAATCGACCTGTTGCTGCGCCTTCTTGGTCCAGAAAACGGAAAGGATCGGAAGCCGGACGACGGTATTGTTCTGAATCAATTCGGGGACGATTTTGAACGGCTTGAGCGCCGTCCGGATGTCTGCCTCCGACTCCGGTGAAACGGGTGTTTTGAACAAAAAGCTGACTACCGCGGCGGTGTTGTTGAAACGCACTTCGGTTACGACGCCGGCTTCCCGTCCGTGGATGGTGCCGTATGCGCCTGTTCGTTCGACGGCGAGTTGGTAGAGACTCGCGATCTGGGTATGCATCATGTCATATCACGCTCCTGAAATTCATTATATCACGTCGCTTCCGGATCGCGATACCGAATTTCGGTCCGATCATGCAAAAACGTTGCGTTCCTTTTCACTCGCGGCGCCCCGGTTCTTCGAAACAGATACAATTATCGGTTTCGGTATGTTAAAATACTGTTAGGTGATTTTGTGGAAAAACGGTTCATGGAGCTACTCGCTCCCCTCGGCATCGTTCCCGACGCCCGGATGCTCGCTCGCTTCCGGACGTATTTCGACTATTTGACCGAGCAGAACGAAGTCATGAACCTGACCGCGATCAACGGCGAAGAGGACGTTTACCTCCGCCATTTCTTCGATTCGCTTTGCCTCGTCAAGGCCGGTCCCGTGTCGGGACTGACGCTGCTTGACGTCGGCGCCGGCGCCGGATTTCCATCGCTTCCGCTCAAGATCGCCTTTCCCGAACTGAAGGTCACGATCGTCGACGCGACCCAGAAGCGGATCCGATTCCTTGAAACGTTGATCGCCAAACTCGAACTCGACGGCGTCGAAGCGGTCCATGTCCGCGCCGAGGACTTCGATCGGAAGAGCGGCTATGATCTGGTCACGGCGCGCGCCGTCGCCCGGATGAACATTCTCGCCGAATTGTGCATGCCGTTCGCAAAGGTCGGCGGCCGCTTCATCGCGATGAAGACCGGCGACTGCGTCGCGGAAGTGGCGCAAGCCGAAAGCGCGATCAAGACGCTCGGCGGGACCGTCGAGAACATCCTCCATTACGACGTCGGACCGGACCGCGACCACGCGCTCGTGATCGTCCGCAAGACGGCGTTCACGCCAACCAAATATCCCCGGGCGTTCGCCCAGATCAAATCCAAACCGCTCTGAAGAAAGGGGGTGCCGCAATGAAACGAGAACCCGCCCGCGTTTTTCCCGAAATCGAGGAATACCGGGAGATGCTCGAAATCAAACACCTGCGTGCGAAGAACCACTTCGTCCTGCTTTTGCTTGCGCTCGGCGGGATCCTGACGATCCTGTACATGGCGATCACCCATTACCAGCTCGCCTATACCTTGTCGCTTGCGGTCGCCTTCAGCGCCCTGATCCTTTTGAACCTGGCGTGTCTCGCCTATGGCCGGGAAAACATCCGCTTCAACCAGTTGAACAAGTTTGTGACCACGCTCGGCGTCTTCAGCGTCGCCGTCGCGATGATCTTCATCTTCCAGTCGCCGTCGATGCTCTCGCTTCTGTTCATCGCCTATGCGATCGCCGCCTTCTACCAGGACCGCAAGGTGATGCTCATCTCCAATGTGTCGCTGCTGTTCATGTTCCTCGCCCTGATGACCAACTTCCGCGACTTCTTCAAGGTCGAGAACACCTCTGCCGAAAACGACTTCGGACTCTACTTCTTCGTGATCATCTTCATCTCGCTGCTCACGATCTCGCAGTACATCATGATCAAGCAGAAGGGGTTCTTCTACAACCAGATCGCCATCTCCCGCGAAACCGAATTCCGCAACATCGACTTCATGATCGACATGTGCGAAAAAGCAACAGGTTCGAAGATCGACACGAAGGGCTATTTCGCCGCCGCCGAAGCGTTTTCGAAGGCGCTTTCGGAAAAGATCGGCGTCGACGACGCCTTCGCCGGGAAACTCGCGGTCCTCAAGGACCTCGAAGCGGGAACGAAGTACGAGCGCATCATCGAGAAACATCCGGAAGTCGCGGCGGACGACCTCGACCGGATGTCCGAACTGCTCTTCACCGGACGGCACAAGCTCCGCAAGGTCGCCATCAAGATGAGCCGCGCCCGGGCGGTCGACGTACATCGCCGCGAGATCTTCTCGGAAACGCAGTTCAAGACCTTCAACCATCCGTCCGACACGCTGGAAATCAAGATCATCGCCTTCGCCATCTTCTATGCCGCGCTGAAGCGGGGATCGGCCGGGATGCGGCCGCTCTCGGAAGCGGAAATCTATGACGCGATCGTCCATACCGACTATTATTTCTACAACGATCCCGCCGTCATGCGCATCTATCGCGAGAACAACGCCGTGTTCGACGCAATCGTGAAGGACGCCTTCGCGCCGGAGGGCGGCAAATGAAAAACTTCCTCCGCCGCGTCGTCAATACCGATTTTCTGCCGATGAACGAGGTCCGCAAGATCAAGGTCGTGCTCGTGATGACGTTCCTCTTGATCGTCACCGCCGCCACGATCGGCTTCGCGTTCTACTTCGACTACACGAACGCCGTCAAGATCGCCGTGATGGCGGTCTTCCTGTTCGGCTCCGGACTCATCTACCTGTTGATCCGCTTCAACCGCATCATGGCCGCGATCCACGTCACGATTATTTATACGATCGCCCTGACGATGTTTTACACGCAGGGAACCGACAGCTTCTACGCCTATCTTTTCTTCTATATCTCGCTCACCGTCATCGTGTTCTACCAGGAACTCTACATCTTCCTGTCCTATGGCACGCTCGTCCTCGGATACGGGATTTTCTATATCATGTTTCACGAGGCGAATCTCATCGCTCCGACGGACATCCTCGGCTCGGTCTACGCATACGTCGTCCTGCTCGTGCTCTTCTATCTGATCTTCCTGTTTCAAAGCATGAACAACGAAAAGCTGTACACCGATCTCAATCTCGAATGGGTCAAATTGAACCAGGTGATCGGCTCCTACCAGGACTTCACGCTCTTCCATCTCGAGGAAATCCGGAAGAAGAGCAAGGGCGTTCCGTTCTATGAAGACCGCGCCTTCCGCAAGGCCGTCGACGAACTCTCCGTCTTCGTCTGCGAACAGCTGAAAGACCGCGGCAAAGAGATCACCAACGTCCTCGACCTCTACATCTACATCCACGAGCGCGGCCTCGCGAAGATCATCGAGAACGAGGAACTCTCGGTCTCCACGAAGAAAATCGCCAACCGGCTCGACAAATACCTTCTCAACCGCCGCACCGACATGGTGTCGATCCTGATGAACTTCTTCACGCGGTTCCGCAGTACCGACGGCTATCGCCCCAACCGCTACGAATACCATCTCGGCCGGCTGGCGCCCTCGACCGCCGAGCAGGTCATCGCGCTCGCCTTCGTCTACCGCTACCTCGCCAACGAACCGACCGCCTTCGACCATTACGGACAGCCCGACAAGATCATGAGCCACGAAGAGATCTGCCAGCTCTTCGCCGCTCCGGAGATGGACGAATTCCTCTCCGACGGACAGATTGCGTTCTTCAAGGAGAACGCCGACCTGTTCCGCGACCATCTCGGCAGGAAAGGATGAACGCGATGAGCCTCGTTCTCTCGATCGCCAACCAAAAAGGCGGCGTCGGCAAGACCACCACAGCGATCAATCTGGCAAGTTCGCTCTCCTACCTCGGCAAGAAGGTGCTTTTGATCGACCTCGACTACCAAGCCAACGCCACCACCTGCATGGGCATCAACCGCGGCAGCTTCAAGGCGAGCGTCTTCGACTGCCTCACCGAGGAAGCCTCGCTTCCCGAAGCGATCCTCCATACCGATTCCCCCAACATCGACGTCCTGCCGGCGCGCACCGTCGTCGAGGGCATCGAGGAGAAGATCATCCTGAACACGAACCGCGACTTCATCCTGCATACGCAGCTCCAAGCGGTCCGCAAGAACTACGACTACGTCCTGATCGACTGCCCGCCGTCGCTCGGCTTCGTCACGATCAACGCGATGGTCGCCTCCGACGGCATCATCATCCCGGTCCAGTGCGAGTTCCTCGCGATGGACGGACTCACCCAGCTGCTCAACACGATCCGCGTCGTCCAATCGAAAAAGAAAGTGAACATGGAAACCCTGACGATCTTCGGCGTGCTTCTGACGATGCTCGACACGCGCTCGAACTCCGGGTTCCAGGTCGTGAACGAAGTCAAGACCTACTTCGGCGAGAAGGTCTTCCAGACCATCATCCCGCGCAACGTCAGCTGTTCGAACGCGACGTTCTACGGCGTCCCGGTCACCGAATTCTCACCGAAAAGCAAATCGTCGCTCGGATACCGTCTGCTTGCGAAAGAGGTGATCACGCGCCATGACGAAGCCTAATTACGTGAAACGGGGTCTTTCGGACCTGCTTCAGGAAAACACCATCGCCGATCTCGAGAAGGAAGAAGTGATCGAAATCCCGATCGACCACGTCCAGCCCAATCCGTACCAGCCGCGGAAACATTTCGACGAGGCCGCCATGAACGAACTCGCCGAATCGATCCGCATCAACGGCATCCTCCAGCCGGTGATCGTCAAGAAAATCGCCCAGGGCTATATGCTCGTCACCGGCGAACGCCGCTGCCGCGCCGCCAGGATGGCCGGCTTTTCGACCGTTCCGGCGATCGTGCGCGATTATAACAACCAGTACCTCGCGGAACTCGCGCTGCTCGAGAACATCCAGCGCGAGGACCTCACGATCATCGAGGAAGCCGAGGCGTACAAAAACGCGATCGACTCGCTTCAGCTCACCCATCTCGAACTCGCCCAGAAGATCGGCAAAAGCCGCTCCTACGTCTCCAACACGCTCGGCATCCTGTCGCTTCCGGAATCAATCGTCGCCGAGATCAACCTCGGCAACATCTCGATGGGCCATGCGCGCGCCCTCTCGAAACTGAAGGACGCGGAACGGATCCGCACGATCGCCCGGATGATCGTCGAGAACCGGCTCACGGTCCGCGACATCGAGGCACTCGTCAAAAGCGAAAAGAAGAAAAAGGAAATCAAGCGCAAGGACGTCCCGCCGACCCTCGCCGCCGGCCTCGCCCGTCTGAAGTCCTCGCTCGGACTCCGCTTCGCGTTTGCGAAGCCGGTCCGCGTTTCCGGCAACAAGATCGTCATCGCCTTCGAAAGCGACGCCGAAGCGGCCCGCTTCGCCGCCTTCGTCGACGGCGAAAACGACGCATGATGATCGCCGGCCCCGGCGCCGACATCAAGCCCGGCAGCGTCGTCGTCTTGAAGAAGGGCCATCCCTGCGGGGAGAACAAGTGGGAGATCGTCCGTTTCGGCGTCGATTGCAAGATCAAGTGCCTCGGCTGCGGGAGAATCGTCCTGATCGACCGTCTCGAACTGAAGAAAGCCGTGAAGAAGATCCTGGAGGTGCCGGTCCATGAAGGAACTGATGCAGAAAATCATTGAATTCCGCGACGAGCGCGGCTGGCGCGACCACGACACGCCCGAGGCGCTCGCCAAGTCGATCGTCATCGAAGCGGCCGAACTGCTCGAAAACTACCAGTGGCCGGATACGTTGCCGAACCTCGAAAACGTCGCCGACGAGCTCGCCGACGTGATCATGTACGCGCTTGCGATGGCCTCCGACCTGGGACTCGACCCGATGAAGATCTGCCTCGCGAAAATCGCCAAGAACAAGATCAAGTACCCGCTTTGATCCCCCGTCGAGCGCGATAAATCGCGCGTTTCCGGACCATGCTTCGCATCCCGTCCGCGCGGGCAGTCATTATGATAAATATCATTTGACAAACATGTGCATAAATAGTAAAATATAACTCGCACTGAAAAGTGTTGGATGGGCCTATAGCTCAGGTGGTTTAGAGCGCGCGCCTGATAAGCGCGAGGTCGATGGTTCAAGTCCATTTAGGCCCACCACTTTTTTTCGGGGTATTAGCTCAGTTGGGAGAGCGTCTGCTTTGCAAGCAGGAGGTCGGCAGTTCGATTCTGCTATACTCCACCAGACTGTTTTTGTTCGCGTGGCGGTGTAGCTCAATTGGCTAGAGCGTACGGTTCATACCCGTGAGGTTGTGAGTTCAAGTCTCACCGCCGCTACCATTTCATCTTGAGAGATCACGCGCATCGGACCCGTAGCTCAGTTGGTTAGAGCTATCGGCTCATAACCGATTGGCCGCAGGTTCGAGTCCTGCCGGGTCCACCAAATAGGATTCCCGGAGAAATACCCAAGCGGTTGAAGGGGTCGGTCTTGAAAACCGATAGGGCGTGCAAGCGCCGCGGGGGTTCGAATCCCTCTTTCTCCGC
>DMTN01000010.1 GCA_003477305.1 Acholeplasmatales bacterium | reverse complement strand
GCCGACTACGACAACCGCAAGTCCCGTGACGACCGACAACGCGACGGGCCTCACGACGACCGGAACCGGGACCACCGCGACCGATGCGACCACCCTGACCACCGGCGAAGAGGTCGATCCGCTCTATCAGGCGCTCTTCGACAACGCCACCTACCACAAGTTCACCTTGTATTTCTCGCAGGAGAATTTCGACAAGCTGATCTACGACATGATCAACTATAAAGACGAATTCGGGTCCTACCGCGACAACACGATCCAGGAAGTCGACGTCCGCTATGAAGACGGCGACGGCACCGTGATCGAAGAATACGAAGTCGGCTTCCGTACCCGCGGAAACATCTTTTCGCGCGACCTGCCGGTCATGCACGACAACGAGGGGAATGTCCTTTATGACGGAAACGGCGACTATCTCGGCTTCAACCAGGTTTCCTTCCAGCTCGAATTCAACGATACCTTCGACTATCCCGAGAACTCGACCGAATACAAAGCGCTCAAAGAGCGCCGCCTGTTCGACCTTGAACAGCTGAACTTCAAGTTCATCCGCAGTTACGACACCTCCGTCATCACCGAGATCGCCGCCTATGAGCTCTACCGCGCGGCGGGACTCGTCGCGCCCGATACGTCGCTCACCGTCGTCTACTGGAACATCGACGGACGGGTCGTCCCCTACGGCCTCTTCACGGTCGTCGAACCGATCGACGACGTCTTCGTCAAACGCTATTTCGGCCGCAATCAGGATACCACGATCGGCGACCTCTGGAAATGCGTGTGNNGGCGTTTCCGACTACAACCTCGGATACCGGATGGACTATCAGTTGAAAACCAACAAGGCGACCTCCGACTTCTCTTCGATGCTTTCGTTCATGGAGCACTTGAACGATACCTCCGTCGCCAACTACAAGAACGTCCTCGAATCGACGCTGGACGTCGATTCGTGGCTGAAGGCGTTGGCGGTCGCCTTCCTCGTCGGAAACCCCGACGACTACCGCAACGACGCCAACAACTACTACATCTTTTTCTACGAAGGCAAGGCCGTCTACATCCCTTACGACAACGACCAATGCCTCGGCATCGGCTGGAACCCGTTCGGCGACCAGAGTTCGGACCTTTCTTATCTGGTCAACATGGATATCTACTATCAGCGGACCGCACAGAGTTGGTTCACCACCGCCGACCTCCCGCTCGTCGTCAACGTCCTCCAGTACGAGGACTATCAGACGACGTATGAAAACTATCTGTATCAGTATACCGATCCCGACGACGGCATCTTCGACTATCTCGAGTTCCGCTCGGAGTTCTTGACCGCCCGCGCCCTTTACCAAGACGAACTCAATCAGCAATCGCATCTCGGTGTCCGCTACTTCTCGCTCGAGGACCGCTGGATCCCGGAGAGCTGGATGAGTCATGACATGATGACCGCGGAAGACTATTATGCGCAGAAGGCTTCCTTCGTCCGCGCCAGCGTCGACTATCACCGTACCCACTGATTCGACCCGGTTACCGAAAGGAGGGGAGGATATGCTCCGTCTCTGGTTGAAACGCATCATCCTGCTCGCCCTTCTGTTCGGGGCGATCGGCGGACTCGCCTGGTATAACGTCGAAACGTCGGCTTCCGGCTACGATTCGATCGTCCGGCTCGCCAACAGCCGAAAGCAGAAGGCCGACTATGACCGGCTTTTCGACGAATCGCTCGCCAAATCGATCACCGTCGTCTTCACCGAAGCATCCTTCGACGCGCTCCTCGCCGACATGCTCGCCTACTTCGAACAATACGGTACCTATCAGGACAACACGATGCAAAAAGTCGACATCGTCTACGCGGACGGCGAAGGAACCTCCTTCACGCTCCGTGAGGTCGGGTTCCGCACGAAATCCAATACGTCCCGGAACCTGCCGATGACGATCGACTGGCGCGGCCGCGAAATCTGGCATCAGACTTCCTTCCAGCTCCAGTTCAACGCCACCTTCGACTATGCCGCCAATACCAACGAATACTCCGTGCTCTCCGATCGCGAAGCGTTCAACCTCGACCAGCTCAACTTCGAGTTTTGCAAGACCGTCGGCGGCGAAATCGACGAGGCGATGATCTCCGAATCGTACGCCTATAAACTTTATCGCCGCGCCGGCCTCGATTTGTCGAATGCATCCTATGGTCTCGTCTACTTCCAGGTGGGCGACGAAACGATTCCCTACGGTTTCTATACCTACATCGAGCCGATCGACCAGAATTTCCTCAAGCGCCATTTCGACGGCGACATCGCCCGCCAGTACGGCGACCTCTACAAATGCACCGATACTTCCGGCATCGCCGATCTCGGCCTCGACTTCATCGCGAAGGCCGGTATCAACCGCAACGCCGAAAACGTCCGGTTCAGCTACGCCCTCAAAAACAATACCAACGACGGCACGCGCACGACGCATGACGCCCTCGCATCGCTCATCGATACCATCCACGGCGACGCGTTTTCTGCGGACATCGCCGCCGTCCTCGACGTCGACGCCTTCCTCCGCTACCTGGCGATGGGGTTTCTGATCGGCAACACGGACGATTTTCGTTTCAATCTGAACAACTACTACCTGTACTTCAATGTTTACGACGGTCCTGCCTATATGATTCCGTTTGATCTCGACAGCTCCCTCGGGGTCGGAAAGCATCAGGATCTGTCTGACAACCACGGCGTCTATTACGACCTCTTCCCATCGACCGACGCGGCCAATCCGCTGGTCGAAAACGTCCTTGCGATTCCGGCGAACCGGACCTTGTATCTCGATTATCTCGCGGAGTTTACGACGCTGTATTTCGGATTCGAGACCTTCAACGCCGAATACACGGTGGCCAAATCGCTCTACGAAGCGACGTTGATCGCCGAAAACCATCTCGGCAACCAACTCTTCGACCTGCGCAATTCCGAATGGTATTTCACCGAAAAAGCCAATCAGGTGATGACGAAGATCGCCGCCGCCCCATCCGAGTGAAGACGCTTGCCCCGCGGCAGGCGTTTTCTTTTGGTTTCAAATCCCAAGGTATCGCTGTACACGGCGCCGTCGAGGACCGGGATCGTATCACCGAAGAATGCGGCTCGAAAAGAAAAGACGGATTCCTCTCGCGGAATCCGTCTATTGTTCGGATGATGCTCATTCGGTATAGAGCAGAAGGAGTTTCAGGGTATTCTCGAGCGCATCCCGATGGGTGCGCTCCATCCCGTGCGAGGCGTGGACGCCGGGGCCGATCAAGCCGCCGCGCAAGTCCTGTCCCCCGCGCAGGGCGGCGGAGACGTCGGAGCCGTACATCGGATAGATGTCGGCGGCGTAAGCCAGGCCGTGCTGCTTGGCGAGCGCGACCAGCTTGGAAGTGATCAGATCGTCATAAGGACCGGAGGAATCCTTGCAACAAACGGAGACCATCCGTTCGGTGCAGGCGAGGTCTTCGCCGATGCAGCCCATGTCGACGGCGATCAGTTCGTCGACCGGCGGGATCCAGGCGGCGCCGTGGCCGACTTCCTCATAGGTCGATACGATGATCTTGAGCGTCTGACGCGGCGTCAGTCCGTGTTCTTTCAAATGGCGGAGGAAGCCGAGGAGGATTGCGACCGAGGCCTTGTCGTCGAGGAAACGGCTCTTCAGAAAGCCGCTCTCGGTATAAACCGTCTTCGGATCGATGAAGACGAAATCGCCGTTTTCGACGCCGAGCTTTTCGACGTCGGCCTTGTTCGACACGATCGCATCGAGGCGGATCATCATCTTGTCCGGCGTGCGCTCGATCGTGTGCGCGTCCTTGTAGACGTGGGAAGAAGGGGACGTCGAGAGAATCGTTCCCGTCAGGAGAACGCCCGCACGGGTGCGGACGGAGCAATACTCGCCATCCAGCGTCGGCCATTGCGGACCGCCGATCGGCGTGAAGCGGAGGGTCCCGTCCGAAGCGATCGAACGGACCATCGCGCCGAGCGTGTCGACATGGCCGGAAAGCCCGAGGACTTCGCCGGTGCGTCCGGGAACGCTGACGACGAGATTGCCCTTTTTGGTGCGTTCGGAAGCATATCCGAGGCGAGCGGTTTCAGCTTCGACGAAAGCGATCGCCTCGCGGGTATACCCCGACGGCGAGGGAATCGCAAGCAGTTTTTTGGCGAATTCGACGATGGTGGATACGGTCGGTTCAAATGGATTCATAGTCATCACCCAAAGAGTATTATATCACGCTCCGGCTTCCTGTGATAACTTCTTTCATTTGGGTTTTCAATATGTTAAAATGATAGAGTAAACAGTTCCTTCCGGATACCGGAATCAAAGGAGTGATTTGCCATGATCGCAGTTTTCGGCGGTGCCTTCAACCCCCCGACCGTCGCCCACAAGGCGATATGTGAACACGTCATGCATCATCTCGACTGTCAGGAGTTCATCTTCCTGCCCGTCAGCAGCCAGTACACGAAGCGTTCGCTCGCGAGCAACTTCCATCGCCTCCAGATGCTCACGGCGATGATCAAAGGGATGCCGAAGGTATCCGTCTCCGCGATGGAACTCGACGATCCCGACTATCTTGGCACCTATCAGTCGCTCGTCCGCATCAGCGAATCCCATCCGGGCCGCAAGGTCGTCTTCGTGATCGGTGCCGACAATCTCCCGAAATTTCATAAATGGATCAATGCGAACGGTCTCGTTTCCGAATTCCGGTTCGTCGTGATCAACCGCGACCGTCTCGATCTTGCGGCGATCATCGACGCCGACCCGTTCCTCTCCGCCCATAAGGAGGCGTTCATCGTCCTCCCCGATTTCGACTCCCCGGTCGCTTCGACGATTTTCCGCGAGACCTTCGATCCGGCCCTGGTCACCCCCGAAGTCCTCGACTACGTCAAGACCCATCAACTCTACAGGTGACGCCATGTACAAACACGGATTTCTGAAAGCCAGCCTGGTGTCGCCCGCGGTCGTTGTGGGCAACCCCAAGGAAAACGTCGCGGCGATGCTCGCGGCGCTCCACCACAACGAAAGTTCGCTCGCCGTTTTCCCCGAACTCGGGATCACCGGCTATTCGTGCGGCGACCTGTTTTTCTCGAAGGCGTTGCTCGACGACGCCCAAGAAGGCCTCCGCGTCCTGCTCGCCGGTCTTCAGCCGAGCCCCTACGACGGCGTCGTCGTCTGCGGTCTGCCGCTGGAAGTGAACGAAATGGTGCTGAACGTCGCCGTCGTCCTCCAAAACGCGAAGATTCTCGGCGTCGTCCCGAAGTTCTATCTTCCCAACACCAAGGAATATTATGAGAAGCGCTGGTTCAAGTCCGGCTTCGACGTCGCCGATCATCTGAGTGAAATCAACCTGCTCGGACAGCGCGTCCCCTTTGGTAATCTCATTTTCGAAGCGGGCAAAGTCCGCTTCGGCATCGAAATCTGCGAAGACATGTGGGCGACCATCTCCCCCGGCAATCTCCTCTCGGTGAACGGTGCGAACGTGATCGTCAACATCTCCGCCTCCAATGAAACCCTCGGCAAGGCGGCGATCCGCCGCAACGCCGTCCTCGAACACTCGCGGAAGAACTGCGGCGTCTACGTCTACGTCTCCGCCGGCGCCTCCGAGTCGACCTCCGAAACCGTCTTCTCCGGCCACAACATGGTTGCCGTGAACGGCATGATGATCGCCGAATCGGAAGGCATGAGCCTCGATACGAAGACCCTCTTCGCCGACCTCGATCTCGACCGCCTCGCCAACGAGCGCCGCAACAATTCGTCTTACCGCGATTCCATCCTGAAGTATACGCACGACTACCAGATCGTCCCTTTTGCCTTACCTGAAAGCGGAGACTTCCGTTTTCAGGAGGCGCTCGACCGGCTGCCGTTCGTGCCGAAAACGAACGAAGAAGACAGTTTCCGCAAGATCTCGCAGATTCAGGAGTTCGGCCTCGCCAAGCGGTTGCGCCATCTCAAACTCAGCCATCTCNNCGGCGGCCTCGACTCGGCGCTCGCGCTGATCGTCGCCTGCCGTGCCTTCGACCGGCTCGGTCTCGACCGCAAGGGGATCGTCGCCGTGACGATGCCGGCGATGGGAACGACCGAACGCACACGCAAGAACGCCCGCGCCCTGATGGACGCGGTCGGCTGCGACGCCCGCGAGATCTGCCTGTCGGAACATGTCGGCGACCATCTCAAACTGATCGGCCACGACGGTACGACCGAAGACGTCACCTATGAAAACGCCCAGGCCCGTGCCCGCACGATGATTCTCATGGATCTCGCCAACAAGGTCGACGGCATCGTCCTCGGCACCGGCGACCTCTCCGAAATCGCGCTCGGCTGGTCGACCTACAACGGCGACCAGATGAGCATGTACAACGTCAACTCCGGACTTCCGAAGACGCTCGTTCGCTTCACCGTCGGACAGTACGCCGAACGGATGTTCGACGACGGCGTCCGCGATACCTTGCGGGATATCCTCGCGACGCCGATCTCGCCGGAACTGAAAAAAAACCAGACGACCGAGGCGACGATCGGGAAATATGAAACGAACGATTTCGTGCTCTACCGCTTTCTGCTCTGCGGCGACCCCCGCGACCGGATCGTCTTCATGCTCGCAACCGCGTTCGGCATCGACGCCGAACGTTCCGGCGCGATCGTCGACGCGTTTCTGAAACGGTTCCATTCGCAGCAGTTCAAGCGCCAGGCCAGTCCCGACGGACCGAAAGTCCTCGACTGCGCGCTGTCGCCGCGCGCGGATTTCCGGATGCCGTCGGACGTCGGAAGATAGAACGGGTGGTTCCATTGAAAAAGAAAGTGATCGTTGGATTATCGGGCGGCGTCGATTCGAGCGTTTCGGCGCTGCTTTTGCTTCGCGAAGGGTATGACGTCGAGGCGATGTACATGCGCAACTGGGACTCGGCGACCAACAACGACCGCTTGGGCAATCCCGACCTCGCCGAGCCGGTCTGACCGCAGGAAAGCGATTACGCCGACGCCCTAAAAGTCGCCGACAAACTCGGCATCCGCCTCCACCGCCATGATTTCATCCAGGAATATTGGGATGACGTCTTTACCCATTTTCTGAAGGAATATGCCGGCGGACGGACGCCGAACCCCGATATCCTCTGCAACAAGCACATCAAGTTCAAAACCTTCTCCGAGGTCGCCCAAGGCCTCGGTGCCGACCTGATCGCGATGGGCCATTACGCTCGCGTGACCCACGGCGAATCCGGAACGCATCTGTTGCGCGGCGTCGACCCGGAGAAAGACCAAACCTATTTTTTGTGCCAACTGACGCAGGCACAATTGAAAAACGTCCTGTTCCCGATCGGTCATCTGCGGAAGTCCGAAGTGCGTCAAATCGCCCGCGAAGCGGGTCTGCCGACCGCCGAGAAGAAGGATTCGACCGGCATCTGCTTCATCGGCGAACGCCGGTTCGCCCAGTTCCTCGCCAACTATCTGCCCGCCCGCCCAGGCGACATCGTCACCGATGCCGGCATCGTTCTCGGCCGGCACGACGGCCTCATGAACCATACCATCGGCCAGCGCAAGGGACTCCATATCGGCGGTTTGCAGGAATTCGGGAAAGCGCCGTGGTTCGTCGTCGGAAAGGATCTCGAAAAGAACCGCCTGATCGTCGCGCAGGGCATCGACCACGACTTGCTACAGTCGGATTCATGCATCCTCGAGGACATCAACTGGATCCCCGCTGGACTCCCGCCGGAAGAACTCGCATGCACCGCCAAATTCCGGTACCGCCAGGCCGACGTCCCCGTCATTGTGACGTTTGAACCGGACGGTCATGCCCGGGTGCGTTTTCAAACCGATGTCCGGGCGGTCACGCCCGGCCAGGAATGCGTCTTTTACCAAGGCGAGGAATGTCTCGGCGGCGGGACGATCACAGCCGTCTTCAAAGCCGGCGTCCCGCGCGGCATCGCCATCAAGGAGGATCACCCATGAGTAAGATCGGACTCTGTCTGAGCGGCGGCGGATCGCGCGGCGCCTATCAGATCGGCGTCGCCAAAGCCCTCGAAGAACTCGGCCTGTTGGGAAAAATCAACGCCTATGCCGGCACCTCGATCGGGTCCGTCAACGCCGCGCTCTTGGCAACGATGACGCCGGATGAGGCGATGAAGTTATGGTTGAACACCTCGGTCGACGAAATCAAGTCGACCGAAGGCACCTTCCGCCGGCTGATGCAGGAACGCATCGCCGTCGTCGACAAGGGCATCTACAACATCGCTCCGCTCGAAAAGCGGCTTCATGCCTACCTCGATCCGAACGCGATCAAGGACAAGGAAATCTATATCACCTTATCGCGCGGGGGCGCTTCGAACGAAAGCATCATCGGCTTGATGAAGTCGCTTTACCGCCATTTCATCAAGCATGAGACGAACGTCCTTTATCCAAATATCGCCCTCCATCCCTTTGAGGAAGCGGTTCGGATGATTCTCGCGTCCTGCTCAATCCCGGTTGCCTTCCCCGCGGTCATCGATGGCGAACGCAAATACTATGACGGCGGTCTGTACGACAACGTTCCCGTGAAGCCGCTTTTCGACAACGGGTGCGACATCATCGTCGTGGTCCATCTCTTCGGTCTCGAATTCATCGAACAGAGTCGGTATCCCAACTGCTGTTTCCACGAGATCCGACCGTCCGTTCCGCTCGGATGGTTGCTCAACTTTGATCCCGCGAAAGCGGAAAAACTGTATCACATCGGCCACGACGACGCGATCGCCCATTTCCGGAACCATCCCGCCGAATTCTAAACGGAATCCCGACCTCCCTTGCGTATTATCTTCACGGATGATCCAAAAGGGAGGTTTTTTTTATGAAAAAAGGACTCATCGTCGCGTTTCTGTCGGTTCTCGTCCTTTCGCTTTCGCTCACGGTGTCCGCCGACGAATACCAGACCTATCAGGAGATCGTGTTCGTCGAGGAGGACGAACGCCTGCTTCAAGACGTATCGACCGAAGATTTCGCCGCTGCGCTCGCCAGTCTCGGCGGCAAGAAGATGTTCGGCTGGAAGCTTGCCGTCCTCACCAAGAAGCAGGAGGTCGAATTCCTCTCGGAGACGAAACTGAAGATCTTCAACAACGGCTATTCGACGATCAAGCACGACATCACCCTCAGCACCAAGGTCGAGACGAAATTCCAGATATCCTCGACCGGATCGCTCGGCACGACGATTTCCGGTGACATCAAGAAATTCAAGGGATCGATCGACGGGACGATCAAGACGGAAATCGGCTATACGCGCACGGAAACCGCCTCGGAACTCTATGAATTCAAGATCATCGTCGATCCCGGCACCTATGTGACGATCGTCATGAAGGGACGCGGCATCGTTTCCAACGGCGTCGCGAGAAACTATTTCTGCTGGATCAAGATCATCGAGGGCGGCTGGGAAACCTTTACCGTGACGACCGAGTATTATGAGATCGTGAAGGAACGGATCCGATGAAGAAGGTGTTCGTCTTCCTCGTCGTCGGCTATCTCGTCGTCGGCGGAATCCTCCTCTTGCTTGACGAGCCGTCGGCGCCGTCGGTGCGGATCCTCTCGATCGAAACGCCGAGCGCTTTTCTGATCACCGATGATACCGAACGGTTCGCCTTTTCCCTCTTCCTCGATGATCCCGACGCCTTCTTGACCGTCATGGCTAATGTCACCCGGGCTTCGATCCATGACGCCGAAGAAACGCTTGCGCTGTTGCTCGTCGAGATCGTCAGAACAGGTGCGATACGCTCCGACGACGGAATCAGATACGACGAATTCCGTTATGTCTTCACGACCGACGGGGTATCGATCGACGTCGGGACGCTGACGCTTGAAGACGCCGTTTTGTCGTTTGACTATGAAGGAGGAACGACGGGCGACTATCGGGTCGGCGACGTCGATTTCGTGTTCGGCGCACCCGGAGACCCGCGCCATTTCGATTTCACGCGGCTGTATGCCGTCTATGAGGATGTCGACGGACGGGACGCTCTGGCCGGAATCGTCATCGGTCTCGAGACGAAAACGGGCACCCCGATCCACATCCTTGACGTCGATCTGCACATCGCTGACGTCATCGTGTCGCTCGGAGAAGCGCTCGAACTGGACGAACTCCCGGCCGCCGACGCCTCCGCCGCCACGCTGCTCGGCGATCCGTTACGGACGCTTCTGGATCCCCCGGTCGGCGGGACGCTTTCGTTTGTGACGGGACGCTACTTCCTGCCGGTCGTCCACGAGGGCCGGATCCGGCCCGTGGCGCGCTTTCCGATCGACATCCGGTATGAATACGACGGTCGCGAATATCGCTTTCTGATCGACGATTTCGCGTTCCGTTCGGCATTTGCCGATCCCGCTTCGTACGGCGAGACCATCCATCGGTATGAACATCTCCGTTAAGGTCGATGGCGTCACGAAGAAATACCGTTCTCAGGGCGGCATCGAGAACCTTTCCGTCTCATTCGACGCCGCCCGGCTGAACCTGCTCGTCGGGCCGAACGGCTCGGGCAAATCGACGTTGCTGAAATGCATCGTCGGGGTTGTCCGCTACGATGGCGTGATCGTCGCCACGCCAAGGTCGATCGGCTATGCGCCGGAGGAATATGTCCTCCCGCAATTCATGTCGGTCCGCGATTTTCTCCAAGCGGTCGGTCGCGTGCGCGACGTCGAGCGGGCGATCCTGACGGAACGGATCGAGGAGCTGCTTGGGTATTTCGGTATGTCCGATCATGCGCATAAGCCGTTTCTCGGGTTGTCGAACGGGATGAAGCAGAAGGTGAACCTGATCCAGGCGGTGATGAACCGCCCGAAAATCCTCTTGTTCGACGAACCGTTAAGAGCTCTCGACGAAGAAAGCCGCGATCGTGCGACCGCGTTGATCCGGGAGCGTTCGAAGGAAAGCCTCGTCATCGTATCAACGCACTATCCCGAGCGCTTCCGGATCCGGAACCGACGGATCGTCCGGCTCGAAGCGGGGAGGATCGTCGATGAAAACGATGCTTAAGGTCCAATGGTACTATCTGATCGACAAGACGGCGGCGGCCTTCATCGGCCTGTTCGCCGTTTTCGTCTTCGTCGCGATCTTCACCGCTTCGGAGGCGTCGCTCGGGATGGCCGCACTCGACGTCGATCGGATCCGCCGCGCCTTCGTCTACCGTTCGTCCGGAGTGCTGGCGGTCCGTCTTTCGGCGTCCGTCCTCGCGATCTTTCTCGGACTCCACGGATGGTCGAAGACGCAGCGGCGGGCGGGCGTCTATTTCATCGCCCAACGCAAGGACGTCTTCCGCTTCGCCGCCGCCAAGGCGATTGCGGCGGCGTTCATCCTGGTCGTCTTCGTGCTGGCGTCTGCGCTTTTCTATGGTCTTGTCGGCGGGTATCTCACGCCCTACTTCACGCTCGTCGCGACGGATGCGAGACTGTTCGCCGACATCCTCGCCGAAGCGCTCTTCTTCCTTGCGCTCCAAGGCCTTGTCACGACGACGTTTGACGGCGTGTTCGCGGGGATTCCCGCATTCGTCCTGTTTTGGATCCTCGAGTCGGCGGCGCCGGTTTCGCCCGAAGTCGGAATCGACGTCCTTTTTTTGGTAGTGCGCCACGCGCGCCTCGATGAAACCGGAATCGCGACCCTCGGCGATCCGCGTGTTCAAGCGCTCGTCCTGGTAGCCCTGTTTTCCGCGCTGATCGTCGTTTTCGCGAAGAAAGACATGAATTGAATCCCCGTGCCGTGATATAATGATTTCGTGGCGAAAGGGGTGCTCCCATGATGAATCAAGACAATCCTGGTTCTTTGCTCATCGGTCGCGCCCGCGTCTTCGAAGCGGTGGATTTGCGTACCCCGTCGTCGCGTCCAGTGGACGACGATACGGAATCAGAACGGTACGCCGCTGCCTTCGGGATGGTGCGCGCGCGTTTTGAAACGAGCATCGCGAGCACCCACAACCGGTTCCTCGCATCCGGGATCCGTTTCCATGCGGCGATTCTGACCGACCCCGATTTATCAGAAGACATCCGGCGGCGCATCGCCGTGGATCACCAGACGGCGGATCGGGCGGTGGAAGACGCTTATGCGAGGGCGATATCCGCCGTAGAAAAAACCGGCGGATACATCGGCGCCCGCGCGGAGGATTTCCGCGAGGTGCGCGATCATCTGCTTGAAAAACTTTTCGGTTCCTGGAACGCAACGACCAAAATGACCTTTGCCGAACCGACGGTCATCGTCTGCGAGCGGTTCACGCTCGATGTTCTCACCCGCTTCGAACCCGATCGGGTCGTCGCGGTGCTTGCGGCTTTNNTGCGGCGATCGCGCTGGCCTCCGAAAACATCCCGCTTGTGATTGATCCCGCGTTCCATGCGGCGGTCCATGACGGCGAAATCATCGCCGTCCGTCCGCCTCGCGACCTTGCGGCCGCAGGGATTGCCCGTGCCGCCGTCATGCTGTGCGACGACGTGACGATCGAAGTTGCGCCGCTCGTCAACACGATCGCTGAAATGCGACGACCCGGTTTCGCCGATTTTGCCGGGATCGGGCTCTTCCGTACCGAATTCGCCATCCTCGGCGCCGGCCGGTTTCCGGGCGTCGACGAACAGGTGGAGAACTATCGTTTGATCGCCGCGGCGATGCCGTCCAAACCCGTATGTTTCCGGCTGTACGACATTGCCCCCGACAAACCCGTCATCCGCCGTGAAACGAACGTTTTTGGCGCCCGCTATCTCGTCCATCATCCGAGTGTCCTCGATGATCAACTCACGGCGCTGTTGATCCTGTCCGCCGAACGCCCCGTCGACATTCTCGTCCCGATGGTCGAATCCGCGTCGGACTGGCAGTTCATCGTCGCGCATGCTTCGCTATGCGCCGATCGGGTCCGCGAACTCGCCGGATCGGCCGTGCTCCGTTATCGGATCGGCGCGATGATCGAAACCCGCCGCGCCATCCTTGCGATGTCCGGGTTTTCCGGCGCATCGTTCGTTTCGGTCGGATCCAACGACCTGGCCGCCGACCTCGGAGGACGGCTTCGCACCGAATCTGGATACGATCCGCGCGTTTTCCACGAACCGCTGTTTGAAAAGGCGCTCGATGAAATCGTCGTGGCGGCGCATCGACTCGGCGCATCCGTCTCGCTTTGCGGAGCCGCGGCCGACGAGTCGGACGCGATCCGCCTCGCGGTGCGTTCCGGGATTCGCCGCTTCATTCCGTCCGTTGCGGCCGCTTACGCCGTCTATCCATCCTTGGGAGAACGCTGATTCGTTCGGAATCGGCGATTTCACCGACACGATTCTTGAATCGGACCGGACTGAATGGTATAATACATTATTGTATCGGAAACATCGAAACGTCGACTTATCCTTGGAGGTACGATCCCATGTGCGGAATCGTCGGTTACCTCGGTCGCGAAAAAGCGTCCGACATCATCATCGCCGGTTTGGAGAAGCTGGAATACCGCGGATATGATTCCNNCCATACCCGTTGGGCGACCCACGGTCAGCCGAATCAGCTCAACTCGCATCCGCATTTTTCGGAGGGCGATCGTTTCGCCGTCGTCCATAACGGCGTCATTGAAAACTACAAGGAACTGACCGAACGCTATCTGAAGGGCGTGACGTTCGTCAGCGAGACCGATACCGAGGTCATCGCCAACCTGATCGCCCGGTTCTCCGAACAGATGCCGGCGGAAGAAGCGATCCGCAAAACCCTGTCGGTGCTCGAAGGATCCTACGCCCTGCTCGTCATCGACACTTTCGATACGCACGTCCTCTATGCCGCCAAGAACAAGTCGCCGATGTTGCTCGGCGTCGGGAAACGCGGCGTGACGCTCGCATCCGACGTGATGGCGCTCGTCGGTTACGCCGAAGAGTACTTCCCGATCGAAGATAAAACCTTCACGGTCGTTTCCGAAAAGGACGGCGTCTGCTGCTTCGCCCTGTTTGACATCCTCGGCCATCCGGTCGAAACCAGGTTCATGACGATCGACATCGTCCTCGACGAGATCGGCAAGGGCGGATACAGCCACTACATGCTGAAAGAAATCTGCGAACAGCCGTCGGTCGTCCGCAAGATCGTCTCGAAGTATCTCCCCGAGGACAAAATCCAGATCGATCCCGAAACGCTTTCGTGGTTCAAGACCGCCGAACGCATTTACATCGTCGCCGCCGGCACCAGCATGCACGCCGGGTTCGTCGGAAAATATCTGCTTGAAAACATCGCCGGGATTCCCGTCGAAGTCTTCATCGCCAGCGAATTCGCCTACAATCCGCCGCTGCTCGTGAAAAATCCGCTGTTCGTCTTCATCTCCCAGTCCGGCGAAACCGCCGACCTCCGGGTCTGCCTGGTCGAGGTCAAGCGCCGCGGCTTCCGCACCGTCACGATCACCAACGTCCCGACCTCGACGCTCGCCCGCGAAGCCGACAAGTTCCTCGAAATCTATGCGGGACCGGAAATCGCGGTTGCCTCGACGAAGGCCTACGTCGGCCAGATCGTCATCCTCGCGATCCTCGCCGTCGCCCTCGCCGACAACCCGCCGTTCGATCTGCATCGCGAACTCTCGAAGGTTGCCGTCGCGATGGAAGCGATCATCGACAAGCGCGAATTCATCCACAGCCTCGTCAAAGCGAAAATCACGAAGCGGAACTGCTTCT
>DMTN01000047.1 GCA_003477305.1 Acholeplasmatales bacterium | reverse complement strand
GCGATGAAGGCGTTCTTCGGTTCTCTGAAGTCGAAGGTCAAGCAAAAAGTGCGATTGCCTCATTATCTGGATAAGGATGCCTACTATCCTTTGTTCGACCGCATGGTGTATAAACCGAAACAGGAAACCTATACGCTTCCCCGAAGCAACTTTATCAAACGCATCTCGCATGAATTGGAACAATGCAGTAAGCAACTTAGCAAGTATACGCAGGATTTAAATGAAGTCGATTCGCTTTTCCTAGACATCGAAACACCGACGTGCCTCCAAACCAAACCAATCAAAGAAATCACCATCAGACCTCTCTATGATGGCCGGCATATGGAAGTGATCTATGTCTATCTGGAAGAAACGAAGAAAACTACCACAAATCCCAAGACAGAAACGATGGGCATCGACTTCGGGTATCACAATCTTGCCTTCTGTTCGGTGACGAACAACTCTCACCTGTTGGTCGACGGGAATCGCCTCAAGAGCATGAATCAGCACTATCACAAGCAAATCGCAAAAATGGCAAGCCTGCGTCCGAATCAAGCAGTCTTGACAAAACGGATGATCAAACTCATGGACAAGCGGAATCATCAGATGGATTACGGCATCTTCAAAGCGGCGAAACTGATCCTGGATCACGCCTTGAAACATTCGGTCGGTCTCATCGTCATCGGATACAACGACCGGTTCAAGGACGAACGATACTCCGATGTCTACAATCAATGGACGAGATCAATCCCGATCGCAAGGCTCCGGGACCGTATCCTCTATCTGGCGGAACAAGCCGAAATCGCAACAAAGGTCGTCAACGAAGCCTACACCTCGAAAGCATCCTACCTGGACGGTGACGAGATGAGTAGAGGCGAGTTCTCCGGGCGCCGCGTCAAGCGCGGACTCTATCAATGCAAAGGCGGNNGAGGATAGGGGCTAAGGGTGTGAACACACCCAAACGAACATACCTCTTCGGTGTGTAATCGTCTACAATCAGGCGAATCATCGATTCGCTGAGGGTGAGAATCACCCTTTGTTCTGGCTTTGGCTGTTTTACCATTTGCCCTTGGCCATATGGCCGGCAAGTTCGGCTTTGCTTCGCTGCTTGATGATCCAGACTTCGTTCTTCGCCTGGCGGAAGGTGCTGACGCAGGCGGGGTCGAGATTGAGTTTGACGCCTTCGTCCGCAAGGTCGGCGATTTTCATCGATAACCGGATGATTTCCATGTGGATGTCGTTGGTGCGGTCGGACGCATAGACTTTCTTCGCGTCATCGTCGGACAGAGCGACGAACTTCTCTTTCGGCGCTCCGCATTTCGGGCATTTTTCCGGGGCTTCGGGTCCTTCATGGACGAGGCCGCAGACGGAACATTTCCATAACATGATGATAATCCTCCCTCTTCAGTCTGAACTGAATGTTGTATCTCTATCCTCTATCGTATCACGCTTCCGGAAAATGTGCATATTATTGCACATAAATCCCCTCAAAAGGGCGACGATGTTATAATAAAGACAGAATGCGGGATTTCGTGACCCGCTTGACGCAGACGCGTCGAATCGATCAAGAAGGAGCCGCCATGTCCAGTCTCGGAAACATCCTTCATCCCGAACGTTTTCAAGGTGCCAAAAAGACCGACCGTTATTTCGAGGGTTGGTATTTCAAGTTGGTGAGCCGCGATGAGCGACATACGATCGCCCTCATCCCTGGCGTCAGCGTGAACCGCGAAGATCCGCATGCGTTCATCCAGGTATTCCTGTCGCGGGCGGAAACGGATGGGACATCGCTTTCCACCCGGTATCTCAGGTATGGGATGGATCAGTTCAAGTTTGAACCGAAACGTTTTTCGATTTCAATCGGGAATTGTGCTTTTACGCATGAAAGTATCACCCTCGACCTCGCCGATCCGTCGGTCGACCTCCGCGGGACCGTCTCTTTTTCCGATTTCGTACCGATCCGGAAGACGATATTCATGCCGAACATCATGGGCTTGTTCGGGTATTTCTCGTTCATGGAATGCTATCATGGCGTCATTTCGATGACGCATATGCTGCACGGGAAACTCCTTCTCGATGGCGAAACGATCGACTTCGACGGAGGAAAAGGCTACATTGAAAAGGATTGGGGCCGTTCGTTCCCGCGCGCCTATGTCTGGATGCAGAGCAATCACTTCACGGCCCCCGGGACATCGCTTATGTTCTCTTACGCCGACATTCCGTTTCTCGGGATGTACTTCAAGGGGCTCATCGCCAATTTGCTGATCGGCGGAAAGGAATATCGTTTTGCCACCTATAATTTTGCGCGCGTCGTCCGCGAGGACGTGCGCGATGGATCCGTCTTTTATCGATTGAAAAAAGGATGTTATACTCTCGAAGTGGACGCGTTTTCCGATCGTCAGATCGGTCTCGCCTCACCCCGCAACGGGCGGATGGTGGAACAGATCAAAGAAGGGTTGTCAGGCGTCATCCGGTTCCGTCTGTTCCGCGGAAAGAAAATCATCGCCGAAGATACCGGCCGCCACGCCGGGATCGAAATCATGAAACGGAAGAATGCCGACGAATGAATGATAGGAGCGTCACGCCATGAATTGGACCGAGCTTTATCAAAAAGCCGTTACCTTCAGCTACGACGACGGCGTTCTGCAGGACCTCCGTCTCGTCGGGATCTTGAACCGTTACGGATTGAAGGGGACCTTCAATGTGAACTCAGGCCTCGGACGCAAGAATGGATCGTTCACGTATGGAAACGATTCCGTCGGCCGTTACGACTTCGCGGAACTGGTACCGATCTATGCAGGACACGAAGTCGCCATGCACACCGTTTCGCATCCGCGTCTGACCGACCTCGGACGTTCCGACATCATCTTCGAAATCGAGCGGGACCGCCGTGCGATCGAAACCGTCTTCGGAACGCGCCCCATCGGGTTGGCCTATCCGTTCGGCGCCTATGACGACCGCGTCGTCGCCATCCTGAAAGATCTTGGCGTTACCTATGCGCGGACCGTCGAGACCGAACATTCCTTCCGCTTTCAGACGGATCTGCTCCGTTACCGGCCGACCTGCCACCACAACGATCCGGCGCTTTTCGACTTGATCCGCGCCTTTCTCGACGAACCCGCGTCCGAACCCCGGATTCTCTCGATCTGGGGACATAGCTACGAATTCGACGCCGACCGCAATTGGGACCGTTTCGAAACGATCTGCCGGCTCCTTGCGGATCGAGATGATGTTTTTACCGGGTCGAACGCCGAAGTTCTGTCCGACTGCGGAAATCAATTCGGAACCGCTTCGAAAGGGATGAAACCGTGAAAAAGCATAAAATCATTCGTGTTTTATTGGGACTGGTGATCGCCGTAGTCGGCCTTCTTCTGGTTACCGTAGTCATCATGTACAGAGCCGATCTATCGCGTGAAGAACTTGAAGCGGAATACTTCACGGAAGAATCCCATTACCTCACCGCCGCGATCGACGATCTCGATGGCAATCCCGTATCCATCAGCGTCCATTATACGGATGCGGGAGCGATCGGGGACCCGGTGGTCGTGCTCCTGCACGGGATGTTTTCCTCCTCGCATACGTTCGATGCATGGACCGAAACCCTTCTCGAATCCGGATATCGCGTGATCGCGATCGACCTTCCCAACCATGGTCTTACCGGCAATTTCTCCGACAACACCGGATCGACGCGGCGTTCCGCCGCCGTCGTGAAGTACCTGCTCGATGAACTGGACGTCACGGCCTGTACCATCGGCGGAAACTCGATGGGCGGCGGCGTCGCATGGCACTTCGCAAGCGCGTATCACGACGTCGACGGATTTTCGGTCGAGGGACTCGTCCTGATCGATGCCGTCTATCCCGACATGACGGACGGCGGACCGGCCGGTTTGACGGTGTTACTGTCTCATCCATGGCTCGGAAGATTCTTGTCGAAGATGACGCCGCGCTTTCTCCTAAAGCGGATCCTGAGTGATGTGTACGGATCGACATCGACCTTAAGCGAGAGTACCGTCGACCGCTATTATGATCTTCTCCGCAAGGAAGGCAACCGCGAAGCTCTCATTCTGACGGTCCGTGAATCGGCGGAAGATGATGGGCTCGAACGGCTCGACGTCATTCTCGCCGCCGAGATTCCGGTACCCGTGCTTTGGGGGGCGGAAGACCGTTGGATCAGCGCCGATTATGCGTCCTTGTTTCAATCCGCGCTCGGACTGTCCGACGAAGATGTCATCGTCTACGCGGGTCTTGGACATGTGCCGATGGAAGAAGATCCGGAATCAACCGCAATCGATCTGATCCGCTTTCTGGACGCTCATCGGGGTTGATCGGATCTTGGCGTCAAAAGGGCGGTTCCTCATGTGAGGAGCAGCCCTTTTTGATATATATTGTTCAACATGGGAACACACCGAAAAGCAATGAACATCCCAACGAGGAATTCATCGTCTCCGCGAACGAATCCAAATCGTCCGGAGAATCGAACTTCATGAAAAGGTGAATCCGGAATGGTGACGACTTGTGTCCGGACTCAATAGGTTTTTTTGACTTTTCCGCCCTTTTTCAGGGTCGCGCCATTATCCGAAGAAAGTACCGGAGCGGCGTTCGGCTGCGGCTTCTGCGAATCTTGACGCTTGGCTTCGCTTTTCTTGTTGTGATGCTTGTCGTTCTTATCCATGGCATTCCTTTCTCCCGAACCGCTTCCTTGCCGGATGCGTCGACCGTTGCGGTCGCCGTCGGACGGCGCCTTGGTCCCGCATCACCGTGTTCGGGTTTGCTCCTTCATTGTAGCGCATTTTCAGAAAGCGCGATAGCCCTTCTTGAAAATGTCCGGATAAAAATTGAAAAACATTCATCAAAACGGCGTGATTCAGGCCAGTTGCAGCGCGCCTTCGCCGTACTCCATCAGTTCGATCAGGTTGCCGTCGGGATCGGCGATCCAGCATTGCCAGTTGTGGTCGAGACCTCGGATCACGGGATGAACGAGGCGGATGCCGCTGTTTTCGAGCGATCTGGCCACCGAATGGATGTCCTCGACCTCGATGCAGAGATGCTGATAGGAGACCGTCTCCGCCGAACGGAGGAGCGGTCCTTTTGCGTAGAACAGTTCGATGAATTGGCGATCGTTGACCTGGAGGTAGACGATCCAGGGGTTCTTGCGGTCGTCTTCGAGCGTGAATTTGCGATGAAAACCGAGCGCGGTTTCATAGAAGCGGACGGCGCGATCCATGTTGGCGACCTGGAACGCGAGATGGGCGATGCCTTTGATCATGGGATCCTCCTCGGGCGGTAACTGATTCCATTATATCATGTCGGGCGGGTTCGACACGGTGGATTTCACTCGTCAACCTCGAGGGGTTCTTCCGCGTCACCATTCTCGGTTACGGCAACCCGGATCGGACTCAGCCCGGTCTTCCCGGTTTGTCAAGGTCAGTCCCCGTTCGTCTATGTATCAGCGCGCAAGATCAAGTTCATCGAAAAATATCGTCTTGTCGAACGCGACTGACTTCACGTGTTTTTATAAAAAATTGATGGCAGGACTCCGAAACCGCGTTTGGCCCGTGCTATAATGGTGACATTGAATCTTTGCACGACAAATCCGTTCGTGCATCGAATGACTACCAGGAGGAACCTCATGCTCTATCAGAATGCGACCATCATCGACGGCACCAACCGCCCCGGCTTCCTCGGTCACGTCCTCGTCAAGGACGACCGCATCGACAGGGTCTTCCGCGCCGGCGAAACGCTTCCCGACGACGTCGGGGAAATCCTCGACTGCACCGGGAAATGGATCACTCCGGGCTTCATCGACGCCCATTCGCACAACGACTTCTACGCCGCCAAACCCGACCATATGCCGTACTTCGAACCATTCGTCCGGCAAGGGGTGACGACGATGGTCGTCGGGAACTGCGGTTTTTCGGCTGCCGGTTATCCGGAAGCGACGCCGTACAACGACCAGATCGGCGGCGGTCTCTTTTCCAACGACGGACAGAATTTCGGATCGTTTTCCGGGTGGGTCCGGCGCATCGATCGGCACATGCCGGTGAACATGATCGCCCTCGTCGGTCACGGCACCGCCCGCATCGGCGTCGCCGGCAAGGCGAGCGCGCCGCTGTCGCCCGAAGCGTTGAAGGCGATGACCCAAGCGGTCGAGCAGGCGCTCTTTGAAGGCGCTGCCGGCATATCGTTCGGCCTGATGTACGAACCCGGTCAGTTCGCCCCCGCATCCGAGATCGAAACGCTCGCGCGGATCGCCAAGAAACATGACAAGATCGCCACCTTTCATGCCCGCGCCTATTCGAAGGTATCCACGTCCTACAACCCGCCGGTCGGCGGCCGAGCGCACAATCTGCGCGCGATGGACGAAGTCGTGTCGATCGCCCGTGCGACCGGCGTGAAGACCCAGTATTCGCATCTCATCTTCGTTGGAAAACGTTCCTGGGGCACCGTCGCCGAGTCGCTCCGTCTGCTCGAGGAAACGAAGGCTTCCGGCATCGACATCGGCTTCGACCTCTACCCGATGGAGTTCGGCGCTTCGATCATCACGGTCGTTTTGCCCGTCTGGTATCTCGCGATGGAACCTGCGCTCCGCAAGCGCGCCCTGACGCGCATCCGCCTATGGCTCGAGGTCTTCATCGCCACCAAGGCGCTCGGCTTCGGCTTTGGCGACATCCTCGTCACGAACACCTACGGCGTCATGAAGGAGATCGAAGGATTGCGCGTCACGGAAATCGCGAAGCGCTGGAAGAAGAGCGCGTTTCAAACCTATCTCGAACTCGTCGACAAAAGCGGCGGACGGATCAACGTGCTGATGTACAAATACCAGAATCCGGCGATCATCGAACGGCTTCGCCGCCATCCTTTGGCGCTATACATGACCGACGCATGGATCGAACCAGAGTCCGGCGTGCAGAACTTTGCGGCCTTTTACGCCTTCCCGAAATTTTTGTCGCTTTCGCTGTTGCACGGGACCCCGATCGAGGAGGCCGTCCATAAGATGACCGGCGCGACCGCCGCCCGCTTCGGGTTGTCCGACCGCGGCACGATCGCCTCCGGCAACTTCGCCGACCTCGTCGTGATCGACCCGTCCCGCCTCGCTTTCACCGAAGGCCGGGACGCTTCCCCCGCCGGCATCGACCGCGTCGTGAACAACGGCAAGGTCGTCGTCAAGGACGGCGTCGTCGATCAAGTCGCGATCGCGACCGTCGGACGCTTCCTCGCCGTCTGAAGGGTTCCCGCATTCCGCCCCGTCAGGATGTCCGGATGATTCCGGGCATCCTTCTTTTTTTTGACGCTTTTTATTTGTATCATTATATGATACAATGGGGACAGTCGATGCGCACGACGCCTACGTTGGCGCAATCCGGGAAGGAACGATGACCTTGAACACGAAAGAACTTCTGAAACGCATGACACTCCCCGAAAAGATCGGCCAGATGATGCAATTGTCGCCGTGGTTTTTCGTCGCCGATTTGGAAAAAGAGGCCGCCGGTCCGATCCGCGACCTCAAGCTCGACGAAGCGAAGATTTTCGCCGCCGGCACCGCGCTCGGCATCGGCGACGCCCGCGAGATGATCGCCGTCCAAAAGAAATACCTCGCGAAAAACCGTCTCGGGATCCCGCTCTTGTTCGGTGCCGACGTGATCCATGGCTACCGGACCATCTTTCCGGTCCCGCTCGCGCTTTCCTGCACATGGGATCCGGAAGCCGCCAAAATCGCCGCCCGCATCGCCGCCCTCGAAGCGTCGACGGCCGGCGTCCACATGACCTACGCGCCGATGGCCGACCTCGTGCGCGACCCGCGATGGGGGCGCGTCGTCGAAAGCTTCGGCGAAGACCCCCATCTGCTCGGCCTGTTCGCGGCCGCATCGGTCGCCGGATTTCAGGGAAACGATCTTGCCGGCGAAGGGTCCGTCGCATCCTGCGTCAAGCATTTCGCGGGCTACGGCGCTCCCGAAGGCGGCCGCGAATACGCCACCGTCGACCTCTCCCGCCAAGCGCTCGAAGGCGGCTATCTCGAAGGGTACCGCAAGGCGATCGAAGCGGGCGCCCGCGGCGTGATGACCGCCTTCAACGTGATCGAAGGCGTCCCCTGCACGGTCAACCCCTATCTGCTCCGCGACATCCTGCGCGACCGCTGGAAGTTTTCCGGCGTGACGATCACCGATTACGATTCGCTCCATGAAGTCCTCGCCNNGCCCGCCGCGGCGTCCTCGCCGGGCTCGACATCGAAATGGCGTCGACCGACTACGTCAACCATCTCGAAGCGCTGGTGAAGGATGGCGTCCTCGACGTTTCGCTGATCGACGAGGCGGTCCTCCGCGTCCTCGACCTCAAGGAAGAACTCGGTCTTTTTGACAACCCCTTCCGCAATGCCGATCCCCTCAAGGAACAACAGACGATGTTGTCCGAACCGCATCTTGCATCGGCGAAAAAAGTCGCCGTCGAGAGCGCCGTCCTGCTCAAGAACGAAACGCCCCTCCCGCTTCATCCGGGTCTGCGGATCGCCGTGATCGGTCCCTTCGCCGCCTCGCACGAAACCAACGGCCCCTGGTCGTGGCATGGCAACAACGCCCAAAACGAGTCGATCGCGGAGGTCCTGAAGCGTCGCGACATCGAGCTCTCCATCGTCAAGGCCGGCGACGCCGCCTCCGACTACGATGACGCGGACATCGAGAAACTCAAGAGGTCGGACGTCGTGTTGCTGCTTCTCGGCGAAAACGCCCACCAGTCCGGCGAAGCCCATTCGCGCGCGGACATCACGCTTCCCGGAAAGCAGGCGGAACTCGTCGGGTTCGTCAAGTCGCTGCACGCTACGGCCGTCGTCGTCCTCCAAAACGGACGCCCGCTCGTCCTCGAAAACATCCTCGCGGCCGACGCGATCCTCGAAACCTGGTTTCTCGGCACGAAGGGAGCCGAAGCGGTCTGCGATCTGCTCTACGGCATCGCCAATCCTTCCGGCAAGCTCACGATGTCCTTTCCGCGAAGCGTCGGGCAGATTCCCGTCCACTACGACGGCCTTCCGACGGGGCGCCCGAACAAGCACGAACTCCGTCCCCGCGAATACGTCACGAAGTACATCGACGAGCTCAACTCGCCGCGCTTCCCGTTCGGGTTCGGTCTATCCTACGCCAACTTCTCCTATGGCGAACCCATCCTCTCGGCACCCTCGATCGGTCCCGCCGATCACCTCGCCATCACCGTCGAAATCCATAACGAAACCGCCGTGGCGGGGGTCGAGACGGTCCAGTTGTATCTGCGCGACCATGCCGCCCGGATCAGCCGTCCCATCCTCGAACTGAAGGCGTTCCGGAAGATCCCGCTGGCGGCTTTCGAAACGAAAACGGTCGATTTCGAACTCAGCCTTCCCGATCTGTCCTACCGCCTCGCCGACGGTTCGGTCGTCTGGGATCCGGGCACCTTCACGGTCTTCGTCGGACCCGATTCGGTCCGCCTGAAATCCGCATCCTTCCTCCTGAAAAACTAATCCGAAGGTAGAACAAAGGGTGATTCTCACCCT
>DMTN01000051.1 GCA_003477305.1 Acholeplasmatales bacterium | reverse complement strand
TTGCGTTTACTATGCAAAGGAACATTGAAACTATAGTTTTCGCCAGCGTGGGATTTCGCGAGCACGTTCGTGATATAATAATCACAAGGGAAGTGGTCCGATGTGCGGAAGGTTCATCCTCGGCGTCGTGCGCGAGGAACTCGAGAAACTGGTCGATGAATACTATGGCATTCCCGGCATCGGCGTCGACTTCGCCCTGCCGCGCTACAATGTCGCCCCGGGGCAGCAAATCCTCTCCGTTGTGGGTGACGGCGTCAAAAACCGCATCGGCACGCTCAAATGGGGGTTCGTCCCGTGGTTTGCGAAAGATGAGAAGGGCGGTCCGGCGATGATCAACGTGCGCGCCGAATCGATCCTCGATAAACCGCTCTACACGCAATCGCTTGCCAAAAAGCGCTGCGTCGTGCTCGCCGACGGCTTCTACGAATGGAAGAAGGACGGATCGGTCAAAACGCCGATGCGGATTTTTCTGAAGGACGCGCGGCTGTTCGCATTGGCGGGACTCTACAGCGCGTGGACCCGACCGGATGGGACGAAACTGTATTCGGTGACAATCGTGACGTGTGCCGCCAACGACTTCATGCGGCCGATCCACGAACGCATGCCGGTGATCCTGCCGCTTGACAAACAGCCGATCTGGCTCGGTCCGGAATCCGCCGATCTCGGCGCGCTCGCCCGCCTGCTGATCCCGTACGACGGGAACCTGATGGACGCGCATCCGGTCTCGACCGCAGTGAACGACGTCCGCCGCGACGACCCGTCGCTGATCGAAAAAGCATAGAAAAAACCGGAACCCGTCAATTCGGATTCCGGTTTTGCATCGTTGGATTACTTTTCGAGGAAGTCGAGGATGTCCTGGTAGACGACGGCCTTGTCGAGTTCGTTAAGGATCTCGTGGCGGTCGTTTTCATAGAGTTTGAGCGAGACATGCTGGTAGCCGAGGTCGAGGAGGACGCCGGCGAGCTGTTCGACCGTTTTGCCGTAGTTGGAGACGGCATCGTTTTGGCCGGAGATGAGGAAGATCGGCATCTGCTTGTTGCCCTTGGCGAGATTCTTCTTGTTGTTGATGACGAGCAGCCACTTGAACATGTCGCGGTTCGCGGCGACGGTCGCCGGCTGGCCGCACATCGGCGACTGGAAGTAGTNNCCTTGGTGAGCCATTCGACGTCGCGGTCCTTGATGATGCCGTCCTTGCGCATCTGCGCCGGGCAGGAATCGATCGACATCTTCTGGATCAGCGGGGAGACGTATTTCGGTCCGCGGAAGCAGCCGATGATGTTGCAAAGGGCCATCCCGACGAGGATGAGCGGCTTCGGATGCATGCCGGTTCCGGAAATGACCGCCTTCTCGTAGAAATCGGGATTCTTGAGGATGGCGAGGCGGGCGAGGAAAGACCCCATGCTGTGTCCGAGGACGAAGACGGGGAGGGTCGGATAATGTTCCTTGATGTAGGCCTGGACCAAGGTGACCTATTCGTAGGCGAGTTCATCGCCGTGTTTGTCGGCGTAGTGGACATAGGCGTTGGTGTCGGTCGATAGACCGTGTCCGAGGAAGTCGCAGCCGATGGCGATGTAGCCGTTCTTGTTGAGGTATTCCGCGAAGAGACCATAGCGGGCGATGTGTTCGGCGACGCCGTGAATCAAATGGACGACACCTTTGACGGGAGCGACGGCCTGATCATACACATAGATGTGGATGTCGTTTCCGGCCGTGTTCTTGACGATCAGTTTTTGCATCCTGTTCACCTCATAGTTTAATGAATCGTTATCATCACCATTATAGCAGTTCGGGGATGAATTTCCAAGCCGATTTGATATAATAAATGCGTGAGGTGACATCCTTGGACAAATACATTCTGGCAATCGACCAGGGGACGACTTCGTCCCGCGCGATCATCTTCGACAAAGACGGCAAAATCACCTGCATGAGCCAGCATGAATTCACCCAGTATTTTCCGGAACCCGGATATGTCTTGCACGACCCCGCGGAAATCTGGGGGTCGGTCTCCGTCTGCATCTCCGAATGCCTGATGAAGGCGAAGATTTCGCCCACGCAGATCGCCGGCATCGGCATCACGAACCAGCGCGAGACGACCGTCGTCTGGAACAAAAAGACCGGCAAGCCGGTGTACCAGGCGATCGTGTGGCAGTCGAAACAGACGTCCTCGATCTGCGAGGATTTGAAAAAAGCGGGGAAGGAAGAACTCGTCCACCGCAAGACCGGCCTTCTGCTCGATCCGTACTTCTCCGGGACGAAGATCAAGTGGATCCTCGACAACGTCCCCGGCGCGCAGGAAGCAGCCGTGCGCGGCGAACTGCTGTTCGGGACGATCGACACCTGGATCATCTGGAATTTGACCAACGGGAAGAAACACGTCACCGACTATTCGAACGCCTCCCGCACGCTCCTATTCAACATCTTCGAGAAACGCTGGGACGACGAACTGCTTGCCATCTTCGGCATCCCCGCATCGATGCTTCCGGAAGTCCACGACTCTTCGAAAATCTACGGCCTGACCGCGAAAAACGCGTTTTTCGGCTGCGAAGTCCCGATCGCCGGGATCGCCGGCGACCAGCAGGCGGCGCTCTTCGGCCAAACCTGCTTTTCCCCCGGCGACGTCAAGAACACCTACGGCACCGGCTGCTTCATCCTGATGAACACCGGTACCAAGCCGATCCGCTCCTCGAAAGGACTCCTGACGACGATCGCCTGGGGGTTGAACGGCGAGATCACCTATGCCCTCGAGGGGTCGATCTTCGTCGGCGGGTCCGCCGTCCAGTGGCTCCGCGACGGCCTCAAGGTGATCAAGAAGTCGGCGGAGACGGAAGGGTATGCGAAGGATGTGGAGAACAACCTCGGCGTTTATTTCGTTCCCGCCTTCGTCGGACTCGGAACCCCCTATTGGGAGAAGGACGCCAAAGGCGCCATCTTCGGGATCACCCGCGGCACGAAGCGCGAACACATCGTCCGCGCGACGCTCGAGGCGATCGCCTATCAGACGAAGGACGTCCTCGACGTCATGGAAGAAGAATCGAAGATCAACCTGACCCGCCTGCGCGTCGACGGCGGGGCCTCCAACAATGACTTTCTGATGCAGTTCCAAAGCGACATCCTCGACCTCTACATCGACAAGCCGGTCACCAGCGAAACGACTGCCCTCGGCGCCTGCTACCTCGCGGGTCTCGCGGTCGGCTTCTGGACGATCGCGCAGATCAAGGCGATGTGGGGAATCGACAAGGTCTACCGCCCGGCGTTTTCGCCGGAGCTCCGCAAGAGTCTGTACGCCGGATGGCAGAAAGCCGTCAAGGCCTGCATCTTGTTCCGCTGAACGACATCCGCTTCGAAGGAGGTTTCGCCATGCTCACACTGATGAACGCAGGCACCTACGTCGGCCTCGCCGCCATCCTGGTTCTCGTCGTGTTCGCCTTCTGGGCGATCGGCTGGACGCGCAAGATCGGCCGTCTCGGCCGCGCCGTCCGTCAGGCGGGAGCCGCCGTCGATCTCGCCCTCACGAAACGGTTCGCGGTCCTGGCCGACCTCGACGGGATCGTCACCCTCCGCACCGGCGCCCCTGCCGGACGCTTCGCGATCGCCGTCAAATGGCAAAACGGCGTCCCGCCGCAGGCGCATGTCGTCGACAAGGCGGCTTATTCCGCCGAGATCGACGCTTACGCCGCCGAACTCATCGAAACTGCCAAAGCGGATGCGCCGCGCTTCGATGACCATGCCTTCGCGGATCTGCTTCAAGCGTTCGAGATCACCGGCGAACAGCTCGGTACCGCACGCCGGCTTTACAATGCGACCGTCGCCGCGATGAACCAGACGATCTCCACCTTCCCGGGGATGATCGTCGCCAACGCGAAACGTCTGGAGAAACAACCCTTTTTCGAAATCGACGGTTCTGGAGCCGACCCGGATCCGAATCCCTGAAAAGCCCAATCGGGCTTTTTTTTTACAATTCTCCCCGCGCTTTTCGCAAACGCGACGGGTTGTGATCCTCCGCCCGCATCGAAAAAGGAAAAGCATCGTTCTTTCCGAAAAGTCCGGGACAGAGTGCCGTTTTCCCCGTTGATGTGCGATTTGGCAGACGCGCCGTGACATGGTAGAATGCGTCCAAAACCACAAGGGGGATTGAAAACATGTTGAACCAGCTCATCCTCGTGGGTCGATTGACCCACGATCCGGAACTCCGCAAATCCGAGGAAGGACGCAGCGTCGCGACCATCCGCATCGCCGTCCAGCGCGGCTTCAAGAGCGGCGAGACGAACGAGTACGAAACCGACTTCTTCAACTGCACGTTGTGGTCGGGCGTCGCCGAAGCGACCGTCGACTATTGCAAGAAGGGTTCGGTGATCGGGATCAAGGCACGGATCGCGCAAAAAGAATACGTCATGGAGAACAAGAAGACCTTCAGCTATCCCGAAATCATCGTCGAAAAGATCTCCTTCATCAGCCCGTCCCGAGATTAAGATACGTTTGTATCTTTTTCTTTTTTTTAGGTTTCGATAATGCTATAATGGCATTTGGGTGATCCTCGATGCGCCAATATCTCGACTTTCTCAACCACATCCTCGCACACGGCGTTCGAAAGGACGACCGCACCAATACCGGGACCGTTTCGACGTTCGGGTATCAGATGCGGTTCGATCTTTCCGACGGTTTTCCGCTACTGACCACGAAGCGCATCCATATGAAGTCGGTCGTGCATGAACTGCTCTGGTTCATCAAAGGCGACACCAACATCCGCTACCTCGTTCAAAACGACGTCCGGATCTGGAACGACTGGCCCTATGCGACGTTCAAGGCTTCCTCCGATTATCAGGGCGAGACGATCGAGCAATTCGTGGACAAAATCAAAAACGACGCCGAATTCGCCAAGCAGCACGGCGACCTCGGTCCCGTCTACGGCCGCCAGTGGCGCGCCTGGGACGCCGGGAAGAACGTCATCGATCAGTTGACCGACGTGATCGCCGAAATCCGCCGAAATCCCGACAGCCGCAGGCTGATCGTCAGCGCCTGGAATCCCGCCGAGGTCGGTCAGATGGCGCTTCCGCCCTGTCATACGCTGTTTCAGTTCTACGTCTCCCAAGGCAAGCTTTCCTGCCAGCTCTACCAGCGCAGCGCNNCCTCGGCGTCCCCTTCAACATCGCCTCCTATGCCCTGTTGACGCTGATGGTCGCATCCGTCACCGGCCTCGAGCCGGGGACCTTCGTCCATACCTTCGGCGACTGCCATATCTACCAAAACCATCTCGACCAGGTCGCGACCCAGCTTTCCCGCGCGCCGCGTCCGCTGCCGCGCATCGTCTTCAAGCGGCCGGTGACCGACATCGCCGACTACCGGTTTGAAGACATCGAACTGATCGGCTACGATCCGCACCCGCCNNCCCGCCGATCAAGGGAAAGGTGGCGGTCTGATGATCAGCCTGATCTTCGCGATCGACCCCGACGGCGTCATCGGGAAAAACAACGACCTCCCCTGGCATTACGCCAAGGATCTTCGCTATTTCAAGAACACGACCCTCCATCACCGCGTTTTGATGGGGAGCAACACCTACCGTTCGATTATCGCCCGCCTCGGTCATCCGCTTCCCGATCGCGAGAACCTTGTCGTGACGCATCATCCGGAAGCATTCCCGGGGGTCGGGATCCTCACCGACCTCGAGGCGTTTTTGAAGACGCCGCATCCAGACGAAGTCTTCGTGATCGGCGGGAAGGCCGTCTTCGAACAGGCCTGGTCGTATGCCGACCGCCTGTATGTCNNGCCATGACGGCGACGTCTTGCTCGGGTGTTTCGATCTCGCGGCGTTTTCTTTGCTTTCCGTCAAGGAAGACGACGAACTGACCTTCGCCGTCTATGAAAGGATCCGGTAAATCCATGCTCGCCATCCTCCACCTGATTTTGACCCTCGCAACGACGCTTCTATACCTCTTTTACGGCGCGGTTCCGTCCGGGTTCGTCGGCGTCCTCGCCGTCGCCGGCGTGTTCCTCGGCGCGCTTGTCGCCTGGTTCGCCGTATTCCTGCTGTTTTTGATCATCGTCATGGTCGGATTCCGCGATGCGAATCCGAAACGCATGTTCAAACACGCTGTGATGATCGCCTTCGCCCGATATTACTATTGCCTGATCCTGCGCGTGAAGCTCATCGTCACTGGCCGCGAGAACCTGCCCAAGAACAACCTGTTCGTGATCTATTCGAACCACATCGAGGCAGCCGACCCGATGTATCTGAAAATGGTGTTCCGCCGCTTCCCAGTCGCGTTCATCTCAAAGGAAGTCCTCTTCAAGCAGTTTCTTCTCGGCGACATGCTCCGCTCGGTCGGCTGCATTCCGATTTCTCCCGGCGCCGACCGTTCGGCGATGAACACGATCCTCGAAGGCATCAAGCGGGTCAAGGGCGGGCAGCCCTACTGCATCTATCCGGAAGGCCGACGCACCTATTCAAACGACATCATCGCGTTCAAGCCCGGTTCCTTCAAACTGGCGACGAAGGCGGAAGCCGACATCATCCCGGTTGCCGTCTACGACATGCATGAAATCAACCGGAAGGGCCGCATCCTCCCCTGCACGGTGCGTCTGCACGTCTTCCCGGCGATCCTCGCCACGGACTACGCCGGCAGCGACACCATCGAACTCGCGAAGAAGGTCGAAACGATCGTCGGCGCGAAAATGGAAGAGTTCAAACGGCTTTATCCGACACCGTCCCACAAGTCATGAAGAAACCGCCTGCCGTTTTTCGGCATGGCGGTTTTTCTTTCGAAAAATGACAAAAAGATGATACAATAATAGATAGATAAATACCTTTCGAGGGAGGAAGCCATGCCGAAAATCGTCTGTCTTGACATCGATGGGACCCTCCTGAACGAATTCGGAAAGATTACCGAAACGAACCGTCTGGCAATCGAACGTCTGAAGGCGGAACATCACTATGTGGTTATCGCCTCCGGGCGGACCTACGCCGAGATCGTCAAGATCGTCGCCCCGCTCGCGCTGATGGAATACGACCGCGCCTTCTTCATCTCCTACAACGGCGTCCTGACGGTGCGGACCTTTCCGTTCACCGTCCTCATGAAGAAACTGCTTCACCGCGAAGACGTGCGCATGATCGCCGCCGAACTGTTGCCGCGCGGGTTCAAGCTGCACGTGTATGCCGAAAACAAGATCTATCTGTCCGAGGATATCGTGCAGCACCTCCAGATATCGCCGGAAGAGAAAAAGCCGCTTGTCCGGATCGACATGTCCGATTATGACAAAAGCGACGACGTCTATAAGGTTTTGCTGCTCGACGACGCCGATCGGCTCGACGGGCTCAAGACGACGCTTCCGGCCGCATTTGCCGACCGTTTTGCGGTGTTCAAATCGTGGGACCGTCTGCTTGAGTTCGTTCACCGCGACGGCTCGAAAGGAGCGGCTCTGGAAAACCTCTACCGGACGCTGCGCATTCCCCGCGAGGACGTGATTGCGATCGGTGACGAGGAAAACGACATCTCGATGATCCTTTCCGCCGGCATCGGCATCGCGATGGGAAACGCCAAACCCGCCGTGAAGGCGGTAGCACCCTACCTGACCCTGTCCAACCGATTCGACGGCGTCGCCGCCGCGATCGACAAATACATATTCGACAAGGAGAGTGGAAAGCATGGAGTTTGAACTGGAATTAATCAAATGGATGCAAAGTTTCCAAAACGGGTTCATGGACACGCTGTTTCAGTTCTTCACGATGTTCGGCGAAGAGCTGGTCATCATCGCCGCGTTGGGGTACCTCTATTGGTGCCATGACAAGAAAATCGGCGAGTACGTCGGCGTCACGGTTTTCATTTCGCTCTTTTTGAACTCGACGATCAAGACGATCGTCCAGCGGCCGCGCCCGTTCGTGACCGATCCCGACGGCATCCTGAACATCCGTCCCGATACCGCAACCGGCTACGCGTTCNNGTTCCCGTCCGGCCATACGCAAGGCGCGGCGACCGTGTTTGCCGGCCTTGCGACGTGGATCAAGAAGCGCTGGCTGACGATTGCATCTTATGTCATCATCGTTGTCGTAGCCTTGAGCCGCATGTATTTGGGCGCGCATTACCTATCCGATGTCATCGTCGGCGCCGCGCTCGGAATCGGTCTGGCGATCGGATTGCAGGTCGTCTTCACGAAACTGAAGAATCACACGCGGACATTCTACAACATCCTCGCCATCGTCGGCGTCGCACTCACGGTCATTGTCTTTATATGGCGGTATGCGACGATCGAGGCGGAAGGCGAACTCACCGACGCCGCCAATCTGTACGACAAGATGGAAGGCACCTTCAAGATGATCGGCGCCATGCTCGGATTCGTGTTCGGCGTCCGGTTTGAAGCGAAGAAGGTCGGATTCGTCAACCATCGCATTCTGTGGAGGAACCTGATCCGCTTCGCCCTTGGCGTCGCCGTCGTGATGGGCGTCCGATACGGACTCAAGGCCATCTTCGGCTTGATCGTCGATGAAGAAGCACTCCTCACCGGCCAGAAGATCGCCGCTACCTTCGCCGTACTGCTCGGCGGGATCCGCTACTTCGCCATGGTCTTCATCGCCATCGGCATTTATCCGATGGTCTTCCGTAAACCGAAAACAGAAGAGGTGAACGTTGCATGAGAGCGTACAACGAAACGCTTTACGACAAGGACATGATCATTCGCTACAACAAATACTATCTCGCCGACTTCTTCAAGAAAAACTTCTCCATCATCGCCGTCGGCGCCGCGGCGGCCGCGACATATTCTTTTGCGGTCTCGCAATGGAGCACCGGCCTGCTCATCCTCGGGATGATCGTCGTATACGCCGTCATGACCGTCATCATCCAGAAAACATCGGAGAAAAAAGCGCTGAAAAACAGTCCGATCGTCGAGAATCCGATCATCCGATCCTACCTCTTCGACGACCAACAGATCCTGGTCAACGGTCGCTTCGTGAAACCGCAGGATGTCGACCCCGGCGTCGTCAAACCAAAAGATCGGATCATCAAGTATGACGAGATCGTCAGAATTTCGACAAAAACCGAGTTTTTGATGATTTATGACACGGAAAAGCGGACGTATCTTGTCAATCTCAATTCCTTTGAGACGCCTGA
The DNA here is from genome assembly GCA_003477305.1 of Acholeplasmatales bacterium. Taxonomy (GTDB): domain Bacteria; phylum Bacillota_I; class Bacilli_A; order Izemoplasmatales; family Hujiaoplasmataceae; genus UBA12489. Next base: position 76,549 of record DMTN01000051.1, on the reverse strand, counting down.
ACAATACGCCGAACTGAAAGTATTCCTGGCCGAGAAACTGGGAAAACGATATCATTGAATCGTTCGGAAAGCATCGCTTGAGCGGTGCTTTTTGTTTCTGAAAAATCGCCAGATTAAACAAAAAACATCCAAAAAAAGAAATCCAATTGACATATTTCGCAGAACGGAATACAATTATACCAGATGGTATAGACCACATGGTATAGAAGGTGTTCTGGCAGATGAGAAACGTCACGACCGATCGGTCTTATGTTCTGCAAAGCAATCCAAGACTATTGGATGCGACGCTCGATGAATTCGCCTCGCGGGATTTCGAAGCGGCATCGTTGAACGAAATTCTCAAACAATCCGGTTTCAATAAAGGCAGTTTTTATTATCGCTTTGCAGATAAATACGAATTGTACGCCGCCCTCCTTGAAACCGTCTTTGCCCGCCACGCCGAACTCCTTGACAAAGACTATCGATCCATCGTCGACACGAGAGGGGTCGCAACAGGACTGGCCGCAATGATTTCATCGCTTTATCGCCTCGGAAATCTCGACCATCGATATCTCGCACTCTACGCACGACTCTATGATGAACTCGCGACAGTTCATCCGAATCTCAAACTCATCCTCAGCAATTCGCCGATCGAACGACTGATCCATTCCTTGCGAAGCCTGCTTTCGGAGAGCTCACCATCCTGCGAGTCGACACGCGTCTTCGGCAATCTGGCGCAAATGACGTTGTATCATCTCGACCGTGTCGCCCGCATCGATGGCGTTTGGACGGAACCGATGAAAATCGCACAAGCGATGATCCATTCTGCCTACGAAGGCGAAAACGCGGAACTTGAACCCGTTATCAAGTTCGGAACTGTCGATTATGATACAATGGGAGGTCAAACGCCGACCGACGATGTCGATTTCGCCATCTCAAGCGGAGAAATCGTCGCTTTGGTCGGTCGGGATCCCGGCAAATCGAACCTTGGCAATCTGATCAACGGGGTTCTCGGACCGCGCTCCGATGACGGCCGAGTCTTCTCCCCGACACTCGTCGAATTAGGCTCGAAAGGAACCGCGATGATACCCGCCGGCATCAAATCGAATCGGACACTCCGCTGGCATCTGCGTCAGGCCGGAATCAATCCGGGTTCCGATCGAGAGGCGGCATTCCTGACGGAACTCGGACTGGATGAAGTACCCGATATCCGTCTCGACCGACTTCGAGACGCCATCAAGACCAAAACCGAATTCGCCTGCTTGTTCGCAAGCGACGCCAAGGTACTGGTGATCGACCGCGCCATTGAAGGCTTGAATCCGGATGACCGGGAACGAATTTCACGAATGTTATTGAAAAGAAAACGTATTGGAAATACAATAATACTATGTACATCATTAATTGATGAAGCGCTGTTCATCGCCGACCGCATCGCCTTCATCGTGAAGGGCAATGCGGTACGGATCGCATCGACCGAAGAACTTCGCAGCTTATATGCGCAGAAGATGATCGTCGTCGACTATTTGGAAGGCGGACTTGCACATCGGACCCGCTTTCCGCTGGAATCATTATCGAAACCGGAGTTCCGGGATTTCATCGTCACCAACAAGATTCTTGGCATCGAAACCCGCGCCATGACGGGAGCGGAAATCTTCAAAATGGAAACGGGGGCTGAACTGTCATGATCAAAACGTTCTTCAATCTAGTGTGGAGCGACCTGAAACGTCTATGGAGTTATCGGATCGTCCTGTTCATCATGGTTTTGACGTTCCTGTTTTCATTGGCGATCATCTTGTTTCCGGTCATTGACCCGACCAACTTCATCTACGTCAGCATCTTCATCCTCCCGGTCGTCGTGTTCTCGATCTCGCTGTTCATCGACCGCGAGGAAGGAACGCTCCTCCCCTTTGTCTTTTCACCGCTGAAATCAGGATTCCTGGTTTTTTCCAAAGTCCTCTCGGCGTTGGCCGTGATGACGATTCCGATCGTCTGCTTCATCATCGCGATGGCGATTGCGCAATATGAGATCAGTTTCCTGCTCTTGTTCCTCGCCTACATGCTCGGTGCACTCTTGCACATCCTGATCGGCATTTCCCTCTCCATCATCAGCAAAACGACTTCCGTCCTGTCGCTCTCCTACGTCGCCTACATCGTCGTGTTCTCGCTCACCGCGATCCTTTATTCCAACGGCATCATTCCGCTCCGCTTCCAGTATTATCTGATCATCTCGCCGGCTTATCTATCCGGCGTGCTGATCGACAATATCGTTGCCGGCTGCGTCTTCTCGGAGGTTTGGCTCCTGATCCTGGCGGTCGGCCTGCAGCTTGCCTATGGCGTGCTTTTGTCCCTCTTCATCATCATTCCGTATTTCAAGCAGTACGTCATCGCCACCGAACAGAAGTAAATGGTCGATTCGACCGTGACGACATCGATTCCACGATATCGAGATGATGCCCGAAACGGTATCATCTTTTGTGAAGGGGAATGACTATGGCAACCAGCTATTATCTCGGATTCGACGGCGGCGGAACGAAGACCCGCGCCTGCCTCATCGACGATGCCGGGCGCGTCGTTTCGGAAGCGTTCGGACCGGCTTCGTCGATCGACACCGTTTCGCTCGAAACGTCCTTGGCCAGTTTGACGGCCACCTATGATGCGCTTCCCGAAAAACATCCCGTTTCGGCCGTCTTCGCCGGTCTCGGCGGAATCGCCGGCACGCGCGACATCGAACGGTACGCCACCGCCCTCAAGAAGCTTCCGTTCGTTCTCGAAGGCGCCCGCGTCGGCGTCGAAAACGACGTGAACAACGCCCTTGCCAGCAATAACGGCACGCTCGAAGGCATGACCCTCATCATCGGCACCGGCTCCGTCTGCTTCGGGATCCACGAAGGCAAAAGCTGGCGCACCGGCGGTTATCATTACAAGGAAGGCGACGCCGGCAGCGGCTTCGATCTGGGCTTCATGGCGCTCAAGCATTATGCCCGCGTCATCGACGGACGCCATCCCGCAAGCGACTTCAGCGCGGCACTCCGAACCGCGCTCGGCATCACCGACTTCCCGACCCTGGTTCAATATTTCGATACGATCAACCGCACCGCTGTAGCGAAGCTCGCGCCGATCGTCACCGCCTATGCGACGGTCGACCAGTACGCCTACAAGATCATCGCCGATGCGGCGGATGAGATCCGGCTGCTCGTCGAAACGGTCTATCGGCGACTCGGATTCGACGGCTGCGACCTCGTGATCGTGGGCAGCCTCGGCAACGCCGACACCGCCTACCGCGACCTGTTTCTCCAAAACATCCGCAAGATCTCACCCGCGATCCGGATCGCCAAACCGTTCTACGACCCGGCGCACGCCGCCGCCTTGATCGCGAAATCGCTTCCGGACAAGCCCGGCGGGAAGGAGATGTGATCCGATGATCCGATTCGACGCCGAACAAAAAAGCTTCATCCTTTCAACGACCGATACGACCTACGTCTGCCGGATTTTACCGAGCGGCCATCTTGGACATGTCTACTACGGCGCCCGGCTCGACGCGCCGATCGACACCGCCACCCTCGAAGTTTCCCACAAGATCGAAGTCGGTTCCCAAATCGTGTATGATGAAGCCGACCGTTCCTTCAATCTGAACCTGGCACGGCTCGAGGTTTCGTCCTACGGCAAGGGCGATTTCCGCGATCCGATGGTCCATTTCCGGTTGCCCGACGGCTCCCGGATCACCGACTTCAAGGTGGTTTCGCATGAGATTCTGGCGCTGAAGCCGGACGTACCGGAACTCCCGGCGACGTTCGCCAAACCCGGCGAGATCGCCGAAACGCTTTTGGTCACCGTCGCCGATCCCGTCGCCGGGTTATCGATCGATCTCTATTACACCGTCTTCGTCGAAGCAGACGCGATCGTCCGCCGCGCCGTCGTGAAAAACATCGGCGCGGGCAAGGTGATGATCGAGAAATGCCTGTCCGCGAATGTCGACTTCCCCGCCGGGGACTACGAACTCGTCACCTTGGACGGCGCCTGGATCCGCGAACGCCACATCCACGACCGGACCCTGCGTCCGGGCATCGTCAAAATCGATTCGAAGCGCGGCGTTTCCTCCGCCGACCACAATCCCTTCATCGCGATCAAACGGCCTTATACGGTCGAAGACCAAGGGGAATGCTACGGCTTCGCGCTCGTCTACAGCGGCAACTTCGAAGCCACCGCGGAAGTCAACCCGCACGGTCTTTTGCGCGTCATGATGGGCATCAACAGTTTCGATTTCTACTGGAACCTCGAACCGGGATGTACGTTTGCGACGCCCGAGGCGGTCCTCACCTATTCCGCCTCCGGCATGACCCGCCTGTCGCAGAACCTCCACGACGTGGTCAACGACCACCTCGTCAGCCCGCAATGGCAGAAACGCGAGCGGCCGATCCTCGCCAACAACTGGGAAGCGACCATGTTCGACTTCAACCAACGCAAAATCCTTCGCCTCGCCCGCCTTGCCAAAAAGGCGGGCGTCGAATTATTCGTCCTCGACGACGGCTGGTTCGGGCACCGCGACGACGATCTCCGGTCGCTCGGCGACTGGGAAGCCGATCGTCGGAAACTGCCCGACGGAATTCCCGGACTGGCCCGTCGGATCAACCGGATCGGCCTCGATTTCGGGATCTGGGTCGAACCCGAGATGGTCAATCCCGACAGCGATCTCTACCGGGCGCATCCGGACTGGGCGGTCAAGCATCCCGCCCGAACCCCCTCGCTCGGCCGGCATCAGCTGATCCTCGATTTGACCCGCCCCGCAGTCCGGGACTATCTTTTTGGAAAACTGACGGCGCTCTTCGATTCGGCGCCGATCACCTATTGCAAATGGGACATGAACCGCAGTTTCTCCGACATCTTCTCGGGTGCTCTCGACTGCGAGCACCAGGGCGAATTCGCGCACCGCTACGTCCTCGGCCTCTACGAACTGCTCGATCGGCTCACCACCCGCTATCCGGCGATGCTCTTCGAATCCTGCGCTTCCGGGGGAAACCGCTTCGACCTCGGGATGCTTCGATACATGCCGCAGACGTGGACCTCCGATGACTCCGACGGGATCGAGCGGTTGTTCATCCAGTACGGCACCAGCATCGTTTATCCGCCCTCGACGATGGGCGCGCACGTTTCCGCGGTCCCCAATGCCCAGACGATCCGCAATACGCCGATCGAGACCCGCTTCAATACGGCGATCTTCGGCTTGCTCGGCTACGAACTCGACTTCGCGAAACTGTCGTATTTCGACCGCGCCGTCATCAAGCGGCAAATCGCCTTCTACAAGGAACATCGGAAATTGCTCCAATTCGGCCGGTTCTATCGTTTGAAAAGCCCGTTTTCGGGAAACGACTGCCTCTGGATGAGCGTATCCGAAGACGGCCGCGAAGCCCTCGTCGGGCTCTATCAGCTGTTGGCGAAGCCCAACGGCGTCGCCGAGAAGATCCCCGTCGCCGGGCTCAAGGCCGATTCCGCATACAAGATCGTCAAGCGTCCCCAATATGTCAATCTCCGCACCTTCGGCGACCTTGCCCGCCACGCCCTGCCGATCAAAGTACCGGCGAAAGGCCTGATCTTCCATCTTCTCGCCGACCACTACATGATGGAAACGGAAAAAGACGAAATCGCCGTCAAGGGCGATGTGCTCACCCGCCACGGCTTCGTGCCGAAGCAGCGCTACATCGGTTCGGGCTATACCGCCGAGATCCGTCTGATGGGCGATTTCGGATCCCGCGTCTACCACATCAAAGCCTCGGAAAGGATCGAACCCCGCGTATGAGAAAAGACATCCCGATCAATTTTGACTGGCAGTTTCTTTCGTCGTTCGAGGATTCTTTCGTGACCTCTTCCGTCCTTCCTGAGGGAGCGGCGAAGGTATCGCTGCCGCACACCGTGAAGGAACTTCCCTACCATGATTTCGACGAACGGAGCTATCAGTTCGTCTCCACCTACGTCAAGGAATTCGCCACGCCCGAACGGTCTGACGGGGAACGCGTTTCGATCCGTTTCGGCGCCGTCATGACATCGGCCGACGTGTGGCTGAACGGGAACGTCGTCGGCTCCCATGAAGGGGGTTTCACGCCGTTTTCCTTCGATCTCACGCCCTATCTGAATCCGAGCGGTTCGAACCGCCTCGTCGTGCGGGTCGATTCCCGCGAAATCAAGGACGTGCCGCCCTTCGGACACGTCGTCGATTATCTCTGCTACGGCGGCATCTACCGCGAGGTCGCCTTGCTCGTGCGGCCGGCGCTTGCGATCCGCTACCTCCATGTGAAGACGCTGGAGGCGCCCAGCCTCGAGGAACACGAGATGATCCTCGAGATGCGCGTCGCCCTGAGCGCAGCGCCTGCCGGGGCGGTTCTCGTGACGACGAAAATCGAACGTGACGGCGTCCGGGTGGGGCAGACCGAAGATCACCCCGAACTCCAGGACAAGCTGTTCATTCTGCGCAAACTGGTTCCGCGCATCGATCGCTGGGATCTCGACCATCCGGTCCTCTACGAACTCGAAGTGACGCTTGCGGTCGACGGCCTCGAAGTCGACAAGGAGCGTGTCCGGTTCGGTTTCCGCACCGCCCAGTTCACGCACGAAGGCTTCGTTTTGAACAATCGGAAGATCAAGCTCGTCGGCCTCAACCGCCACCAGAGTTATCCGTATGTCGGCTATGCGATGCCCAAGCGGATCCAGGCAAAGGACGCCGAGATCCTCAAGCGCGAACTCGGATGCAACCTCGTACGCACCTCGCACTATATGCAAAGCGATCATTTCATCGATCGCTGCGATGAACTCGGACTGCTCGTTTTCGAGGAGATCCCGGGCTGGCAGTACATCGGCGACGAGCATTTCAAGGATCTTTCCTGCAAGAACCTCGAAGCGATGATCCTTGCCCATTATAACCATCCGTCGATCGTGCTGTGGGGCGTCCGCATCAACGAATCCGCCGACGACCACGACTTCTACCTGAAGACCAACGAGATCGCCCACGCCCTCGACGACTCCCGCCAGACCGCCGGGGTCCGCAACTTCAAGAAGAGCGAACTGCTCGAGGACGTCTACACCTACAACGACTTCAGCCATATCGGCACCAATCCGGGCCTCGTCGCGCCACGCAAGGTGACAGGCTTGGAGGTTCCCTATCTCGTCACCGAACACCACGGCCACATCTTCCCGACGAAGAAGTTCGATCACGAACAGAAGCGCGTCGAACACGCCCTCCGCCACATGCAGGTCCTCGATTCCGTGTTCAAGTTCGAGGACGCCTGCGGCGCCGTCGGCTGGTGCATGTCCGACTACAACACCCACGTCGAGTTCGGCTCCGGCGACCGGATCTGTTACCACGGCGTCATGGACATGTTCCGGATCCCGAAATACGCCGCGGCCGCCTACGCCTCCCAGCAGGAACAGAAGCCGGTCCTCGTCGTCGCCTCGGCGATGACGATGGGCGATCATGCGCAGTCGCGCATGCCGCCGACGGTGATCTTCACGAACTGCGATCACGTGAAGGTGTACCGCAACGGCACATTCATCGAAACGTTCTTTTCCGACTGGGTCCGCTATCCGAGCGTCCCCCACGCGCCCGTCGTCGTCGCCGACTACTATGGCAACCAGATCGCCGAAAGCGGGGACTATCCGAAAGACGTCGCGAAGACGGCGAAAAAGCTGCTCATCGCCTTTGGCAAGTACGGCATGGATATGCCGCTACCGGACAAATTGCGCGCCGCCTGGCTGATCGGCTTCCGCGGCTTCACCTTCGCCGACGCCGAACGCCTCTATGGCAAGTACATCGGCGACTGGGGGACGGAAGGCTCGCAATACCGCTTCGAAGGATATAAAGACGAGCAACTCGTCGCGACCGTCGTGAAGGGCGCCCACCGCGCGATGAATCTCTCCGCGACCCCCGACGACACCGTCCTCGTCCATGGCGACACCTATGATTGTACCCGCATCGTGGTCCGGATGACCGACGAGCGCGGAAACGACTTGCCCTATGCGAGCGACGCCTTCACGGTACAGACGACCGCGGGGCTCGAGGTCATCGGCCCCAAAGTGCAGGCGCTGATCGGCGGGTCGATCGGCGTCTACGTCAAGACCACCGGCGAAACCGGCGACCAGGAAGTCCGGATTGTCGCGGCCGGACGGCCCGAACTGACGATTGCGATCCGCGTCGAATAAACGAAAAAAACAGGATTTCCAGCGCGGAAATCCTGTTTTCAATAGGTTGATCAGGAAATCAGATCATTGTTCACGAGGAACATGTGAACGACCGCGAGCGGGATCGCGAACGACTCCTCGTCGCTGGACTCCGTGCCCCAGGCGTTGATGCCGATCAGGTTGCCGTCGAGATCGACGAGCGCGCCGCCCGACGAGCCTTCGTGAATCAGGGCGCTATGGTAGACGACCCGGAAGGTGGCGTTGGCGATCAATTCCATCGAGTTGAACTCGCCGAAGGTAACATTGTTGTCGACCGACAGGGGGTTTCCGACGGCGAGCACGAGTTCGCCGGGGGTGAAGCGGGTAAAGAGCCGGGTCGTCATGTTGATCAGTTCGACGTCGGTGCGGGAGCCTTTCGCAAAGCGCAGCACCGCAAGGTCGAGATCCTCGCTCTGGCAGATGAGTTCAGCCGAAACCGGGTCTTCGTCGCCGTAGGCTTCGACTTGATACTCGGCGTCTTCGCCGCCGTCGTCGATCACGTGGTGGTTGGTCAGAAAGTAGTAGTAGCCGTCCCTTTCGAGGAAGACGACGCCCGATCCGGAGGAAGACGAATCGATCACGGTCTGGGTGATCCCCGGGAAAATCATGGTCGTCCGGTAGATCGTCGCCTGCACCCGAACGTTGGCGTGTCGGATGTGGTCGCGGGTGGCGAGGAGGACGTCGTTGTAGGCGTCGACGTTGTCGAGATGGTAATTCGGCGAACTGTAGTACGGATAGGCGTAGTAGTCCGCATCGAGATACGTGATCGTGCCGTTTTGGGTGACCGGCAGGGTCGTGGCCGGTGCGGTTGTGAAAAGCGAGAACGGGAAGATGTTGCAGGCAGAGAGAAAAAGCGAGAGCGCGGCGATGCCGAGAACGAGGATTTTTTTCATGAGGGGCCCATCCTTCCTTGCGCGTTCGCGGCTTAAGCCGCGGCGTGCCTCGAATTCCGGCGTGCCGAGGCCGATTCGCCATAAGTATTCGAACGCCGTTCTTGTTATTTCGATAAAATCCTATATAATATGAATTGTACATCTTGCGTACACGTCCACGCCCGGAGGAACTCATTATGCCTACAAATCTTGATTACAAGCTCTATTTCGATCTGGCCCTTTACGGAGGGCTCGCATTCGGCTTGTTGCTCGGAGTCCTGAAAGGGTTCAAAAAGTCGATCTATTCGTTCCTCACGTATCTGCTTCTGATCGTGGGCTTTTTCGTGACGATCACACCGGCTTCGGAATTCCTCTGGTCCTACGAGAATCCGCAGATCGGCGCGTTGCTCGGACAGGTGCTCGAAAACACGATTCCGACCATCAGCACGGCGGGTTCGGTCGGCGAAGCGATCACGATCGCGCTCGGCCACTTTGCCGGAACGGAATATGCGGCGTTGCTGGAGAATGCGCATCTGCTCGAACTGGTCGAGGGCATCGGCACGTTCGTCATCAAAATCGTTTATACGATACTCTATTTTACCATATTCTGGCTCATTTATAAAATTCTCTGCGCCATCATTTATGCGATTTTCTTCAAACGCGGCGGGAAACAGGACAAATACCGTTCGAAGAACCGTCTGCTCGGCGGCGTTTTCGGCGTCCTCGAGGCATCCGTCGCCGTCTTTGTCATGCTGATCTCGTTTTCCGGTTTGCTCGACATCGTCAAGAGCATGACGACGCTCATCCCCGTGGATGACGAGCAAGTCGATCTGGAGTTCCCGCGCAGCGAGATCTATGAAGCGTCGCAAACGATGCTCGCGCTCGTCCCCGACATCGAGATTCCGCCGGTCGTCCAGGAGTCGCTCGACATGATGAACGAAATCATCGCGGCGTACGATTCCAACCTGCTCGTCCAAATGACAAATCAGATCACCTTCGACGACGAAGGGACGGCGGTTCCGCTTTCCCTCCATCTCTTCGACACGGTCCTTTCGATCGATTACGACGTTTCCGAAACGGAATCCGAACGGATTTCGTTCCGCCACGAACTTTCCGTGTTCGCCGGGATCGCCGGCTACGCGCTCGCCCTCGATTTTGTCGAGACGGGCGAACTTTCCTCGATCACCCGCGATAATGTTGAAGAGGTGTTCGCGAGGATCGGCGCCTCCAAACTGATCACGACGCTCATCCCGCTCGGCATCGAAATCGGCGCCGGGATGTCCGGTGTCACCCTCGAACTTCCGGTCGATGACCTGTACGCCCTTGACTGGGCGGCCGAACTCGACAAACTTGGCGTCATCGCGGCGGTCGGTTTCGACATCGTCAACCAGGCCGGTCTGCTCACCTCGGACACCATTGATTACACCACCGTCACCGTCGACGGCGACCTCGTTCGCGATTTGTTCGATTCGCTTGCCGAATCCGACCTCGTCAACCTCGCCGTCCTCGTCGCCATCGAACCCCTCATGGAAATGGCCGGCGAAACGGTGAATGCCGTCATCACGATTCCAGCCGACATTGTCTGGGCCGATGAATTCATGGCGATGGGAGCCTTCCTCGGCGCCGTGCTCGACACCGGCATCACGATGGCCGACCTGCAGGCGGATGACGACGGGAACATGAACTACGGCGCGATTCTCACCGCCATCGCCACCGTCGACTTCACGCTGCTTCTGAACTCCCAGATCTTCACCACCGCGATCATCAACGTCCTCTCCGGCGCGGTCGACATCCCCGGCCTATCCGATCTGATCGTCATCCCGGCCAACCTCGTCTGGTATGACGAATACGACGACGACGGCAACCTGATCGCCGCCGGCGAACTGAGAAACATCCTGCTCGCGCTCAACGCCGTCGTGCAAGTCGCGGCGGGAGTCGATTTCAACAACCTCGGCCTCGGCGACATCGCCCTCCTCACCGACGATGCGATTGACGCCATCTTCAATTCCCAGGTGCTCGTCGCCTCGCTGTCGGCACAACTCGCCGATCTCGATACCGGCGAGTTCCAATTGATCATTCCGGACGCCGTCCGCGACGTCAACTGGAACATCGTCAAGGACGAATTCATCGCGGTGACGCGCGCCCTGCGGCTTGCCTCCGAGCGCCTCGCCTGCGATGAGGGAGACCTCGTCTGCGAGGAATCGTTCATCGACATCGGCAAACTCTTCACGATCACCGGCGATGATCTTGACATCCTGCTCGCCTCGCAGATTTTGACCGCCACGATCGGCAACTATGTGAATACGATGGAAATCGAACAACTCGTCGTGCCCGGATCGGCCTTGACCGAAGTGCTCGTCGACAGCGCGCCCGTCGAAGTCATCGCGGCTTCGGAAATCCGCAACGTCTTCGCCGCGGTCCTGCTTCTCAACATCGACAGTTTCGAGAACTTCGAATTCACCACCGACTTGCTGACGAACCTCGAAGGCGACATCGAAGGCGAACTGTCCGACGACAAGCTCGACACGCTGTTCGCTTCGTTGATTCTGCGCGCGACGATCGCCAAGGTCCTGATCGACATGACTGCTGCCGACGATCCGATCGTCGTCATCCCGACCTTCGACGTCGACGGCAACCCGATTCTGATCGACGATCCGGTCGACGGCACCGACATGCTGGCGGCGACCGAACTCAGCGCCATCCTCAAAGGTGTCTATGCGCTTGACCTTGATTTCACCAATCCCGATTTCACCAACATCGGCCCGATCCTCGAACATGTCGACCTTTTGCTCGAGTCGGCCATTTTGCACGCGACCATCTCCGATCTGCTCATCAACCTCGAAGGAGGCATGATCATCGTACCGGAACTCTACGGCGATCCCGAAACGGAGATCCAGAAAACCGTCGGTGGCACGCATTACATCGTCAAGGATGAACTGAACAAGATCTTCGACGCGCTCGAACTGCTCGACATCACCACGTTCGATTCGATCGCCTTCGACGCGTCGATCATCGACAAGTTTTCCGACGCCGACGATCCGACGATCCTCGACGAAACCAAGCTCGATACGATGTTCGCTTCGGTCATTCTGCAGGCGACCGTCTCGAACATGATCGTCGAGCTGATCGACGTCGAACCGGGTCAGGAAGCGCTCGTCGTCATCCCGGACCAGGATGTGGACGGCTTGGACGTCCGGTATACGGACCACGGCTTCGATTACATCTCGACCGACGAACTGAAGGCGATTCTCCGCTCGTTCAAGGCACTTGATTTCGACGACTTTGAAAACATGTCCTTCACCGACCTCGAACCGATTCTCTCCAACATCGACATCCTGCTCGACTCGGCGGTGCTGCACGCGACCATCTCCGACGTCCTTCTCGACCTCGCTACCCCGCCCGTCGGCGAAGAAGCGACCATCGTCATCCCGGTCGTCCACGGCGACGGGCTCGACGCGGTCGAGATCCAGATTACCGTCGGAGCGACCACGTACATCGCGAAATCCGAACTGATGAACATCATCGACTCGCTTTCCATCCTCGGCATCACGGATACCGAAAACATCGCCTTCGACGCGACGATCATCGAAAATCTCGAAGACGCGGACAATCCGGGAACGCTCGACGATGACAAGCTCGATACGCTCTTTTCCTCCTATATCCTGCGGGCGACGATCTCGAAGATGTTGCTGGATTTGATGGAAGTCGCGCCGGGTGAAGAAGCGCTCGTCATCGTCCCGGAAACCGACTGGAACGGCATTCCCGTCGAATATCTCGACCATGAAATCACCTACATCGCCCAGGATGAACTTGAAAACGTCTTGAAGGCGCTTTTCAGTCTCGATATCGATGATTTCGAAAACGTCTCTTCGCTGTCGATCCAGAACGTCATCAATCATTTCGACGAACTGATCCAGTCCGCCATCCTGCATGCGACGATTTCCAAGCAAATCCTCGACATCGAAGCGGACATGATCGTCGTTCCCGAAGATTATACCCGCGACTACGGGCTGATTACCGAAACCGACGTCGAAATCATCCGGTCGATCGGCGTGACCGATCCGATCGACATGATCAGCGCGGATGAATTGAACGCGATGCTCGATGCCGTCGAACTGCTGGGCTTCACCGATTTCTCGGTTTCGCTCGATGCCGGCATCATCTCGACCTTGCAAGTCGAGGGCGATCCGACGCAGCTCGATCCGGCCAAACTCGACGTCCTGTTCGGCTCGGCGATCATCCACGCCTCGATCTCCAACATGTTCTCCGATTTGACCCAGGCCGACCCCGGCGAAGATCCGCTCGTGATCGTGCCGGAAACCGACTGGGACGGTGTCGCCGTGCTCTATGACGATCCGCTCACCGCGCTCGAATATGTGTCGACGGCCGAACTCGAGGCCGTGCTCTCGGCGTTGAACAGTCTGAACATCATCGATTTTAATGATGTCTCTACCCTTAGTCTACAGAATATCATGGATCACTTCGACGAACTGATTCAGTCCGCCATCTTGCATGCGACGGTTTCCAAACAAGTGCTCGACATCGAAGCCGAGATGATCGTGGTTCCGCATGACTATACCCGCGACTTTGGTTTAATCACCGAAACCAACGTGGAAATCATCCGTTCCATCGGCGTTGACAACCCGGTCGACATGATCAGCGAAGACGAACTCACCGCGATGCTCGATGCGATCGAGATGCTCGGTTTTGATGACTTTTCGGTATCGCTTGACGCCGGCATCATCTCGACGCTTCAGGTCGAAGGCGATCCGACCCAGCTCGACCAGGCCAAACTCGATGTCCTGTTCGGGTCGGCGATCATCCACGCCTCGATCTCCAATATGTTCGCCGATCTCACCCAGGCCGATCCCGGCGAAGAACCGCTCGTAATCATGCCGGAAACCGACTGGGATGGCCTCGCCGTGCTCTATGACGACCCGCTGACGGCGATTGAATATGTTTCGACAACCGAACTCGAGGCTGTGCTCTCGGCCTTGAACAGCCTTGACATCACCGAATTCGACGACGTCTCGACACTCGATCTCGCCAGTATTATGGACCACTTCGACGAACTGATTGGGTCGGCGATTCTGCATGCGACGATTTCCAAGCAGGTACTTGATATCGAAGCGGACATGATTGTCGTTCCCGGCGACTACACCCGCGATTACGGTCTGATCACTGAAGCCGACGTCGAAATCATCCGCTCGATCGGCGTCGACAATCCGGTCGAGATGATCAGCGAAGCAGAACTCACCGCGATGTTCGACGCAATCGAACTGCTCGGCTTTACCGATTTCTCCGTCTCGCTCGATGCGGGCATCATCTCGAGGCTTCAGGTCGAAGGTGATCCGACTCAACTCGATCAGGATAAACTCGATATTCTTTTCGCCTCGGCGATCATCCATGCTTCGATCTCCAATATGTTCGACGACCTGACCACGGCCGACCCGGGCGAAGAACCGCTCGTGATCGTGCCGGAAACCGACTGGGACGGCGTCGCCGTGCTCTACGACGACCCGCTGACGGCGATTGAATATGTTTCGACGGCCGAACTGGCAAGCGTCCTGTCGGCCTTGAACAGCCTCGAGATCTCCGATTTCAACGACGTCTCGACGCTCGATCTCGCCAACGTCATGGCCCACTTCGACGATTTGATCGGGTCGGCGATCCTCCATGCGACGATCTCCAAGCAGATCCTCGACATCGACGCCGCGATGATCGTAATTCCCGACGACTACACCGTCAACTACGGTCTGCCGGGCGAAACCCAGATCGAAATCACCCGGAGCATTGGCCTCACCGATCCGGTCACGATGATTTCCGCCGATGAACTGGGCGCCATGTTTGATTCGCTCGACCTGCTCGGGTTCACCGACTTCACGGTCTCGCTCGATGCGACCATCATCGACGCGCTTGAAGACGACGTCGACCCGACCACGCTCGACCAAGGCAAGCTCAACATTCTGTTCGCCTCCGCGATCATCCACGCGTCGTTCTCGCAGATGTTCTTCGACCTCACCGACGCCGAGCCGGGCGAAGAAGCGCTCGTCGTCGTCCCCGTACAGGACGTCGACGGCATCGCCGTGATCTATACCGACTTCCTCGTCGATTTTGTCTCGATCGCCGAACTCGACCACACCCTCTACGCGCTGCATGCCTTGAACGTGAGTGATTTCGGTGCGGTCGACGCCCTCGACATGGATACGATCATCGCCGAAATGGACGTCTTGCTCGCCTCCGCGATCATGCATGCGACGATTTCCAAACAGATCGTCGATATCGATGCGCTCGTGATCCCCTACCGCGACGCGGCCGATACCACCGACATCCGCGTTACGGTCCTCACCACCGAATTCATCGACAAGACCGAACTCGCCGATCTCTTCGACGGCCTCAAGGCGCTCGGCGTTTCGGGAGACCTGTCGCAGTTCTCCGGCGATGTCGACTACANNCCGCCTTCTTCGACGACGTGAAGCGCGGCGTGATCCTCTCTTCCGCGATCATGCACGCGATGATTTCCGACACGCTCGTCAATTTCGATCCGGCCACGCTCACGGTGCCGTACTACGCCGAAACCGGCTCGACCCCGGCCGATCTGATCCGCATCAACGTCGGCGACGTCGGCTTTGAAACCGAATACGTGAAGGCAAACGACATCCATCAGATGTTCATCGCCCTGCGCACCCTCGGCATCGACGGAAACATCGAGGACTTCGACGGCACGATCAATCTTGACGCCCTCTTTGATGACTTGCTGCGCGACGACGTGCTCGACTCGACGATCCTGCAGGCCCGCATCTCCGAAGAACTCTTCAACCTCGGCGAAGCCGTCATCGACATTCCGTACGTCGCCCAAGATGGCACGACCGAAGTCCGTAGAACGGTCGGCGTGCTTGAGACAGAAACCGAATACGTGCTGAAAGCCGAACTCACCGCGATCTTCATCGGCTTGAAAGAACTCGGCTTCACCGGCGACATCCAGGGCTTCACCGGCGATGTCAGCATGACCTCGCTCTTCGAAGACGCGCCGCGTACGGCGATTCTTACATCCGCCACCCTGCATGCCCGCATCTCGCAGGAATTGATCAATCTCACCGCCGCGACGCTCGCGATTCCCTATGTCGGCGCCAACGGCGTGACCGCGATCCGCCTGACCGTCGGTCCGCTCGGCTTCGAAACCGAATACGTCGAGGCAGCCGAACTCGCCCGCATGTTCGAAGCGCTCCAGTTGCTCGGCTTCTCAGGCGACATACAGACCTTCGACGGCACGATCGACGCGTCCGCCCTCTTCAGCGATGAAGATCCCACCTATCAGCGCAGCACCGTGCTCTCCTCGGCGATCATCCATGCCAAGATCTCCGAAGAACTGATCGGCCTCGGCGCCACCCTGGAAATCCCGTTTGTCGCCGCCGACGGCGCGACCGACGTCCGCCTAACCGTCGGTGGCCCCGGCGAAACGACCGAATACGTCGTCGAAACCGAACTCGCCAACCTCTTCGAGGCGATGGAACTGCTCGGATTCAACGGCGACATCCTCGGCGCCGGATTCACCGGCGACTTCGACCTTACGCCGTTATTTGACGGCGCCACCCGTCCGGCCGTGCTTTCCTCCGCCATCATCCACGCCAAGATCTCGACCGAACTCGTCGGCCTCGGCGCCGGCACGCTCGCGATCCCCTATACCGCGGCCGACGGCGCGACCGCCGTCCGCCTGACGGTCGGCGCAATCGGCGAAGAGACCGAATACATCGACGCCCTTGAACTCGGCAACATGTTCGAGGCGATGGAACTGCTCGGCTTCTCCGGCGACGTGCTCACCGACTTCACCGGCGAGATCGACCTGACGGCGCTCTTCGACGACGTCAAGCGTCCGACCGTGCTCGCTTCCGCGATCATCCACGGCAAGATTTCCGAAGAACTTGTCGCGCTCGGCGCCGGCACGCTTGCGATTCCTTACACCACCGCCGACGGATTATCCGATGTGCGCGAAACCGTCGGAGCGGTCGGATTCACGACCGAATACATCGTCGAAAACGAACTCGGATACCTGTTCGAGGCGATGGAACTGCTCGGCTTCACGGGCGACGTCCTCGGCGTCGGATTCACCGGAGCGTTCGACCTTACCGCGATGTTTGACGCCGATGACCGCGCCGACGTCCTCGCTTCCGCCATCATCCACGCCAAGGTTTCCACCGAACTGATCGGCCTCGGCGCCGTCACGCTCGCCATTCCCTACACCGCCGCCGATGGGTCCTCCGATGTCCGCGAAACCGTTGGAGCGGTCGGTTTCACGACCGAGTACATCGTCGAAATCGAACTCGGTTATATGTTCGAAGCGATGGAACTGCTCGGCTTCTCGGGCGATGTGCTCACCGATTTCACCGGCGACATCGATCTGACGGCGCTCTTCGACGACGTCAAGCGTCCCGTCGTCCTCGACTCCGCCATCATCCACGCCAAGATCTCCACCGAACTCGTCGCACTCGGCGCCACGCTCGCCATTCCCTACACCGCCGCCGACGGATCGTCCGATGTGCGTGAAACCGTCGGTGCACTTGGATTCACGACCGAATACATCGTCGAAAATGAACTCGGATATCTGTTCGAAGCGATGGAACTGCTCGGCTTCACGGGCGACGTGCTCGGCGCCGGATTCACCGGAGCATTCGACCTGACCGCGCTGTTCGACGCCGTCGACCGCGCCGCCGTCCTCGATTCGTCGATCATCCACGCCAAGGTTTCGACCGAACTCGTTGGTCTCGGTGTCGTTACGCTCGACATCCCGTATGGAACCGAAGACTTCGACGAACTCCTCGCCGCGACTTACGTCCGCAAGACGGTCGGCGTCCTGACAAAACAGACGGAATACATCACCGAGGCGGAACTCGGATACCTCTTCGAGGGTCTCGAAGTCCTCGGGTTCTCCGGCGACGTTCTGACCGACTTCACCGGCGACATCAACCTCTCCGCCTTCTACATCCCCGCACAGCGTGACGTGGTCCTGCTTTCGGCAATCCTGCAGGCGAAGATCTCCTTGGAGATGTTCAATCTCGGTTCGAGCACCATGCTGGTCCCGACCACCGATGTCAACGACGTCGTGGTCCGACTCTCCGCCGGTCCGCTCGGTCTGGAAACCGACTACATCACCAAGACGGAAATCGGCCATCTGTTCGACGCCCTCGGCGTCCTCGGCCTCTCCGGCGACGCGAACTTCAGCGGTTCCGTCAATCTGAACAACGTCAACGATCCGGCCGAACAGGACACGCTCTTCGCCTCCGCGACGATGCATGCGACGATCTCGCAGACTGTCCTCGGACTTGACGACGATGGCATCCTGATCGTCCCGTCGTACACCCAGGACGGCGCGATCGCGGCCAATGCGGTCCGCCTCGCCGTCACCGGTACGGACTTCATCGCCAAAGGCGAACTCAAGAACCTGATCGAAGCCCTGATCGCGATGGGCTACGGCGACCTCTCGATCGTCGCCGCGATCGACACCTCGAAATTCTTCACCGAAACCGCCACGATCCTCGCCTCGGCGACGATGCAGGCGACGATTTCCGCCGAAGTCCTCGCGTTGGACGACGGCGGCATCGACGACGCGCTCGTGGTTCCGTCCTACACGATCGACGGCGTCGCCGATTTGAACAAGATCCGCAGAACCGTCGACGGCATCGCCTTCGTCGACAGAGACGAACTCGAAGCCCTCTTCACCGCGCTCGGCGCAATGGGATTCGACGACCTCGACAGCTTCGGCGGCGGCATTTCCTCCAACCTGTTCTTCGCCCAGAAGGCGACGATCCTGCTCTCCTCGATCATGCACGCGACGATCTCTGACCAGCTCCTGAACGACACCGGCGGCGCCCTCCTGGTCCCGGATACGGACGTTGAAAACGGCGACGCGGCGATCCGCGTGACCGTCTCCGGCACCGAATTCATCACCGCCGTGGAAATCAGCAATCTGCTCGACGCCCTCGACGAAATGGGTCTGACCAACTTCGGCGCCCTCGACATCTCGATCGCCAACATCTTCAGCGCCGACTTCAACATCCTCGTCGCTTCCGCCTCGATGCAGGCGACGATCTCCGATTCGCTGCTCGCGGCCCCGACCAAAGACGAAACGACGATGGTCTCCGGATCCTCCGATCTCGTGGTCCCGACCGTCTTCCGTCAGGACATCACCGTCGGTACGGTCGGCTACGAACAGATCGAAGAAGCGGAACTCCTCGAACTCCTCGACGGCCTCGACCAACTCGGCTTCACGTCCTTCGGATCCTCGATGAGCGGCACCGCCACCAGCACCTTCGATTATGCGACGATGATGGACATCCAGGAATCCGGATCGCTCCACGTCACCTTGCACACCATGCTTCAGGGCAGCGTCGCCGCCGATACGCCGGACCTCGCGAAGGAAGTCGCGCTCTACGGCGTCGCCGGACTCACGAAGGCCACCGAAATCGCGTACTTCATCGTCGCCGTCAACACGATCGGCGAATCCGACTTCACCAGCGCCGACTTCAGCGTCACCGCAATCCTCTCGCTCACGGTCGACCAGCGCGGCACCGTCTTCGATTCGATGATCGTCCGCAACATGCTGACCGACGACATCGAGACCGCGATCGCCCTGATCAACGCGAACAACTTCCCGATGGGCCCGTTCTACACGATCGACAACGCGGACTACATGGAAAGCAACCCGGCGCTCTTCTTCACCAAGGCCGGCGCGCTCGACGCCGTCGCGTTCATCGATTCCCAAACACCGTAAGCATTAACGCATTCGCCTCAGGGAGGGACTCCGGTCCCTCCCTTTTCCGTGTTCCGGGGGGCTCGGTTGGGGCTTTGCGGCACAAATCACCAAAAAAACGCCAAAAAAAACCAAGCGCATCCCGTTGATATCGTTCGTTGATGATATATAATATAGATAAGCGCGGGAACAAGCGCGCAGAAGGAGAAAAACAGAAATGCCAGCGAATCTTAGCATGCCCATGATTCTGAACATCGCGTTCTTCGGCATTCTCGGCCTCGGTCTGCTCGGCGGACTGGCCAAAGGTTTCAAAAAGTCGCTCTTCACGCTCGTGACGATGGCGGCTTTCTATGCATTGTTCTTCCTGACCCTCGACGCCGTCGTAGGGTTCCTGTGGACATATGAGAACCCGGCGATCGGCACAGCCCTCGCCCAGGTGGATGCCTCATTGTCCGGATACACGAGTCTCGGGGAGGCGATGACGCCGCTGATTCAGTTCTTGATTCCGGATTTCGACCTGTCCGGGGCCAACGCCGAACTGACAGCGCTGCTTCTCGGCATCGGCCAGTTCATCCTCAAGATCGGGTATACGATCGCCTACTTCACGGCCGGCCTGATCATTTGGAAAATCGTCATGTGGATCGTCAAGATGATCTTCATCCACAACCGTCCGGGCGCCTCGAAGCACCGTTTGCTCGGCGCCGTCATCGGCACCGCCAACGGCGCGCTCGCGCTCTTCGTGATGTTCATCATGCTCGGCGGCGTGGTCTCGATCGTCGACAGCGTCGCTTCGCTCGTTCCGACGACCGAACTCGCCAGTCCGCTGGACCGCGACGAAATCTACGAAGCCTCGCAATCGCTCATCCCGCTCGCCGAAGGCGACGGGGGACTCGAGGATTCGATGGCGATGGTGACCGACTTCGTCGACGCCTACCAGAACAACGCCCTCGTCCGGTTCGGCGACCTGATTTCGATCGGCGAAGGTACAGAGGCCGCTCCGCTCACGTTGTATCTCTTCGACCAGGTGATGTCCTTCACATATGACGGACAGATCGTCGCCCTGCGTCAGGAACTCGTCGTCATCGGCACCGTCGCCGGGGCGATTTTCGATGCTCTCGAAGACGCCGGGATCGACATCTCGAACATGGACAACGTTGATTTCGCGCTCGTCATCGGCGCCGTCGGGTCGGTCGATCTGACGATGCTCATGGATTCCAAACTGATCTCCACCGCCCTCATCTACGTCCTCTCCGGCGAAGCCGGGATCGAGGACCTCGACACCATCCTGATCGTTCCGGATGGCATCACATGGTACGACACCCTCGACGACGAAGGCAACATCACCGAAAACGGCGAGTTGCGGAACCTCCTCCTCGCGCTCAACGCGATCGTCGACGTCGCCGGCGCGATCGATTTCAACAATATCGGATTCGACGTCATCACCGCTCTAACGGACGATACGATCGATGCGATCTTCGAATCGCGGATCCTCACCGCGACGATTTCGGACGTCATCTCCACGCAGCTCGCCGAAGCCGAAGACAATCCGCTCGTCGTTCCCGATTCCGTCTTTGACACCGAAGGCAACATCCTCAAGACGGAAATGATCGCCCTGGTCCATGCGATTGCACTGGTCGTCGAAACCGCCGGCACCGATCCGGAAAACTTCGATTTCGCGCAGGTCCTGCAACTCGAAGGCACCGACGTCGATACGCTCCTCGACAGCCAGATCCTCGCCGCGACGGTCGGCAAAATGATCGCCGACATCGTCGGCGAAGACCTCATCGTCCCCTCGACCGTGCTCGATTCCACCACCTTTGAAGTCGACGGAATCGCGATCACGGTCGTGACCGCGGAAGAAATCAAGGCCGTGTTCGCCTCCCTCGCCGTCCTCGGCATCACCGACTTCGAAAACATGGCTTTCGATGCGACGATTTTGTCCCATCTCGAAGGCGAAGACCCCGGCGAACTCGACAATGCCAAAATCGAAACCCTGTTCGGTTCGGACATCCTGCACGCGACAATCTCGAACATGATCATCGACGCGACCGCGGAAGCGGGATCGGTCCTGACCGTTCCTTACTTTGACGCAAGCGGCGTCGCGATCCGTGAAACGCTCGGCGACACCGTCGTCATCTCCATCGACGAACTCGGCAACGTCCTCAAGGCGATCTACGCCCTCGACATCGAGGACTTCGCCAACTTCAACACGCTCGATGCGTCCACGATCGTCGAAAAGATGCCGCTGTTGCTCGAATCGGCGATCCTCCACGCGACCATCTCCGCCCAGATCCTCTCGATGGCGGGCGGCGTCATCACCGTCCCCTACGTCGATGAAACCGGCATAAACGACATCCGCGTGACCGTCGGCGTCGGCATCGAAGAAACCGAATACATCTCGATGGCCGAACTGACCGCCGTCATCGGCGCCCTCGACGCCCTCGATCTCGCCGATCCGACCGACTTCAGCGGCACCGTATCGCTTTCGTTCTTCAGCGACGCGGAAGTGCGCGCCGCCCTCCTTGAATCGGCGATCATGCAGGCGACGATCTCCGACCAGCTCCTCAGTCTCGGCGGCGGCGTCCTCACCGTCCCGACCAATGACGTCTCCGGCAATGCCGTCATCGTCACCGTCGGCGATGTCGGCTTCCAAACCTCCTATGTGATGAAATGGGAACTCGACGCGATGTTCATCGCCCTCGGCGTCCTCGGCATCTCCGACATCGACGCGATCACCGGCGAATTCACACTCGCCAGCCTGAGCGACGAAGCCGACCAGGACGCGCTCCTCGCTTCGGCCTCGATGCACGCGACCATTTCCAAGACGCTCCTCGACCTTTCCGACGACGTCCTCATCGTCCCCGAATACGACGCCGACGGGCTCGGCTCCTCCAACCGCGTGAAAATCGTGCAGGGTGCCACCGTGTACGTCCGCAAGATCGAAATCAAAGCGCTCGTCAACGCGTTCCTGACCATGGGCTTCGCCGATCTTTCCGGTTTCGGCGCGGGGATCGACTCGGCGCTCTTCATCGATAACGCCGCCGTGATCCTGGAATCCGCATCGATGCACGCGACCATTTCCGACCAGCTCATCAACACCGCCGGCGCAGCCCTCCTGATCCCCGATCTGGATGTCGAGAATGCGAACGACCCGCTCCGCGTCACGGTCTTGTCCGACGGCGTCGAATACGTCGTCAAGACTGAAATCCTGAACCTTCTCGCGAGCCTCGATTTGCTCGGCCTCACCGACTTCGGCACCCTCAGTTTCGCCATCGGCACGCTCTTCACGGGCGACCTCGACTTCGACGTCCTGCTCGCCTCGGCGTCGCTTCAGGCGACGATCTCCGACTCGCTGTTGCCGACGTCCGATACCGAACTGACGATGGTCGCGGGCGGCACGGACCTCGTCGTCCCGACCGAATTCCGTCAGGCGATCACCGTTGACGGCGCTGCCAAAACGCAGATTTCCGGACCCGAACTCGCCGCCTTGCTTGACGCGATGAAGATTCTCGGCGTCGGTGCCTATGGCGAAGCGATGTCGGGCGACACGATCACCGACCTCTCCGGGACCGACATCGACACGATGCTTTTGTCGGGGTCGATCCATGTCTCGCTTTACAACATGCTTTCCGGCAACGCCGCGATCACGACTCCGGACCTCGCGAAGGAAGTCAACATGTATGGCGTCCTTGGCCTCACGAAGGCCGACGAACTGCGCAACTTCATCGTCGCCGTGAACGCCTTCGGCGGAAGCGACTTCAGCGCCGCCGCCTTCGATGTCAACGGCTTGCTGCTGCTCCCCCCGGGTGACCGCACGACGGTTCTCACCTCGATGATCGTCCGCGATTCGATCACCGACGACATCGAAGCCCTCGATGGTCCCGACCCGTTCTTCACGCTCGTCGCCACCGATTACATGGAGAACAACGTCGCGTTGTTCCTCACCGCCGCCGGCGTCCAACGTTATCTCAGCTACCTCGACAGCTTGTAATCCGCATTGCATTCAAAGAGGAACTTCTGTTCCTCTTTTCTCTTTCCGAAAATGGAAAAACTTTCTTTTTTAGCGAAGAAACGGTATAATGAAATGATCCCTATATTCGGAAGGAACCAACCCATGAAGAAACTGCTGATTCTATCCATTCTCATCTTATCCGTCTTCGTGACGGCCGGGTGTTCGCTGGCGACCACGACGGTCGCGACGACGTCATCCACCACGGAAGCGACGACGACCGAAGAACCGTCCACAACCACAACCACCGCGACGACGCTGCCGACGACCTTGACCGGCACGACGACGGGTGTCACGACCACGACACTACCGACCATCACGACGCTACCGACCACCACGACCAATCCCGGAACCACCGTTGTGACGACGACCGCCGAACGCTATCAGACAATCGAACTCTTCTCGATGAATGATGTCCATGGCGGCGCCTATTACAGCGATTTCTCGACGCTTTCGAAAGCCGCCGACCTGCTTCAGTACAAGCAGTCGACCGAAGACGACGTGATCATTCTCGCCTCCGGAGACATGTTCCAGGGAACGGCGTTGTCCAACTACTATTACGGTCTTCCGCTCGTCGAAGTGATGAACTTTGTCGGCTTCGATGCCTTCACGATCGGAAACCACGAATTCGACTGGGGCATCGACAAGATCGCCAACTACGCCGACGGAAATCCCGATAACGGCGAAGCGGATTTCCCGTTTCTCGCCGCGAACATCGTCTCCACGGTGTCCGGCGAGCCGATGCCGTGGACGATCCCCTACATCGTCGTCGACATCAACGGCGTCAAAGTCGGCGTCATCGGCGTGATCGGCGAGGTCATCAACTCGATCTCCGCCTCGCGCGTCGCCGGATATGAATTCCTCGATCCCGCGGACACCGTCGCGACCTACGCGGAAATCCTCCGGACCACCGAAGGATGCCAGGTCGTGGTCGCCTCGATCCACGAGTATTCCTCGCAGACCAACAATACGATCGCGTCCTTGACCGGAAACCAGAAGGTCGACGCGATCTTCAACGGCCACAGCCATACCTCGATCGCCTCCCAGATCACCCGCACCGGTACCGATTTGCCGTTCGCCCAGGTGTCGAGTTACGACACGTCGGCGATTGCCAAGATCACGCTCGTCTTTGACCGGGCGTCCGGTATCGTCTCAAGCGCCTCCGCGGAAGTCCTCTCGGTATCCTCGTATACCGAAAACGATTACGTGAACGATCTGATCGCCGTTTTCGAAGAGGATCCGGACTACGTTTCGTTCGTGTCCCAAGTCCTGACCACGGCGTTAAGCACTTACAACCGGTATAACCTCGCCCCTTGGGGCGCTTCGGTTTTGCGCGACTACGCCGACGTCGACTTCGGCATGGTCAATTCCGGCGGCTTCCGCACCTCAATGGACCAGGGCCCGGTGACGATGGGCGAATTGGTGACGATCTACCCCTTCGACAACGTCATCAAGACGTGCGAGATGACCGGAAGTCAATTGACCGCCTTCTATCAAACGGTTCAAGAAGAGGGCTACGACGTCGTCTGGGACGACGGCGTCAGCTACAGTAGCGGCATTCTGTACAAGGACGGCGTCGCGGTCGGGCTGTCGACCTGGTACTCGGTCGGCGCGGTCGACTACATCTTCGACAAAACCTACTACGACTTCCTCGACGGCCGCAACATCGCGGCGAGCGACCACATGATGCGCGATCTGCTCGCGGACGACCTCGCCAACCACGCCGGATCGTTCAACCCCGCGGACGGGACGGCGTACCCCGATCCGGTCTTCTGGATTCCGTTGCGGAATCGAGACGAATCGCTGTTCGCATAAAGAAAGAGACCTTTCGACAGCCGGAACGGTCCCAAAATATGAGATCGCCGCTCAGGATGGATGACCTGAGCGGCGATCTTTTTCGATGATGTCCGATGATGGTCGGTACAAGGATTATTCAGGAAAATCAGGATAAGACCCTTCGCGAAAGCGGAATGCCGAAAGACCCGGAAGCGGTGTTCCCGCCATCAGGTCCGCAAGCGCGATGAACGTGACGCCGGTCGGCAAGGAATCGAATTCAACCGTCGAATAGACATCGACGTATGCCGGCTCTCCGGTCGAAAATACCGGGTTTCCGCCGAGCGTCACGCTAGCACAATCGTCGCACGCGAAACCGCCGGTAAAATACGATGAGCGGATGGTGAAGGTGTCATAGGGAACGGAACCGAACAATCCTCCCAGTTCTCCCTGTCCGGAGACGGTGTTGGCGATGACGGCGATGACGGCGCAGTCGCTTACCGCGTTATCTCGATAATAGCCGTTCAGGATCGGATGCGGATGATTGAGATAATAACCGCCAGCCAATCCACCCGCACCCGTCACGCCGGAAACCGTCCCCGTGAAGGTACTGCGTTCGATCACCGAGAGATAGAAAAACCCGGCGAAGCCACCCGCCAGCATGGATCCGGATTCGCTTGGAGACGTGAGGACATCACCTTCGATGCGGACGTTTCGAATGTAGGAGTATTGGATCGAATTCGCGAGAATGCCACCGCTGCCGTGGACGTTTGCGTTCTCGAAGATCAAGCNNAACAATCCGCACGGCCCGGCGCATTCAAGCGACAGATCATGGATCACATGACCGAACGGATTTGTCAAAATGCCGCTGAAGCGCGGGAGCGCGGTGTCGAGCGGACGTTCATCCCCACCCATGGAAAAGTCGGCGTTCAGGTAATAGATTCCGTACGGATCGGCCTGGACGTACGCTTTCAACTGGTCGTACGTATCGACCGGAGTCATATCCGTGCCTTCCGGGTCAATGACGAAATAGCGTCCGAAATCGATGGTTTTCTCACTCGTGTCATTGAATACGCGCGCCGTCAAGGTCGACCTACCGACCCCGAGACCGACGACAAGTCCGTCCGGGCTGACCGCGATGACCGCATCGTTTCCGATCCGAAACTCGATGGAAAAACGGTGAGAACCGTCGATGAAGAAGTGATCAAGGTCGAGTTGACGGATTTCGCCGCGGTTCAGTATGACCTCATCGTAGAATCCGTTCGTTGCGAAGTCGAGTTGATCCGGGCAATCGTCCAGATCACAGGTGGTATTTGGCGGAAATAGCGACAAGCAGAGACCGATCACGACATAGATGATCACAATGAATCGCTTCATGGACGGATTCCCCCCATCAGAAACGTCGGCCACCGTTTGTAGGGAGCGCGTTCGCGCAGGATCAACAGAGTGACCAAGAACGGGACCAAAACTAGATACGTGGAGATATTCAGAAAATCAAATTCGACTGGTGTCAGTTCGATCGCACGACGCCAAGCGTGGATATAGTTGAAATCGAGAGCGGGCCACCACGTCGTGCAGGCGCCGATCAGTCCGTGCAACGCGACCTGAACAGCCACGTTGAGGACGACACCGATGGAAAGCGCGACGCCAAAACGCGGAAGATGGTTTGACTTGAGATCGCGGACCACCTCCGCCGAAAGAATCGATAGCACCATCTGCACGGCGAATCCAAGCGAAATCTGGATCGGATACAGGTACTCCATCCAACCGGCATTCGTGAACAGGTTCGGCCGAATGATCAGAATCGACAAGCTAACTTGGTAAGGGTACCGAGCATTGTACAACGCGGCGCGGAGATTGAGGATTCCTTCCCCAAGGGCGAGCATGATCAGAACCGTCAGAAAGACGACGAGTGCCTTTCCGATGAGTTCGGCGTTCTTCCGAGCGGTGGAAAAACGATAGAGAGACGCTTTGTTCGTGAAGACGTCCGAGACGAACAAAACTATCCCTGTCAGACCGACAAGTATGCCGGAAATCGTCACGATTCGATCCATCACGGTGAATGCCCCAGAGGCGCCAGCGGGATACGTACCAATCGGATAGAGTGCCAGCAAGCACAGTTCCAAGATCAGCGCGACAATGAAGGGAAACCGGATCCTTTTGAGTTCGTGACGGACCACCTTCAACATGGGGAATCCCTCCTGTAATTGCTTTCGACCGAGCGGGCGGTTTCGTCCCTGAGCGTGTCCGCGCTTTCGTTTATGATGTCTTGATGGCGAATCCACAAGATGTGGTCGGCAATCGTCTCGACTTCGCCGATTTGGTGGGTCGCGATCACGAAGGTGGTTTCCAGAGATTGCCGGTCGATAATCATCCGGACGCATTTTTCGATGTTCTTCAAATCGACATTGGGGAACGGTTCGTCGATCAGGTAGAGATCGCATCGTCGTGCCATGCAGAGGATGAAGTTGACAAGTTTCCGCTGTCCATCCGAGAGCGAGACGATTTTCGCGGTCCGATCGATCTGAAACTTTGTCAGTGCATCATCCGCATACATAGCATCGAAGCGACGATCGAGATCGCGGTGGAAACGGAACAGATCGGTAACCTTCATCGATCGATAGAAGACCAGATCGCTTTGCATGTAGCTCACCTGATCGGGCCGATAACGGAAGTTCGGCTGGGGCTGGTCGTTGAATCTGAAACGGATATAGGATTCGTCCTGCGCCAAAATCCGAAGCAACGTCGATTTCCCGGAACCGTTGTCACCGAACAGAAGATAGGTGAGACCGGATTCGATACTCACGTCGGCGCCTTGAAAGATGATCTTTCCGGGATGGTATTTTTTGCGGATGCGGTCATCAAAGAGTATCATCGTTCATCCTCCCCCATGATCAGCGCGCGGATGTCTTCCGGCGTCAGATTGAGTCGCTGCATCGTCGTGCGGAACTGGTTCGCCTTCATTTCGGCGAACTCGCGACGCTTACGGGCGATGAAGTCCTTGTCGTTCGTGACGAACGTCCCTCCCGTGCCTTCCGAGTGAAAAAGCGATTCTTCCTGCAATTCCTGATAGACACGTTTGATCGTGTTCGGGTTGACGGACAGCCGAACGGCAAGATCGCGGATCGACTCGACCTTCGTTCCTGGAATCAACCGACCCGAGATGATGTCCGTCCGCAGCATTTCGGCGATTTGGCTATAGATGGAGATATTGGGGTTGATGTCCATCGCGGTCACCTCCTCGCGAACTGAGCCACGAACATGGCACAGATTTATTATAGCACCAAAAAAACAGAATGCAACCACAAAAAAAGGACGGAACGCGTCCCTTCTTGATGTCGATCAGTAGTGGAAACCACAAAGAGGAAGAAACTGGATGAAATCGCATAGCGTCTGCGAGGTTGTCTCCATGACGAATTCGAAAGAATATGCGACCTCCGTTTCCGTACTGTTCGATATGGCTTTGCGAAGGTCCGCCGCGGGACATGTCTCATCACCGAAATCGGACAGATAGTCGGCGACGCCGTATACCTGGTAACGGTGGCCGTCGAGAAGGCCAAAGTCGAATGCGAGCGCGTTGGCCCGCTTCAACTTTGTCGTGATCCCGAAATGGTCGAAGGCAAACTCCACATCACATAACGCGGGAACGCTGAGGACGGGAATCGGGAACCATTCCATCGCGTAGGCGCCGTCGTCGTTTTTTGCGTAATGGCCGTTGTAGAACCCGAGGGTCGCGTCGGGATACCCGGACGCTCGCAGCATCTTCAGAAGCTGTCTTGCCCGTTCGACGAGGGGGCGATAGAGGTCGTTGAGCCTTTCCTTCATGTCAAGATCCATGGACATCGATCAATCCTTTCCGGAATTTATCGCGGTTACCGTCAGACGGTCCGATTGTAGTCGACGACGCGGAAAACGCCGTCGACGCATGCGATGTGGTTCATCGAGCAGTTCGCCAGATAGCTCGCGTAGTTGAATTCGGAGGAGGGCAGAAGTCGCACGAGCACGGCTTTGATGACGTGCGAATGGGTCACGAGCATGATCCGCTTGCCGGGATGCCGCGCACAGAGGGAAGCGAGGGCGCTGAACACGCGCGCTTCGAGGATTTCGTGCTTTTCCATCCGCGGAATCCGGTTTTCGATCACCATCTTGGCATAATCCGGGTTGATCGCCTGCCCGTCGAAATCGCCGAAATCGCGTTCGAGGAACCCCGGATCGAGCTCGATTTCGCCGGCATATCCAAGATGGTGCGCAATCACGCGGGCCGTCGCGGCCGCCCGCTTGAGCGGACTTGCGACGATCACGTCGAACGTTTCGCCGGAAGTCGAAAAAGCGGCCGCGATCGCTTCCGCCTGCGCCATCCCTTTGGCGTTCAGGGGGTTGTCGATCCGTCCTTGGACAATCATATTCTTGTTCGCATCGGTTTCACCGTGCCGTACCATGCAGATCATATTCACCTGGATCACCGACCACAATTATACTATATGCGACGGTGGAATGTGATATAATTATTTCGCGAGGTGGTTATTATCATGAGAATGGTCGACATCATCGAAACGAAACGGGACGGTCACGTCCTCACCAAGGAAGAAATCGATTTCGTCATCCACGGTTACGTCAAAGGCACGATCCCCGACTATCAGATGAGCGCATGGCTGATGGCGGTCTACTTTCAAGGCATGACGGACGCGGAAGCGGCCCTGCTCACCGATGCGATGCTCCACTCGGGCGATGTCATCGATCTGTCCTCGATTGAAGGCGTCAAGGTCGACAAGCATTCGACCGGGGGCGTCGGCGACAAGACGACTTTGATCCTCGGTCCGCTCGTCGCCTCCGCGGGCGCGAAACTCGCGAAACTGTCCGGCCGCGGCCTCGGCCACACCGGCGGCACGCTCGACAAACTCGAGTCGATCCCCGGCTGCACGATTTCCCTTTCCCCCGAACGCTTCATCAAGCAGGTGAATGAGATCGGCATCGCCGTCGCCGGTCAGACCGCCGAACTCGTCCCCGCCGACAAGCTGATGTACGCGCTTCGCGACGTCACCGGCTCGGTTCCCTCCATTCCGCTCATCGCCTCCTCGATCATGTCGAAGAAGCTCGCCAGCGGCGCCGACGTCATCTGTCTGGACGTCAAGATCGGCGACGGCGCGTTCATGAAGACGATCGAAGACGCCACCCGCCTGTCCCGCCTGATGGTCGAGATCGGCAAGTCGTTCGGGAAGAGCGTCACGGCCTTCATCACCGACATGAACCAGCCCCTCGGCCTCGCCGTCGGAAACCGCCTCGAAGTCGCGGAAGCGTTCGAAACGCTGTCCGGACGCGGTCCGGCGGACCTCGAGACGCTCTGCGTCGAGATCGGCGCCGAAATGGTGCACCGCGCCGGCAAAGCGCCTTCCGTCGAAGCGGCGAAGAAACTGCTCCATGACAATCTCCACAACGGCAAGGCGCTCGCCAAGTTCCAGCAGTTCATCCGCGCCCAGGGCGGCAAGCTCGACACCCTCGACGGTTTCGTCACCGCGAAGTTCATCGAAACTGTGAAAGCGCCGAAAGCCGGATACGTGAAGACGATCCGCGCCCTCCCGATCGGCCTCGCCACGATGCAGCTCGGCGGCGGCCGCGCCACCAAGGACGACGTGATCGATCCGAACGTCGGCATTGTCCTCGCGAAGAAGATCGGCGCACCGGTCGTAAAGGGCGACGTCCTCGCCACCCTCTACGCCTCTGCCCCGGTGACCGCCGCGATCCGCCGTGCGGTCCAGGAGGCCTTTGAAATCGTCAAGGACGCCGTCGGGATCTCGCCGATCATCCTCGGCACGGTCCGCTGATATTGCAAATGCATCGATGCCATGATATAATGTTCATGAACATGAGGGGAGCTCGGGGAACCGGGCTGAGAGTATGACTATTCCGTCATAGACCTGACCTGATCTGGGTAATGCCAGCGTAGGTGCATCCGGCGAAGCCGCTTGGTCCCCCATCATTCGTGACGGGGGACTTTTATGTTCTCCGGGAAGGAGTCCCATGAAACAGAAAAAAAGCATCCAGATCCTCGCCGAAGCGGGAATCTTGGTCGCCGTCGCGGTCGTTCTCGACTACATCTTCGGGATGATTTCGCCGTTTCGCTACGGCGGCTCGATTTCCCCGGCGATGCTTCCCATCTTCGTCCTCGCATACCGCCGCGGCTGGAAGGCCGGCGTCCTCGGCGGGGTCGCCCTGGGGGTCGTCTCCTCGCTCTTCAACCTGTACTACCTCAATCCCCTGCAGTACGCGCTCGATTATCCGATCGCCTTCGGCGTCCTCGGCCTCGCCGGGCTCGTGAAACAAAGCGACACGAAGCTCGGCCCGTTTCTGCTCGGCGTCCTCGGCGCCTCCTTCCTAAGGTACCTGTCACACGGCTTCAGCGGCTATTTCTGGTTCATCACCTATCCGAACCTCGCGGCCGATGTGACGCCGTCCTGGTGGCTCTATTCTTTCGTGTTCTACAATCTGCCCTACATGGCCGCCTCGGCCGCCTTCTGTGCTGCACTCGGAGCGGTCCTCTTGAAGCGGGGGTTATTGCGACTTCAGCCGAATTGAGTGTCATTTTTGTAAAAAATACATACCGTTAGCACTCTATGCTTGACTCTGCTAACGGTTTTTTGTATAATAATCACGTGAAATCAATCGATAACCGGAGGAATCACACATGAAGGAAAAAATGGAATTCAAAACCGAGTCGAAACGGCTCCTGCATCTCATGATCAACTCGATCTACACCAACAAGGAAATCTTCTTAAGAGAACTCATTTCAAACGCCTCGGACGCGATCGACCGGTATCACCTGACCTCGCTCACCGACGACAAGCTCGAAAAGACGAACGATTATGAAATCGGCATCGCCTTCGACAAGAAGAAGCGGACGATCACGATCACCGACAACGGCATGGGCATGACCTATGACGAACTCGTCAGCAATCTCGGCACGATCGCGAAGTCGGGCACGCTCGAATTTCTCCAGACCCTGAAGGACAAGCAGGCGGCGACCGCCGATTTGATCGGCCAGTTCGGCGTCGGCTTCTATTCCGCCTTCATGGTCTCGACCAAGGTCGTCGTCGAATCGAAGTCGGCCATTAGCGAGAAAAGCTACCGCTGGACCTCGGAAGGCGAAGACACCTATACGATCGAAGAAAGCGGAAGGACCGCGCGCGGCACCGAGATCACCCTGCATCTGCGCAAGGACGAAGACGAGGAGAATTATTCCGAGTTCCTCGACGACTGGAAGATCGGCAAACTCGTGAAGAAGTATTCCGACTACGTCCGCTATCCGATCCGCATGGACCGCGAGAAGCAGATTCCGAAGAAGGACAAGGAAGGCAAGGAGATCGAGGACAAGTTCGACACCGTCACGGAGCGCGAAACACTCAACTCGATGACCCCGATCTGGAACAAGAACAAGGCCGAGCTGAAGGACAACGAACTCGCCGAGTTCTACAAGTCGCAGTACGCCGACTATGACGATCCCGCCTTCACCGTGTGGACCGACGTCGAAGGCGCGATCACCTACAAGTCGATCGTCTTCATCCCCGCCAAGGCGCCTTACAATCTCTATTCCGAAAAGTATGAAAAAGGCCTCCAGCTCTATGCCAAAGGCGTCTTCGTGATGGACAAGTGCAAGGAACTCGTCCCCGACTACCTGCGTTTCGTGAAAGGCCTCGTCGTCTCCCCGGATCTCTCGCTCAACATCTCGCGGGAAATCCTGCAGCACGACCGCCAGCTCAAGAAAATCGCCGCAAACCTTGAAAAGAAGGTCCTCGCCGAACTCGAGAAGACGCTCAAGAACGAACGCGAGAAATACGAGAAGTTCTGGAAAGAATTCGGCGTCAACCTCAAATACGGCGTCTACGACGGCTTCGGCGAGAAGAAGGACCTCTTGAAGGACCTCGTCCTGTTTGCGACCGTGAATCAGGACAAGCCGGTCACCTTGAAGGAATACGTCGAGAAGATGCCGGAAGGTCAAAAGGACATCTACTTCGCCTCCGCCCCCAACAAGGACCAGGTCAAGGTCTCGCCCCAGATGGACATCCTGAAGAAGAAGGGCTTCGACGTCCTCGTGCTCTCCGACGACATCGACGAATTCATGATCCAGATCCTGCGTGAGTACGACAAGCACGAATTCAAGTCGATCAACCAGGGCGACCTCGACCTCCTCGACGACGCCGAGAAAGAAGCGATCAAGTCGAAGGAAGGCGAAAGCAAGGACCTCCTCGCCGCGATCCAGGAAATCCTGAAGGACGAAGTCAAGGAAGTCAAGCTGTCCACCCGCCTCTCCGACTCCCCGGTCTGCCTCGTCTCCGGCGAAGGTCTCTCCTTTGAAATGGAGAAGGTCATCAGCCAGATGCCCGGCGACAAGGACATGAAGGCCGACAAGATCCTCGAGATCAACCCGAACCATCCGCTCTTCGCGGCGGTCGGAAAGGTGTTCAATAACGACAAGGATCTGCTTTCCGACTATGCCTGGATCCTTTACGACCAGGCCCTCCTGATCGAAGGCATCGCCGTCAAGGATCCGGTCGGATTCGCCGACAAGATGGTCCGCCTGATGATCAAGGCGGCCCAGTAAGTTCATCCAAATCAAAAAAACCGGGAATGCCAAGAGGCAAACCCGGTTTTTGGTTGGTTCGGTCCGGTTCAGTCCCGCTTCATCGCCGGCCGTTTGAAGACCCAGCGCTTCTGGACGAAGTAACTTCCGAAGAACAGCGTCCCGTCGATCAGCGCCTTGACCAGGGTGTGGCTGACGGGGAGGAAGGAAAGCAGGGCGACGAATGCGGCGGAGAGCAAAAGTTGTGCCAGATACAAGGCGAAATAGCGCAGAAACTGGCGGCGGATCGAGCCTGGATTGCGGAAACTCCAGTGCCGGTTCAACAGGAAGTTGAGAACCCCTGAAACGACCCTGGCGACGACGGTCGCAATCACGATGATCCGGACGACGGGACCCTCGAGCAGATGCGTGAAGAGATCGAAAAGGAGAAGGTCGACGATGGTGGACAAAATCGATGCGAGCAGGAAGCGGATCGGCTGACGGTAGATGCGGACGGAATCGACGAACGGGCGGAAATGGGACGACGCGTTCTGGTCGAGATAGACGGTCTCGATCGGGACTAGAAGGAGCATAACGCCGGCCTTCGCGGTCGTGAGGAGGAAGGTCATCTCGTAGTCGTAGCGGTTTTCCGAAAGCGACAGCGCCGCATCGGTCAGGTTTTTGGGAATGCCGCGGAGCCCGGTCTGCGTATCGCCGCAGACCAACCCGGTCGACAGTTTGAAGAACCAGGAGGAGAAGCGGTTCCCGAGCCGACTGTTTCTCGGCACGTCCGGGCCGCTGAAATCGCGCGATCCGAGGACGAGCGCGTCCGGATGCGCGTCGAGCGACTGGCCGACGCGCAGGATGTCGCTTGGGCGGTGTTGGCCGTCGGCGTCGCAGGTGACATATCCGGAAGCATCCGGAAAATGGTCGGCAGCGTAACGGATGCCGGTCTTGATGGCGGCGCCTTTGCCCTGGTTGAGGGGATGACGCAAGACGATGCATCCGGATGCCGCAACGGCGGAAAAGACCGGCGCGCAGGAGGGGTCGCTGCCGTCGTCGACGACGACGATCGGACCGCTTTTCAAGGCGATCAGTTCGTCGACCAAACGATCGAGTTTTTCATCCGGCTGATACGCTGGGATGAGGATGACGTTCATGATGCGACCTCACAAATGCGGCTTCGTTTTCAAGGATCGGACGAGTTGGATGATGTATAAGACGAAAGTAACGGAAAGAATGATCACGCCGGCGTAGAAGAAGACGTTGACGAGTTCCTCCTCCGTGCCGTAGATGTCGAAGACGCCATGCAGCAAAAATCCGACGGAGAGGGTCGCAAGACCCATCGGCCAGATCGCGCGGACGATCGCGCCGGGATACGGCAAGATGAAAAGCAGAAGCGAGACCAGACTTCCGCCGACGAGCGGGACGAGGAACGCCGTCTGCATGTATACCGACCTTACGCCGTGGGCGAAGATGCCGTAGACGAGGTTGAAGACGACCAGGAAAATGGCGAAGTACAGTCCCCGGAGCGCATCTTTGATGAGGATCTTACGTTCTGCGGATGTAGACACAGTCTCCCACCTTTCGTTCCGTGCCTTCGCTGGGCTTGTTGACGACGGCGCCGTCGAACCACATCGTGGCCGATCCGCCGCCGTCGAAGTTGTAGGCGGTGACGCAGCCGAGCGAGATCATGATCCAGGCGAATTCTTCGATGTCGGCGCCATGCGAGGCATCCGTGCGGCCGTCGACGGTGACGAACATGAAATGGTTCGTGCCGACGGCGCCGAATCCCGACCGCGGATTGTTCACGGCATCGCGTGCGAGTCCGTCGTTGACGCTTGCGACCATGACGCCGTTTTGGACGAGGATCGGTCCAAAGGACCAGAGTTGCCAAGCCCCATCGTCGAACACCGCCTGAACGGTGGTATCGGCTTCCTTGAGGGTGATCACGGTGCCGTCGGAGAGGAGGGCGACCGCGCTCCGGTTCGAGACCGTCGAGCGCAGGATCGCACCGTTGCGGATGACGAAGCCGGTGCTGTAGTGGCTGGCATAATCGGAATTGATGGCGAAGACGGCGTCGTGGTTGTTGGCCATCGTCGAGACCGTCTCGACGATGTTCGTGCCGCCGAAGGTGTTGTAGGCGAACGCGCCGAGGATCTCGTAGGCGCTTTCGACGACGACGTCGGCGACGTAGACGTCGGAGTTCGTCGCGCGGATCTGATAGAGGGTGAGCAGGACCGTCTCGCTTTCATAGGTGCCGATGACGGTTCCGGCCGTAAGCACTGCCGGCACGGTGCCGGGATATGCGAGCCCGGCGGTGGTCGTCGTCACGGGTTCGGTCGTTGTCTGTTCGGTGGTGGTGCCCGGAACGACGGACGTCGTGCCGCCCTCGGTCGTGACCGTCGTGACCGGACCGCTCGAAGTGATTGTCGTCGTAATCGTCGTCGTGATCACCGGATCGGTGATGACGATCCCGCCGTGGGGGATGACGAACTGGTAGAGCAGGACGAATGTCGTAAAACTGAAGAGGATGATATAGAAGCCGAGGATTCCGATACGCATTGCGTTCGGTCGGAATGGCATGACATTCACCTGCCTTTCTTAGATGGGGGGTGTATAAAGCCGGGTTTCAAACGGCGCGAGACCGCCGCAAACACCGCGACGCTTTCTTATTATATCATTCCTGGGCTGAAACGACGTTGAGAATCGCATGCCTTTTCGACGAAGAAGAACCCGCGACGCATCCGGGGAGGTTGAGGGCGGATGCGGGAACGGGATATTTCGTCTTTTTCGATGCAAGTTCGCAGTGGACGATTGCATTCTTCGGGAAGAAGCAATAAAATGAAACGTAAGGGAAAGCCCATATCGTTATCATGGTTGACGATTGGAAGACTCGAAGTTTAAAACACGATCGATCATCGACCGCTTCGCGGTGTGCGAACCGTACACCGAGATGATTGATTCTTCGTGAATCCACCTGCGGAGGTCCTTATGAATCACTTGGGAAAACGCACCATCTCCATCCTGCTTTTCGCCTGCGCGTTCTTGGTCATAAACGGATGCGTTAAGAACATCCCTACGATGACCGACGAAGACGGCTTCATCTACGAGGCGAACGGCGCCGGCTCATATACCGTCTACCTGGACAATCTGATCGACCAGGAAACGATCGTCGTCCCTTCGACCTATAACGACAGGCCGATCACCGCCGTCGGTACGAAATACGATTCCGCCGACGGCATAACGCGGACCGTCACGATTCCCGAAGGGGTCCTCACCATCCTGCCGTACGCATTCTCGCATTGGCGTGCGCTCGCGACCGTCGAACTTCCCGCCTCGATCTGGGGCTTGTTGACCGGAGCCTTCTACGGCTGCGAAAGTTTGACGTCCTTTACCGTTCCCGAGCAGGTTATCACGATCCAAGCGCGGGTGTTCGAAGGGTGCATTCGGCTCGCTTCCCTCGTCATCGGCGAGAACGTCCAAGCGATCGACATCATGGCTTTCATCGGCTGCGTCGATTTGACGGAGATCGAGTTCGTCGACAATCCCTGGTATGTTTTCCAGGACGGTGTCCTTTACGACAGTGCGATCAATGTACTTTTGATTTATATGCCGTCAAACACGGCACAGACATACCGGATCATCGACGGCGTGACGAAGATCGCTGCGCAAGCGTTTCGTCACAACCGTACCTTGGTCCATCTCACCGTCCCTGGCGTCTGGGACATCGCGGAGTATGCGTTCAACGACTGCGATAAGCTGGAAACCATCGTGCTTGAGGCGGGCGTGGGACACATCGGCGAAGAAGCGTTTTCCGATTGCGACCGACTCAGTTCGGTCACCTTTTCGGAAAGCATCGAGACAATCGATGACGGTGCTTTTTCGAATGATTCAGCACTTCTGAGCATCGAACTGCCGGCAAGCGTCACAGCCATCGGCGCTGGCGCGTTCGCCGGCTGCGACAGCCTTTCCGTCTTCACCGTTTCCCAGGGCAGCGATTCGTTCGCCGTGATCGAGAACGTGGTTTTCACAAAGGAACTGGACGAATTGGTGTTCTATCCAGGAGGCAAAACGGATTCCACCTATATCGTCCCGATCCACGTCCGCGTCATCAAGGCGTCGGCGTTTGAAGGCAACAATCATCTCGGCCTGTTGATCATTGCCAGCGGGGTTCTGACCATCGAAACAAGAGCCTTCGCGGAGTGCGACGGACTGAATACGGCATTCATCCCGCTGAGCGTCACCGTGATCGGACGCCAGGCGTTCGATGGAATCGAGAGCGTCATCCTCAATTGCGAAGCCGCATCGAAGCCCGTCGGATGGAACGAGACTTGGGCGACGGGCGGGCAAACGGTCATCTGGGGATCCGCGTATCACCCGTGAGCCGTTCCATCGCGTGATTCAACGAACCAACGATGAAACGGCGTCCGGAAAAGGGTTGATTCCGATCGGGCGGAATCCGTTCGGATCGTCCCGTCTCGGCGGGAACATAGGAGGAAACGATGTTGATCGAAGCTACGAAGAAACAGTTCTTCATCCTCATCGTCGCGTTTTCGAGCATCGCCACGGCGGCGTTCGGGATCTGGCATTTTTTCATTCCAGCGCAATGGGACTGGTATTCCTTCATCTCTCCCGAAGCTCCCGAACTGGTCGTCGCGGTCGGCGCGGTCAACGCCATCTTTTCGCTTTGCCTCGTGCTGATCGGCATCGCCGATCTGTTGATCGTGCTGGTCGGCACCGATCGGTTCGCGCGGATCGTCATGCTGTCGCTGTCCTCGATCTTGTGGACGNNGTTTTGCTTCAAATCGTTGCCCCGCAGGGATCCGCGATGCCGGCGCTGCAGGTTGGCATGTTGGCGGGATTTCTTCTCATCTGGGGTTGCTTTGCGGTCGCTTTGTGGATTGAAATCAAGTCGTAGAAGAGGTAGCCGATGACGGACTTATACTACAATGCCAAGTTTTTTGTCGGCGGATCGTTCGCCGATGCCGTCCTGGTTGAGGACGGCCGTTTCGTCTTTGTCGGCGGTCAAGCGGAAACGTTCGCGCGGCACACCGGCGGCGCGATTGTCGACTTGCATGGCGCCATGGTCGTCCCCGGCTTCAACGACAGCCACATGCATCTGTACGGCATGGCGTTTGTGATGGAGCGTCTGGCGCTGCAGGACGTCACCTCGGTGGGGATGCTGCAGGAAAAGCTTCGTGCCTACCTCCATTCGCCCGCTTACAATGGTGATTTCATCGCCGGTCGCGGCTTCAACCAGGATTTTTTTGACGTCAAGGCGTTTCCGACGAAGGCCGACCTCGACCAGGTATCAAAGGATATCCCGATCATCGTCACGCGCGTTTGCGGCCACATCGCAATCGCCAACACGGCCGCGCTTTTGCGTTCGAACATCGACGAATCCACCCTTATAGACGGTGGCGAGATCGATTTTCATACCGGATTATTGACGGAGAAGGCGCTCGGATGCCTCTTCACGAGCGATCTTGGGACCACCAAGGACGAAGTCCGACGGTTACTGATCAAAGGCATGGACTATGCCAATCGCTACGGCGTGACGACCCTCCAGACCGATGATCTGATGCATGCGTTTCCCGCCGACTTCGAGAAGATGATCGAGGTGTACCGAGAACTCGACGAACAAGGGCTTTTGACGGTGCGGATCCGCGCCCAAAGCAACCTCCCGACGCTCGAACTTTTAAAGAAGTATATCGCGAAGGGGTATCCCAACAAGGTCTATAGCGACCGGTTGAAGATGGGACCGCTCAAGATCCTGACCGACGGAACGCTCGGCGCCAGGACCGCGGCGATGTCAGCCCCATACAAGGATGACCCTGCGACGAAGGGCTTGCTGACGTATACCGACGAGGAACTCTACGACTTGGTCAAGACGGCGCATTTGGCGAACATGTCGGTCGCGATGCATGCGATCGGCGACCGGGCTTTGACACAGGTGCTGGATGCCTACGAGCGTGTTTTGAACGAATATCCGCGAAAGGACCACCGCCATACCATCATCCATTGCCAGATCACCACGAAAGCGATCCTCGAGCGGATGGCCCGGCTCGGCGTTTACGCCGCCGTGCAGCCGGTCTTCATCGACGTCGACATGAACGTCGTCAAAGCCCGTGTCGGAAACAAACTGGCGATGACGAGTTATGCCTGGAAGACGATGCAGGATCTTGGCATCAACGTCGCGATCGGCACCGATGCGCCGGTCGAAGACGTCAATCCCTTCGAAAACATCCGCACGGCCGTCTACCGGTCGAACCAATCCGGACGTGTCTACAATCGCCGCGAGAAGATGAGCGTCGCAGACGCGATCCTTGCGTATACAAAGTATTCCGCGCGACAAACGCGGGACGAAAACGAGCTGGGTGAGATCAAAGTCGGTCATTATGCGGATTTCGCCGTTCTCAACCGTAATGTGTTCAAACACTTGAAAAACGATGCCTACCCGAAGAGAGCGATGATGACGTTTCTCGGCGGAAAGCGTGTGTATTAAGATGACTGCATCCGCAATACCGCATCAAACGTATCCGTATCAAATTCCCCTCATTTCCGAAAAATGACGCAGCACGTATTCGTTTCTCCAAAATAGTTTTATTTCGTATCATCATTCAACTTTCCGATAGAGCAACTCATCACTCGCATCCCGAAGATCGAATCACGGATCACTTTCGAATGTTATCTGAAATCGTGAGAATCATTTTTGAAGAAGGATATACGGGAGTAAAAAAACCCCAGCACCTCAAATATTGAAGAGAATGGTATCAGTCGACATAAACAAACAGGTGAGAGATATGATGAAAAGAATTACGAGTTGTTTGGTCATCGCTCTGATATGGATCGGTCTTTTCGGTTGTCATTCGGTTGATTCAAACGAAAATTACTATTCTCTTGAACTCATCAACTTTTCTGATTTTCTCATTGAACCTTTAGCGAGTCAATATCAAGCGGGAATGCTTGTCGAAGTCACTACAGCCATTATTTATGATGCGGACTTAGTGCTGTATTTAAACAACGAGAAAATAACTCAGACGTGGTCGGATGTACCATTTTGGAAGTATGAGTTTACAATGCCTGGCATGGACAGTATTCTTGAGTTCAAAGTCGAAGCAATAACACAAGTGGAAATTGATATCCATGATTACATCGATTTACCGAATGTGACTGCCCCGTTCGATTATTTTGATTGCGAAATGATTGAAGTCATCCGAGCTGATTTCTATGATTTATCGACCGTCACTTCGATGATCGGCGATTACAATTCGTATGATTATGAATATGGGAATCTTGTGAATGCAGATTTAGGTTCTACATCCATCTATCAATCCGAACTCATTTTAAATAAAGCGGAAAACGATTCGGTATTTCAAACCGAATCGCTCATCTATCGAGAGAATACCAATGGAATCATCACCACTGAATCGTACCAATATCAGCAAAAAGAAGATTTAATAGGGTATATACTTAATCAAACGGACGGCGATTTTAGTGGTGGCAAGTATACCATGGAGCATATCGACTATAATTCTATTGCCGTTTACTATGACTTGAAACCAGGCCGACTCGTTTTGTTGACTCGAGAATTGGACTCCGTAATATACAAGATGGGATCGAAGAATGATTCAACATTTGTTTCCATTTCCGGAATGTTCAATGATTATCCGAATCGATTGGAGTATTATAACGTATCCTGTGAGATGATTTATGTCATCCAGAATAATGAGATTGTTGCTTGGCTTTATACCGAAACGTTAACTGGGCCTGAAGTCGAAGGATCATGGGAAACGATCTACTATTGCATTCCGTTTGATGGCGAGATACCATTAATAGATCAAGAAATACTAGATCATTTTGAATAGTGCTGTTATCATCAAATCCTATCAAACGACAATGTCAAGCGACTTGGGATGCTCTATCCCTGCTTCTCCGAGGTATGGCATGCTGAATCCCGCCAAAAAATCCTGACAACATTTCTTCAACGACCTTCAATGAACAGATCAGTCATAGCAGAAGGAACGCAGTCAATATAAAAAAGGAACATCCATCTTTCGTGGATATTCCTTGGCTATGTCGATGTTCTTCCTGCGTGGTCTACTTCGAAAAGTAGTACTCGTCGACCACCTTGAGGTAGTCGAGGCGTTTGACGTATCCTTCCGGGATTTGCCTTCCGAGCGTCTCGAAATCCACTAAAGCGATCGATCGGCGGCCTTCTTCGCCGCGCTTCCAAAACGCGGAAACGTGTTCGGCGTCGAGCAGGAAGACCTTGCCGAGGAGGGTGAACTGGACGATGATGAAGCCGATTCCGCCGTGTCGGCGGATGCTTTCGAGATGCACGACCTGANNCATGTTCTTGAGCGGGAACGCCGTTTTGGTCCGCGTCTCCTTCGCCTCGAAGTCGATGTAGCGGCCGCGATAGATGCCGTTGTAGTCGGTCGTCGAGGGGACTTTGTAGTACGCCTCCGAGATGCGGGCGGCGCTGCGCCGCTCGTAGTCGACCTTGACCACCTGGATCGGGATCGGCTTTTTATAGATGTGGGCGACATCGTTACTGACATAGTATTCGTTGGTCTGGTTGATCGCTTCTTCGAGGTCCATCCCGCGGTTCGCGACGGAAACGGACGTCTTCGCCGGGGGGGCCTTCTTGATCGGATAGTTCACCATGGTCATCACCATCCCCATTTTATCACAGGTTCAACGATTCGTGCCTGCGACCGTTGGAAAGAATGCCGGATTTGCCCGCCTTGAGGTCTTTTTCAACATCCTCGTTTCAAAAAGGGCAGGATTATCGTATAATGTTCATAACGGATCAAGCACTCCCAACCAGGAAAGGAGACCTCATGAGTCAAATCAAATTCTACGCTTTGGGCGGTCTCGGGGAAAACGGCAAGAACCTGTACTGCGTCGAAGTCGACCGGCAAATCGCGATCCTGGACGCCGGTCTCAAGCACCCGTCCGGCGACCTCCTCGGCATCGATGCGATCGTCCCTGACATCAGCTATCTGGCGTCCCGTAAAAGCGACGTCGTCGGCGTCTTTCTCTCCCACGCCCACGACAAGGCCATCGGCGCCCTCCCGCTCCTCCTTCAGGAGGTGCCGGCGCCGGTTTACGGCACCGGCTTCACGATCGCCGTCGTCAAGGACCTCCTGCACGAAAACAAGATGGATCCCGAGAAATATTCCCTAAACGTCGTCGACCGTGACAAGACGATCGATTTCGCACGCTTCAAGGTCGCCTTCCACTCGACCACCCATTCGGTTCCGGAATCTTCCGGAATCGCCGTTTTGACGCATGACGGCGCAATCGTCTACGCCACCGACTTCACCTTCGACCAAAACGTCGGCGCGTTCTACCAGACCGATTTCACGAAACTCTCGAAATATGGCGAACAGGGCGTCCTCGCCCTCTTGTGCGAATCCTCCGGTGCCCTCACGGTCGGCCATTCGACCTCCGACATCAACCTGATCCGGACGATCCGCGATACCTTCGCGGACGCCGCC
Source organism: Acholeplasmatales bacterium (assembly GCA_003477305.1). GTDB lineage: Bacteria > Bacillota_I > Bacilli_A > Izemoplasmatales > Hujiaoplasmataceae > UBA12489. Next base: position 32,901 of record DMTN01000051.1, on the reverse strand, counting down.
GGACGGATCATCGTCGCGATGTATTCGACCGAAATCGCCCATATCCAGCGCGTCATCGACGAAGCCCTCAAGATCGGGAAGAAACTTTCGATCATCGGCCGCAAGGCCCAGCGGATGATCGATCTCGGCGAAACGATGGGCTACATCCGGATCCCGAAGGACAAGCTCGTCAACCTGAAGTATCTCGACGAAGAGAACACAAACGAGTTCTCCGACGTCGTCTTCCTCGTCACCGGCGAGCGCCACGAGCCATTCTTCATGCTTCAGCGGATGGCGAAGGGATTCGACCGCCTGCTTCGGATCACCGCGAAGGACACCGTCCTGATGCTCTGCCCGCCGATCGTCGGCACCGAGAAAATCGCCGCGAAGACATATGATGCACTCTATCGCCTCGGCGTCAAGCTCGTCCGCGTCGACAAGAAGGTCCTCCCGCCGTCGCACGCCTCGACCGAAGACATCAAGCTCATGTACACCCTGCTCAAACCTAAATACGTGATCCCAATCAACGGCGAGTACCGTTATCTTCAGGCGCAGGGCGATCTGGCGATCGAATACGGCTATCCGATCGAAAACGTCCCCGTGATCGACAACGGCGAGGTCGTCACCTTCGAAAACGGCGTCCTCGAACTCAAGCACGACACCGTGATGAACGCCTCGATCATGGTCGACGGGAACTTCGACGCCGACGTGAACGACGTCGTCGTCAAGGAACGCGAATTCCTTTCCCAGGATGGATTCCTTCTCATCATCGCCAACATCGACGCAAGAGAGAGACTGATGCTGAACGAGCCGGAGATCGTCTCCCGCGGCTTCATGTACATGAAGGACAACGAAGAGGTCATCAAGCAGATCGAACTGATCTACCGCAACATCACGGCCAAGCAGTTCGCCGCCAAGTATATCGACTGGCGCGTCTACAAGGAATCGATCCGCGACCAGGTCGCCGACTACCTCTTCAAGGAGACGAAGCGCAAACCGGTCGTCATCCCCATCATCATCGACACCCAAAGCGACAAGATCTGCAAGGTCCTGTGATCCTTGGAGGGCATATGAACAACAAGTACGCAGAATATATTGACCGTTTGACGGCGCTCGGCATCGCGACCGAACAGGAAGTCGATATCGACGATCCCGTCGAATTCGGCCGTTTGACGGCGGCGTTTCTCAAAAACGAAATCCTCCCGGAGGACGTCCTCGTCGAGGACTTCGGCTGGGAGGATGTGGATGACTTCGACGAGATTGCCCGCCTCGAAGCGCTGTATGACGACAAGCAGGACCTGCCGCCCGGCGTCCGCGCGCAGCTGTATCCGGACGGATCCGGCCGCTTCGAACGTTATGAAGTCCGGTTCTACCGGATCGAACCCGTTCCCCAGGAAGACCTCGATGTCGATCTGGCGCTCGTCAACGCGGCGAATCTCGCGAAATCGACGAAGTACCTGCGCTTTTTCTATGGGCTCGCGATCATCGGGCTGATCGTCGGCGGGGCCGTTCTCGTCTATCTCCTTTTCCGTTGACACCGGAGCGGATTTCCTTCGGGAGATCCGCTTTTTTCAACGTTTCGTCCGGCGCGGTTGACAAGTCGGCCTTGACTTTCTATAATGTACATGAACGATCGAATTTTCCACGATATCCTTCGAACGGAGCTGATTCCATGCGCGGTGTCATCGTCTACTATGTCATCCTCGCCTTGATCGCCATCGTTGTCCTGTGGCCGCTCAAGAAACTGCCCTGGTTCTATCGCAGGCCGCTTCATTTCGCCTGGAAGGAACCGCTCTTGCCGCTGTTGTACGTCTTCCTGTTTTTCGTGATCCTGCCGTTCGTGCTGTTGTCGACGGTGATTCTCCTCGCTTTGACGAACACGTACTTCTCGATTGAATCGATGTATTACTTTCACGGCGCGATGTGGCGTCCGATCTGGGGATCGTTCTTCCTCGCCTACAGCGTTCTCTTGAGCATCGTCTTCCTCTTCATGATCATGACCGCGGGGAAGCCCAACGACGCCCGCCCCGAACTGAACAAGCAGAACATCTTCCGATTTCTGCCGGTCCGCATCCTTTTGGCCCTGTTGATCCTCGGCTTCGGCAGCCTGGCGTACGAATACCGAACGTTCGGCGACTTCGGGTATGATCTCGGATCGAACAGCGTCGTCTTCTCCGAACCTTACCGGTGGGCCTCCCCCGACACGTATGACACCATCGATGAAATCGCCTCGATCCGGATCGAATCGGCCTACTACACGCGTTCCTCCTGCCGCATTTATTTCACCGTTACGATGACCGACGGGCGGACGGCGATGTTCCGCGACGTACGGACCATGGGGTATTTTTCTTCCTATCTGACGCATCCCACGCTCCTCGAGGATCTCTTCCTGGAATATCCCGAACGATTCTCCTTCGCCAACGCGGAAGCGCAAACGGAATTCATGGAAGCCATCTCCTGGGAGAACGAGGACCCGTCGTACTTGTGATCCTCTCATCCATTCTCAACCAAAAAGGGTTCGCCGCGGCGAACCCTTTTGATTATTTGCTATTTTTTTGTTTTCGGCCGGAGCACCGTGACGCCGCCCATGAACGGGACCAAGACGTCCGGGACCTTCACCGATCCGTCGGCCTGCTGGTACTGCTCGATGATCGCCGGGAAGATGCGCGAGGTCGCAAGCCCGGAGGCATTCAGGGTGTGGCAGAACTTGGTTTTTCCGGTCGCCTTGTCGCGATAGCGGATTTTTCCGCGGCGGGCCTGATAATCGCGCGCGTTGGACGCGGACGAGACTTCCTTGAAGATGCCCATCGAGGGAATCCAGACCTCGATGTCAAACGTGCGCGCCATCGCGTGGCTGCAGTCGCCGGCGGCGAGTTTGGAGGTCTGGAAATGGAGCCCGAGCTTGCGGACGATCCGTTCGGCCTTCTCGACCATCTCGTCGAAGGCGGCGTCGGAGCCTTCCTCGGTGGTGTACTGCACCATCTCGACTTTGTTGAATTGGTAGCCGCGCACCATCCCGCGTTCTTCGGTACGGTAGGAACCCGCTTCCTGGCGGTAGCAGGGGGTGTAGGCGAAGTATTTCTTCGGTAGGTCGTCTTCCAACAGGATTTCATCCCTGTGGAGGTTGACGAGGGCGGTTTCCGCCGTCGGCAACATGAACTTCTCGGGGTCGGCGCCCTTGAGCCAGAAGACGTCGTTGCGGAATTTCGGGAACTGGCCGGCGGTATAGCCGCTATCCTCGTTTAAAAGATGCGGCGGTAGGATGAACTCGTAATGGTCGGCGAGATGCTCGGAGATGAAGAAGTTGAGGAGGGCCCATTCCAACTGCGCGCCGAGGTTCGTGTAGATCCACGTGCCGGATCCGGAAATCTTCGCGGCGCGGGCATAGTCGATGAGGCCGATCGCCTCGCATAGTTCGACGTGGTTCTTGACGGGGAAGGCGAAGACCGGTTTCGTGAGGTTCGTCCGGATCGGCTGGTTGTTTTCCTTCCCGCCGGACAGAAGATCCTCGTCGGGCGTGTTCGGCAGCGCCTCGACGTATCGGTCGATCTTGGCCTGGAGATCCTTCAGTTCGGCTTCGGCGGCGGCGTTCTTGGCCGCGAGCTCCCGGACCTTGGCGAAAATCGCCTGGATGTCGCCGTTTTGTTTCTTGACGGCGGGGACGGAGGCGGAGAGGCGGTTCTGTTCGGCCTTCACGGTCTCGATTTGGACCAAGAGTTCGCTCCGGCGGGTGAAATCGATGTTCAATTCGGTGAAATCGGCTTCCCAGCCTTTGCGGGCGAGCAGTTCCTTGACTTTTTCGGGATTTTCCCTGATGCGGTTCAAATCGAGCATGTTCTTCCTCCTTGGAATAGAAACGTCCCTTACCCTGACGGTAAAGGACGATGTGAGATCGCGGTGCCACCTTTGTTCCGGGGAAACCCCGGCGCTTTGGGTCCGATAACGCGGACGGCGGACGTTTTGACGTCACTCGGGAGATGGATCGGCATCCGCGCGCACCGGCTCGCATCGCCCGCCGGCTTTCTGAATCGCAGCTTGATACCCATGTCTCCGTCTTCGTTTGAATCCATTATACTTGCGCAGGGTGCCGTTGTCAAGCCGACAAGGGCGAAGAACTGCGGTTTTACAGAGAGACGTTGTCGCGGACGCGGGCGTGACCGGTCAAGGTCGCGATCAGATCGGCGAGTTGGTCGGCGGCTTCGATATGGGTTGCCGCCTGCGGGTGATAGTCGGAGCCAAACGGATGGGTCGTGCCGCCGGCGACCATCTGGAGGCCGTGGACGAGGCCGTCCAGGGTTTCGTTCGCCTCGGCGATCACGGCGAGTTGGGAAGCCCCCATCCGCCAGGTGTCGGCCATGATCCCGTACGCCACGATCATAGGAACGTCTGGGTAGACGTTATTGAGATGGAGGAGGAATGCCACATAATCGGCGACGAAACGCGCTCTCAGGGCCGTTTTGTCGGTTTCATTCATGGTATCGTATGCCGGCGCGTTGAAATCGTTGGTCCCGAGCGTGATCACGATCACGTCTGGGACGAAATCGGTGGTGTCGTAGCGGCCCCAGTCGGTGCGGACCTTGTTGGTGCCGTCGATCGCGAGGTAGTCAAACGCGTTCGCCATGTTTTCCACTTCGTCGATCGCCCCCGTGGGGACGGTGTTCCAGCCGCGCGAGACGCCCCAGCCGCTCGAAGCGACGATCGCATAGGCGGCGTCGTGGATGTAGGCGGACAGATAGGCGAAATCAAGGAGGCCGTCGGAGTTGGACGTCGTCTTGGCGGTCGAAACGGAGGTGGCGAGATTGCCGTAGCCGGTCATCGAGCTGTCGCCGATGAACAGGATTTTGAGATCCTTGTTTTCATCCGGCGCGGCGAAGCGGCCGTCGGTCGACAGGCTCTTCAGGGCGATGTCGCCTTCGAGGGCTTCGCTGCGCTTCAGGACCTTGACGGTATGATACCCTTCCGCAAGACCGGTCGCAAGCGTGATCGTCGGCTGCGCGGTGGAGAGTTGGATGTGGCGGCCGGCGAGCGGATTTTCCTCGCCGTCGATCAATACCACGATATACGGGCGTTTCGCTGCGATCGCGGTGTTGTACGCCTTGAAGACGGCGGTGAGGCTCGTGCCGTAGAAGCCGACTTCGAAGCCGCTGGCGGTATAGAACATCGTGCGGACGTTCTCGATCTCGTTGTAACGGGNNAACGGGTGCGGCCGATCCATTGGACATAACGGAAATCGTTCATGGCATCTTCCTCCAGAAGGTTCGTGGCGTCGGGGTCGACGAGTTCGGCGACAAGCGGATCGCTATACGGCGAGTCGGCGTATCCGGAGGTCGCCGTCGCGCGGATCCGGAAGGTGTAGGTTCCGTAATCGAGGATCAAGGAGAGATCGAATCCGGAGGTCACATAGTACTGACGGACCGTTCCTTCACCGTCCTCGACCGAGAGCTGATAGCGGTCGGCGTGCGGGACGGAATCGAAGGAGAGGATGTTGTCGATGATCGACAGTCCGGTGGGGGTCGGGTACGCCGGGTTTGTGACGGTCGTCGTCGTGGTCGTTTCGCTGGTCGTCGTGAGGGTGGTCGTCGCGGCAATCGTCGTGGAGATCGTCGTCGCGGCGGTGGTCGAAAGGCCGCACGCGGCGAAGACGATGACGAAGAGGAGCGTGTCGATGAGCAGGAATGCTTTCTTCATGAGGTGCCTCCATAAGGGGTTCCGATGGGGTCTGTGATCCCTTCAAGCAAGCCGCCCGGCCGGAGCCGGGCGGCTGATTCGCATCGGAGTTCTAATAGTCCTGAGTATATTATATTATATATATATTATCTATGGCAAGATGTTTCGACGGTCAATCCTTGCGTTTCCCGCGGATGATTTTCAGGTTGGCCTCGTGCTGTTCGGCGAACGCGGCCTCCATCTTCGTGTGGATCTGCGGTTTGTAATAGACGACGTCCTTGAGTTCCGTCGGCAGGTACTGCTGGGGGGCGACGTGTCCCGGATACTCGTGGGCGTAACGGTATTTTTGCTTGTCGTCGTAGGTCGGGTTGTTGATCAGGTGAGTCGGGATCTTGGGGGTCTTCCCGGCCTTCACATCCTCGAGCGCGGCGTTCACCGCGAGATGGGCGGCGTTCGACTTCGGGGAGATGCACAGTTCGATCGTGATCGCACCGAGCGCGTTCACGGCTTCCGGCCAGCCGATGTGACGGGCGATGTCGCAGGNNTTCGTAGACGATCGCGCTCAACCGGCGGAGCAGGCTTTCGAGGTCTTCGGCGACGATCAGGCGGGCGAGGTAGTGGAGCGCGGCGTCGACGTCCGAGCCGCGGACCGATTTATGGAAGGCGGAGAGGATGTCGTAATAGTCGTCGCCGTTCTTGTCGACGGAAACGGACGGTTTCCCGACGACCAGGATCGAAAACGCCAGATCGACGTTCTGATTCGGGTCGGCCTGGATCGCGATCATCTCGAGCATGTTCACGGCCGTGCGGATCTCGCCGTTACTCGCGGTGGACAGATACTCATAGGCTTCCGCCGATACCGTCAGGTTCTTCTCGTAGTCGGACAGGTCGATCTTCTCGAGATAGGTGCGGATTTCCGCGGAAGACAGCCGTTCCAGCCGGAAAATCGAGACGCGGCTGCGGATCGCCGGGTTGCAGGCGATGTAGGGGTTCTCGGTCGTGAGGCCGAGCATGATCACCTTGCCGGTCTCGACGAATGGCAAAAGATAGTCTTGGATGTCGCGGTTCATGCGGTGGATTTCGTCGATGATGAGCAGGACCGATCCATACAGCTTGGTCGTTTCGACGATTTCCTTCAAGGTCGCCTTCGAATCGGTCGAGGCGTTGAATTTGTAGTTGTTAAGCGGGAAATGCGCGGCGACCAGCATCGCGATCGTCGTCTTGCCGGTCCCGGTGGGACCATAGAGAATCATCGAGACGACTTTGTCTGCGGCGATCATTTTCCGGATCAGCGCGATCACCCGAGTCTGCCCGACGACGTCATCGAAGGTGCGCGGACGCAGGCGGTTGGCTAACGGTTCGTACATCGAAAACACCATCCGTTTCTAGTTTTTGTCGCACCCATTATATCATAATCTTGGCATTTTCGGGCGAAAAGCATTATAATAGAGCCATGACACCCCCGCTGGAGGAACGCTCATGTTGCAAGATGAAATCATCCGCTTGAAACGCGAAAAGAACGCCGTCATCCTCGCCCATTATTACCAGGACAAGGACGTCCAGGATATCGCCGACTATGTCGGTGACTCGCTTGAACTCTCCAAGATCGCGGCCCGGACACAAGCCGACGTGATCGTGTTCTGCGGCGTCAACTTCATGGCGGAAACCGCCAAGATCCTGTCTCCGACGAAAAAGGTCCTGTTGCCCGTCAAGGAAGCGAAATGCCCGATGGCGATGATGGTCGACGCCCCCTCCCTGAAGAAGTATAAGGAAGAGCATCCCGACCGGATCGTCATCTGCTATGTCAACAGTTACGCCGACGTCAAAGCCCTCTCCGACGTCTGCGTCACTTCGGCGAACGCCGAAAAGATCATCATGAACTACAAGGATCAGAAGATGCTCTATGTCCCGGATAAGAACCTCGGCATCTATCTGCGCGACAAATACAACCTCGACATCGAGGTTTGGCCCGGTTTTTGCTGCATCCACAACCATCTGAAGGTCGCCCAGGTCCTCGAAATGCGGGAAAAGCACCCCGGTGCCCTCGTCCTGATCCACCCGGAAGCGCCGCTCAAAGTCTTGAAGCAGGCGGACTTCATCGGGTCGACGAAGCAGATCATCGATTATGCGACATCATCGCCGGCCAAGGAATTCATCATCGGCACCGAAGACGGGATCCTCCACCCGCTTCGCAAGAACAATCCCGACAAGCAATTTCATATCTTGACCCCCGATCTGCGCTGCTGGGACATGAAACTGACGACGCTGCAAGACGTCTATCTTTCCCTGAAGAACGACACCTATGAAATCACCGTGCCCGAAGACGTCATGCAAGGGGCGCGGCGCGCGCTTGATAAAATGATGGAGATGAGCTGAAATGGATCATAAAACGGATATCCTGATCATCGGTTCCGGCATGGCCGGATTGGTGACCGCGCTTTTCATTGATCCCCGGCTCTCCGTCGCCATCGTCGCCAAGGAATCCTTCGCGAATTCGAACTCGATGCTCGCCCAGGGCGGCATCGCCGTCGAACTCGAAGGCGAGCCGGAAGGACGCCTGAGCCATTACAACGACACGTTGAAAGCAGGCGCTTATCTGAACGATCCCGAAGCGGTCCGTTTGCTCGTCGACCAAGGCGGAATTGCGATCAAAAAGCTGATGGAACTCGGCGTCGAATATGACCGCGACGCGGAAAACAAGATTCTCTTCACCAAGGAAGGCGGCCACAGCCGCCGCCGCATCGTCCATGCGGGCGGCGACGCCTCCGGCTACCATACGACGAAAACGCTCCTCGACCTGGTCCTCGAACGCGCCAACATCGAACTCTACGAACATACGATGGCCCTCGACCTCCTCGTCGAAGCGGGAATCTGCCGCGGCGCGACCGTGTTGAAAAAAGATACCGAATACTTTTCGATCTACGCTCGCAAGACGGTCCTCGCCACCGGCGGGATCGGTTCCGTCTACGGATCGACGACGAACGATTTGTCTGCCACCGGCGACGGTCTCGGACTCGCCCTACGGGCGGGTGCCGAGGTCAAGAACATGGAGTTCGTCCAGTTCCATCCGACCGCCTTCTTCAACGAAGAATCGAAATCGCGCCAGCGCTTTCTGATCAGCGAAGCGGTCCGCGGCGAAGGAGCCAAGCTCCTGAACGTCGAAAAAGTGCGGTTCATGCCGAAATACAACGCCGAACTGATGGAACTCGCCCCGCGCGACGTCGTCAGCCAGGCGATTTACCGTGAAATGTACGACACCTGGACCGACCATGTGTATCTCGATACCACCCACATGGATCCGAAAGCGCTCGAAAAACGGTTCCCGACCATCTTCGCGACGCTGAAAAGCCACGGTCTCATCATGGGCATCGACCTCATCCCCGTTTCGCCGTGCGAACATTTCAGCTGCGGCGGCATCAAAACCGACCTGCACGCCAGAACGAACGTCGAAAACCTGTACGCCGTCGGCGAATGCGCCTCGACCGGCGTCCACGGTGCGAACCGCCTCGCCTCCAACTCACTGCTCGAATGCATGGTGTTCGGCCTCGAAGCCGCAAGCGACATCAACGCGCATGCCGCCGCGGCGCCGCTCGTCGAAGTCAAGTATCCCGCTCCCGTTCCTTCCTATAGTTACAACTACAAGCCGATCCGCAAGAAGATCGGCGACTACATGGACGAACACGTCGGAATCGTCCGCAATACCGACGGACTGGTTCTAACCCTGCAGATGGTCGACACGGTCCTGCAAAACCTGAAGAAGTATCCGAATCTCACGAAAAACTATTATGAGACCCTGAATTTGGCGACGACGTCGAAACTCATCACCGAACAGGCCCTCGCCCGGAAGGAAAGCATCGGATGCCATCTCAGAATCAAATGATGAAGAACAACTACCACACCCACATGTATCTCTGTCGCCACGCCGTCGGAAATGTCGATGATTACGTGAAGCGCGCCATCGAACTCGGGTTCACGTCGATCGGGATGTCTGATCATGCACCCTTCGAAGAACTGAAGGACCGCAGCGTCCGCATGCGCCCCGAAGAACTCGAGACCTACCTGGTCGAGTGCGAAGCAGCAGTCCGGCATCATGGCGACAAGATCCGCGTCCTCAAGGGAATCGAAATCGAATATTTCCCCCAGCATGCGGAAATGTACGAACGGTTGAAGAAGCGGCTCGACTACCTCGCCCTTGGGCAGCATTATGTCGCCGACCCCGGCAACCGCAACGATCTGTGCTCATCCTATGCCTTGACCAACGAACGGCTGCTCGAGACCTACGCGGTCACCGTCGCCGAGGCGATTGCCTCCGGTCTCTTCAAATTCGTGTGTCATCCGGACCTCATGCTTTTTTCGTGGGGATCGTTCGACGACGTCGCCCGCCGTGCGTCGGAATTGATCATCGCCGCCGCCGTCCGTCACGGCGTCGCCCTCGAGATCAACGCGAACGGAATTCGAAAGGGGATGCGTCCGTATCCGGAAGGCGAACGGTATGCATACCCGCGAAAGGAATTCTGGGAGCTTGCCGGGAAGATGGGAGCGACCATCATCGTGTCCTCGGACGCTCATACCATTGAACAGTTGTGGGATTCCGGCGTGATACGGTGTTACGAATTTGCATCGGCCCTCGACTTGAGAGTAGCAGAAGAACTGACATTTTAAATCTGTCACGAAGCATCGTCCGACCTGGACGGTGCTTTTTTCAATTTTTCGAATTCGTCCATGGTGCACATTTCGGCCTGTAGGAGGGTAATTATGTCACCCTTTCCGAAAAGATGCGAAATTTTGGCAATTTTGCGAGGTTGATTTCGAAAAGAAGCAATGCACGGCAAAAGCCCGAAATTATCGTGTTCATCGAAATGAAATGATTATGTTTGCGATACGAGAAGAGGCTGAATAAGCGATGGTTATCACACCAAATTTGTATCAAGAGCACGATAGAAGTACTTCTCCACAACAAATCTAATAACGTATTAACTGCCTATAATGTATATTATGATAACCAACTATGAACGTCTAGAACTGGCGATGATAACGACTTATGTTGAAATGTGGGAAAAGCGGTCGCGTGCTTTCGCCACAAATTGTCCCCCTCGATTTCGCCGATGCCCAGAAATGGCTCTGAAAAGTCCGCGGGCGATGACCGTATTTTCATTTCGACCCATCGGGTTTTCGATTCATATTCAAAACCTCATGGTATAATATGAATGGAAATCTATCTTTACCAGGGAGGACACACGATCTATGGGCAAAGTCATGATGATCTTCACCGGCGGCACGATTTCAATGAAACTCGATGAAAGGCAACATGCGGTCGTCCCAGGCCTTCACGCCTCTGAAATCATGGCGAACCTGTTCAGCTCCGATTTATATCCGGATCTTGAAACGTTCGAATTTTCCGAGGTGCCCAGTCCCTCCATCACGCCCTCGATGATGTTGTCGCTCGCCAACTTCATCACCGGCTTCCTGGTTCGCGAGGATGTCTCCGGCGTCGTTGTCGTCCACGGCACCGACACGNNCTTGAGGAGACGGCGTTCTTCCTCGACATCATCGTCGACTCCCCCAAACCGATTGTCGTGACCGGTTCGATGAAGTCTTCCAGCGAACTCGGCTTCGATGGCATCAACAATCTCGTCTCTTCGATTCTCGTTGCGAAGTCCCCGAAGGCCGTCGGAAAAGGATGCCTCGTCGTCATGAACGATCAGATCAACGCCGCAAGCGAGGTTACCAAAACCAATACGCTTTCCCTGGAAACCTTCAAATCGATCGATTATGGTCCCCTCGGGATCGTCGACAACAAGGAAGTCATTTTCTACCGAACCGTCAATTACACCAAGAAACATGTGAACGTCTCCACCTTTGTCGACCGTGTCCATCTCCTCAAGGTTTACGCCGGCATGGACTCTTCGCTCATCAATGTGCTCATCGACCAGCTGCATACCGAAGGAATCGTGCTGGAAGCCCTCGGACGCGGAAATGTTCCGCCCGCCATGCTCGAGGGGATCAAGAAGGCGCTTGCCAAGAACATCCCGGTCGTCCTCTGTTCCCGCTGCCCCTCGGGGCGCGTGCTCGATACGTACGGATATGTCGGTGGCGGAAAACACCTCACCGATCTCGGCTGCATCCTGGCGCCGAACCTGAACGGCCAAAAAGCGCGGATCCTGCTGATGATCGCGCTCGCGTGCCGGAAAGACCGGAACTATCTGAAGATGCTTTTCGAAAAGTAATATCGAAAAAGTTGCCTCCGGGCAACTTTTTTTATTTGTTTCAATGGTATGATAATGATAATCTGATGGATTATACTTATAGAAAACATCTAACTGAAATATAAAAAAACTCTGTGTTCTTAATATCAGGTTCAATATTATTAAAATAATAAAAAAATAGATATTTCCACACATAATAATATCAACTAAAAAATATATGGAAATCAAGAAAAAAACTATAATATATCACATGTATTTTTCCAAATATTTTCAAATGAAAGGCGACCCCGGATACCGAGGTCGCCAAAAATGTTCAAAAGTGGTCATATTTTGTCATTTTCAATGGTTTTTAGCCACTTTTTTACCGCTGATCGGTTTTTCAGGATGACGACAGCCAGATTTTCCGTCGGGTTGAACAGCCTTCGATAGCGTTCGCGATTGTTCCGATTGAAATTCCAGATCCAGCGGATGAATTCGCAGTCGATCTTTTCGGGACAGCCTTCTCCCATGTCGGGACGGGTTTTTCCACGCCAGACGAGCGTTCGACGCAACACGCCGCAAAGGGCGGTGAAACGCGGGAAATCGAGCCATACGACCGTATCGGCCCGTTTCAGCCGGGTTTCGATCGTGCGATTGTAGTTCCCGTCGATGATCCATTCGTCTTTGGCGACTTCTTCTGCCAGTAAGGCGTCGAATTCGGCGTTTGGCACGCTTTTCCAACCCGGTCTCCAGAACAGCCGGTCCAGATGGACGACGGGCAGGTTCAGGCGATTTCCGAGTTTTACGGCGAGCGTCGATTTTCCGGTGCCGCCGTTTCCGACGATGATGATGCGTGATCCGATCATCATGATCATCTCCTTTGCATTCGAGATTCCTATTGTGGTAGACCATCAGTCAAGAAAACGACAGCGACGCCGGATCGGGTTGTCGCTGTCATGGTTCTTTTGGGTCAAGGATGTTTGACTGTGCGGGATCAGTCTCCCGAACCGAACGTTTGAGCGACCAGATCGAACATCCACGAGGGCAAAAGAACCTTGCCTTGCTCCCACGGATTCCCATCGAGGAAGTCGACGTCGTTCCACACCATGCGGTCCGCGATGGCCGCATAGGCTTCATCCCGATACGCTTCGAGCGTGGTGTTGTCGAGGACCGCACCATAAAAGGCGAGTCCGAAGGCGGAAAGGTCAAGAACATCGTCCGTGAAAGCGGCAGCCTCAGCGTTCATGAGGTAATTGACAGTTCCATTCGAGTCGTTGAAGGATACATCGTCTAAAACGGCGAGATCTGCATCGTAGAGGGTGGCATCATTGGGTCCGATGGTGCGGAGGGAATCCCATCCGGTTGCGTAATGCAGATTCCACATCGCGTACCAGGTCGATGTAGGATCAGGAATATTTACCATGTCGACCCAAAACACCTGGATACCGGCTACCTTGAAGCGGATCGTGAATCGATCGAGGGCACCGTCGACGACGTGGACCGCACTTTCGACGGCATCACCCGCCGCGCGATAGGCGACGCCGTAATCTCCGCCGTATACCCCTTCGCCGTCGCAACTGTCGGGGACCGAGTAGATTTCGGTTTTGCTTTGGTCCACATAGGAGAGGTGGATCATCCCAAATCCGGAACACAATAAGGAGTTGTAGAGTTGGAAGTATTCCACGCCTTCGATGTATCGCATATAGGAATAACCGCCGATGCCGTCGCTTTCAGGATCGTACGAGATGCCGAAGACTTCGATATGGATTCTGCCGAAGGCATCATAACCGATTTTCGTTCCGCTGATGCCTTGCGATTCGACGATACCGAGCGAGTCGAAGTAGGTGGTGCGATTCAGATAGGTGATGGCATTGTCCGGATCGGCGGAGAACTGGATGCTTTTCTCGAAGGAGGCCGACCACTCGTCGTAGGTCGCCGTCTCGTCGTACCGATAGGTCGATCCGTTTTCGAGGACCAGATCCGAGGCGATGACCTCGCCGATTTCGGTGAGCGCATTGCGGACCGGATTGTGGATATAGGACAAGGGACGAGGTTTGTTGTGATAGTATTCCTCGTAGCGAGCGTAGGCAGCGAACAGCGAAGCCCGCGAAAACGCACCTTCCACACCTTCGAGCGGTTCGGTGTCATAAGTGGCGACGAGGTCCTCGAATCGCGCCGATGCCATGTTGAAAATCGCGGCGACGTCGAGCGGTTCTGCGGTCGTGGTGGTTTCGGTCGTCGTGCTTTGCGTCGTGATTGCTTCCGTCGTCACGCCTGTCGTATCCAAACTGCATCCAATCATGACGGAGGTCATAATCATCATCGTCAATACGATCAATTTTTTCATTTTCAATCCTCCAATATGTCACGAGTCTTTGGATTCATTATAGTCATCCCACCGACAAAATCAAGTGACTTCGTCGATTATTTCATGATTCGCGCCGAAATCAAAATAAAAGGACCCTAAGGTCCTGTCAAGCGGAAGGGGATCAGCTATTCGTCAAGATAATCAAACAGGTCGGTCGGAATCAAGGATGCGAGGTCGTCCCGAGTCACATCGCCGAGCAGATCGATTTCCATGTAGATCGCTTTTTCGGCGGCGGCAGCGCGGTCATGCGCGATGACGGCATCAAGCATTTCCGGTGTGAGTTCCGGATGGTCGAATTGCATCCCGAACGCCGTCAGATCGAGCACATCTTGGGTGAAGTACCCCGGTTCGGCTTCGACTTCGAGCGTGAGGAGGGCAAAAAACGTCAGGTAACCGCGGACTTTTGCCGAACCGTCGGCGAACATCATCACATCATCCTTGTAAAGGTCGACGTACATCGTGTAGGAATCGTTCGACGGATCGTCGTAGACATAGTCCCAACCGGTCGCCTCGAGGAGATTCCAGCGGACGCCGACCAGGTCCGGGTTCCCGAGCAAGGGAGCTTCATAACCGAACCAGATGCCCTGTACGTTGAAAAACTCGTAGAATTCGGTCGCGACTTCATCGTCGGCAAACAGGATGCTCGTGCGCCGGTCGGTGTCGGCGTCATGCCAGCGGACGAATTCGGTCCGTTCGGCCTCTTCCGCTCCTTCTCCGCCGCCGTTGCGAACGCTCACGCTCAGAATCTCGTCGTCGGCATCGGAAACCATTCCGAAATCAAATTCGCCGTCTCCGAAGTCGTTGATCAACAAAAAGCGTTCGGACTCGACGAACCCGGAGTAATTGTACTCCATTTCTTCTTCCGGCGAACCGGGGACGCCGATGATGATATGGTCGAAGACGAACCGTTCCTGTTCATCGAATCCCATCCGAATCAGTTGCATGATGATATAATCNNCGGCGTCGATGGCGCGGACCAGATCGGCATACGCGAGGTATTCTTCGGTCAGGATGACGTCGGTCGAATTGTCCCGTTGGGTATCGTAGATTTCATGGTATTCCGCCGGGGTGATGATGGCGGGATCGTCGCCCGAGGTGCGTTTCGGAAACCGGGAGAGGATCTCGGCCGATGCTCCGCCGCTCAGGTCGGAAACGATTTCGTCCAGTTCGCCGATGCTCGCGCTGATGATGGCGCGGATGTCGATGGGTACGCCGGTCGTGGTGATCGGTTCGGTCGTCGTGATGGCCTCGGTCGCCGTCGTCGGCGTGCCAGTGGTCGACGACGTCGGTGTACCCGTGGTCGATGACGTCGGTATACCCGTGGTCGACGAAGTCGTCGCGGTAGTTTTCGGAATCTCGGTGGATAGGGCATCGCATGCGACCGTCGTACCTGCCACAAGCGCGATCAACAGAAGCAAAACGCCTTTTCTCATCATTGCCGTTCCCTCCAAATGTGCATTCGCACGTTCCACCATTGATTATATGCGCAGATGTCGGAAGTTGCAACCGAATTATCGTCAAAAACCGCTGAAAAGAATGACGCCCGCCATCCGGCGAGCGTCGATTTCATTTCAACATCATCTTGAGCGCGTCCTTGATCAATTCGTTGGCCGGTTTTGTACCGTCGAGTTTGGCTAGAACCTTCTTGATTTCCTTCGCGTTGTAGCCAAGCGACTGGAGCGCGGCGTCGACGTCGGTCATCGAACCGCTCATCACCGGTTGCGCCTCGAGGTCGATCTTGCCCTGCAGGTCGAGGATGATCTGCTGGGATGCCTTCGGGCCGATGCCGGGGAACTTCTGGAGAAATTTCGCATTGCCGGAAGCGATCGCGGCGGAAATCTGGTCGATGTCGCCGGTGGCGAGGATGCCGTTGGCGCTCTTCGGACCGATGCCGTTCACGGTAATCAGTTTGAGGAACAGTTCCTTGGCGGCGGCGTTGATGAAGCCGAACAGGCTGATCTCGTCTTCGGCGACCTTCTGATAGACATAGACGGTCGTCGTCTTCCCAAGTTCGAACAGATAGGGATTCGGCGTCAAAAGCGCATAGCCGACGTTGTTCACTTCGACGGTGATCGAACCGGTCCGAATCTCCGTTATGACGCCTTTCAGATAACTGTACATGCGATCACCCCACTGTAGCCATTATATCACGGAAATGCCGAAAACGAGCCCTAAGCGTCACCGCGTTCGCAGCGTTCGCGAAACTCCCTGTCCTTCTTCCGCTTCTGTGCCCAGATCACAAGCAGGATCGTCGGAATGAGGATGATCAGCTGACTCGCCAGGCACTGATACCAGGGTACGTCGGTGTGAAACTGCGTCGCTGCGGCCAGCGTGCCGAGCAAGCCTTCGACAAACCACCACAAGACGCCCTTGACATGGTCCCAGAACGTCGGTTCCGTCATCCACAGAAACATCTATTCCGCCTTCTTCCGCGCTTACCAAGAATACGATATCACAACGGTCTCGTCTCCGCAAGATGGGACCGCCGAAATCAAAGAAAAACGCCGGACGGGGATGCCGTCCGGCGCAGGATGCAGGTTCTTCTTACTTGATGACGATGTTGTCGATCACGAACGTGCCGGTTCCCGACGCCGCATTGGCGTTGAACTGGAACGAGAGCACGACGTGCGTGTCAAGGATCGAGGCGATCGGGATCCACAGGTAGCAGCCTTCGTCGAGGTACTGAATCTGGTTGCTGTTGACGAGCTCGTTGAAGGTGCCGCCGGCGGTATAGCCGAAGTTCTGAATCAGGGTCCCCGCGGCGAGCGCGCCCGACGTCTTGAAATAGATGCCGATGTAGGTCGCGCCGGCGGCGACGAGATCCGCCTTCACGATGTTGATCTTGAGGCCGTTCATGCCGGCTCCGTAGTTGAGTCCCAGATAGCCGTTGTCACCGTCTTTGGCAAGCGAGCCAAGCGTCAGCGCCGTGTTCCAGGCCGATCCCGCGGAGCGGAATGCCGCGACCGGGGCAGGTGTCGCCTTGAATGCCGCGTCATCGGCGAAAGCGTTGAAGTCGTTTAGGACGGTGACGATCGAAAGGGGCAGGGTGACGACGTTGGAATCCTTGCCTTCGCTGTCCTGGCAGGCGATCGTCAGGGTGTACGATCCCATGACCGGAGCGGCGGGGTTGAGTCCGCCGAGATCGACCATCCCCGCGGTGGCGGTGATGACGCCGTCTTCTTCATCGTTGATCGAGATCATCGCAAGCAGGTCCGCGAGGAGCGTTTCGACCGACTCGCCGGCTTTCAGGGTCATGCCGGCAAAAAGGGCGAGGTTCGCATCGGAGATCGCGACGACCGGAGCGGCGTTGGGACGAACCGCAACTTCCAGAAAGTCGAGTTCGGCGAGGTCTTTGACGAGCAGGACCGAGTAGACGGCGACGGATCCCGTGACCGGGTTGCTCGTCCAGTTGTTGAAGGAGAGCCCGAAATCGGTGATCTGCGAGACGGTGTGACCGGAGGTCGTGACATCGAGGGTGGACCAGCCGGATGTGCCGGCGGCCGGAAGCGAAATCGTGTAGGAGTTCTGTCCGCCGGACCAGTAGAGCCAGATCGTCGCGGAGTTCACGTTGGTGTTATTGGTGATATACAGGGTCAGGTACTTGTATTCGTCGGTCGCCCCGAAGCTGGTGAGCGACTGGTCCACCTTGGCGGTGGTCCAGCCGTTGTTGGCGGTGGCGGGTAGACTGAAGATCATCGCGTTGTATTCCGCATCGAGCGTCAGGTGTTCGTCATCGGGGATGTTGACGCTGGCGTTCGGATAGACCTGATAGCGATGCGTCCATTCGGCTTCGAATGCCGCTTCGTCGGCGTATTCGAAGGTATCGACGACGAAGCCGTCGAAAACATGCGGGTACTTGACTTCTTCGATCGCGAAATCACGGACGAAGAGGGTGTTGGCGACATCGTTCAGATAGCCGATCGAGAATTCGAATTTGGCGATCGGGGTTGTGACGAACGATTCCTTGTCGACGGTGAAGTTGACGTAGTAGGTCGCATAGGCATCGGTGAGCGAGACATCGACCTTGCAGTCGGAGAAGGTGTCGATCCACGGGTCGGCGCCAAGCTGCGTGCCGATCCAGAAGCGGACCTTGGTGGCGGTCGTCGCCTTCATCGTGATCGCGAAGCGGTAGTCTTTTCCGTATTCGAGGATGGTGCCGTCGAACGTGTAGGTGAGGCGGCCGGTCATCCAGTCGTAGGAGTACGCCGGGATGTTGGTGATCGTCGCGGCGCCTTCCACGGCGTCGGTGCCGATCGTGATGCCGTTGCCGGCGGTGCCGATGAACGCGTCGTCGATGACGAGGTCGGTCACATGGATGTAGTCGGGCTGCTGTTCGCCGACGAGGTCGAATTCCTTGACATAGATCGTGTTGCCGGCGTCGGTCGGCAGATAGCCGTACATGAACTGGAACTTGGCGTTGCCGTTGGGCATCGTCTTGTCGACGGTGAAGATGACCTGGTAGGTCACATAGTCGGTGCCGATCTGGACGGTCGAGACGCCGCCGTCGAAGTCATCGATCCACGGGTCGACCCAAAGCGTCGAGCCGACGCGGAAATGCAGTTCGGTGGCGACCGTCGCCTTGACGGTGATCGAGAACTTGTAGGTCTGGCCAAGGACGAGTTCGGTGCCATTGGCGAAGTAATACACCCAGCGGGCATGATCCCACGGGTCGGTGTTCGGGTCGATCGCGGTGATCGCGACGGCCTGTTCGATTTCATCGAAAGCGACGGTCGAGTGCGTCGGGCCTTCGTCGCGGACGCCAGCCGCAAGGAGGTCCTGGGCGTTGTCGAGATCCCAGACGATGGCCGAGACCTTGACGACGACGGTCTTGGTGCCGACGTTGCCGAGAGCATCGGAAACGGTGTAGGTGATGTCGAAGGAACCTTCGACTGCCGCGAAGCCGCCGACCATGAACTGGGTGAGGCCGTCGACGGTGACGCTACCCACGGCGATCGAGCCGTCGACATTGTCGAGGACCGAGAGGCCGGCAAACGGGTCGAAGGTATCGCCGTAATTCAAGGTGAAGTCGCCGATCGAGATGACCGGAGCCTCTTTGTCGACGATGGTGACGTCTTGTTCGAAGACGGTCACATTGCCGGAGAGATCGTAGACGGTGTAGGTGACGGTGTAAACGCCGGCGACGTTGAAGTTGAGGCCGCCGTCGTCGACCATCGCCGGCGTGACGGCGAGGATGCCGTCGACCGCGTCGACGACGTCGACGAGGGCGGTGAGGTTGACGGAGAGGGAAGTGAACTGGTCAATCGAGGTCGGGATGCCGTCCTTGATCGTGACCACCGGTCCGAGGACGTCCGCGTGTTCGGCGGTGAAGACCTGGAAAGTAATCGTGTGGGTCGTGGTCATGTCATGCAGGTCGGTGACCGAGTAGATGACGTCGTAGTTGCCTTCCGCGGCCATGTTGACGGCGGAGGCATCGATCGTCGGGGTGAGGACGTTTCTTGACATGTCCATCGCGATGATGTAGTCCGCGAAGTTGGGGAGCGCGTCGCCGACGGTGAGTTTGGTCGGGAGGTTCGCGCCGACCTGCTGTTCGATCGTCGGGGCTTCGAATGAAGTCGTGAGCTTGTACAGGTAGACGTCCTTGAAGGAGGTCACGCCACCGACGCCGACGTTCGAATAGTTGATGTTGCCGAGGTTGAGTTCGATGCCGAACAGGGTCGAACCGTCGGAGCCGAGGAGATCTTCGAGCGTGAAGTAGAAACTGAAGGTCTGCCAGTCGGTGGTCAGGTTGAGGTAATGGCCGTTCGAATTGCCGTCGAAATCGTCATACCACGGCGATCCGCCGAGGGCCATGCCCATGCGGAACATCATCTGGCGGGCGATCGTGGTCTTCACCGTGAAGGTGAACTGATACCACACGCCGGCTTCCATGATGAGTGAGGATTCCTTATAATACGCGCCCGCCGCGGAGGCCCAGCCGCCAAGCGAGTTGATCAGGACGTCCATCGTGCCTTCGGTAGCGTTGTAGGAGATGTCGGCGTCGCCGTTGTTCGATTTTTCTTTCCACAGGCCGTCGCCCAGATTCTGGAAGGTCGGGTCGGTGAGCACGCCGGAATCGACCTGGTTGCCGACGACGACGGTGCGTTCGAGGGTGGCTTCATTGCCGCCGGCGTCGGTGACGGAGTAGANNCGACCGCAAGGTCGAGATCGCCGAGGTCGACGGTCACAGACGAGGTGACGTTGCCGTCGATGTCGTCGACCGCAGTCACGTTCGAAAGCAACAGCGCCTGCAGACCGGCGAGCGGGTAGTTGATCGGGTAGGCGATTTCATCGCTCGGGAGATTGAGGACCGGGGCGACGAGGTCGCGGACTTCCGCGAACGAGATCTCGACCTGGAAGTCGAGGGTGAGTCCGTTCGTGTCGATCGTGAGCGTTTCGCTGATCGGCGCGAGGATCACATAGATGACCTTGACGTCCGTTTCGGTCGCCGAGACGGCGATTTCGTCGGCGCTGCCGGCCAACGCTCCAAACGCGATGCCGATCGAACCGGAGGTCGTCGCGGTGCCGATGAACTGGACGCAGACGTAGGAGAACGGCGCGATGTTGGTGTTGATCAACCCACCCGCGACGGGTCCGTAGGTGAGGTTTTCGCCATCGGCCGTGAAGGCCGTGTCCTCAACCACGGTTTCCGTCCCGAAGACGAAGTCGCCGAAGGTGACGGTGATCTCGCGGGTCTGTTCCGCGTCGTTGCCGGCGGCGTCCTCGGCGGTGTAGGTGAGGGTGTAGACGCCGACTTCCCAGACGTCGACGTCCCCGCCGCAATCCACATCGACTTCACCGTCGATCGTGTCGATCGCGGTGACACCCGAAAGCGGGTCGAAGGCTTCGCCGACATAGATCGTCAAAGCCCCGATGCCGGCGATGATCGGCGCCTGCGTGTCGGTGAGGACGACGGTGATGACGCGCTCGACGGTGGTGATGTTGCCGTACGAGTCGGTGACCGTGTAGATCAGCGTGTAGACGCCGACGGCGTTGGGATTCACGTTGCCCGTATACCGGATCTCGTCGGTGAGGTCGCCGTCGACGTCGTCGGTCGCGGTGACGCCCGCGAGCGGCGCGAATCCGGCGTTCTTTTCGATCGTCAGGTCATCGGCGCCCGAAATGACCGGGTCCTGATCGACGAAGACGGTCGTCGTCGTGGTGACGGTCGTCGNNGGTGGTGACGATCGGTTGCGTCGTCCCGGTCGTGACCGGCTGGGTCGTGGTGATTTCCACGCAGCCGATGAGACCGAGGACGACAGCGGCTAAAATCAATGCAATTACTGCTGTTCTTCTCATTGCTTCCTCCATTTTGATTGCTTTTTATATTTTTTGTTCTTGAGCCCTGGATTTGCGAATCAGTTGCCGGCGATGCCCGAACGGTCGACGCCTTCGACGAACCACTTCTGCAAAAAGAGGTAGACGCCGAGCAGCGGGAAGATCGTGATCAGGGTCATCGCGTACTGGACCCCGAGGTTATAGGTCGAGGACACCGAGTCAAGCGACACCTGCCCTTGGGAATACATCGAGCGGTAGGTGTTGATGTAGGCTTCGAGCGCCATCGGCAGGGTGGTGTAGGTATTGCCGAAGTAGGCGCGGGCGAGCGTCGTTTCGTTCCAGTACCAGACGAACGAATACAGTCCGCAGATGAGGAACGCCGGCGCCGCCATCGGGACCGCGATCGTCAGGAAGGTCCGGACCACGCCGGAACCGTCCACCGCCGCCGCCTCGTAGAGATCGCTCGGGATGATCCGGAAGAACTGGTAGAAAATCAGGATGAAGATCGTTTGCCGGATGCCGTTTCCGAGCATCGCCGGGATCGTGAAGGCGCGGATCGATTCACTCAGCCCGAGCGGGATCCCGAAGACCGACAGGTCGCGGTAGAGGACCGTCGTCGGGATGTAGGTGAGGACCGTCGGGATCAGGAAGGTCGCGACCATCAACGCCATCAGCAGCTTGCGGCCCGGGAACTTGAAGTGGGCGAAGCCATAGCCGATCAACGCGCTGGAGACGATCGTCGCGATCGTCGGATATACCGACACCTGCAGCGACGCCTTGAGGGCTTCCTGGAACTGCATGTAGTTGAATGCGGTCGCATAGTTGCCGAGGGTCAGGTTGCGCGGGATCCACGCGATCGTCGCGTCGATCAAATCTTCGAGGCTCATGATCGACATCGAGAGCATCGACAACAAGGGATACAGGAAGATGAAGCTGATGCCGGTCAGAAGCACGTACAGCACGATCTTGAAGATCAGACCGTCGTTGCCCTTGCGGCCGACGAGGACTCTTTTCCATTTCGCCATGCGGTTGGTTTTCATGTCGGCCCCCTAGTCATAGCGTCGCGACGCCAGCTTGATGATGCCACTGTAGGCGCCGATGACGAAGAGTTCAATCGCGAAGAGGACCCAGGACAGGGCCGCCGAATAGGCGCGGCCGAAGTTCACCTCGTCGGTCAGGGTTCCGGAAAGCGATCCCTGTTCCGAGGAGTTGACGTTGATGATCGAGACGATCGCGTTGTTGGAGAGGTTGGCGTAGATGACGGTCGTGTAGATGATGTTGATGTACATGAGCGGGATCAACGCCGGCAAGGTGATTTTCCAAAACGTCTCCCACATCGAGGCGCCGTCGATCTCGGCGGCCTCGTAGATCGATTTGTCCATCTTCTGCAACCCCGCGAGGAAAATCAGGATCTGCACGCCGGAAAGCCACAGGATGAGTACGATTTTTTCGAATGCGGTCACGACGATCGTCGCGAAGAAGGCGGGGAAGTAGTCCGAAAGCAAACGCGAGATGGTGCCGTTGGCGATCGCCGGGACGGTCAACAGGCCGTTGTTGGAGAAGTTCGCCAGCATGTTTCCGGAAAGCAGGATCACCGGGATGAAGAAGATCGTCCGGAAGATCGCGCGCCCCTTCAGCTTCTGGTTCAACATCATCCCGAGGATCAAGGCGAAGACGACGACGAGCGGAACCACGAGCGAGATGTCCTTCAACGTCGCGGCGATTTGTTCGAGATGCCACGGCTCGTCCCCGAAGATGCGCTTGAACTGGGTGAAATCGAACCAGTCGCCGGTGATCCGCCAGCCGACGCCGGTGATGAAGTAGTACTTGTCGGAAAGCGCCATCCGGATCGATTTGGCGAGCAGCGGGACGCCGATCAAACCGAGTCCGAAGAGCCACGGCAGCACGAACAGGTACCCGTAGAGCATGTTCTTCCACTTCTGCGGGATCTTCCGGACGAACCGTCCGACCGCTTTCAGGCCGAGCGCTCGGGCGATCTTCCCGAGGACCGGGTCGATCGTTTTGATGCGCCAGGCGCGGAGCGGTTCGATCACGCCGACGACGACCGACCGCCAACTCGCTTTCACGAAGGCTTTGATCTTCGCGACGAGACGCGACAATGTCACGGCGTACAGTTTTGCCAAAAGCCGCTTCATGGCCGCACCAGCGCCGCCGAAGCGGCCGGGACGAGGATGCCGCCGACGTTCACGGCGGTTTCATTGTAGTTCACATAGACGACGATGCCGTTTTCATAGGTCGTCTCGGCGACCCCGGCGGCGACATAGCGGTGATACGTCATGAGCGATCCCTTGACTTCGGATAAGATCCCGCCGACGGCGGTGTCGGTCTTGATGATCGACGCTTTCCAAAGCGCGTAGTGCGAGGTGTAGACATACGCCGAATTGGTATAGCGGAGTTCGTGGGTCGGCTGATAGGTGACGAGGTAGCTCGGCATGATCCCGTATTCGATCAGCCGGAGCGCGAAGAGATCGTCGTCGCTCACGTAGTTCACGTAGGGTGAATAGAGATTGACGGCGCCGTGCAGGACGAGCGAGACGAACGGCACGGAATCGGTCACGTAGGCGTACTTGTTCGATTCGATCGGGGCGAAGTAATAGGAATCGATGAGATTCCAGAGGTAGGACTCGGGCCGGTAGAGGCCGAGGCCGTAATCGGACAGTGCGGCGACTTCCGCATAAGTTGTCTGAAGCATTTCCTCGCGGTAGTGGTTTTGACCGTCTTCGCGGTAGGAGAACACGGCTTCGCCGATGGTGTCGAGCGCGAATCTGCCGATCCCGAGGCGGGCGTAGCGCGCCGCATCGTCCGTAATCGTTTCGGCGATCCCGGCGGGACTGCGGAACCAGACGTTGCCGAAAAGCGACGTCGTCATCGCGGTCGAGGCGAAATTGGCGAGCGTGATCTTCTTCGTGACGCCTTGGCCGAGCGCCGCGGAGAACGCGACGAGCGGATCGCCATAGACGTAAAGCGCGATGCCCGCCGCTTCCAGGGTGCTTTGGAGTTTGGCGAGGCCGGCGTTGCCGCCGAGCAAGAGGGAGGCGGCGGGGCGCGCGTCGGCGTTGTCGTAGAAACCGCCCGCGTTCCAGCCGAGATAGACGGCTTCGAGGTCACTGACGCCGGCGGCTTTCAGTTCGCCGATGATTTCGGTGAGTTCGGCGTAGGTCGTCATCGCGACGTAGTTCTTGCCGAAGAGACCGGATTTGTAGTCGAGGCCGATCGCCTGGATCAGCGTCGCCGCTTCGCCGGAAGCGCCGTCGGCGGTGATGCCGAGGTAGTCGCGGTAGCTTTTCGCCATGCCCGCATAGGAGGCGTCGTCATGGGAGAGGAAGCGGTATTCGACCGTGAAGTCGCTCGGGTAGGGATCGGTGTTGATGAGTTGGAACGAGTCCAACGCATTCGAGGAAGTCTGGATCGTGTAGCGTTCGCGGACGATGAATTTGAAGAAGGTGGTGTTGAACGTGTAGGAGTTGTATCCGAAGGGGTAGGAGTGGATCTCGGTGGTGCCCGACCCGGCCGTGACGATTGCGAGGAAGGCCGCCTGGCGGTAGCCGTGGTTGATCCCGAAAACCGGCAAAGAAGCCGTCGATTCGTCGTTCAGATACCAGGTCGCTTCCGTCGTGGCGGACTGGCCGATGCCTTCGTCGACGCCGTAGATGCGTTTGACGTAGGCGGTCGCGGACCGTTCGTCGGTGTAGCGAAGAAGCGCCCCGGAACCGTCCGGAACGAACGCATAGCCGTTGATGTTGTGATTGNNCGAGGTTGAGGAACGGTTCTTCGATGTCTTCCTCGACGATCGAGGCGCGCGGCATCGAGACGAGCAGTTTGCCTTCCTCGAGCCGGACGATCACGTCGAACCGGATTGCGAGGTCGGCGAAGTCGAGATGCGCGAGCACGCCGTTTTCGACGGATTCGTAATCATAGGTGATCCCGACGTTGTAGCGGCTCCCGGAGAGGTAGGACTTCGAGTCCTCCTGCTGGATGTTGTCCATGTTGTAGTATTCGATCACGACGCCCGATTCGACGAAGAACTTCGAGGTGCCCGAATACCCAAGCGACAGGTAGTCGGGATAGACCGAGTACCAAAGGTAGTCGGCCGCCGCGTCGTAGACGGCGATCATGAAGAAGCGTTCCTTCACATAAAGCGAGAGCGATCCGACCTGGGCGCAGAACACGTACTGCTTCAGCGCGAGCGTCGCTTCGACATCCTCGGGAACCGGGGCGGGGGTGGTGTTTTCGACCTCGCCGAAGAAGTTCGAATCGGTCGAGAGGTTATAGGCGGTCTCGATCACGTTGCTCGGGTCGGGACGGCGGATCGCCTCCACGATCGGAACGACGAGGAAAAGGGTGAGAAGCGTGATGGCGAAGGCGAGCATGAGTTTCTTCCTATTCACGCAGAATCACCTCTTTCACGACGTCGGTGACGAAATTGGTGACCTGGAGCACCATCAGATAGACCATGATCAGGATGACGATGATGACGACCATCATGAGCACCGAGAGAAACAGGTTCACGATCGTCTGACCGACCGAATAGTTGTGCGTTTCCTTGACGTTGAAGAACAAAAGGATCCCCGCCCAGATGAGCATGAAGGCTAATCCGAACGTGTAGAGGAACGACTCGTTCAAGGTGATGAAATTGGAGACGAGGATCACGAACGGCCAGATCACGAACACCGGCATGAGCGCGCCGACGGTGTTGATGAAGGTCGCCTTGAGCGTCCCTTCGCCTTCCATCAGCGAACTCATCAGGTAGTTGGCGATCACGAACACGAGCACCGGCAAAATCAGCGCAAGCGCCTCGGTCACGAGGATCACGCGCTCGATCACGACCGGATTGAAGATGAAGCCGGTGAACAGCATCGACAAAATGTCGAGCCCGAAGAGCAGTCCGAGGACGAAGAACGCGCTTGTGACGCTCACCTTCTGCTTCGCCTTGATTTCATAGCAGGCGTCCGCCGGATGGCGGATGAAGCGGAACATGTAGGCCGTTTCGCGGAAGAGCGGGATCGTTTTGGCAAGCTTGACGCCG
The DNA here is from genome assembly GCA_003477305.1 of Acholeplasmatales bacterium. Lineage (GTDB taxonomy): Bacteria > Bacillota_I > Bacilli_A > Izemoplasmatales > Hujiaoplasmataceae > UBA12489. Next base: position 6,380 of record DMTN01000051.1, on the reverse strand, counting down.
GAGCGGAGCGGAGCGAGGATGCGCCACTTCTTGTCGGCGAACGCGACCGCGACGCCAAGGACGGCGAAAACGGCGGCGAATCCGAAGAGCGAGGCGAAATGGTCGGTCATCCAGAGGTTGCGGATCTCCCAGTAGGCTTCGGAGTAATCCGCCTTGTCATAGGCGATCCGGAAGTTTTCGAGGGCGAGGTCGTACTGTTCGTTCATCATGTAGCCGAGGCCGATGCCCTCGTAGGCCAAATCGAACATCGAGTTGTAGCGGAGCACTTCGGTCCAGACGTCGATCGATTCGACATAGCGCGCCTGGTTGTACAAATCGAGCGCGGCGTGCACCTGGGCGGCGAACGCGGTTTCGCGGAAGATCTGGATCGAGTTGCGGTTGGCGTGGTCGTCGAGGACGTAGAGATTTCCTTCGGAGTCGGCGGCGATCGCCGAAGCCGACATGAAGAGGCCGAGCTTGTCGTTGGCGGTGCCGGTTCCGCCCCACTGGAAGAGCAGGTTGCCGAGGTTGTCGTATTCCATCACGAAGCCGGCGGAGGTGACGCAGTAGACGTTTCCGACCGTGCCGGGGGCAGCGTCGACGACATCGCGGTAGACGTACATGTCGCTGGGGAAGTAGTTCGTCCCGCCGATGTTGACCTTCTTCAGGTTGTCGCCTTCGGCTTCGTCGGCGATCGCCGACTGGGTGACCGTGTAGAAGTAGCCGCGGTCGTCCAAGGTGACGTTTGCGACCGGCGCCGGGATGTTCTTCGTGAGGTTGACCTCTTCGTTGTTCTGGTAGAGGATCCGCTGGATCCGGTCCCAGAGCGAGACGTCGACCTGGTTGGAGGCGAAGTAGTTGATGAAGCGGTTGGCTTCGTTGACCATCAGCACGCCCGAAGTCGTCCCTTCGTTGACGATGTACATCGTATGGTCGGAATCGACCGCGATTTTCATCGGCCGGAAAATGAAGCCGTCGACCTCGAGGAGCACGGAGGAGGGCGTCGAATAGGTGCGGACGAGCGCGATCGCCTCTTCCGGCGTCGCTTTCGTCTTGTCGATCGAGAAGACGTAGACGGCGCCGAGATCGGCGTCAACCAGGCCGAGGCCGTAGTCGGCCACATAGATGAGGTCGTCGCGGACATAGATGCCGAGCGGCTTTTCCAAAAGATCCTCCCCGAAGGAATACAGGAAGTTGCCGTCGGGATCGAGGACGACGATCCGGTGGTTGCCGGTGTCGGCGACATAGAGATGGTCATCCGCGTCGATGAAGAGGTCCTTGGCGCCGTTGAAGGTGGTTCCCTGGAGGGTTCCATCGTCGAGGGCGCGGATCATTCCGACGGCCTCGTAGGCTTCGTTCGTGGTGACGAGCCGGCCGTCGCGGTCGAGCGTGTAGGTCTTGTAGGCGGAGAGCGCTTCGGCGGTCGGGATGCGGACGGCCGCGAACGTGAAGGTGGCAAGCGCGACGAGGATCAACAACAGGAATTTTTTGGTTTTCATGTCATTTGATCCCCGAGTACGCCATCGTGTTCATGACGCTGTTCTGCAGAATGATGAAAAGAATGATGTTGGGCGCGAACATGAGCAGGTTCGCGGCGGCACTCATGCCCTGCGCGGCGATCGCCGAGGTCCCCATCGTCAAGGTCGAGAAATAATACGGAAGGGTCTTCAGCGCTTCGTTCGTGACGTACAGCTCCGAGGTTCCGGAATTGTTCCAGGCGGCCTGGAAGGCGAGGATCGCCACCGTCGCGAGGGCCGGTTTGACAAGCGGCATGACGACGCTCCGGTAAATCTGGAAATTGTTCGCGCCGTCGATCACGGACGCTTCGTACAGTTCGCGCGGAACCTGGTCCATGAACTGCTTGACGAGGAAGACGCCGATCGGCATCGCCAGAAGCGGAAATACGTGGGCCCACATCGTGTCGGTGATGCCGAGTGCCGAGAGGACGATGAAGCGGGGCACCGCGACCGCCACCGGAACGATCATGATCGCGATCTGGTTGATCATGAACATCGTCTTTTTTCCTTTGTACTTGAGGAACGAGAACGAGAAGGCGGCGAGCGATCCGATCAGCATCGACAGGAAGATCACGAGAATCGACGAAATCAGGCTGTTGAAGAAGTACCGCGAGAACGGCACGCCGGTCTGCGAGGCGATCGTGAAGAGGTTCGTGAAGTTGTCGAGGGTGAGCCGCGAGGCGAAGATCCGCGGCGGATAGGCGTACAGTTCGTCAAGCGGCTTGAAGGCGTGCGAGACGATGAAGAACAAGGGCAGGATCGTGACCGTGAGCATCGGCACGAGGATGAGCAAAAACTTCAGCTGGCTCACGTGGAAGCGGGATGGATTGATCATCGTCCCGAGGAACCGGGCTTTTTTGTTCTTGCGCATCCGCTTGTAGCGGCGGATCGTCTTTTCGGTCTTGGTGAGGGGGCGTTTCACGAGGTTGTCCATGTCAGCCCTTCCTCTCGCCGAACAGACGCGTGGCGACTCTGTTGAAGAGGAGCACGACGAGAAGCAAAATGACCGAGATCGCCGAGGCGTAGCCCATTTCGAAGCGGGCGAAGCCGTAGTCGTTCATATGGTCGACGATCAGCCAGCCGGCATATTGCGGCGGCGGCACCGATCCCGACAGCGCGGAGGCGAGGCCGGAGGCGTTGAAGGTGCCGACGAGCGCCATCACGGCGCCGAACAGCATCTGCGGCTTCATCGAGGGGATCGTGATGTAGAAGATCTCCTGCCAGCGCGATTTCATCCCGTCGACGTAGGCGGCTTCGTAGAGTTCCTTGTTCACGTTCAGGATGCCCGAGAGCATCGCCAGAAAGCCGACCGACATCGAGGACCAGATGCCCACGAAGATCATGATGCCGAAGATGAACGTTGAGTCCTGGAGCCACTGCATCGGTTCGTTGATGAACCCCAGCGACAAGAGCCAGTAGTTCAGATAGCCGCGGGCGTCGCCGGAGAAGACGACCTTCCAGATCACCGACATCAGGATGCCGTTGGTGAGCGACGGCGAATAGAGGATGATCGCGACGACGGTGCGGACCTTGTGGGTGAGCTGCGCGAGCACCCACGCCATGAAGAAGGAAAGCGCATAGCCGCCGGGGCCGATGATGAGGGCGTACTTGATCGTCGTCGGCAGCGCGTATTGCATGAAGTCGGCGTCCTGCGTGAACAATGTCACGTAGTTTTCGAGGCCGACCCAGGAGGGGAAGTTGATCGTGTCGTAGTAGGTGAGGGAGAGCGCGATGGAAATCGCGATCAACACCACGACGAACGTGAAGAAGACGGCGTAATACGGTCCGACGAAGAGATACGCGGTGTTGAAGCGCTTCTTCTTCGGCTTGAGGGCCTCAGCGGTCATCGGCGTCGTACCCCCTTCCGATCCAGCGGGAGATGTTCGACTCCATCGCCACAAGGTAGGCGCGGCCGTCTGGACTGGTCGCGGACTTGTAGCCGAACTCCTCGAACTTGCGGTTGAGTTCCCGCGTGATGCGCGGGATCGAAGCGTTGATCGCGACCGAGACGTTGTCGAGGTCGATGACGATCTTGTTCCAGATCGAAGAGAGTTCGCGTTCGACGATGTACGATCCCGGCGTGATCGCCGGAATGCGGCTCCAGAGCGCCTGACGGAGCATCTGCTTCTTGATGTCCTCGTCCCAGACGGAAGCTTCGAGCGCGTCCATGTTGGCCGACATCACGAGGAATTTCTCGCCGAGGCCGGTCTTGATCTTCTGCATGAAGTCGATCTGCGTCTGGGTGTCGTTCCACCACTGTATCAGTTGCCAGCCCTCGTCCTTCATCTCCGAGTTCGAGAAGAGGATCGAAGCCTTGCCATAGGTCGTGCCGTAGCGTTCGACGGTGCCGTCTTCGTCGGCGTCCATGCCCGGCATGACGGTGACGCCCCATTGCCCCGAAAGTTCCGGTGCGGCGTATTTGAGCGAAAGGTACATGTCGACCGAGGCGATCCCGATCGGCATGTCGCCGGACCGGAAGTGCTCGAAGAACGAAGAGACTTGCAAGGGCATGTCGTAGATCGTGAAGAAATCGGTCATGAAACGGATCGCCTCGACCGTGGTCGGATCCTTGAGGGTCGTCTCGATCCCGTCTTCGGTGAAGATCTCCCCGCCCATCTGGTAGATGATCGGGGTCGTGAACCCGTAACCCTTGAAGGCGTCGGAACCGCCGAGCGGATGGAAGAAATTCATCCGGTGGCTCTGCAGGATCGGCAACATGTCCAAAACGTCCTGCCAGGTATCGGGGACCTCGAGGTCGAGGTAGTCGAGGATGTCGGTGCGGTAATAGAGCAAAAACACCGACTGCGTCTCGGGAATCCCGTAGACGCCGTCCTCGAAGATCATCGGCGTGAAGTTGTTCTTCACATAGGTGGCGGCGGTATCCTCGAAGCCCGGATACGCCGAAAGGTCTTCGATCATCCCGCGCAGGGCGTAGGAATACGGGGTCCAGTCGTCGATCGAGAGGACGACGTCGGGATTGTCGCCGGTCGCGTTGGAGAGGACGATCTTCGCGCCGCTCGCCAAGACCGAGCACTTGACGTTGATCCCGGTTTCGCGGCTGAACTCCTGATCGATCATCGACTGGATGATGTCGAGATAGAGCGTCGACTGGCCGACCCACACTTCGAGCGTCCCCGCCTCGACGCCGGTGTCGTTGTAGCGGGCGTCGAAGAACGAATACAGGAAGGATAACAAGCCGTGCCAGAGTTTCGTGAAGAACGATCCGGTCGGTTTCGGCAGCGCGGCGTCATCGTAGAAATAGAACTGGTCGACCGAAAGCGGCTGCGACAAAAGCGCGGCCACGGCGGCGCCGATGAGTTGATAGGCCGAACCGCTGCTTTCGGAGAACTGCGCGAGTTTCGAACCGATCTTGTTGGGGTTTTTCGCGACCCGGCGCAGCTGCTTGGCGGCGACGTTCAAGGTCGAGATTTCCGGCGCGGTGTCAATCCCCCGGTCGATGGCGGCGAGTTCCTCATAGAGGATCTCGAGTTCGTCCGCGTAGTCCAAAAGCGTTTCTTCCAGGTCGGGAAGGTATTTCAGGATGTTCCAGTCGACTGCGTCGTCGGTATTCCCGCCGGTGATCGTCTGGACCGTCAGGCTGATCGCGTTGATGCCGTCCATCACGGTGTTGAGCCGGTCGATCGCCCCGACGTACGCGGATGCGGTCGATTCGATCGTGAGCGTGTGGGTTCCCGCCGTCAGGTATAGCTCGAAGGCCTCGTCGTTTCCCAAGGTGACGTTCGTCCACTTTTTGAGGGTGTCGAAGGTATACGCTTCGAGTTCCGCGAAGGGGATGACGCCGTCGAGGTAAAAGGTCTTCGCCGCAGCGACGCCGGCGTTTTCGTTCTTGAACGCCTTCAGCGCGAACTTGTAGTTGCCGCTCTTCTCGACGTCGAAGGCATAGGTGACTTTCGTGCCGCCGCGCGCCATCGATCCGCCGTCGAGCCGGTTCAGCACCGTGGTCATGTAGGCGTACGGGGTCATCGCGCTTTCCTTGTAGTAGCTCGACTTGATCTCCAGGTCGTTCTTGATCGCGAAGTTTTCTCCCTGGATCGTGATCAAGGCGCCGTCGGCTTCGTCCGGCAGGGAAGCGACACCGGCGCGGTATGCGGCGTAGCTGACGGGTTCGACGTGGCCGCGGATGCGGATCGCGCCGATCCGGACGCTCAGATTGAGCGCGGTCACGGTGATGTGGTTGATGCCGCTTTCCAAAAGAAACAGGCAGGCGCCGGACGTGAGCGCGTTGTAGTCGTCGATCCAGTAGGTCGACCACGTCCGGATCGCCTCGGCGTCCGGTAACAGTTCGTTGCCGTAGCGGTTGTAGCGTTCGTTTTCGGCAAGCGGGATGATGTTCCAGGCGACGTCGAGTTCAAGCGAGGACGCCTCGTTGAACGGCGATGCGCCATTCACTTCGAGGGCGACGGTCGGAACCGTGTAGAATGCTTCCGGCATCACGAAATCAAAGGCGATTTCATACAGGCCGGCGGCGGGGACCACGACCGGAATCGTGACGGATTCATCGGTCTCGAGCTCGGCGACAAGTCCGCCGAATTCGGCATCGTGCACAAAATCGGTGGCCGGATTGGCCAAGACCGCGGCGGCGGCCGTCTGCGTCTGTTCCGCGAGGACGGGCGTATCGTAGTCCTGAAGCCAGGCGGAAAGCCGTCGGTAATACGTGTCGTTGCGGAAGGACGGGACCGTCAGGACGTCTTGATCTTCTTCTACCGCGCCAACTTCCGCGTAGGAAGCCTCCAACGCCGAAACGCGGACCGTCGAGACGGTCGCGAGGACGAGGGAAAGCGTCAGCAGGAGCAAACATCGTTTCATGGAATCACCCCGGGGGCGGGCGGCCGTCTCGGGGACGGCCGTCCGAAGGTATCAGGT
>DMTN01000009.1 GCA_003477305.1 Acholeplasmatales bacterium | reverse complement strand
CAAGATCAACCGATCGTAAGTCAGCCCTTCCTCCATGCCGGAAGACATGAGTACGATGTTGAAGTCGGGATTGATCTTCATCGCGGTGCCCATGACGACATCCACTTTCGCGTTTTGCATCATGACATCGACCGGCATCAGATTCTTCATCGGATCATTGACCGTACCGAATACATAGGGGATCCCACAGGGAATCGGAACGTTTTTGACGTCGCGAATCATCAGGATGCTTTTTTCCGGATAGAATTTCCGAGCCGTAACGGCGGCGGTGATGCCGGCGGCGCTGCCGCCAATCACAATCAAATCATAATGACGCATTGTTATCCTTTCAACTGCGGTCGGATCATATTTGCCGTTTGCGGCAGCCGACCACAGGAATATCCTTCAACCGAGATTGATAGGGTTGATCCGCTTCCCGAAGGAAAAGTCAGCATTCTCCGTGATGCAGATGTTCGCTGCATGGGATTCCCGTGGACTTCAGGTCTCCGGAAAGCCATTGTTCGATGACCGCATCCGGATTTCCCGAAGCGCCGGTGATGACTTCGATGCCGTTTGCTTTGAAGAGATCGACCGCTCCCGATCCGATGCCGCCGGCGATGATGATGCCGACTCCCCGACGCGCGAGGAACACCGGAAGAAAGCCGGGACGATGACCGGGATTCGCGACTTCGTTCTTACCGACGACGACCTTGTTTTCAATGTCGAAGACGGTAAAGGTTTCCGCATAACCGAAATGCTGGGAGACCATTCCCGCTTGTGTTGCGATGGCGATTTTCATTGGGCTTTCCTCCATTGGATGATGCGATCCGCGACGATTGAAAACACGTCGGTTGATACTTGTTCAATCGTTCCGTCATCGCACGCGGATGCATAGGCCGGATCGATCGGAATTCTCGCGAGAATGTCGAGCCGATGTTCGGCGGCGACCTCTTCGATGTGGCTTTTTCCGAAAAGGTAGAACGGCTCATGACAGCCGGGACAGATTGCGTAAGACATGTTTTCGACGATGCCGATGATCGGGATCTTCATCATCTCCGCCATGCGGACCGATTTCGTCACGATCATCGAGACCAGTTCCTGCGGTGAGGCGACGATGATGATGCCGTCGACGGGAAGCGATTGGAAAACCGTCAAGGGAACGTCGCCGGTTCCCGGCGGCATATCGATGAACATGTAGTCCACCTGATCCCATACCACGTCGGTCCAGAACTGCTTGACCGTGTTTGCGATGAGAGGACCGCGCCAGACCACCGGATCGGTTTCGTTCTCGATCAGCAGGTTGATCGACATCACCTTGATTTTCGTCTCCGTCAAGACCGGCAGGATTCCGAAATCGCACTGCGTCGCACGTTCCTTCAAACCGAACACTTTCGGAATCGAAGGTCCGGTCAGGTCCGCGTCGAGGATTGCCGTCTGATATCCGCGGCGCCGGGTCGCGACCGCCAAAAGCGAAGTAACCATCGATTTGCCCACTCCGCCTTTGCCGCTGACGACCGCGATGGTCTTCTCCACATGACTCATTTCATTGAGCTTCGCACGGAAATCGACGGGTTCGTCGCACTTCTCCGTGCAGGAATCGCAATCGTGATCGCACTCGACTTTCGTCGGTTCCTGTTCCCAATCCGTTTCTTTGATTGTTTCTTCTTTCATCTGTTTCTCTCCGTTTCGATTGTTATCGTCGTTCCGGTGCTGATTTTCTGCAGTTGTTTTCCCATCTTTTTTTTCATAATGCGGTATGCGGTCTCCCCCGTACAGTGTCCCGTGTAGAAAACACTCTCGGTCTGCCGAAGCCATGCGGCGACTTCCCGGATGACATCCGGGCTTTCGCCCACGGTCGAGGATCGGCTGCTCATGTGAAACCCGCCGATCACGTGCGTCGGAGCGATCCCGTATCGGTCGGCGGCGTGGTTCATGATGTTGACGACGCCGGTATGCGCGCACCCGATGAAAAGGACGATTGCATCCCGATCGCGGATGACAAGATTCTGTTCGTGACGGAATTCGTCAGGTACCAAGGGCCCATCCCCGCGATACAGGTTTTGGTTCATCGAAGGAAGATATCGCGTGCCCGCGACGCCCGAGAATAGAAACATCCCGTCATCCATCCTGTGGAAGTCGTCAGTCATCATGACCTGAGGATGTTTTTTCAACCCCGGGTCGAGTCCGACGTCGATCCATCGATCCGGATGCTTGGAACGATGCGGTTCGAAAGCATCCTTGTGTATCAGGACGACGGCGGTATGATTCAATTCCAAAAACGCCCGGAGTCCGCCGCCATGGTCGGCGTGTCCATGCGAAATGACGACCGTGTCCACGGATGCCAGATCGACGCCCATCGCAGTTGCGTTATGAATCAGCAGATCGCTGCCACCGGTATCGAAAAGCAAACGATGCGTTCCGCTTTCGACGAAGAGCGACAACCCGTGCTCTCCGCAAAGACGGGGATCGCAAGACGTGTTCTCGATCAAGGTACTCACAATCATGGTCAAGGCTCCTTTGCATCTGACATGAAACGGACAACCCGCAAAACCGTTCGACGGGTTCGTCGAAAAGATGTTCGATCAACGATCACTTGTCCGTTTCGGGATGGTTGCCGAGTCTTCTACTGCAATGCTCGCGCTTACAGTTGCGTTGTCCGCAAAAGACGTTTCCGCCATCGCAGAGCACAACGTCGCCGCCGGTGATCTGCAGCCATTTGCGGTTGACGAGGACATCGGCGATTTTCTTTCGGGCTTCGCTATAGATGCTCTGGACGGTCGTTCTTGCGACGTTCATTTGAACGGCGCATTCCTCTTGCGTCAATCCTTCCAAGTCGATCAGCCGGATTGTTTCATACTCGTCGACTGACATCCGCACGGTGTTCGCATCGGTAAAACTCTCATTTCGCGGACCGAACGAATCATTTTCCGGTAGACAACAGACGGTCCGTAGTTTTCTGGGGCGAGGCATCGATATCACTCCTTGATCCATTTTTATAGAAAAGACGGGGTGTCCCCCGCTTTTCATGAACCGTTATTCCTTGATTTGATCGTTGACTTCGTTCGGGCGTTGATCCCGAGCGGTTTTTTCGGTAGTGAGCGAACCCGCTTGAGAAGATTGTGATCCATTCCGATGGCGCTCGCGACGGTTCAATCCCGAATTGGGGACTGCCGTCTTGGCCGCGTCCGTCGTTTTTTTAGAACAGTCGCCTAAGCCTTTGCCGACTCTTCCCGCCGCGCCTTTCGGTCCGGTTCCATCTTTTCTAGGCATGATTTCACCTCCTTGTTTGTTATCGATATATGTCAATCACACCCATATTATACATTATTTTCGGCATATGTCAATAACCTCCGTGATAATTGCCATCATTATAAGTGCAAAAAAGACCCGTGCGGTCAATCGCACGGGTCGTGTTGAAACTGCAATTACTTCTTTTCGCGTTTGAAGCAGAGGAACCAGTCGAGGCAGTATTTGTCTTCCGACTTGTCTTCCATCCGGGCTTTCGCGACACCGCAGGATCCGGGCGGCGGAACGATGACGTCCTGACCGGGTTTCCAGTTGGCGGGAGTCGCGATCTTCTCGCGGTCGGCTTTCTGCAAACCTTGAATGATGCGCTTGATTTCGTCGAAGTTGCGGCCGAGGGACGCGGGGTAGAACAGAATCGTGCGGATCGTCGCTTCGGGGTCGATGAAGAACACGGCGCGGACGGCCTGGGTGGTCGACTGGCCGGGCTGGACCATCCCGTAAAGATGCGCGACTTCCATCTTGATGTCTTCGATCAAGGGGAATTTCACTTCGATGTTCTTGAGTCCGTTCCATTCGAGTTCCTGAATTCTGCGAAGCCAGGCGATGTGGGCGTAAAGCGAATCGATCGACAGACCGACGAGTTCGGTGTTCAATGCCTTGAAATCATCCGCCATCGAGGCGAATGTCATGAACTCCGTGGTGCAAACAGGCGTGAAATCAGCGGGGTGCGAGAAGAGGATGACCCATTTTCCGACATAGTCTTCCGGGAAATTGATGGGTCCCTGCGTGGTGACGGCCTTGAAGGCGGGAGCTTTGTCTCCGATCAAGGGCATTCTTGAAACAATCGTTGAATCCATGATAGTTTACCTCCGGGGAAAACGGGATGCATCGTTCCATCAATGAACAACGCATCTTTCATCCATAGTCTATCATCGATCGGATGATTCCACAAGCAAGTTGCCCAAAATCGTCGGGTCAAATGAAAATGAGGCTGATCGCGATGACCACCATTCCCGCCACAAGCCCGTAGGTGGCGAGATGATGTTCGCCGTATTCCCGCGAGGCGGGGAGCAACTCGTCAAAGGAAATGTAGACCATGATTCCGGCGACGATCGCGAAGATCAGGCCGAAGACGAGATCGTTCAATATCGGCATCAGGATGAGATACGCCATCAGCGCCCCGAGCGGTTCCCCGATCCCGGAGATGATCGTCCAGGCAAATGCCTTCTTCCGGCTTCCGGTCGCGCAGAAAACGGGAACGGCGACCGAAATGCCTTCCGGGATGTTGTGAATCGCGATTGCGGCCGCGACGGCGATGCCGAGCGAGGGCTCGCTGATGGCCGAGACGAACGTCGCCATCCCTTCGGGGAAATTATGAATCGCGATGATGACGGCCGTCAGGACGCCGGTGCGTAATAGTTTCGTCTTGTGATCGGGTTTGGGGCATGCGACCATTTCTTCCATGCGGTGCGCTTCATGGGGATTCTCGTACGACGGAACCATCTTGTCGATCAGTCCGGCGAACAGCAGTCCGCCAAAGAAGGCGACGACCGTCAGGAGGGATCCCGAAATTTCTCCCAGCTCCGTGATCAGCAGGATGCGCGAATCGGCGAGCAACTCGACGAAGGAGATATAGATCATGACGCCGGCGGAAAAACCGAGCGAGATCGAGACGACTTTCGCGCTCGTCTTTCGCAGAAGCAGCACGACCAAGCCGCCGATCCCGGTCGACAGACCGGCGAGGATCGTCAATCCCATCGCAAACCAGACGTTGGATGAATTCATGGGGAACACCAGCTTTCACACGCGATCAACCATTTCGAATCCTGTGAATCAGAATCGAAGATCATCGGCTCGATTATCATTATATCGCCTCGCCCACGGTTTGGAAAGAAGGTTATGAAGATATCATGAATCGCGCGAGAACGGGTTGTCGCCGTCCTCGTTTCATCAAGTGGGATACCGCTGTCTTTCCTTGGAACATTTCCAATGGATCTTGAGTGAAAACAGTTGATTTCCATCTCGGAGGTAGTATAATAAGAAATTGTTAAGTAGTTTAAGTATATGGAGGATCACTCATGAATGCACAAAACGACGCCCTGTCCGAAAAACTCATGCACCTGCGCGTGATGATGCGGCGCCAGTACGTCACTAACCACGGCAAGGGCTTCGGGATGCTTTTATACGGCATCCACAAGAAAAGCGCCGGAAACACGATGACGATCACCGAAGTCAGTCAGGAATTCTCGGTCAGCGTCGCCGCGGCGACCCAGATGGTGAAGATGCTGAAGCGCGAAGGGCTCGTCGACATCGCGAAGGATAACACCGACGGTCGGGTCACCCGCGTCAAGGTAAACGCGGCCGGCGAAGTCGTGATCCGACAGGTTGAAACCGCCATGTCGAATTTTCTCAACGGCCTGACCGATCACCTCGGCGCCGATGATACGGCGCATCTCGATTCCATCCTCGGCAAGATCCTCACGTATCTTGCGACCAACGACATCAATCCTCAAGGAGAAAAGAACGTATGATCAAACTGCTGAAATACCTCAAACCGTTTTTACTCAGCCTGCTTTTCGCGATTGGGTTGCTCTATGTCCAGGCGCAGGCCGAACTGGCGCTGCCGGCCTATCTTTCCGACATCGTCAACGTCGGGATCCAGTCGGGCGGCGTCGAGCACGCAAGCCCCGAGGCGTTGAGCGCAGACGGATACGATTTCGTTCTGTCGCTCGCGAACGATACGAATGACGCATTGATCGCTTCGCAGTATGTTCCGGTCGCGGCCGGCGAACCGCTCATCGTCGCCGGAGAATCCGTCGATACCTTCATCGGCACTTATTATCGTCTGAACGCAGACGTCTCCGACGAGGTCCGGGATGCCCTCGACCTGGCGTTCGGCGAGACCGTCTGGGTCCTCATCAACGTCGGAAAACAATTGAGTGAAGCAGGTTCCGGATCAGGCTTCGACGTCACCTCCGACTTCGCCGTCACGCAACTTTACGCAGCCGTCGCGCAGATGCAGTCGATCCCGACATGGCCGCTTCTCCTCGCATCGGCGCAGACTTCCGCAAGCGCCGTCGACCCGATGCTCAAATTGCAGACGGGTGTGGTCCTGGTTTCCAAATATTATGCGGAAATCGGCATCGACATGGGATCCGTCCAAACGAACTACATCATCGCAACGGGACTCAACATGCTCGCAATCGCCCTCGTCTCGGCCGTCGCGATGATCCTCGTCGCGCTCCTCTCGTCCCGCATCGGCGCCGGCTTCGCACGCAACCTGCGCGCCACCGTGTTTCAGAAAGTGGAATCCTTCTCCAGCCAGGAATTCAACGAATTCTCGACGGCATCGCTCATCACCCGCACGACCAACGACATCAACCAGATCCAGCAGCTCGTCGTCATGTCGATTCGCATGCTCTTCTACTCGCCGATCATCGCCGTCGGCGGTATCATGATGATCCTCAGGACCAACGTTTCGATGACCTGGATCATCGTCGCCGCCGTGGTCGCCCTCTTCGTTTTGATCGGCGTCATTTTCGGCCTCGCCATCCCCAAATTCAAACTGACCCAGAAACTGATCGACCGGCTCAACCTCGTCACCCGGCAGGAACTCACCGGACTGATGGTGATCCGCGCCTTCGGGAATCAGGATTACGAAACCAAGAAGTTCGAAGGCGCCAACCGCGACCTCGCGAAGACGCTCCTTTATGTCAACCGCGTCATTGCGATGATGTTTCCGGCGATGATGTTCATCATGAATATCACGATGGTCGCCATCATCTGGTTCGGTTCGAACCAGATCGCGGCCTCGACCCTCCAGGTCGGCGACATGCTCGCTTTCATGAACTACGCGATGCAAGTCATCATGTCCTTCCTGATGATCGCCTTGATGTTCATCTTCTTCCCCCGCGCGGAAGTCTCCGCCGTCCGCGTCGCCGAAATCCTCAACAAGAAGCCGCAGATCGTCGATCCGGCAGAACCCAAAAAACCGGCCGGTCCGATCCGCGGTCTGGTTCGTTTCGAGCATGTCGCCTTCCGGTTCGGGAAAGCCAACGAAAAGGTCCTCGAAGACATCACCTTTGAGGCAAAACCCGGCGAGACGACCGCCATCATCGGGTCTACCGGTTCGGGCAAGAGCACGCTCATCAACCTGATTCCCCGTTTCTACGACGTCACCGAAGGCGCGATCACGATCGACGGCATCGACATCCGCGAGATGACCCAGCACGACTTGCACGAAGCCATCGGTTATGTTCCCCAGAAAGGCATGATCCTTTCCGGCACGGTCGCCTCCAACCTCCGTTACGGCAAGCCGGACGCGACCGACGCGGAAATCCGCGAAGCCGCCTCCGTCGCCCAGGCGACCGACTTCATCGAAGCGCTCCCGGAAGGTTACGACGGACCGATCGCGCAAGGCGGCGCGAACGTCTCGGGAGGTCAGAAACAGCGTCTCTCGATCGCCCGTGCGCTCGCCAAGAAGGCCCCGATCCTGATCTTCGACGACAGTTTCTCGGCGCTCGACTTCAAGACCGACCAGAAACTGCGGCAGGCGATGAAGACGGCGGCCGCGGACACGACCCGCATCATCGTCGCCCAGCGCGTCGGCACGATCATGACCGCCGATCAGATCCTGGTGCTCGAAAAAGGCCGGATCGTCGGCCGCGGCACGCACCGCGAACTGCTCGAAACCTGCCCCATCTACTATGAAATCGCCTCGTCCCAGCTGGCGAAGGAGGAACTTGTCAATGGCTGATCATTCGTCGCAACACAATCCTTCCGCCGCGCCGCGCCCGATGGTGGGCGCCGGCCGTCCCGGTCTGACCGGCGCTCCGGTCGCGAAAGCCAAAGATTTCAAGGGAACCGTCCGGAAACTCTTGAAACGGCTCAAGCCCTACCGCCTGAAAATCGCCTTCGTGCTCATCTTCGCGCTCGCTTCCACCGTGTTTACGATCGTCGGTCCGAAGATCCTCGGCAATGCGACGTCTTTGCTCGTCGAAGGTCTTCTGAAGCGAATCGGCGGGACCGGCGACATCGACTTCGCGGCGATCGGCTGGATCATCGTCGAGATGCTGATCCTCTATGGACTCAGCGCCGTCTTCAACTACACTCAAGGATTCATCATGACCAAGGTGAGCAACGACGTCACCTATGAGATGCGCCGCGACATCCAGGCGAAGGTCGACCGTCTGCCGATCAAATACTTCGACACCCACAATTACGGCGAAGTCCTCTCCCACGTCACCAACGACGTCGACACGATCAACCAGAGCCTCACCCAGGGCATCACCCAGCTCATCACCTCCGCCGTGATGATCCTCGGCGTCGGCTACATGATGTTTTCGATCAGTTGGCAGANNCGCGGCGATGCTGATCCTGCCGCTCTCGTTTGGCATCATCGGGATGATCCTGAAAAAATCGCAGCGCCACTTCAAGACCCAGCAGGCGTCGATCGGCGCGATCAACGGCCAGGTCGAGGAAATGTACGGAAACCATCTGATCGTCAAGGCGTTCAACGGCGAACAGGCCGCGATCGCAACATTCGACGCGCAAAACAAGAAACTCTACGGATCCGCCTGGAAGAGCCAGTTCTACAGCGGCATCATGCAGCCGATCATGAACTTCGTGGGAAACCTCGGCTATGTCCTCGTCGCCGTGCTCGGCGGCTATTACGCCGCGACCGGAACGATCAAGATCGGCGAACTCCAGTCCTTCATCCAGTACATGCGTTCGTTCACGATGCCGATCGGCCAGATCGCCGCGCAGAGTAACGTGCTCCAGTCCGCGATCGCCGCGAGCGAACGCGTCTTCACTCTCCTCGAAGAGAAGGAAGAGATCGCCGATCCCGCCGATCCCGCGGACGCCTCGAACCTCGCTTCACGCGTTTGTTTCAAGGACGTCCACTTCGGATATGAAGCGGACAAGACGGTCATCAACGACTTCAACTTCGAAGCCAAACCCGGACAGAAGATCGCGATCGTCGGCCCGACCGGCGCCGGCAAGAC
>DMTN01000043.1 GCA_003477305.1 Acholeplasmatales bacterium | reverse complement strand
CGCGGCATCTTCCGGGCAGCCGCGCGCTCTGTCCGCAAATCCTCGCGGTCGGCCTGCCGGCGGCGGCCGCCGTGATGTTCAACGTCCTCGTCAACGGCTCGATGTTCAAGGTCATGTCGAAATACGGCGACATCTCGGTCGCGGCGATGGGGATCGTCAAGAAGATCGACATGATCCCGCTCAACATCGCCCTCGGGCTCGGCCAGGGGATCTTGCCGCTCGCCGCCTACAATTACGCGTCGCATGATTATCCGCGCATGAAGAACGTCTCGCGCTTCGCCCGCATCGCGGCGACAGCGTTCGCCGCGCTCTGCATCATCGTCTTCGAACTATTCTCCGAACCGCTCGTGCGGTTCTTCATCGACGAGGACGCGACCGTCGCCCTCGGCGCGCAGTTTCTCCGCATCGCTTGTCTCGGCACGGTGCCGATGACGCTCTTCTTTCTGTTCAACACGACGTTTCAGGCGATGGGTAAGGGAAAACAGTCGTTCCTCCTCGTCTTCGTCCGCCAGATCGTCCTCAACCTCTCGATCCTCTTCGCGTTCGAGGCTCTCTTCGGACGGATCGGAATCGTCTGGACCCAACCGGTCGGCGATCTTTTGGCGGCGGGGATCGCGTGGATTCTGTTTGAGCGCGTGGTCAGAAAACTGAACCTCGAACAAACCGCATTCGAACGGCGTTCCGCATGACGGAACGCTTTTCATTTCCGTCCGTTTAGGTAAATGATGTTGAATAGTCTACCCAAGTACCCGATCCGGTGTTAAAATGAAAGCGATAGCGGAAGAAGGGGTCGGAATGGAAAAACGCATCATCGTCACCGGCGCGACCGACGGCATCGGCCTGGCGGTCGTGAAGGGATTCTTGAAAGAAGGCTGCCGCGTGATCGGGATCGCGCGCAATCCCGCCAAGGCGGAGAAGATCGTCGCCGATTTGAAAAACGATCGGTTGTCGTTCCAATTCGGCGATCTGTCATCGGTTCGTTCCGTGCATGACCTCGGTCTCGCCTTGAACCGGCTTTACGGCAAGGAGGGCATCGACGCCCTCGTCCACGTCGCCGGAGCCGTCGGGACCCATCGTGAAACGACCGCCGACGACTATGAACGAACCTTCGCCATCAACCATCTGGCGGTCCATCAACTGACCGATCTGTGCCTGCCGCTATTAAAGCGGCGTCCGGGATCGCGGGTGCTTGTCGTCAGTTCGCGGGCGCATAAAGTCGGCATCGTGCATTTCCATGACGTGAACCTGAAACACGGATATTGGCTTCTGACGGCCTACGCGCAATCGAAACTGATGAACGTCCTGTACGTCCGTGACATGGCGCGGCGGATCGATCCCCGCATGGTCTCGTTTTACGCGATCGACCCCGGACTCGTCGATACCGGCATCGTCACGAAGACGACCCCGGGACTCGAGCGGTGGATCTGGAGCTGGCGGCGCAAGGCCGGCGAACCCGCACTGGTTCCGGCCGGACACATGGTCCGGATCGCTCTGGATCCCGTCTTTGCGGGCGTCTCGGGACGCTACTGGAAGAACGGCGAAACCATTCACCCCGCGATGCTTTCCGGCCGCGTCAAGACGATGAACCGGCTGCATGCGCTCTGCGATGACATGATCGCCAAAGCGCTCAGCCGTCCGGTTTTGCCGAAGAGCCCGGATCCGGCACTCCCGGACCATCGCTGAAAGCTCCGCGAGGCGATCGACATATCCCACATTTTGCGTGAAATGTTGCGCGGATCGCCTTGAATCGCGCGCTTGCGAGTGCTATCATAAAAATAGATTAAACGATGATCCAGGAGGGTTTCCATGGCAAAAATACGTGCTTTGCTCGGAAAGGTCCGTATCGAGTATTTCGCAATCGGTCTCTTTATCTTGACCATGATCGTCTATTCGTCCCGTCTTTACGTCTGTCGTCTCGACGGCGCGGTCATCGCCTCGCTCACCTGGAACGACCTGCCGACGTTCTTCGGCTCGCTCTCGCGGGTGATCATTCTCGACGCCTGTTTCGCGACCGTCGGCTTCATGGTGTTTGAAAACGGCTATTCGAAACATGCCAAACTTGCCTTCAAGCTCGGCTTCGGGGTCGCCGCGCTGTTGTTCGTGCTCAACCTCACGCTTGTGTTGGTCTACGCAAGCAACGATCCGCTGAACGCGAGCGGACTGTATTTCGGACGGATGGAACTGGGCGTCGACAGCCTCCTCGTCGGCGGACTCGGGTTTGGATTCTTTCTCTATATCGTGTTGTTGCTGGCGTACGGCGTCGCGGTCTTTTTGCATCCCGGATATTCCGGTGCGGACGAACCGACGCTGTACCGGTACGTCCTGCGCCTTCTCAAGAAGCCCGATCCGCTCCCGCGGATGGATGTAGCAGGCAATCCCGAACTCGTCAAGAACATTCCGCTTGCGGTCTTCTATACGATCATCACGTTCGGCGTCTACTATTATTTCTGGATGTTCCATTTGATCAAGGCGATGCATAAGGTGACAAACGATGCCTCAGCGCCGACGAAGGACTTCCTCTTGTCGATATTGGTCCTTCCCGGTCTGCAGATCATGTTCGCGCTCAACCTGAAGAAGTGGGAGGAATACCTGTTCGCGCACCGCGACGCGCTTCAAATCCGCAAATCCGACTATTCGCTGCCCTATCTGCTCTTGACGATTTTCGGACTCGGATTCATCGCCGTCTTGATGATGCAGCTCGATCTCAACAAGACCGGATCGATCCGCACCGAAGCGACGGTCAACGCCGAAGCGAAAGCCTGATTCCGGCCATTGCGCCTGTTTGTCGCCATCCGCTTCACCGAACCGGTCGTTTCGGCCATTCTCGAACGCACGCGGATTTTACGCATGCATGCGACGAAAGGCAAGTTCACCACCCCCGAAAACCTGCATCTCACCCTCGCGTTTCTCGGGGAGGTTGATCCCGAGGACCTTCCGGCGCTATCGATCGTGCTCGATGCCGTCGATGCCGTGGCGTTCGATCTCACGCTGTCCGGGCTCTTTGGCTTCAACCGTGGTCGCGACGGCATCTTGTGCCTTCACGCCGACGGCGGAAGTGCGCTTTCCGAGCTCGCGGTGAAGGTCCGGTCCGCCCTCGCCTCAGAAGGGTTTTCGTTCGATCCCAAGCCGTTTTTGCCGCATTTGACGATTGCCCGCATGTGCGATGCTTCCGAACCCGGCGTGCAGGCGGCGCAGACCGNNTGACCCTGCCGGTGATCCGAACGCGCGTCGAAGGATTCACCCTGATGGCCTCCGTCCGGGAAAACGGCGCGCTCGTCTACCGGCCGCTCCACGAAACCCCGTGTGGGTCTGCGAACCCGTGATTTTTTGCTTGATCCCGATCAATTTTTCTCGACAATCCCGAAAAAAATGATATCATATCATATGGACACGCACAACGGCGGGTCCATCGATTGGGCTATGGCCAAGCGGTAAGGCATTGGACTCTGACTCCAAGATCGCTAGTTCGATCCTAGCTAGCCCAGCCATCTGAAACCTGCGAGCCGCGGATGTGAATCCGCGGCTCTTGCTTTTTTTTCCGTCTTGGTCTGCTATAATGAAGACAGAAGCTGGTGATACCATGCGCGAAGTCCAGGCGAAAACGCTCATTCTCGGCCCGTACCACAACTACAATGTCTATCGCGGTTGCACGCACGGTTGCATTTACTGCGATTCGCGGAGTTCCTGTTACGAGATCGAACCTCCGTTCGAGGACATCATCGTCAAGGTGAACGCCCCCGCCCTCGCGGCGGCGGAACTTGCGAAGAAAAAGACGAAGATCGTCTGCCGGTCGGGATCGATGTGCGATCCGTACATGCCGATCGAAGAAAAGCTCGAACTGTCCCGCCGGGTTCTCGAAGTCATCCTGAAATACGGTCACGGGGCGTCGTTTCTCACGAAGAACGCGCTCGCTCTCCGCGACCTCGATCTGTTCGAGGCGATCGCCAAGAACGCCTGCGCGGTCGCGTCCTTCACGATCACGACGACCGATGACGAACTCGCCCGCCGCATCGAACCCTCCGCCAGTCCGCCCTCGGAGCGGCTCAAGGCGCTTTCCGCGTTCGCCGAACGCGGCATTGTGACCGGCGTCTGGATGACGCCCGTCCTGCCGTGGATCACGGCCTCGGAAGAGAACATCCGCGCGGTCGTCGCGGCCTGCGCCGAAGCGCGTGTCAAATACATCGTCGGGACGACGGCGACGACGATGCGCGACGGATCGCGCGAACATTTCTACGCGCGTCTCGACGAGGAGTTCCCGGGGTTGCGGCGCCAGTACGAACAGCGCTATGGAACCTCCTATGTATGCAAATCCCCCGGCAGCGACCATCTGTGGGATGTTTTCACGACGGCGTGCGACGCCGCCGGGATCGCTTGGCGGGAAGCAGACATCGCCCGCTTCTTCACGATCCGCGAACGGCATCCGCAGATGTCGCTTTTCGACGAAATGTAACGGATTTTTTCGACGACGTTGAAACTCGCGCGATAAAGCGTTATAATGAAAAAAGGTGGTGATCCCGATGAATCGAAAACTGCTCTTCGTCAATGCGATCTTCGTCTCCGTCTATCTGGTCGCCGGCACGCTGTATTACCTTCTCGCCGGCGCCGAGAGCTTGGTGGACCATCCCGTGTTCGCCGCGCTCTATGTCATTTTCGTCGGCGTCCACGTGGCCTTGGTCTTCCTCGCGGTCCTCTTCGAATGGTGGGCGTATGCGGCCAAGAAAGTCACCCCGCTGTTCCTCGCCAACGTTTTCTTCGTGATCGCGGGAATCGAGCTCGCGCTTTTGCTGCTCGCTCCGGCGGTGATGCTGATCGCGTTGATCCTGAACCTGATCGCCGCCCGTCCGCCGCGAATCAAAACCGTTTAACGCCGTCGCCGTTTCGACCGAACGATTGACAAACGCCTTGCGCGATGCTATGATGATACCATGACTGGTTTCATCGCATCGCGCATTTTTATATGTTTACATCATACCAGAAGGAAGGAATCCAGATGCTTACGGTGTTTCTCGACCATCGCGGCGCGACGCCGCTTTATGAACAGATCTATCGCCATGTCCGTGCCTCGATCGAAAGCGGAGAACTTACGGAAGGGACCCGCATGCCTTCCAAGCGGGAACTCGCCGCTAGCCTCGAAGTGAGTCCCGTGACGGTCGAGACGGCCTACGCCCAACTCGTCGCGGAAGGATATCTGCGTAGCAAACTCAGAAGCGGCCATTTCGTCAATCCGCTCGGCGATCGTCTTGCGACCGTCCCCATCACGCATGCGCCGACGGCGACCGAACCGGAACCAAACGCAGCTCCGGCCTTCGACTTGTCGACGAACGCCTTCGACGCCTCCCTCTTTCCCTACACCGTCTGGACGAAACTGATCCGCGCGACGCTTTCGGAATCCCCCGTCGGACTCCTCACCGCCGGGCATCCGCAAGGGTCCTTCGCGCTCCGCAAGGAAATCGCGCGGCATCTCGCCGACTACCGCGGGATCCATGCCGACCCCGGCGCCATCGTCGTCGGCGCGGGATCCGAGTATCTGACCGGACTGCTCGTCCAGCTCTTCGGGCGGACCTCGTTGTACGCCGTCGAAGACCCCGGGTATCCGAAGATCGCCCGGATCGTCGCCTCCAACGGCGGCACCTCCGTGACGATCCCGCTCGATCTTGCCGGACTCGACGTCGAACGGCTCCGTGGCAGCAAGGCCGACATCGTCCACCTCACGCCCTCGCACCAGTTCCCGACCGGGATCGTGATGCCGATCGGCAGACGCCGCGAATTGCTCGCGTGGGCGAACGAGGATCGAAGCCGTTACGTGATCGAAGACGACTACGACAGCGAATTCCGCTTCGCCGGATCGCCGATCCCGGCCCTTCAGGGCCTCGACGGAAGCGGCCGCGTGGTGTATATGAACTCCTTCACGAAGAGTCTTGCGCCGGCGCTTCGCGTGAGCTACATGGTTTTGCCGGAAGCGCTTCTGGCGCGCTTCCGAGTCGACCTCGGACATGTCGCCTGTACGGTCTCCAACATCGAACAGGAGACGCTCGCCCGCTTCATGCGGGAAGGTCGTTTCGAGCGCCATCTCGCGCGGATGCGCACGGCCTATCGGATGCGGCGTGACGCGCTCCTCAAAGCGTTCCATGCGTCGCCGCTCGAGCGCCGGATCGCGGTTTCGAACGTCGACGCCGGTCTGCACTTCCTGATGCAGGTCGACTGCGGCAAAACCGAGCGCGAACTCGTCGACGCCGCGCTGCGCGCCGGCGTCCGGCTCGCCGGGCTTGCGTCCTATCGCGTCGTCATCGATCCACAGGCGCGCCCCAGTGTCGTCATCGGCTACGGCGGGATTCCCCTCGACCGGGTCGATCGGGCCGTCGCCGCGCTCGCTCTGGCTTGGGAATGAAAAAACATTTACGCGTACGCGCACGCTTATTTTGAGTGACAAGCCGCGCGCAATCGTGCTATAATGGTACAGTCGAAAAACCGAAACGGAGGTGATTGTCTTGCCGATATTCGAATCCATCCAAAAAGCGGAACAGAGCGCCGAACAGAAGCGTCTCGAAGCCCAGGCACAGGCGAACGCCCTCCTGGAACAGAACGCGCTCGACATTGAAAAAGCGATCAAGAAACTGCATTCCGACACCGATGCGAAGATCCTCGCGATCGAAGCCGATGCCGAAAAGCTCGCTGCATCCGAAAGCATCCGTATCGTCGCCGAAAGCGCCGATGCCGATCGGATCGCCGAAAAAAGAGCCGTTTCTCGGACCGACCGCGCGCTCAAAGCCGTCCTGAAGAAGGTGACCGGCGCATGATCGTCAAAATGAAAAAGGCGCAGATCGCCGTCCTTTCGGAAGACCGCGAAGCGCTGCTCGAAGCGCTGCAGCGTTCCGGCGTTCTGATGCTTCTCAAAAGTTCGGACGATTCCGTCCAGGAAGACGGGGCCGACGAGGAACAACTCGCCGCTCGCACCGAGAAATCGCTCCGGTTGCTCACCAAATACCATGATAAAGAACAAAAGGAGACCGAAGCGGACAAGTTCCCTTCCGTCCCGTACGAAACGTTCGTGACCGACGACCCGGCTCACCGCGTCCTCCTCGAAGCCATCGAGGCGGCCGACGAAACGATCGTCCGGCTCAAGGCCGACGACCAGTCGCTGAAAAACGAACTGGATATGCTCCGCCCGTGGACCGACCTCGAACTTGCCACCGACCGGGTCGGGAAGAACCGCGGCGTCGTCTACCACCTCGGCATCGTCCCCGTCGCCAAACAGGAAGACGTCCAAACGATCGCCGCGACGATCGGCGCCGCCCTCCAGTTCTACGGATCCGCCGCCGACGGGATCGCGACCGTTGCCGCGGTCATCCTCGAAGAAGATGTATCTTCGATGGATGCGCTCCGGCTCGCCGGTTTCCTCGAAACGTCGCTGCCGCCCGCCGCGCAGACGGTCAAAGAAACGATCTTGGCCAAGGAAGCGCAGCTGCGGGAAAACGCCGATCGAATCCGCGCCGCGGAAGCACAGATGAAAGACTACGCCGGTGCGAAACTTTCCATTGAACTATTGAACGACCGGGCGGTCACCGCCGCCGAACGGAAGAAGGCGCCCGTCACGCCGACCGCCTCCACCGTCTTCATCGAAGGCTGGGTGCGCGTCGACCAATTGGACGAACTCGACAAGGCGATCGCTTCGGCGACCGCGATCTACGAGCTCGAACTCTTCGATCCGGCAAAGGGCGAGATTCCGCCGACCGCCGTCAAGAACAACAAGTTCGTGACCGCGTTCGAAACGATCACCGACATGTTCGCGCGTCCGTCCTACGGCGAGGTCGATCCCAATCCGGTGATGTCGTTCTGGTACTGGATGCTGTTCGGGATGATGATGGCCGACTTCGGCTACGGCGTCGTGATGGTGTTGCTCTTCGCCTTCCTCATCAAGAAGATGCACGCCAAGGGCGAAACCCTCAAATTGTTGAAGGTGCTCATGTACTCCGGGGTCACGACCGCCTTTTGGGGCCTTCTCTTCAACAGTTACTTCGGGGCGAGCATCGGCTTCATGGACCGCGTCAGCATCTTGAATCCGGTCGACGACACGATGCTCTTGCTCGGCATCTCGCTCGGCATCGGCGTCTTGCACATCTTCACCGGATTGTTCATGCGCGCCGTCAACAGTTTCCGTCATAAAGACTATATGGCGATCTTCGCCGACTCGTTCGCCTGGATCCTGCTCATCAGCGGGTTGTCGATGCTGCTGGTTCCCTCCATCGTCGTCTTCGCAGGCGGCGCGGCCGTCGCCGCCGCCGGCAAGTGGGTCGCGATCGCCGGAGCGGCGATCATCGTCCTGTTCGCCGGCCGTTCGAGCAAGAATCCGGTCGCCCGCATCGGTTCCGGGCTCTACGCGCTCTATGGCGTGACGGGGTATCTCGGCGACATCATGTCGTATTCCCGCGTCCTCGCCCTCGCGCTCACTTCCGCCATCATCGGCCAGGTCATGAACCAGCTCGCCGGAATGGTCCAGGGCGACGCCTGGTGGGGCATCCTGGCCGCCCTTCCGATCTACCTCATCGGCCACATCTTCAATCTCGTCATGGGTTTGCTCTCGGCCTACGTGCATACGAGCCGTCTGCAGTTCATCGAATTCTACACCAAGTTCTACGAAGGCGCCGGGTACGAATTCCGTCCGCTTGCGATTCAACTCAAGTACATCGACGTCGTCAGCGACGCGAAAAATTAGTCCTAACGGAGGAACTACAATGGAACTCACTGCTCAAGCATTGGCAATCATCGGCGCGGCCCTGGCCGCCGCCCTCGCGGGAATCGGCTCCGCCATCGGCGTCCAGATGGGCGGAAAAGCCGCCGCCGGCGTCATGTCCGAAAAACCCGAACTCTTCGGCAAGCTCATCATCCTTCAGGCGCTCCCCGGCACGCAGGGCATGTACGGCTTCATCGTCGCCATCCTTGTTCTCGCCAAGGTCACCGCGATGACAGATCTCACTCCCGTCACGGATGGCTGGAGACTGTTCTTCGCTTGCCTCCCGATCGCGCTCGTCGGTCTCGTCTCCGCCATCTTCCAGGCGAAAATGGCCGTCGCCGCGATCCACATGACCGCGAAACAGCCGGCTTCTTCCGGCCGCGGCATCACGATGACCGTCCTCGTCGAGACGTACGCGATTCTCGCGCTCCTCGCGAGCATCCTCTTGATCGGCTGATCCGCATCGCATTGCGCCGTCATCACGGCCGAAGGGACTGATTTTTGTGGCTACGAGCCTCTATGACAAAATCGAAGCGAAAGGCGCTTTAGACGCCGAACGCATCGTCGCGACCGCCCGGGAACGGGCGAAAGCGACGGCGCTTTCCGAACGCGCGGCGGCCGACGCTGACGTCAAGGCGCGGCTCCGCACGGCGGAACGCAAGGCGGCCGACTTCGTGAAAGCCGCCAAGACCGACGCCGTCCAACAAGCGAAGAAGGCGACCCTCGAACGCCGCAAGGCCGTCATCGACGGGGTTTTCGTCGTGGCCGCGAAGGCTCTCGACAACCTCGCCGACGATGCTTACGCCGACCTCGTCCTGACCCTTCTCAAACAGGACGGCCTGGTTGGCGACGAAACGATTTTCGTCGCCGAAAAAGACCGCGAACGGTTCCAAAACCTGTTCTCGAGCGCCCGCGACGGCAATCTCGATCTTCTCGCGAAACGCTTGAAACAATCGAAGTTCCGTCTCCGTCTCGCCGCTGAACCGGCGAAGATCGACGGCGGTTTCGTCGTCGTCGGGACGCATTACGACGTCGACCACGCGTGGACGACGATCCTTTCCGATTTACGCGACGGAACCGAAGCCGAACTCGCGGACATCCTGTTTTCCGAAGGTGCATGAGATGGATTACCCCTATGCGAACGGCGTCGTGAAAGCGATCGAAACCAGACTGCTCGACAAGGTCAAACTCGCGAAACTCGCGAAGGCGGACCGAAGCGGCTTTTTGAAGGCGCTCGCCGACGTCGGGTACGGCCGCGTCGCACCGGGGGATGACGTCGAAACCGTGGTGGGCCGCGAACTGTCCGACTTCCACGCGATGCTCGATCAGATCACGCCCGACAAGAAGGCGACGGATCTGTTCTTTCTCACCGAAGACGCGATGAACATCAAGCTTTTGTTCAAGCGGAAGAAGTACGGCGCGCCGGCCTTCGACGGCGCCGCGGCCGACGGCACGATCGCGTTTCCCGGCATCGCTAAAGCGATCCTCGAGGATGACGCGACCGAACTCGAACCGCGCTACCTCCCCTTGATCAAGGCGATCGACGCGCAGACCGACGGCGTGAGCGCCGGCCGCTTGTCGACGATCGTCGACCGCGAACTGTTCGGGTTCGCCTTCAAGGCCGCCGGATTGCTCGCCAACGAAGGTCTCAAGAGTTATCTGAAGGCGAAGATCGACTTCGCCAACGTGATGGCGATGTTCCGGATGCGGAAGCTCGGCTGGCCGGTCGAACGGTTCGCCNNGACGTCTACATCCCCGGCGGAAAATACAAACTCGAACTGTTCCAGGAAGCCTATGGATCTTCGCCCGTCGACGCCGCCCGTCTGTTTCAGGACGGATACGACGACAAAGTGGCGCGGATCGTCCGCGACCAGACCGAGAAACGCAATTTCGCTTTGACCGAAGCGGTTTTCGCCGAGTTGTTGCTCGAGGTCGTGGAACACTATCGCGACGATTCGTTTCAGATCGGTCCGATCATCTACTATCATCTTGAAAAAGCCAGGGAAGCGGACGCCGTCCGCACCCTTTATGCGCGGGCGGAATTCAACCGTCCCGGCGCTTGAGTGGAGGGATTCGCATGGACAAGCATGTGGAAGTCGCTGCCATCGGTCGCACCGACGCGGTTCTGCTCTATAATGCCGCCGGCTTTCAGACTTTCATCGTCGCCGGCGCGGGCGAAGCCGACAAGATCGTCTTTCAGCTTTCGAACGCGAAATGCAAAGTCATCCTCATCGACGAAGACCTCTATTCGGCGATGACCGAAACCCTCAAGAAATACAAAACGTCCGCCTTTCCGATCCTCATGCCCGTCCCGATGTCTTCCGCTTCCAAGGGCATCGGCATGAAGAAGATCCAGGAAAACGTCGAAAAGGCGATCGGCATCAATATCTTTTAGAAGGAGCCCTCACGATGGAAAACACGAAGAGCTTACAGAATCAAGGCGTCATCGTCAAGGTCTCCGGACCGCTGATCGTCGCCGACAACCTGCCGGACGTCCAGATGTACGACGTCGTCCGCGTCAGCGACAAGCGCTTGATCGGCGAAGTCATCGAACTGCGCGGCGGACGCGCCTCGATCCAGGTCTATGAAGAGACTGCCGGCATCGGTCCGGGCGAACCCGTCGAATCGACCGGCGCCCCGCTTTCGGTCGAGCTTGGCCCCGGCATGATCGGCGCGATCTTTGACGGGATCCAAAGGCCGCTTGATAAGCTAATGCTTCAAGCCGGGGCGTTTATTCCGCGCGGCCTTTACGTCGATCCGCTCTCCCGGACCAAGAAATGGCCCTTTGTCCCACTCGCCGCCATCGGCGATGAGGTTAAGGAAGGGGATATCCTGGGAACCGTCCAGGAGACCGCTCTCGTCAGCCACAAGATCA
>DMTN01000018.1 GCA_003477305.1 Acholeplasmatales bacterium | reverse complement strand
GGCTCAACTGCGTCGGATTATCCATCTTCATGAAATTTTATTGGAAATTATTTTTTTGGAAAAAGTGTAATTATAATCATTACTCAAATTAGGCGCGCTGACAAGTATCAACACCTTTAACAAGTCTTTTCTAACGACCCAAGGCAAGACGAACAACAGAATCGTTTATCACATGCAAGGGCACCGCATCAATATCGGCGATTTGGATACGTACCGACAATATCAACGAAAACGCGAGTAGATGACAATACTCGCGTTTCAGAGTGTAGACAAACCCGGTCCTAGGAAGCGATTCCGAAGACCGGGTTTCGTTTTTTAAGGATCCGGACGCCGATTTTGTGGAAAATCGAAGCGATGCGCGTGCCGATGCGCACGAATTCCCCTTTGAACTGCGCAATCAAGAGGGCCAACTTCTTGATGTTGGCCGCAGCGAACACGATCAGGTTCCGGTCCCGATTCTTGGGAAGCCCACGGACCAGCGTGAACCCCAGGCAGTTACTGATCTTGCCGAGAGCGAATGCCCGCTCGATTGTGTACTTCCGCATCGGATAGAGTTCCCGTCCCATGTCGCTCAAGCGGATTTCCCGCACGATCTTCTTCGTGTTCTCGAGAAGATGGATCGTGAGCGTCTTGATGTCCCCGTTCGTGCATTTGTGTTTGTATGGGCAGTTCTTGCAGTCCTTCTTCGAGGTCTTGTATTCTCGGTACCCGCTTTTGTTCACGCCTTTGTACATCAGTTTCTTGAGCCACGGACAGATGAAATAGTTCCCGTCCTCCTGGTACTTGAAATACTGCTTGGACAGCCGCTCATCCGTTTCGCCGGTCGCCTCGTCAACGAATTTCTTCCCTTTCGGTCTCGCGTATGGCACGACCGGCGCGACGCCTTTGCTCAGAAGAAGATCATGCAATATCGGCGAGGTATATCCCGCATCCATCACCGCCGCGCTGACCTTGGGATGTTCCTCCGTCAACTTGTCAAGGAAGGGCATCGCGGCGTTGTTGTCGTTTTGGCTCCCGGGGGTCGTCTCGCATCCGACCACCCAGCCGTGCTCGTCGACCGCCGTTTGGACCGAATACGCCAGCTGGCGCTCTTTCTCGCCTTTGTGAAACATCCCCGCGTCCCGGTCGACGTCGCTCACCGCGACCTTCTTCGTCGCCGTGAAGTCGATCGGCTCGTGATTCTCGGCGACGCGTATTTCGTTGATTTCTTCATGCAGCGCCGTCACATACTTGTTGTAGTCCACGTTCAGGTACTCGTTGTGAACGTTCCGCTTGTTCGCGTACGCCTTGATATGCGTCGAGTCCACGAAAATCGTTTCTTCCTTCACGAATCCCTGTTGAATGAGTTGCTCCAGGATCAGTTTGAAGATCTTCTCGAAGACCTTGCTCTCGGCGAACCGCCGCACATAGTTCTTCCCGAACGTTGAGAAGTGCGGTACGGGATCCGTAACCCCGAGTCCGAGAAACCACCGGTATGCGATATTCACTTCGATTTCCTTGATCGTCTGACGCATCGATCGGATCCCGAACAGAAACTGGATGAACACGATCTTGATCAGTACGACGGGATCGATCGATGGTCTGCCGTTATCTTCGCAGTACAGATCCTTGACCATCGGTCGGATGAATTCGAAGTCGATGACCGCGTCTACCTTGCGGACGAGGTGGTCCTTCGGAATGATTGATTCCATGTCGATGACCTGCATCTCGTTCCGACGTCCGTCGTCTTGTTTTGTCATCATTTCCATCACCTAATCGCATCTTATCACTTTACTATATACTTGTATATAGTAATTCGACATTTTGCCAAAAGTTGTGGATAACTCAAAGAAAAAGTACCCGATCAGGTTCAATCGGATACTTTGTCTACACTCTGAAACGCGAGTAGATGACAATACTCGCGTTTTCATTTTTATATTAATTTCGAGATTTAGTCGGTCGTTTCATGCATAGACGTTGACGAAGTAGGTGACCACCGTAATCAATGTCTTGACGCGTTTGACCGTATTCCAGATATCGCCCGAACAGAAGAACAGGCCGATGTCGATTAACATGCGGACCGCATAATACTCATTTCCCCAAAGCGCATCCATCACGTCGTCAAACGAATACCCGGCGAAGAACATCAGAATGGCGGCGCTCTTCCAACTGTGATTCAAGGACCCTTCGATGATGCCGCAGACGAAGTCGCTCGAATAGCCGACCTGCCGCATCGCGGAAAGGGTAATGACTTTACGGATGATGTTACTATCGCCGGATTCGGTGATGAAACTCGCGACCTCGGCGACTTCGCCGAGGGCCAAGGACTCATCGACCGCGGCCGCGTAGATGCCCCAGTACAGATCCTGGTTCGACATGCTTGAACCGATTTTCCGGAATCCCTTGACGATGTCGGTGAAGGCCACGCCGATCTGTAGCGCGAGCGTTCCGCAGTCTTGGCTGTTCGTCCCCGCGAACACCGCTTTTTGATGAAGCATGTACCACAGGAACGGGACGACGTCGTCGTCCGCCATGCCGTTGATCCGCAGTTCACCCGCGATCAACTTCAGGTCGTCGAAGCCTTGATCGAAGCCGCCGTCGACCAAGTCGCTGCCAAGATCGAGATACCAGGTTTCGTCGTCGTACATCGCGCGGATGATCGGGACGATCGCCTCCAGGGTATATTCGTTTGCCACAAAGGCGGTGATCGTGTCGGGCCCGGTGAAGACTGCCCAGAGCACCGATACATAGTTTTCCGGCGCATAACTCTGCGAGTCAAGGGCGGTGATGATACCGGCATAGGCCGCCGGATCCGGCCATGGATCGTAGATGCAATGGACGAGATACATGGCGGACTGGGTGGCGGAAAGTTCCAGGTACGCCAGGACGGCGACGATTGAGGCGTCGACGGGGGCGTTCGGATGCTCCAACATGTCTTCATACAGTTCGTCGGTCGTATAGCCGCCCGCATCGAAGAGAAGCGTGAGGACATAGCCTCTCGTAAACGTCGGATAGGTGCTGATCGGGAAACTGGCTTCGATGCCGGCGACGAGCCGGTGGGCGATGTCGAAGTCGGCGCAGGGCTCCGTATAATGCGGGAAGTCGGTCGCGGCTTTCACCTTGGTCCAGGAAAGCGCCGCCTTCGTCAACGTGACGATGGTGAGTATGTCCGTCGTATCGTATTCATAGACGGTGGTCAGAACGCCGATCAGGATCGAAGCGATCGCGCCTTCACCGGACCCCCAGTCGAGGTTTGCCATACTGGATTCGGACCTCTGATAGCCGGCGTATTCGGACAATCCGTTCAGGACTTCGCTTTGCGGGAACCCGGCCGCGACGAGATCAGCCGCCAAAAGATCCGGATCGGTGATGCCGAACCAGAGCGTCAGGTATTCCATCGTGACGTGGGAAGTCAAAGGACTGCCGCGCCAGACGCAATAGTAGCTGGTATCGGTGTAGAGGACCGCGTGCGCGTCGTTCATCAAAGTCGCGAAGCGGACGCTCATATCGACCGCATAGGCGGCTTCGATCGCGGAAACCATCGCGGTGTTGCTTGCGGGGGTCCCGACATACCGGATGTAATTTTGGTAGAAGTCGGCGAGTCCGGAAAGCGGATGAAACAACGGGAAGGCCGCTTGCCAGACGGAGATGATGATGACCGCGGAGAAATCGTTTTTGAAGCGATCGTAGGTTTCCCAGGCATCCGCGGCCCCGTAGATCTGCTGGATGTTGAGTGCGGCGGAGAGCCCGGTATGGCTGAAATAGACCTCTTCGATGCTCTTGTACTGCGTCACCGTCAAGCGGTAATGCTGCTCAAGGGCTAACAGGATATCGAGTTCCACGGTGTATCCGGCGAACGTGACGGCGTCCATCACGATCGCGTCATCCGTCACGGCCTGATCAAACTTCAAGGCGGCGATCGCGGTCGACACCACCGCTCCGGTGTCGTGATAGGCGCGGGCCGTGGCGCGCGCCATCGTCATCCCGAACACGGTGACGAGATCCGCCCACGTGACTTCGGAATAAGCATAGACGCCGCGGATCGAAAGCATCAGTTCGTTTTGCGTGTAGCCGGAAAGATATAGCGCTTCGACCGCATCCGCGCCATCGACGACGCCCATCTTGGTCTTCAGGACCGATAAGGCATCCTGGCAAGTGTACCCCTGGTCATGCAGGTACTGGGCTTTCAACTCGACGCTGGCGACGGCGTAGGCGGCGTCGATGGCGGCGCTGATCGCGGCGCCGTCGAAGTCGGAATCGCTCGTCAGGGCGTTTGTCGCATCCGTCGCGTTGACCAACATAAGGTCCTGGAGCGCATCGACGATCGCTTCCAGCGTGAAGGCGAATCCGGCGGGATCGCTTGCCCACGTGACGAAATCACCCGCGGAATGGCTTGTGATCCCGCCGGACGGATGATGAAGGGCATAGAGCGCTAATGCGCTTATGGTGATCCCCTGCGCCTTCAGGTAGCTTGCATGGGAACCGATCGGGTCGTAGGGGTTCAGCGAGGCGAGGTATTCCAAGACATTCAGTCCGGGGACGGAAGCGGACAAGAGGGCCGGAATGAATTCCGTCACTTCGTCATACGCTTCGGCCGGGAAGGCCGCGAAGATCCGCCCGAACAGCACGTCACCGGTCCAGTCAGCCTGTGCGAACCGGTTGGCGATTTGCCCGGCATTCAGATTCAAACCGTCCCGTAACGCCTCGATGATGTCGGTGATCCCGTCCTGGGATTCCCAGGCCGGATCGGTGGACAGGCTAACGTTTAGCAGCTGCCAGCGGGTGAGAAACGCCACCGGATCGACCTGCAGCGTGTCGATGTAGTAATCCACGAGGGCGGTGACCGAATAACGCGACGCCAACGCCACGTCGATTTCATCGATCGTGTAGTCCAGACAGGACGACAAAGCATACGCCTCGGTGAGCGAGTAACCGGCCGCCAGCGCCTCTAGAACCATGAGATCCAAAGACCCGGTGGTATGGGTGCCTCCGTAGAGCGACTGCCACACCGTTTCCAAGTCGGCGATCGACGCATGGAGGGTCTCCAGATCAACGAGGATGGTTGTATTGGACGTCCCGTAGGCCTTCATCGCAGCCGCGAGTTCGACCGGCGGGAATCCGTTTCGCGACATCTCGGCGATGATCTCCGCATGGCTAAATCCGGTCGCGTAGACGGAAAGATCATGATACAAGGTCGTCGCATCGATCGTGTAGACGGAAGCGGTCGCGAATACGATGTCGGCGAACGCATACGGCGTCTCGGTGAGTCCGGACGCATAGAGGATGACCCGCAGCGCTTGGGTGGACGACAGTTCCCAGTGGTCACAGAGCGCGGCGAACGCGGATGCGCCGTAACCCCCCAGACGCAACGGCTGGACGAACGAGACGGTGCTGAGTACCAGCTGGGTGTCGATGTTGGCGAGCGCGGCTTCATCGACCAGGTCGCAGGCGACCGCGGTCGTGATGACGTCGTATCCGGCATCGAAGAACGCCTGGGCGGATTCCTCCATGTCGGTATTGGCGGGATCGAGGTTTTTGATGCCTTGGGCGATATCGGATAAAGCATAGCCAAGCGATGCCAGAAGCGTCACGACGGCTCCGTCGGACAAGGCATAGACCTGATGGAGCACCATCGCGGCGCCGTCATCGATCGTGCCGAACCCCGCTTGTTTCATCAAGGATGCGGCGAGGGCCGCGTCGATCGCAAGTGTTTCGATGACGCCGCCGATGTTCGCATATCCACGGTCGTGGATCATCGTGATGAAACTCAGGGATGCGCCTTCCGATGAAAGATCGAAGTAGCTGGAAAGCGCATCGAGGATTTCGGTTTGGGGGTAACCGCACGCATACAAATCATACGCCGTCGTCACGGCGTTCGAGCCGTAGACGTCCTTGATCGAGAGCGTGGTATCGTTCGTCGTCAACCCGGCGTCTGCGAGATAACCGAGCATCTGCACGTCCGCCATCGCCTGGTTGTGATCGAGACTTTCGAGAGCGATCAA
The DNA here is from genome assembly GCA_003477305.1 of Acholeplasmatales bacterium. Taxonomy (GTDB): domain Bacteria; phylum Bacillota_I; class Bacilli_A; order Izemoplasmatales; family Hujiaoplasmataceae; genus UBA12489. The sequence continues at coordinate 9,947 of DMTN01000018.1, read as the reverse complement.
AATCGTGGAGGGGTCGTAGCCGATCGTGGCGAGATCCGTGGCGATCGCGGTGAACTTGCCGTCGACGGTCAAAATCTCCGCCGTCAAGGTGTCATACAGGATGCTCGCGATCAGGGTCACCGGATACGCATGGTTCTTCAGGGTGGTGATCGTCTCGATCCGATCCAGGCAATACAGGTCGTTTACAACCATCGTGACCTCGGCGCCGCCATAGCCGGCGTCGATGAAGGCTTCGAGCAGGGCGATCGGTGTTGCGGAATATCTCGCATAAGCGAGCGGGATCGCGGTTCCGAGGATCGCATCCACCTGGCGGAACGAGAAGGCGTAATCGACGAGGACCATCTGCGCAAGCGTCACGACGATGTTCGCGCCGGCGCGATAGATCGTCGCTTCGACTTCGTATAGGTCATAGGCGGCGGCACTCAGCGTGAACAGATACGTTCCGTTGGGCAGCTGGAGGGTCGCATTCCCTTCGGAATCGACGACGACGGAATACGCGCCCGTCGTGATCGTCGTCGGGGTCGGCGTGCCGAGGTCGTAGGCGACGTCAAACGTCACCGCATACGTTTTGGCCGCGTAGGTCGCGGTCACGGTTTCATCGTCGTAGACGTCCGTGTAGTCGCCGCTCCAGGACGAAAAATCATAATCTGCGCGGACGGGATCCGAAGGCAACACGGCGTCCGCGCCGTAGTCGGTTATGATTTCCGCGAGGAGTGTGCCGTCCCAGTCGCGGAAGGTAACGGTGAAGGTCAGGATCTGGTACTCGGCGTAGACGGTCAGGTTTTCCGAAAGCGCCAGATACGCCGAGGTGCTCCAGCCCGTGAAGGTGTATCCGGTGTGGGGCGCGGGATCCCCGATCGAGGCGTTTGCACCATAATCGACCGTCTTCGTTCCGCAGACCGTCACTCCGTCGAATCCGATGAAGGTCGCGGTGAAGCGGTCGATCGTGTATTGGGCGGTGATCGTCACGTTTTGCACCATCGAGAGATATGAAGAGCTATCCCACCCGGTGAAAGCGTAGTGCGCCCGCGTCGGGTTCGCGGGGGCGGTCGCCGCGGTTTGATAGTCGACCGTGCTCGTCGAAAGGACGGTCCCGTCGTGGTCCGTGAAGGTGGCGGTATATTGTTTGATCGCCCACGTCGAGGTGATCGTCGTCGATTCCGTGATGCAGGAAAAGTCTTCGTTCCAGCCGACGAAGTCGTAACCGACGGCAGTCGGGGTCACGTTCTGGGCGGCTTCGAGATAAGTGACGAGTTGGGTCGCGACGACGGAACCGGACAGTCCGAGGAAAGTGACGGTGAATTGGACTTTATCAAAGATGGCGGTGACGGTACAATTTTCCGTCACGCTCGAGAATGATCCGATCCATCCCGTGTGCGCGTATCCATAGGGAGGCGTGACCGTGGGGGCCGTCGCAGCGGTCTCGTAATCGACCGTGCTCGTGCCGAGGACGGTGACGCCATCCGGTTTGACAAAGGTGACGGTGTACTGGTTTTTGGTCCAAAGCGAGGTGATCGTGACATTAGCCGTCAGGTCGGTGTACGCCCCCGACCAGCCGGCGAAGGTATATCCATAGTGCGTACCGGGCGAGGGTGGCGTCGCATCGCCGAGGTAGTCGACGGTGCTTGAGCCGACGCTTGTCCCGAAGAATCCGAGGAAGGTCGCGGTATAGCGGTTGATGTCATAGGTGGCGATAATCGTCACGTCCTCGGAAAGATCAGCGTAATTGCCATCCCAAAAGTCAAAGGTATAACCGGTCCGCGTCGGATTGGCGGGCGGTGTCGCCGTGGTGTGATAATCGACCGTGGACGTGCCGAGGATCGTCCCGTCCCAGTCAAGGAAGGTCGCGGTGTAGTGGTTGATCGACCATAACGACTGGATCGTGGTATCCGCGGTGATCGCGGCGAAGGAGCGGTCCCAGCCGGTGAAGGTATACCCGGTCCGCGTCGGGACATCGGGCACTTGGGCGCTACTTCCGTAGTTGACCATCTGCGAACTCAGGGTGGCGCCGTTCCAATAGAGAAATGTCACCGCATACCGGTTGATGTCGTAACACGCCGTAAACGACTGGCTGTAGGTGATCGAATCAAACGGTCCCCAGGGCGACCAGCCGTTGAAGGTGTATCCGGTCCGGGTGAAGTCGTCCGGCGGGACGACGGATGATTGATAGTCGACCAACGACGATTGCAGGACGCTTCCGTCCCAATCATAGAAGGTGACGGTGTACTGATTGATGTGGAAGATCGCCCGCACCGTGATCGATGCGGTCATGAAGGAGAAGCTCGTGTCCCAGCCGCTGAAATAGTAATTGGACCGGCCGGGAACGGAGGGCGCCGTGGCGCTTTCGCCGTAGCCCACGGTGCTCGTGCCGAGCGGCGACCCGTCGTCATTCAGGAAGGTTGCGGTATAGAGAATCGGGGTATAGGTGGCGGTGACGGTGATGTTGCCGGTTAGCGATGCAAAGCTCGTATCCCAGCCGTTGAATTGATACCCGACGCGGGTGGGACTCGCCGGAGCGGTCGCGGCGGTGCCGTTCAGCACCGTGCTGGTGGACAGGGTGGTTCCGTCGTAATCCTTGAAGGTCGCCGTGTAATAGAAGATGTCGTAGGTCGCCTCGACCCAAAGATCGGAAGTGATCGAACCGTATCCGGTATCCCACCCGGTGAAGGTGTATCCGGTCTTGGTCGGATTGCTTGGCGCGATGGCGGCCGCGCCATCGGTAAAGATCGTGGCGGTTTTCAAGACCGTGCCGTCTTCGTCAACGAAAGTGACCTGATGATGGATCGACTGGTTCCAGTAAGTGGTGCGCGTCACGTTGGTCCAGTAATCGCTCCAGGTGCCCGGCTTCGACGGATGGCCGCAGTAGATGAGAAGCGAGACTTTGGAGTCGACGAACTGTTCGTTGGCGGGATCGACCAGGCTCGCCGGCAGATAGATCGTCGACAGGGCGGTCATATAGTCGAAGGCGAAGCGGCCGATCGTCAAGAGACCGTTCGGGAAATTGAGGGACGTGATCTTGTTCGCACGGTAGAAGGCATGATCGCGGACGGCCGTCAAGGTGCCGCCCGAAGCGAAGACGACGTTCACGAAGGAACTGTTGGCGAAGGCGTAGGATTCGATCGTGGTGATCGTCGAAGCGAGCGTGATGGAGTCGAACGGCGCGTTCGTAAAGGCTCCCGACGCGACTTTCGTCGCGCTCGTCAGATGGATGTCCTTCAGGGTGGCGGGAAGATAGAACACCGTATTGTGATTCGTGCTGTAGTTGTAGTAATAGTACTCGGTCGATGCGACCGAGCCGGGATAGCTCGTCGTGCCGAAGACGTAACCAAAAAGACCATTGGCATAGAGCGCGGTGCGGGACTCGCCCGCAAACGGGATGGAAAGGGTCTTCAGGGAGGATAATCCGGCCAGGGCTCCGGCTTCGATCGTCTGGACCGAATCCGGAATGACCAGGCGCGTGATCTGCGCATCATTGGCGAACGCCCCCGTGGCGATCGCGACGACGGATAATCCGTCGATCGTCGAGGGGATACTCACGTCGGTCGCATCGCCGACGTATCCGGTGACCTTGAGGCCGCCGGCGACCGGAACGGTCAAAAAGGCGGCTCCACTGGCCACTTTCTCATCGTAGATGGTATGAAGGACGCCTTCGCCGTCCTGGTAGACGAGGTAGGCGCGGATGTTCCGGGAGTAACTGCCCGTCAGACTGGCGAGGAATTCGCCGGTCGTGCCGTTGTATTTGGAACAGACGTATTGCGTCACCGCATCCGTCTCCAAAGTGAAGGTTGTCAGGACGGGATGGGAGATCAAGCCGAATTCGATCAGGGTCAGACCGGCGGGAAGATCGAACTGCCCCAAGTAGGAAGTATACCCTTCGCGCAGCGACAAACCGGCGCTGAGCGAAAGCAGCGGCGCGGCGTCCAGGGGAGCCGGTCCATAGACCGCCGTGAGGGTGAGGTCGTAAAGCATCGTGAACGCATAGGTCCGGTCGCGGCTGACGATGCGGGAACCATTCCGCCAGTACTGGAAGAAACGGGATTCCGTGTCCGGATCGGCGGTAGCGACGGCGATCTCGTTGATCTCATAGGAGCCGGACCCGGAACCGTTTTCGACCGTCAAGGTCAATGCCGAGATGCCGGGGTCCGGGGTGTATTGGAGCACGCAGACGGTGTCGGCGGTGATGTTCGTGAAGGTTTCGCTCCACTTGTCGACCGCATAGACCAATCCCGGTTTGGTATACTGGGACGTATCCGGTTCGACGGCGTCTTCGCCGGGCGTGATGTATTGAATGTCGATCTTTCCGCCGTTCGCGTCCATGAAGACGACGACATAGGTATTGAGCGGCTTGTAGACGGCGACGAGGTTCAGATTGCTTTTGACGGTGAAGGCGTAATTCACCGGGAGGTTGGCCATGACCTGACCGTTGACGATCCAGAAACAGAAGGTGTACCCGTCGATATCTGATACATGCGAGGCGAAACCGACCTTCGCGCCATAGGACACTGCCGGGATGGTCGCTTGGATGATGTTGTCGGAATCGAAGTAGGATTCGATCGATACATTCACCGGCGTACCGATCGAAGAGGCGGCGTGGACCCGAACACCGGGAAGGCATACGAAAAGCATGAAAAATGCCAAAATGGGCAGACGCTTTTTCATCGCTTCGACCTCCGCGGAAATTCTACGCCTTATCTGAATTCGATTCCAACGATGGAATACCAGGCATTTCACTTTGGAAAGACTTTAACGATTGGTACGTTCCATTCGGTTTGCTTGTTTCATCGATAATAGGCGGTAAATGTATGATGAGAGCGAATCGTGGTAAAGGTGCTTTTCAATGCAGTGAAGGGAATCAAAGGATGCCCTTGCGAACCGCCTGATCGAGTGGAAAGAGATAGACCAAATCATCATGGTAACAAGCGGAAATCCGCGGAAGATTCAGGGTTGTAACTCATCACGGACGATGCAGCAAAGGGCGATTTGCGGGCAGATTGCGCGTTCATCCTTTATTTATAGTGATTTGCCGCTATTATCATTAATCATAGCACTACAACCATTGAAAATAAAGGTCAATCATGAAATCCTCCAATCAATTGATTGTTCCAAAAGCACCTAAACTGATTTTGTCACGGATGTGAATTGGTTCAGTAATAAATTGGTGATCCGACGGATTGACTCAGAACCGACGAAATTGGCGCTCGAGGAAGCGGTTGACAAGTACCCAGGGGTTGAAGGAACCATCTTTCACAGCGACCGAGGGTGTCAGTATACGAGCGTCGAATTCCGTTATGCGTTGGATATATGCGGGATGTGCGGGAGCATGTCTCGGCCTGGATGTCCTTATGACAACGCCTATGCCGAAAGATTCTTCGCGCAGTTGAAGAAGGAAAGAATCCATCGCAGGAACTATCGCACCATGGAGGAAGTCGAAGCGGATCTGTTCGACTACATCGAACTCTTCGACAACCGGAAAAGGATCCATTCAACCGAGAATTATAAAACTTCGATTGGGTACTGATTTAGTAATACGGCTTTCAATTTTTCAATTTAAGTGCTATTATAGAAAAAGAATCGATTCAAAAGCAGAACAAAGGGACAAAAGTGCATGAACGCAAAACCACTCATTAAAAACCACTTAAATCACTATTGGTTGTTCTTTTATTTGTAAGAAAGTCATATATACATATTTACGAGGTGGGGTAATGTCACTTGTAGTTGCATGGTTGGGAGTAGACACACATGGACCTAGTTCTGCCTACATCGCTGCTGATAGTCGAATTAGTTGGAACAATAATATCCATTATGATTACGGTAGGAAAGTATTTGCATTTAACAATTCACCCGATATTTTAGGTTATTGTGGAGATGTGATATTTCCATCAATCGTATTATCACAAATAATAGAAATGGCTGATTGTGGACTGTTGTTTGATGCAAAGAATACTTCTACAGAAAAAGTCGAAATCATCCTAAAAATACTAGAACAATCATTGATAAAATATCCAACTGAATATAATTCAACGATGGGTAGTACTTTCCAAGTTATATACATATCTAGGGATCAAAAAGATAACAAAATATTTCATTGTCACTTATTCCAGTGGAAACGAGAATTAGGATGGTGCGTGACACCGATTTCCTTACCATCAAAATCTGGCATACTTTTAGTTTTGGGAAGCGGAAAAAAAGAGTTCGATGATAAATATATGTGTTATCAAGTTGAAGGAAATGCAAACACCTCGAGAAATGTGTTTCATTGTTTTTGCGACACATTATTCAACGTTCGAAATCCATATGTTGGTGGAGCTCCACAGTTAGTAGGGTTAATTAGGAAACCAGAATCAGTAGCAAAGAAATACGGAATAATAGTCGATAATAACAGATATTTTTTTGGCGCACAAATTGACATTATGTCAAATTATGATAAAATAGAATGGAGAAATGATTTATTTGAATTGTGCGATGGGAATACTATGACTAAAAAACCTATTGCACAATCGCAGCCGAACAATGTTAAGGAGTACTAGATTTGGCAACTCCCTGGCCCCCCACCATTTTATTTATATGGGGGAGCGAGGTGCGAAGTAGTCGATATACAACTATGTATATCGACTACGAGCCGGGGTTAACATATAGCATATGAGTATTTTATGAACCAGATTAGCATCTATAAATATACCCTAGAAGATGGACGCTTTTTTGTAAGTCCGTTGACAGGGTATTTTTTTTGATGATGGAACTAAATAAAGAAAGGTAGTTGATTCGTCATGACAAGATCATTTTAAAAAAATACAAGAGTTTAGAGCGAATCCTAAAGTGAAAAGAGTGACGAGCCATATTACCAACAATACAGACGAATTCAGGTCCATTTCGACCGTGAGATTGGCTCTTTTGCTGTTACACGCCAACACGACATAGAAAACTCGGCGGCCCAGTCGGCATATGCTTTCGTCTCTGCCGTGACGGTTCCGTCGTGATGGATGATCTTGGATCAATATGATTCGAAATGGGTCTTCCCGCAATGGGGACAGACGATGTCGGACTTGTGGTCGATCTTCGTGATGTTCCGGAAGAACATCGACGATTCGACTTGTTTCTTGTAGAACCAGTATTCGTCCTGCTTGTAGTCGGAGATGTTGATGGCGTATTTCTTGAGGTGGGCGTTGTCGGTGTAGAAGAATGGCTTCTTCGTATCCGGACAGACCGCCGCGACGATCTGCGTCATGCAGTCGTTGCACTGGTGGACGGCGCGATAGGGATCCTTATGGAGTTTTCCGCCGCAGAACGGACAGACGTCGCGGGTTTGATCGGAATACACCATCCCTTTGAGCAGGATCTGCTGGATTCGACGGAAGGAATCGACGTCCTCCATGCTGACGAAGACGTCGTCGCGCGCCGTATAGTCTTCGTCGAACGGGTTGGCGACGATGATCTCGTCGACGCCGTAATCGGCCTTCAGCCGATCGTATTCGGCGACGTCGGTCGTGCTGGCCACGATCATGATGCGGTAGTCGATCTCTTTGGAAAACTGCAGGATGAGTTCGCTCTCCAAGGTCGTGAAGACGACCAGCTTCCACCCCTTGAAGGTGAATGCCGAATTCAAGTACTGCAGGTTCAGTCGAGCGTGGGTGTCGATCTCGAAGTTGAAATGGCCGATCGCGAACACGGCCAGGATCCGCACGTAGGTCAGGTAATCCTGGATCAGCTGCGCATAGTCGACGGGGACGCCTTCGTCCCGCACGTCAAAGTCGTACTTCTGCAGGTACTTGTAGGTTTTGTAGACCTGATGGTAATCTTTTTGCAGTAAGAAGATATTGGTCTTCTTGAGATGGAGTTTCGGATTGCGGACGGTGTTTTTGCGATAGACGGGTCGGGCCAGCCGCGGCTGGATGACGTTCCTGATCGACGACAGTTCGATGAGCAGTTCCTTGGACTGGACGAAATACTGGAAGAAGTCGCGGATGTAGCCGGTGTGCAGCTTCCCGAGTGCGAGGAAGTAGTTGACGTGGTTCACTTTCTCGAGCAGGTTGAACTTCATCACGTTGCTCGCATAAAGCAGGCTGTTCAGGGTCCTGGCATTCTTCTTGACGAGCGCCAGGACCGCGTCGACGAAATTGCAGAAGATGACGTTTTCGTAGATGCCGTAGTCGTCCTCGTAGATGCGCGTGAGAAGCTTCCGGGGCTTCACGCCCCGATTGGTCAGGTTTGCGACGTTATGGCTATGGTTGGCCAGATGGAGAAGCGTGGTCTGATTGATGATGCGGGCGTTTTCGACCGGCAGGACGTCGTCTGAATCTTTCAGGACGATGATCGGCTTACTGAAGATCCGCTTCATCGCCGGTGCCGCCTTCTTGATCTGGGCGATCGTTTTCCTGAGCTTGGCGAAGTCGAAGTCCGGGTCGACCGAAAACAAGGTCATGTCGTGGACGACGAAGTAGTCGAATTCGATGTAGGTGACCATGTCGTGTTTTTGGACGAACGCCTGGATGCCCCTCAGGAGGGAAGCGAACCGGTAATAGTCGTCGACGCTGATGGATCCGTACGGGTTTGCCATGGTTTACTCGCCGTCGAGGCGCTTGATGAAATCGACGCACTGCTGCAAATGCAGCTTCTCGAACTCCATGACCAGCTTTTCCTTGTCGTCGATGGTCTTGACCTCGAGCTTCGCGACCACCTTGCTCAAGAGGATCTTCTCGATCGCCTCGTTGGTGACGTCGTCGTTGACGAAGCAGGCGCGGTAGACGTTGACGAAGTCCTCGATCTGCTTCAGGATGCGGTTTCCGAAGGAGATGTTGAAGGGCGCCATCAGGGCTTCGACGCTCTTGACGAGGGCGTTGTTCTCCGCGTCGAACGTTCCCTTCTCTTTCGCCTCCTGCAACAGGCGGTTCATCGTTTCGTAGTCGTAGTACTGCTGGGGAATCGGATCGGAGTAGTTTCGTACCTTCGCCGCGCGCTTGGTGAAGTTCATCGTCTGCGCCCGGTCGTAGACTTTGTCGGAGATGACGAACGTCGATTCGTCGCGGTTCGCCGTGCCGATGAACCAGATGTTCGGCGGGATTTTGATGGTATGGCCCTCTTCGAGCGCCAGATAGTCGATCGCTTCGCCTTGGTTCATCCGACTCAGATTGATGTTGATCAGCTTGAGTTCGCGCTTGTCTTCCTCGTGTTCCATCAGCGAGAGGAAGTCGGAGAAATAGTACTCGATGCGCGACAGATTCATCTCGTCGAGCAAAACGAAGGTGAAGGTTTCCTTGTTCAGCGCCGACTTGTAGAGGGCCAGGGTGAACTTCTTGGGGGTGTACTTCATCGAAAATTCGTTGTAGTACCCGAGCAGTTCGTTCTTGTCCTTCCACGAGGACTCGACCTCGATGATTTCGCAGTTGCCGAGCACGGCTTCCGAAAAGATCTTCGGCAGACTGGTCTTGCCGGTGCCCGACATGCCCTGGAGGATCGAGAGCCGGCTCGCCCCCAGACCGGCGACGAAGGTGGCGATGTCCTCTTCGGTATACGAAAGATGCAGTCTTGAGTTTTTCGCGTAGTCGACGACGAACGACACCAGTTCGTTCAGCGTGGTATTCTTGGTGGCCAACGTCTGTCGTCGTTTTAGTTCGGCGCGGAAAAGCTCGACCTTGCCGTCGAGTTCCGTGAAGGCGGGACAGGGATCGAAATCGGCCGGCTTCACATCACCCTGATCGCCTGATGCGAGGGATCCGGAAGACGATCCGTCATCCAAGGACGATTCCATGGCCGCGAGGGCGACCAAGTCGTCCCGATCGAACGCCTTGCGGAGGAACATGATGACGAGGACGGCGACGGCGGCGATGAGTGCGTAGAGCGCATCCGAGCGGATCGCGTAGGTGTAGTCGTTCACGACCCCGGGAACGGGGATCCCGTAGAACGCGAAGATGTCCATGACGATCGCGCGGTCGATCTGCTGCCCGATCTGG
>DMTN01000060.1 GCA_003477305.1 Acholeplasmatales bacterium | reverse complement strand
TTGCGTTTACTCTGCAAAGGAACACCTTTTTTTCGCGGATGGATTCGGCTTGTGTTACGCAGGGTCAGCGTGTATAATTTTTAGCGAAGGGGTGAGGTCATGATCGCCAAAATTCAGGAAATCTTTCGTCGTCAGTACGGTTCTTCCGCCGCGACGAGCGTCTATTTCTCGCCGGGCCGGGTCAACCTCATCGGCGAACATATCGATTACAACGGCGGCTTCGTCTTCCCGGCGGCGCTCTCGATCGGCAATTATGGCGTATTCTCGCCGCGCTCCGACCGCAAGATCCGCCTCTATTCGGAAAACTTTCAGAGCGCCGGCATCCTTTCCGTCGATCTCGACGGGCTCGCATACCGCAAAGCCGATTCGTGGGCGAACTACGCGAAGGGCGTGATCCGCGAGATGATGTCGCGCGGAACCATCGAACACGGGTTCGACGCGGCCGTCTACGGCGACTTGCCGCAGGCGAGCGGTCTTTCCTCCTCGGCTTCGATCGAACTGCTGTTCGCGACATACTGTAACGACGCGTATGCGATCGGACTATCGCGTCCGGAACTCGCGGTGCTGTGCCGGAAGGTCGAAAACGAATACATCGGCGTCAACTGCGGGATCATGGACCAGTTCGTGATCGCCAACGGCAAGAAAGACCATGCGCTGTTGCTCGACTGCGCGACGCTCTTGTTTACGGCGGTCCCGCTCGACCTCGACGACCACAGCATCGTCATCTGCAACTCGAAGGTTAAGCGAGGCCTCGTCGATTCGAAATACAACGAACGGCGCGCCGAATGCGACGCCGCCCTGGCGCTGCTTTCGAAGCATGGATCCCTCCGGCATCTGTGCGATCTCGATCCGGCCGCGTTCGAAGCGTCCGCCGTTGACCTGCCCGACGTCCTGTACCGTCGCGCGAAGCACGCCGTGACCGAAAACGCGCGCACCAAGGGCGCCGCCGAACAACTGAAGAACCATGACCTTGCCGGGTTCGGAGGGGCGATGAACGCGTCCCACGATTCGCTCCGGGACGACTACGAAGTCTCCTGCCCCGAACTCGACCGCCTCGTCGACCTCGCCCGCGAACACGGCGCGATCGGCGCCCGCATGACCGGCGCCGGCTTCGGCGGATGCACCGTGAACATCGTTCCCAAAGCTCTCGTTCCGGCGTTTACGACCGCCGTCACGGAAGGATACTACCGGACTTACGGCCTGTTGGCCGAAGTCTATCTCGCCGCGCCGTCCGACGGCACGAGAAAGGTCGTCTGACCCATGAAGGGAAATTTCCTGCTCGTCCTCAAGAATCTGATCCTTGTCAGCATCCTCGCCATCATCCTCGGCATCGTCGTTTTGTTCGCCATCAGCTTCTTCCAGGTGAACGCGGTCCGTTTCTCGATTCTGCCGATCGTCGCCTTCGCCCGCGGCTGGGAAAAGCTCTGGGTATGGATCTACCTCGCCGCCGACGCCGGGTATCTGTTGATCCTCGGTTTGCTCTTCCTCGAACTCTCGCTCTTCCTCGCCCGCACGATCGTGATCCTTTCCGCGAAAGCGCTGGCCGCGGTGCGCGGCACCGATCCGGAACGTCTCATCAAAATCGTCAAGAAGATTTCCCTTGTCACGCCGATCAAGAAACTCGGCGTCAACACCCCGACCAAATCGATCATCGCCTACGTCGCGGTGATGCTTCTGGTGCTCGGCGGCGGATGGGTCGCGAAGCAGATCCTCGATGCGAACGAATCGCTCGTCTACCGCTCGATCATCGTCAAAAACCTCGAAAGCGACGAACTCGTCGTCGACGTCGAAGCCGACATCGAGGCGGACGAAACGTTTGCGATCGACATCGCCGCAGGCGTCGGCAACGTGCATATCTATTCAGTCTCCGATACGACCGAAGTCACCGCCTATTTCCTCTACGACACGACCACCGAACGCGAAAGCCTCGTTTGGAGCGTCGATGCCGATACCAACGTGATCTCGGTCCGGTTCTCGGAAACGGCGGATGCCTACGTCAAGTACGTCGATCCGCTGCCGGGATCGATCGAACTCTACCTCCCATCAACCCTGACGATCGGCGCGATCACCGTCGATCTCGCCCATTACGGCAATCTGACGATCGAATACCTGTCGTTTGCGACCCTGGTCGCCGACGTCGCGCAAGGCACGATCAGCCTCTCCGCCGCGGATCGCACGATCGGCGACGTCCTCCTTGCTTCCCGCGGCGGTGTGATCACCGTGAAGGTCGATGCCTGCGCATCGATCCAGCTCACCCTCTTCGATCACGCCGATGCGAACCTGACGGCCGGCGCGGTGACCGGATCGCTCTCGATCGTCGCCAACGGCGAGGACCACGAGGTCCTTGTCTACTCCAGCGTCGCCGCGATCGTTTCGATTTCCGGAAGCGACGCCCAAGTCGAGGTCCGCGAAGTCTACGCACCCGACATCCGCATCGAAGTCGTTTCTTCCCGCATCTTGTATGTGAACGGCGACAAGGCTTATGCGTACGGCAGCGTGACGGTCGTCCAGGATACAAGCGAAATCACCTTGCGAGGTGTTCCGGATGATACGAACGGGTAATCTATCTGACGTTTTGGCGCTCGATGCGATCGCCCGGCGGGTCGCCGACGAACTGCACGCCTCGGGCGTCGACCAGTGGTCTGCGACCTACCCTGGCGTGAAAGAATTCACCCAAGACGTCCGGCGCGGCGCGCTCTACGTCGATGAAGAAGACGGCGTCGTCGCCGGCTCGATGTCGCTCCTCCCGGAAAACGATCCCGCGTATGGTGCGGTCCCGTGGGTTGGACATCATGCGCTCGTGATGCACCGCGTGATGGTCGATCCAAGCTACCGCCGCCGGGGCATCGGCAACACCCTCTTCGCGTTCGCGATCGCGTTGAGCCGAAAGGCGGGCGCCGACAGCCTCAAGGTCGATACGCATCCCGACAACCTGAGGATGCGCAAACTGATTGAAAAATACGGCTTCATCCACCGCGGTCATCTCCCCCTCATCTACCGCGAGGGATATGAACTGCCGCTGGAGTGAATCCTGCGAAAAGGTTCGGGTACCCCCGAACTTTTCTTTCGGCCGAAGCGGGGGATGTGGTATAATGGAGACGAAGATTGGATGGGGATAAAATGTTCATCGATGAAGTACGGATCAAAGTCAAATCCGGCAAGGGCGGCGATGGGATCGTCGCGTGGCGCCGGGAAAAATATATCCAGTTCGGCGGTCCCGCCGGCGGCGACGGAGGCAAGGGCGGAAGCGTCGTCTTTCGCGCCGACGAGGGCCTTTCGACGCTCCTCGATCTGCGCTACCGCAAGGTCGTCCAGGCCGACGACGGCGAAAAAGGCAAGACCAAGAACATGCACGGCGCCAACGCCGAGGACATCTATGTGACCGTCCCGGTCGGCACGATCGTCTATGAAGAACACACCAACCGCGTCCTCTGCGATCTTACGAAGCACGAGGAGACGGCGATCGTCGCGCCCGGCGGCAGAGGCGGAAGAGGCAACTGGAATTTCGCCACGTCCCGCAATCAGGCTCCCGAAATCCAGGAAAACGGCCACCCCGGCATCACCGTCGACCTGCGCATCGAACTCAAGCTGCTCGCCGATGTCGGTTTGATCGGCTTTCCGTCCGTCGGAAAGTCGACGTTGATCAGCGTCGTTTCCGAGTCGAAGCCGAAAATCGCCGACTATCCGTTCACGACGCTCGTCCCGAACCTCGGCGTGGTGAACGTCGACGGGATCCGTAGTTTCGTGATGGCCGACATGCCTGGCATCATCGAAGGCGCCTCGAAAGGCGTCGGACTCGGGCTCCGGTTCCTCAAGCACATCGAACGCACCCGCGTGATCGTCCACATCATCGACATGTCGGCCGCCCACGGCCGCGACCCGTACGAAGATTACCTCGTCATCAACCGCGAACTCGCGGAATACAAGTTCAAGCTCTCGCAACGTCCGCAGATCCTCGTCGCCAACAAGATGGACATGCCGGAAGCCGCCGAAAATCTCCGCCGTTTCCGGGAGAAAATCGGGCCTGACGTCGAGATCGTATCGATCTCCGCCTTGACCACGAAAGGCGTGCACGACCTGCTTCTGAAAATCGTCGAACTGCTTGACAAGACGCCGTTCTTCGATGTCTATGACGATCTCGACATCGGTGCCGCGAACGCCGCGACGGGACCCGACTTTGAAATCACGCATCCCTCCGACAAACTTTGGGAAGTGGTCGGTCCGCTCNNCGCAGGCTCATCCCGATGACCAACTTCACGATCGAAGACTCCGTCAAACTGCTCGCCAAGCGGCTGCGCCGCGCCGGCGTCGACGACGCCCTGCGCAAAGCCGGCATCAAGCCCGGCGATACCGTCCGGATCGTCGACTATGAATTCGAGTTCATCGACTGAGTGTCCCTGCTGCCTCGCGGCGACGGAACCGTTCGTCCTCGACAGACTGACCTTTCATCGCTGTCCCGCCTGCGGTTTCATCATGAAGGACCCCTCGCATCATCCTTCGCCGGAAGCGGAACAGGCGCGCTACGACCAGCATCAATTCGCCCCCGACGATGGCTATGACCGGATGATGGAGGCGTTTCTTCAAGATTCCGTCCTCCCGTTTTTGTCCCATGGAAGCGCGCTCGACTTCGGTTGCGGCCGCACCGGGAATCTGATCGGCCGGCTCCGCGACCAAGGCTTCGCGGCTGCGGGCTACGATCCCTTCTACGCCCCCGATCCCGCGGCTCTGTCCGCACGCTATGATCTTGTGACCGCCACCGAGGTCGTCGAGCATTTCCGCGACCCCAAAACGTCATGGCGACGCCTATTCGCGCTTGTCGCACCGGGAGGGACGCTTTCTGTCACGACCCGGTTCATTCCCGCCGACTTCGCCGGCTGGTGGTACCGGCGGGATCTGACCCATCTCTGTTTTTACACCGAACGGGCGCTACAGTCCGTTGCCGGCCGCCACGGATTCAAGGTCATCCACACCGACGGTTGTAACGCGATCACGTTTCATCGGGATTGACTCCATCGGGTCGATCCTTTTTGATTGTTTTTTCATGCATTTCGCGTAAACGCTTACTTGACAGAAGCAAGTCGGCGCTTTATAATTAAGTTATCGGTAAAGTTACAAGCACCGGAGAGGATCATTTATGAAAAAACTCGCCATCTTCCTGTCCCTCGTATTCCTGTCCTTCGGCATCGTTTCTTGCGGCGTCACGACCACCGCCGCGACGACGACGATCGCGACGACCGTCACCCAGACGACGACCACCGCACCGGTCACCACCACGACGACGACCACCGCGGCCATCGTCCTCGCCGCTCCGGCGAACCTCGACGTTGTCCTTAATCTCGTGACGTTCGACGCGGTCGACCATGCGACCCGCTACAAAATCCGCCTCTCGCAAGGCGAATCCGTGATCGGCGAATGGTTCGTGACGGCCGGCTTCGATCTGTCTTTGATCGCCGACTACGGCACATACGACATCCAGATCAAGGCGATCGGCGGCGGCGCCTACGCCGATTCGCCACTCTCCGACAAGGTCGCGATCGAACTCGTCGACCCCGACGCGACGAATACCCTGGAGGCGGAAAGCTTGAACGACTTCACCCTGATCCGCTGGATCGGCAGAACCTGGTATGAAACGCTGTCCGGCCGCCGCTATTTCTGGAACACCGCGAGCGGCTTCGACGTCAGTTTCGAAGGCACCGAACTGAAAGCGACCTTCTATGCGACCAACACCGGCGTCACCGGCAAGCATCCGTTCCTCGTCATCCTGCTCGACGGCGAAGAAGACCCGACCAAGGGCATCACGATCGAACTGACGCAGGGTCAGGCCGAGTACACGCTCGTTTCCGAACTCGAAGACGGACCCCATACCGTCAAGGTCCTCAAGCGCAGCGAAGCGCAGGATTCCGACACCGCCGTCCTTCAGATCGTGACGGACGGACAATTCCTCGCCCCGACGCTCGCCAAGACGTTCAAAATCCAGTACATCGGCGCCTCGACCTCGGTCGGTTACGGCGACCTCGGACCGGCAAACGACCCCAAGACCACCGACAATTCCAACGGTTTGCTCTGCTATACCTACCTGACGTCGTATCTCCTTGACGCCGAAACAAGCATTTTCGCATCCTCCGGCTGGGGCATCACCCGCGGCTGGAATACCGGCGGACAACCGTCCGCGACCCAAACCATCCCCGCGGCATATGAATATTATGCGACCAACGCCCAGAACTACGTCGTCACGACTCCCGGGCAATGGGACCATTCCGATTACCAGCCGGACGTCATCGTCCTCGCCCTCGGCGGCAACGACTTCAGTTCGTCCAACTACGCGTCGCTCTCCGCGGCCGCGCAGCTGGAATTCCGGAACGCCGTCACCGATGCCTACGTCGCGTTCATCACGGCCCTCCGCGCCTATCATCCCGACGCCTACATCATCCTTGTCTACGGCCTCATGAGCGAAGCGTTGCATGTCCAGAACGTCTCGATCGACGCCGCCACGAGAGCCGCCGCCCAGTTCGACCGGATCTCCTCGATCAAAGTCGCCGGCGCCGGTTCGAGCGGAACCCTCGGATCCAACTACCATCCGAACGTCGCGACGTACATCACGGCCGCCGGACAGCTCGCCGACCACATCACGGCCATCACCGGCCGCGAACAGGTCAACGGCGACATCGTCTTTTGACCATTGACAGCCAAGGAGAACCGATGAACCTCAATCTGAACGGCATTTGGAATCTCACCGGCGGTCCCGCGACGCAACCCGTCCGCGGCACCGTTCCGGGCTCCGTCTACGGCGATTTGCTGACCGCGGGCTTGATGAAGGACCCCTTTGATCAGGACCACGAATACGAAGTCCGCAACCTCATGAAGGAAGACTACCGTTATTCCCGCACGTTCGACGTCGATCCAACGATGCTTCATCAACACGGCTTCCTCGTCTGCGATGGGATCGACACGATCGGCGAAATCCGCGTGAACGACATCCTCGTCGGAACGACCGACAACATGCACCGCCGCTGGCGCTTTCCGCTTTCCGGCGTCCTCGTCGCCGGCCGGAACACGATCGACGTACTGCTCAAATCATGCCTCAACTACATCCAGGAAAAAGACGCCGCGTGCAAGCACGGCCTCTTCCAGGTCGGCGACGCCGTCAAGGGCTACGTCCACCTCCGCAAAGGCAGTTCGATGTTCGGCTGGGACTGGGGTCCGCAGTTGCCGGACGCCGGCATCTGGCGCGACATCCGGATCGAATGGTTCCGCTCCGTCCGGATCGCCGACGTCGTCCTCACGCAGAAGCATGAAAGCGACGGAAGCGTCCGCCTCGGCATCGGCATCCTCGCCGAACGGTTCGCCGGCAATCCGAAGGCGATGCTCGAAGTCGTCGTCAAAGATCCCCGCGACACCGTCGTCGACGTGATCCAGACGTCCCTCAAAGACGGTAAAGTCGAAGTCGGGACGCTCCTTCGCAACGCCGAAAAGTGGTATCCCGCCGGATATGGCGCGCAACCGCTCTACGAAATCATCGTTTTCCTCCGCGACCGCGACCAGCTCGAGGATTCGCGCACCCTGAAGATCGGACTCCGGAGCATCACGGTCCTTCGTGAAAACGACGCCTACGGCCAGTCGTTCACCTTCGTCTGCAATGGCATCGCGATTTTCGGCAAAGGTGCCGATTACATCCCCGAGGACAACCTCCTCGGCCGCACGACCAAGGCGAAGACGTTTTCGCTGTTGTCCGCCGCAAAAGCGGCGAACCACAACATGGTCCGCGTCTGGGGCGGCGGGATCTATCCGTCCGACGCCTTCTATGACATCTGCGACGAACTTGGGCTGCTCGTCTGGCAGGATCTGATGTTCGCCTGCGCCGTCTACGACATGGACGACGAAGCGTGGGTTCGGACGATGACCGAAGAAATCGTCGACAATCTGAAGCGGATCCGCCATCACGCGGCGATCGCCCTGATCTGCGGCAACAACGAAAACGAAGTGGCCGTCGCCGCCTGGGGCGTCCCCGATCCGGAATACGCGAAAGAATCCTATGTGAAGCAGTATCTCGATCTGATCGCGCCGCTCGTCGCCGAACATTTCCCCGGCATCGTCTACTGGCCGTCCTCGCCGTCGAGCGGCGGGAACACCTTCGAGGATCCGAANNGGGGCGTCTGGCACAACAACGAGCCGATCTCCTGGTACCGCCGTTACTTCCCGCGCTTCATGTCGGAATTCGGGATCCAGTCGTTTCCGTCGATCAAGACGGTGCGCACGTTCGCCCGTCCCGCCGACGAGAACATCTTCTCGTACATCATGGAGCAGCATCAGAAGAACAAGACCGCCAACGACAAGATCCTGAACTACGTCGGAAAGATGTTCCGCTACCCGAAGGATTTCGAATCCTTGCTCTATGTCTCGCAACTGATCCAGGCCGAAGGCGTCCGCTACGGCGTCGAGCACTGGCGCCGCAATTACGGCCGCTGCATGGGCGCGATCTATTGGCAGCTGAACGACTGCTGGCCCGTGGCCAGCTGGTCGGGCATCGACTATTTCCAGCGCTGGAAAGCGCTGCACTACCATTCCAAGAAGTTCTTCGCCCCGGTCCTCCTCTCGCTTTGCGAAAACGCCACGGAGGTCTCGATCCACCTCACCAACGACACCTTGAAACCGTTGTCCGGCGCGGTCGACTGGAAATTGATCGGCTTTGACGGCACCGTCCTCCGGTCCGGATCGGCGGAAGCCGCCCTTCCGGCCCAGGTGGCCGTGAAGGTGGAAACCCTCGCGTTTGACCTGTCGAAGGAAGAACGCTTCGCAAGCGTCCTGTATGCGGCGTTCGTCGCAGACGGAACGCTCGTCGCGGAAAACCAGGTTTCCTTCGCTCCCGACAAGCATCTGAACCTCGTCGATCCCAAAATCCGGAAGACTGTCAAGGAAAGCGAAGGGACCTATTGGATCACCCTCACCGCCGCGTCGTTCGCCAAATACGTCGAACTGTCGCATCCCGCGCTCGACCCGGTCTTCTCCGACAACGATTTCTTTCTGCTCCCCGGATCTCCGAAGACCGTTTCCTGCGCGGCGACGGGCGATCTGGCCGCATTCAAAAAACAGTTGAACGTCCGCTCGCTCTTCGAAACGTACTGAAAGAAGGAATGATTCGCGATGAACGACAAGATCAACATGGAGGATATCGCCAAATCCCTCGGCATCTCGAAGGTGTCGGTCTCCAAGGCCTTGAACGACAAGGAAGGCGTCTCCGACGACCTCCGCGTCAAGGTCAAGGAAACTGCCGTGGCGATGGGCTACCGGCTCAACAACTCGGCCCGCGGTCTGAAAACCGACAAGCAGTTCAACGTCGGCATCCTCATTTCGGAAAAGTTCATTCTCGACAAAGAGGCGTATTATTTCACCGTTTGCGGCGAAATGATCCGCCGTTTGGACGAACTCGGATACTCGGGGATCATGGAAATCGTGACCTACCAGAATGAAGACGGCTGTCTGCTCCCGCGGTTGTACAATGAAAACAAGGTCGACGGCATCATCGTCCTCGGCCAGATGCACGGCGATTACCTGAAGAAGATCGAAACCGTGACGGTCCCGATCGTCTACTTCGATTTCTACGTCAACCACTCGAAGACCGATTGCGTCGTCTCGGACAACTTCTTCTCGGCCTATCAGCTCACCAACCGCCTCGCCGCGCTCGGCCACCGGTCGATCGCCTACGTCGGCTCGATCCGCTCGACCTCGTCGATCCAGGACCGCTTCCTCGGGTGTTACAAATCGCTCATCGAAAACAGCATCCCGCTGCCCGCGGCGCACGTGATCGAAGACCGCGACGAGCAGGGCCGGTTCATCCCGCTGGTGTTGCCCGATCCGCTCCCCTCGGCGTTCGTCTGCAACTGCGACCGCGTCGCCCACGCCCTCATCCTGCAGCTCAAGGCCGCCGGCGCGAGCGTTCCCGGGACGGTCTCCGTCGTCGGTTTCGACAACTCGATCTTCTCGACCATCTCCGAACCGCAGATCACCACCGTCGACAACAACGTCGAGGAAATGGTGCGGACCTGCGCGCGCATCATCATCAAGAAGATCGCCGATCCCGAACGCGTCTACGGCCGCGTGATGGTGTCCGGCACGATCATCGACCGCCGCTCCGCCCAGCCGGTCACCCGATAAAAAATCCAAAAAGCGAAGGTGCTTCCATGTCCATCAAGAAATTCACTCTGATCCTCTGTTCCATCCTGCTCGTTTTTGCGTTTGCGGGCTGCTTGGAGACGACGACCACCACGGATCTCACGACGATCACGGAAACGCCGATCACCCTTGAACTGACGCCCGCAACCCTCCGGCTCGCCGAAGGGGCCTCCGCGCAACTTGCCTGGACCGTCGTTCCGACCGGTACCACGGTCGTCTTCGCCACAAGCGACGAAACGGTCGCGACCGTGACCGCCGAAGGCCTCGTCCGGGCGATCGGACCGGGATCCGCGGAAATCACCGCGGTTGCCGGAGAAGCCGTCGCAACATGCGACATCACCGTCGTCGGCTCGTACGTCCTCACCGCGCCGAACAAGACGATTTACGCGCTCGGCGACGAGTTGTCGCTGCGCGGCGGTTCGATCGCGATCTTCGATGCGGAAGGCATCCTCCTCGAAACCGTCGCCCTCTCGGCCGCGATGATCACCGGCTGGAATCCGGACCTCGCCGGCGAGCAGGTCGTCGGCGTCTCCTACGACGGTATCGCCTTCGGGTTTCCCGTCATCGTCCTTTCCGTCAAGCAGGCCGACTGCCGCTTCGACGACTTCATCGTGTTGACCGCGGCCCCGGTTTCCGGGGAGAAGATCGAATTCGCGCTCACGAAAGCCGATCTCGAACAACTCGAAGGCGCCCTCGAAAACGTCTACGACTATGCCGAAATCGACATCTACGCCTATGTCACTTCCCCTTCCGGGGACGTCAAGAAGGTGTCCGCGTTCTGGTATCAGGAATATCGCGAAATCTCGCTCGGGACGACCGTGAACCGCAACAACAACCTCGAAGGGAACGTCACGATCCTCTCCTCCGACGTCGCGATCGTCCTCGGCTACATGCCCGAGAACGAGCCGCAATACCGGCTCCGCTACCTGACCGGCGAGACCGGCGCGTTCACCGCGAACCTCTACGTCAAGGTCGACGGCGCCGTGATCCAGACCTTCGAAAAGGAATTCACGGTCGCGGCGGATGCGACGTCCGACTACAAGGGGTATGTGACCGTCGATGAAACGAACCTGCGCCATTTTGCCTTCAGCGACGGCGGATCCTACATTCCGGTCGGGCAGAACGTCGCCTGGTATACCTCGCGCGACCGCCGCTATTACGACTATGTCGCCTGGTTCGACAAGATGGGCGACGTCGGGATGAACTACGCCCGCGTCTGGATGGCAGCCTGGGGGTTCTCGATCTTCTGGGATGACGTCTATGACTATGACGTCCGCCAGACGAACATGAACAGCCTCGACAACACGATCGAACTCGCCGCCGAGAGCGGCATCTACATCCAGCTCTGCATCCTCCATCACGGGATGTTTTCGGAAAACGTCAATCCGATGTGGCCGGGGTCCGACAACACCTGGTACACCGACAAGTACGGCGCCAATCCGTACGGCGAGATCCTCGACAACCCCGGCCAGTTCTTCACCGCCGACGTCGCCAAGGCATCGTTCAAGAACCAGCTTTCCTACATCGTCGCGCGCTGGGGCTACAGCGATCACCTGATGGCCTGGGAACTGTTCAACGAAGTCGACTGGATCGAACAGTACAACGCCACTTCGGGAACCGCCTGGCATCGCGAGATGGCCGAATACATCAACGATATCGACCCTTACGGTCACATGGTGACCACTTCGGTGAAAGGCGACTCCTTCCTGTCGGGCGTCTACAACGTCTTCGACCTGGAAGCGATCGACTATGTGAACGTCCACAGCTACGGCATCTACAACCATGTCACCGCGCTGCCGGCGCGGCAGAAGACGGGTTTCCTCGCCTTCCAGAAACCGATTCTCTACGCCGAAGTCGGCTATTCCGGCAACGGCGGCGCCGCCCAGATGGACGTCGACCCGGAAAACGTCACGCTCCACCAGGAACTCTGGGGCGGGATGATGGGCGCCGGCGCCGGCACCGGGATGAACTGGTGGTGGGAATCGTGGATCCATCCGTCCGATGCCTATCATGCGTTTCAAGGCGCGGCGGCCTTCGGCGCCGTCATGGACCTTACCGGCGGGACCTACGCCCTCCTCGCCGATGTCGGCGCGTCCGTCTCGAACGCCGCCTGCAAGGCGATCGGCTACCGGCTCGGCGACCGCGCGTACGCTTATGTCTATGACCAATCCTACAACCTCGACAATCAAACCGTTTCCACCAAGTCCAACGTCACCCTCACCATCCCCGGCATGACGCCGGGCAGTTACGTCGTCCGCCTCTACGACACCGTGACCGGCGCGATCCTCGCGCAGTCGATCGTCGTCGTGGGTGCCGGCGGCAGTTTCCAGACGAGCCTTTCCGGATTTTCCGCGGACATCGCCGTCGCCGTTGAAAGGACCGCCGGATAAGCCATGCGCAAACTCATCGAAGAGCATCTGCTTGAGCGTGTCGTACCCTTCTGGACCGCGCTCCTAGACCACGAATGCGGCGGTTTCTACGGCCACGTCGGGGCGGACCTCCGGGTCGCGCGCAACGCCGACAAGGGACTCGTCCAGCAAGCCCGCCACCTCTATGCGTTTTCCCGCCTGGAAAACCATTATCGCGACGGCCGCTTTCTTCCTTTCGCGGAAGCAAGCTACCGTTTCCTCACCGAAAAACTCGCCGACCCGGTCCACGGCGGCTACTGGTGGATCGTCAAACGCAACGGCAAGCCCGTCGATCGCCGCAAGGTCATCTATGGGCAGGGGTTCGCCGTCTATGCGCTTGCGGAATACTATAAGGCGACGCGCGACGAAACCGTCCTGGCGGCCGCGCTGGAAGCATTTCACCGGATCGAACGGATCGCGCTCACCCCGTATTGGACTTATATGGAAGAATTCGATGAAGCGTGGTCTGAAACGCCGCCCGCCCTGCTGACCGACGGCGTCGCCGGCGCGACGTATTCGACGAACACCCTGCTCCATCTGCTCGAGGCTTTCGCGAACCTCGCGTCCGCCGCGCCGTATCCGGACGTCGTCGACGCCGTTTGGCGTCTGCTTCACGTCTTCCTCGGAAACGTGCGGCGCACCGACGGCTCGCTTGTGATGTATTTCGACGAGAAGTTCGTCCCGCTTCCGACGGAACGCTCCTACGGCCACGAGATCGAAGCCGCATGGCTCATCACCGAAGCCGCGCAAACGATCGACGTCAATGACGCGAAAATCGCCGCGATGACCCGCAGCGTCGCCGAAAGCATCCTGAAGGAATCGATCGGGGAGGACGGCCGCGTCTGTTACGGCACGCTTCACGACGGCCGGGATCCGACCGCGGTCTGGTGGGTCCAGGCCGAGGCGATGACCGGATTCTACGATTTGTACTGCAAATCGCACAACCCCGCGGCGCTCCATGCGACGGAACAGGTCCTTGCCTTCTGCCAGGCCCATCTCGCCGACAAGCGTCCCGGCGGCGAATGGTTCTGGAGCGTCGACCGCGACGGCCGTCCCAACCGCGAACGCGGCGTGGCGGAACTCTGGAAGTCTTCCTATCATCTCGTCCGTTCGCTCGTCGAACTGATGGAAAGGATCGATGGCGTGAAATGATCCATCCGATGTATTTCAAGCTGAAAAAAGCCGAAAACCGCCTCGTCGCGCGGAAGAACCCGATCGATCGAACCTTTTACAACGGCGTCTTCGATCGCCATGTGATTCCGGTTTTGACCGCCGCCCACGTCCCCGTCGAGTGGCGCTTCGACCTCGAGGAGACCACCAATCCGCACTTCATCGAACGGCTCGGCGTGAACGCCGTGTTCAACGCCGGCGCCATCTTCCATGACGGCGCGTACTGGCTGATGGCGCGTGTCGAGGGGACCGACCGCAAATCGTTCTTCGCGCTCGCGAAGAGCGCGGACGGCGCCTCCGGCTTCCGGTTCGTCGGCGCCCCGATCGTCTGGGACGATCTCGAGACGACCGAGACGAACGTCTACGACATCCGCCTCGTCAAACACGAGGACGGCTGGATCTACGGCATCTACTGTTCGGAACGCAAGGATCCGGAGGCGGCGCCAAGCGACACCGCCGCGGCGATCGCGAAGGCCGGCGTCCTCCGCACCCGCGACCTCGTCCATTTCGAACGGTTGCCGGATTTACAGACGCCTTTGCCGCAGCAGCGCAACGTCACCCTCCATCCGACCTTCGTCGGCGGACGCTACCTGCTTTATACGCGGCCGCAGGACGGGTTCGTCGACACCGGCAAGGGCGGCGGGATCGCCTATGGCTTCATCGACGATTTTTGCGATCCCGTGATCAAGGAAGAATTCCTGCTCGACGCGAAGCGGTACCACACCGTCTACGAACTCAAAAACGGCGCCGGTCCTTCGCCGATCAAGTCGGACCGCGGCTGGATCCACATCGCGCACGGCGTCCGCACCACCGCGGCCGGCCTGCGCTACGTCCTCTACGCCTTCGCGACCGCCCTCGACGATCCGACCAAGGTGATCGCGAAGCCGTCCGGATACCTGCTTGCGCCGCAAGGCGCGGAACGCGTCGGCGACGTTTCCAACGTGCTCTTTTCGAACGGCGTGATCGTCGACGACGACGGCCGCGTCTTCCTCTATTATGCTTCCTCGGACACCCGCCTGCACGTCGCGACGACCACGATGACGCGACTCACCGACTACGTTTTCAACAACCCCCCGGAGGCTTTCCGCTCGCTTGATTCCGCAAAGCAGCGCAAGGCCCTGGCGGCGGCGAACGAGGCCGCCAAAAAAGGAGCACGCTGAGATGAACTACCAACTGTTGACCGATCCGATCCGCAATCTTCCCTGGGAAGACCGTCCCGCCGGTTCCAACGCCCCGATCTGGCGCTATTCGCATAACCCGATCGTCAAGCGCAATCCCGTGGAAGGAATCGCCCGCATCTTCAACAGCGCCGTCGTGGCGTGGAAGAACGGCGGTTTCATCGGCGTCTTCCGCGCCGAAACGGTCGCGACCTTGCCGCACTTGCGCGTCGGCCGGAGCCAAAACGGGATCGACTGGAGTTTCGAGAACCATCAGC
Organism: Acholeplasmatales bacterium; assembly: GCA_003477305.1. Lineage (GTDB taxonomy): Bacteria > Bacillota_I > Bacilli_A > Izemoplasmatales > Hujiaoplasmataceae > UBA12489. The sequence goes on along the minus strand of DMTN01000060.1, from coordinate 4,040 downwards.
TCGAGATGGTCGACGAGACCGGCAAGTCCTGGAATCCCTACTATGCCTACGACCCGCGCGTCGTCAAACTCGGCGAAGACTACTTCGTGATCTGGTGCACCGAAGCCCATGGGCCGGCGATCGGCCTCGCGAAGACGCGCGACTTCGTCAAGTTCGTCCGCCTCGAGAATCCCTTCATCCCGTTCAACCGCAACGGCGTGTTGTTCCCGCGCAAGATCAACGGCACCTACCGGATCCTCTCGCGCGCTTCGGACAACGGCCACACCCCCTTCGGCGACATCTTCCTGTCGGAGAGCCCGGACCTCGTCTATTGGGGCAAGCACCGCCATGTCATGGAACGCGGCGGCAACGGCTGGTGGCAAGGGTTGAAGATCGGCGGCGGACCCNNCTCGGAAGGTTGGCTCTTGATCTACCACGGCGTCGCCAACACCTGCAACGGCTACGTGTACTCGATGGGCGGGGCGATCCTCGATCTCAACGAACCCTCGAAGGTCAAATACCGTTGCAAGAATTATCTGCTCACCCCCGAACAGCCATATGAAGAAACCGGCTTCGTCCCCAACGTGGTCTTCCCGTGCGCCGCGCTCGCGGACCCGGAAACCGGCAAGATCGCGATCTACTACGGCGCCGCCGACTCCTATGTCGCCCTCGCCTTCACCACCGTCGACTTGATCATCGACTACATCAAGGCCAACCACGAGAGCGTCGGCCGCGACGCCGACCTCGGCCGCTGAGGGCCCGATGGACCGGAGAACCGCCATGAGGCGGATCCTCATCCTGACCGTTTGTGCGCTGTTTGCGATTCTCGCCGCGTGCGACGCGGCGACGACTAGGACGACGACCACGGACACGACGGGGACGACGGCCACCACGGAGACGACGATGACAGAAACCACGACGCAAACCACGACGCAAATCGCCGACCTGATCGGTCGGATCGACCAACTGACGACGGATCCCGTCGTCGGCGCCCTGACCGAGTTTGGCCTCTACGAACCCGAAGGTGCATCATCGCTCGCCCTAACTTACAACCCCTACGATTATACGGAATTGTCGGTCGTCGCGACGTTCACGAAACCATCCGGCGCGACCTTCCGGCAATACGCTTTCTGGTACAAGGAATACGACGAACTGCGCCTGATCGGGGCCGTCTACGACGAAGCCGGCTTCCTCACCGCCGGCCAGGAAACGGTCCGCTGGAAAGACGGCGGAATCAGCCACTACCGCCTCCGCATCAATCCCGACGAGGCAGGCGATTGGACCTACGCCGTCACCGTGACGGCGGGTACCGCGCCGGTCCAGACCATCACCGGCGGCTTTACCGTCGCGCCGAGCGAAACCATTCCCGACGGCATCATCGGGATCGATTCCACGAACGGCCGCACCTTCGTCTTCGCCTCGGGGGAAACCTACCTCCCGGTCGGGGCGAACCTCGCCTGGTGGAACACGCCGCTGGGCACCCATGATTTCCAGAACTGGTTCCGGTCGCTTGCGATGAATGGCGGAAACTACGGCCGGATCTGGCTCGCGAACTGGTCGCTGTCGCTCCACAAGGACTCCTACGACAACTTCGACACGCGCCAGTCGGTCGCGATCCGGATCGACCATCTGTTGCGGATGGCCGACGAACAGGGCGTCTGGATCATGCTGACGTTGCTGAACCACGGCCAATTCTCGGCCAACGTGAATCCCGAATGGGCCGCCAACGCCTATAATTCCGCAAACGGCGGAATGTGCGACCTGCCGATCGAATTCTTCTACAAGGCGTCCGCGAAGGCGGCGTACAAGAACGAACTGCTCTACATCCTCGCCCGCTACGGCTATAGCGACCACATCTTCGCCTGGGAACTCTTCAACGAAGTCGACTGGATCGACGGCTATTCCGATTTCGTCGTCACCAACTGGCATGACGAAATGGCGAAGTTCATCCATGCGAACGATCCCTTCGACCACCTGGTCACGACGAGTTACAAATACACCTTCGGAACGCCCGCCTACGCGCTTTCGGCGATCGACTTCGTCGCCGTCCACAGCTACGGCTACGGCGGGGTGACCTTCTTCGACAAACTGATCGGCGAGCAGAAGACGCTTTGGAACAGATACCATAAGCCGATCTTCTTCGGCGAAATCGGGATCAACTACCTGTCCGGTTCCGGCACCTACGCGATGGACCCGTACGGCGTCACGATCCGGCAGGCCGCCTGGGGCGGACTGCTCGGCGGCGGCTCCGGGACGGCGATGCACTGGTGGTGGGACTCCTGGATCGAACGCTACGACTACTGGGACCGCTTCTTGGGCGCCGGGACCTTCGCAACGCAGATGGATCTTTCCGGAAAAGCCTTCACCGTCCTCTCCGACGACGGTTCGGCCGAACCGTTGACCGACGGCGTCGGACTGCTCGGGATCCGCACCGACGCGGCCGTCTACGGTTACGTCTATAACGATCTATGGTCCTACTGGAACCACGATCCCGCCGCCGTAAGCGGAGTCGCGGTCCGGATCGATCTGTCCGCCGGGGACTGGGTCGTCGACATCTACGACGCCTTCACGGGGCTCGTCCTCGATACCTATGCCGTGACTTCGACCGGCGCCGTCACCCTCATCATTGGAACCGTCGCCCAGGATCTCGCGTTCATCGCGCGCCGGGCGGATTGACAATCCACAATAAAAAGGAGATTCATATGAAAAAACTGCTCATGGCCATGATCCTCGCAAGCGTCGTCTTCGCCGTTGTCGCATGCGGAACGACGACCACCACCGCCTCCACCGAGAATACCACCGCCTCGACCGCCTCGACCACCGCGGGAACGGGAACGACCACGACCCGCCGCACCGCGACCACGACGATCGACGCCTTCTGGGACGAGGATGCCAACGGCACCCCCGACTGGCAGGAAGAAGAAGTCACCCTCACCTACGCTTCCTGGCAGCACACGTCGCTTGACGTCGTCACGATCGAATCGCTGATGGTGCAGGCGTTCACCGAGAAGTACCCGAACATCACCGTCAACATGCAGATCCTCGGAAGTGGCGAAGAATGGGACGCGAACATGATGGTGGCGGCCGAATCCGACACGCTGCCGGATGTCTTCCTGATCAACCGTCTCAAGAACTCGCTTCCCTATAACATCGTCGCCGACATCACCGACTACTACGAGAATGATCCCGACACCGCCTACATCTTCCCATCGGTCGAGGAACTCGGCACCTACGACGGCGTCCGCTACGCGATTCCGACCTTCATCTATCCGCAGGTCTGGATCGTCAACAAGGACATCCTCGACGCCGCCGGCGTCGCCTTCCCGGGTTACGACTGGACCTATCAGCAGGCCGAGGCGATCGCCCGTGCGACGACCAACGAAAACACCCATACGATCGGCATGTACGGCTGCGAATTCTACTCCCGCGAACTGCCGAAGGTCCTGAAGATCAATGCGGCGACGAACGCCGAGGAACTCGCGATCGCCAACGCCTGGTACGCCGCCACCTACGACGGCGTCCAGTTCAACTATGACGACGAAATCTTCCTCTCCGCGATGACCCTCCTCACCGACGCCCTGACCGGCGGCTACTGCACGCAGTCGCTTGATGCCGAGACGCTGGAGAGCTGGTATCTCGATCCTGCCTTCGAACCGCAATACAACGGCAAGGTCGCGATCTGGCGCGAAGCGACCTGGAGCGTCAAGAACCATTTCGCCGAAATGCTTTTCGACTGGGACGTCTATCCCGGACCGAGCGGCGTTTCCGGCGGCAACACCGACATCGCCGGCATCTCCACCACGACCGACAGTCCCGCCGCGGCCTACCAGCTGCTGAAGTGGATGTCCTACTCCGAAGAAGGCCTCCTGACCCGCTTCCAGCTGTTTGAGGACTACTCCGAACAGGTCACGATCTCCGCCAACAACTACGGCTACCCGGTGGTCGACTACGGCATCGAAGGCGACGGCCACAACCTCGTCTGGGAAGCGATCCCCTATGGGATCACCGCCCCCGGCTTCGTCAGCCCCGAATTCACCGAGGCGCTCCGCAACGGCGCCTAC